>JBGAHX010000004.1:0-201183 GCA_044225935.1 Gemmatimonadaceae bacterium
TCTGAAAACTCGTCTTCTCCTAGCAAGTAAACCCTTTCCCGGCTCGCGACGTCCAAGCCAGTGAGTCGAGTGATTGTGAGTGAATCCTCACGGCCCGCGGCCCCGTAGTGCAGTGCGACAGGAGACGCCAAATGCCAAACGAATACGCCTTCACCCCGCTTCCCCCATCGCGCCTCGATGCGCGCATGCCGGCCGCACTCGGTGCGCTGGCCGGGAACTGGCGCGGAGAAATGATCATCGACGGAAGCGACGAGCGGGTGCCGTTCACCCTCTTGCGTGACCAGTCGAGCGATGCGGCGGTCGCGGGGCGCTTTCTCTTCTTCGCGACGCGCGACGTACCGCCGACGGGAATGAAGCTCCTCGAGGCGGCCAACTCGGTCTTCGTTGCACTCGTCGGGCCGTACTACTGCCCGCGCGAGAACGCCGACGTCATGACCGTCTTCGAAGGGACGCGGAGCGGCGAGCACATCGAGGGAACGTTCTACACACGCGTGCAGAACTGGAGGAACACGCTGCGCAGCGGGAGCTTCTCGGCCACCCGCGTGAGCCGAGGGACGCGCGCCGCGTAGGACTTGAGCTACTGGGGCACCGCAGGGGATCGCGGTGTGGGGGCGGGTGTGGTCGCGACGAGCGGCCGCACCCGCTTAGCTTTGGTAAGCACCCTCCTTCGAACCTCCCCCACTCTTCCGATGGCGAACGAACTCGTCTCCACCGACGTCGTGGTGATCGGTGGCGGCCCCGGCGGCTACGTCGCGTCGATCCGCGCTGCGCAACTCGGCCTCTCCACTGTCTGCGTGGAGATGGACAAGACACTCGGCGGCACCTGCGTCAACGTCGGATGCATCCCGAGCAAGGCGCTGCTGCAGTCGTCCGAGCACTACGAGTTCGCCCGGTTGCACGCCCACGAGCACGGCTTCGCCTTCGACGCGCTCCGCCTCGATCTCTCGCAGATGCTCAAGCGCAAGGACGAGGTCGTTTCGGCGAACACGCGCGGCGTCGAGTTTCTCTTCAAGAAGAACAAGGTCACCTGGGCGCGCGGCGCGGGGACGCTCCGCGCGGGGAACCGCGTGGATGTCTCGGCGAACGACGGCACGGTGACGAGCTATCAGGCGCGCGATGTGATCATCGCGACCGGCTCGGTCCCGTCGGCGCTCCCGTTCCTTCCGTTCGACGAGAAGCGCGTTCTCTCCAACGTCGGCGCGCTCACGATCCCCGAAGTCCCGCGCCACCTGGTCGTGATCGGCGGCGGCGTGATCGGGCTCGAACTCGGCTCGGTCTGGCGTCGGCTCGGCGCGAAGGTGACGGTCGTCGAGTTCATGCCGACGATTCTCCCGGGCAACGACGATGAGATCATCAAGGAGGCCGACCGCATCTTCCGGCGCCAGGGGCTCGACCTCAAGGTCGGTACGAAGGTCACCGGCGGGACGGTCGAAGCCGATCGCGTCCTCGTGCAAGTGGAGAACGACGGGACGACCGAGACGCTCGACGCCGACTACGTCCTCGTCTCCATCGGACGCCGCCCCTCGCTCCACGGCGTCGACGCCGCCGCGTTAGGCCTGAACGTCGACCCGCGCGGTTCGGTGATCGTCGACGACCAGATGCGCACCAACCTTCCGAATGTCTACGCGATCGGCGACGTGGTGGGCGGGAAGCTCCTCGCCCACAAGGCCGAAGAAGAAGGAGTCATAGCCGCGGAGGTGATCGCCGGAAAGCCGGTGCACATGCACTACCGCTCGATGCCGAGCGTGGTGTACACCTGGCCTGAGATCGCAACGGTGGGACTCACCGAGCAGGAAGTGAAGGCGAGCGGGCGTCCGTACAAAACCGGAAAGTTCCCCTTCTCGGCGAACGGTCGGGCGCGCACGATGGCCGAGACGAATGGCTTCGTGAAGTTTGTCGCCGACGCCGAGACGGACGAGCTGCTGGGGTGCCACATGATCGGCGCGAATGTGTCGGATCTCCTGGCCGAAGTGGTGCTCGCGTTCGAGTATCGCGGATCGAGCGAGGACATCGGCATCACCGTGCATTCGCACCCGACGCTGTCGGAGGCTACGAAAGAAGCGGCGCTGGCGGTGCTTGGCCGCGCAATACACATCTAAGGGCAGAAGACGAGATTTCAGAAGACGAGAAGACGAGAACTCGTCTTCTATTCACTCGTCTTCTGATCACTTTTCCGCGACGCTCACACGACGCGAGGTGCGTTGAAATTCCGGACAGTGCTCTTCGACTGCGATTCGACCTTGTCTTCCATCGAAGGGATTGACGAGCTGGGGCGGGGGTATCGCGACCAGATCGTGCCGCTGACTGACGCGGCGATGCGCGGCGAGGTGTCGCTCGAATCGGTCTATGGTCGGAGGCTCGCGATCATTCGCCCGACTCGTCGGGCGCTCGAGGAGGTGGGCGAGCACTATGTCGCATCGCTCGTTCCCGGGGCGCGCGAGACGGTGTCGGCGCTGACGCAACTCGGTGTCCAGGTCTTCATCGTCTCCGGCGGGTTGCGGCCGGCGGTGTTGCACGTGGCGGACGCCCTCGGCGTTCGGGGCGATCGTGTTCACGCGGTCGATATCCGTTTCGACGATCGCGGCGAGTACGCTGGCTATGACGAGTCCTCTCCGTTGGCGCGGCAAGGGGGGAAGCCGGCGCTGATCGAGTCGTTAGGCGACGTGCCGCGCCCGAGCATGCTCGTCGGGGACGGCGCCACCGACCTCGAGGCGCGTCCGGCGGTCGACTGCTTTGTCGCCTTCGCCGGCGTGGCAGCGCGCGCGCAGGTGATCGCCGGCGCCGACGCGGTCATTCACGCGAACTCGCTCCTCCCAGTCCTTCCGCTCGCACTCGGCGACGACGACGCCTCGCTCCCCGCCGAGCTGCAATCGCTCATAGACGAGGGGCGCGCGCTGCTCGGCGCCTCTTCACCGGTTTCCCTTTCACCCGGCAGGTCGCCCTCATGAGTTCAGTCGTCGATTCGAGCCCCGATACGCCCGGCGCCGACGCGCCGCAGGTCCTCGCCCCTGCATTCGGTCGCTTCTTCCTTCCCGGCCCCACCGAAGTGCGTCATGACGTCCTCTACGCGATGACGCAGCAGATGATCGGGCATCGCGGCAAGGACGTCGAAGATCTCATGGCGCGCATCGCGCCGAGATTGCAGCAGGTATTCCGTACGTCGAACCCGGTGTACTCGGTCACGTCTTCGGCGACGGGACTCATGGAAGGGGGCGTGCGCAACGCGGTGCGCGAGCGCGTCCTCTGCCTCGTCAACGGTTCGTTCTCGGAGCGCTTCTACAAGGCGAGCGTCAACTCGGGGATCGCCGCCGACAAGCTCGAAGTCCCGTTCGGCGACTATCATCGCCCCGAGCTTCTCGCTGACGCGCTCAAGGGTGGGAAGTATGACCTGGTCACGGTCGTGCATTCGGAGACGTCGACCGGCGTGCTCAATCCGATTCGCGAGCTCGCCGAAGTCGCGCACGCCGCCGGCGACGTCGCGATCGTGATCGATACGGTCTCCTCGCTCGCCGCTGGCCCGGTCGAGTGCGAAGCGTGGGATCTCGACTACGTCCTCACCGGTTCGCAGAAGGCGCTCGCGCTCCCGCCGGGACTCGCGTTCTGCACCGCAAACTCGCGCATCTTCGAGCGAGCGCGTGCGAGCCAGCGCCGCGGCCTCTACTTCGACCTCCTCGAGTTCGACGAATACTTCCGCAAGAACCAGACGCCGAATACGCCGGCGGTGTCGCTCCTCTACGCGCTCGACGCGCAGCTCGACATCATCATCGCCGAAGGGATGGAAGGGCGCTGGGCCCGCCACGCGCAGATGGCCGAGGCGACGTGGAACTGGGCCGAGGCTCGGGGACTCTCGATCTTTGCACCTGCCGGCTATCGCTCGCCGGGGGTGAGCTGCGTGCGCATGCCGGCGGGGAAGACGGGATCGCAGGTGGCCGCCGCGATGCGCGCCAAGGGGTTCGTGATCGCCACCGGGTACGGCGCCCTCAAGGACGACATGGTGCGCATCGGCCACATGGGCGAGCACTCGTTAGGTGAAGTGGAGGGGGTGCTCGAGGCACTCGGGGAGGTGCTCGACGCATGACGGCGTCTGACCCTGCCTAACGGCGCGCACCACGCCGCTTGCGGGCACGACAACACCCCTGGACAGCTTGCGCTGCCAGGGGTGTGCCGTATGTGGCGCTCCCCCCAGAGACGCGCACATGACCTGCACCCACATTGACTGAAGCCCGGGCGTGGCGACGCCCAAGGTGCCGTTCTCTTCTTGCGCTGCTCGGTGCGCCGTAGCGCCCATGGAGTGAGACGCCGGAACCGCGCGCGCGTTAGGGGGACACCGATACTCGTGCGTCCCCTGACATCTCCGACCCGCGTTTGCGAAATCAGTTCCGCGTGATGACCAGCTCGAGCGGGAGGTAATCGTCGGCGTCGCCGCCTTGTGATGGGAATTCGACAGTGAGCGTCACCCAGCCGTCGTGATCCGCAGCACTCATGGTCAGCGGCATCATCGCGGTCTGGGCCGGGAGTACGGTGACGCGCGAGGGCACGCCGTCAGGCGCACGCACCTTGATCGCGTACGTCCTCCCCGCGCGCCCCTCGACGGCGAGGTGATACTCGCCCGCCTCCAAGCGCTCGCTGAGGACATGCAGCGCCGCCGAGCGGTCGCCGATGCGCGGCGCGAGGCGTGGCGGCTGCGCTTCCCATCCGCCGCTCCAATGCACCGCCAGCCGAGCGTTGTCGCCCAGGACCGCGCTGTCGCGCGCGACAACTGCGCCAGGGAAGACAGTGCTCGCTAGTGCGTCGCCGCTGCCCGATTGCACGCCTCTGGCGCCAACCGGAAGCGCCGGTGCGAACTCCACGACGATCGGCGTCCCCTTTTCGATTCCTTCACGCGCCACGTCGAGCGAGATACTGCGCCCCTGCCTGACGAGTCGCATGGTGAGGTGTGCAACGCCGACCGCGACGTGCTCGACACGCACGGTGTCCCACTCGACTGGAAGGTGCGGAGCGATGCGCACACGCCCGGCCGGCGCGTCGACCTCGATCCCCAGGAGCCCGCGCACGAGCGGTGTCAGTACCATCGACGTCGCGAAAAACTGGTGCGGGACCGCCGTGTCGAGCGGCTTGTAGAGGCGTCCCGAGATCACCTCGGGGTTTCGGCCGAGCGCCTCGTCGAATCCGGTGCGCGCGATCGCGTCGAGCGCGAGTCGCCCGGCGTGCGCGTTGTGATAGCGATACTGCGCCAGCGAGACCCACCCGGTGACGAAGGGCCACACTGCACCATTGTTGTAGTGCAACGGGTCGAAGAGCTTCGAGGTCGCCGCGAGCGGGCGAGCGCCCCAATCTGTGAGAATGGTGTTCGACGCGAGTCGCGCCGCCATCGCCGCGCCGCGCGTCGGTTCGAAGACATCGAACGACATCGCCGTCGCCGGCCACGCGGTGAGATTCTCGTTCACCTTCTTCCCCTCGAGAATGGCAAAGGCGTACTGCCGCACCGACGGCATCCACAGCATCTGCTCGAGCGTCGTGAGTGCCTTCGCCCGCGTCGCACGCGCTTCGGCGGCGAGCTTCGGCTCGCGCATCGCGTCGGCCATGCGCGCAAAGCGTTCGAGCGCGGCGATCCACACGCCGCTCAGATAGACATCGGAAACGATTCCGACCTGCAGGTCGCCCACTTCGAGTGCGCCGGCGCCGGCGATCGTGTTCTCCATCAAGCCGTCGCCGTCGCTATCGGCCTTGCGCGACCACTCGTACGCCTTTCGCAGTTGGGGCCACAGCTCGCGCACGAGCGCCGTATCAGCGGTTTGCTTCCAGTATTCTCCGAACGCCAGCACCCAGAACGGCGTCGTGTCGCCGTGATAGAAAGCGTACGGATATGCGCCGAACCAGTCGACCTTCCCCGCCCCCTGCGAGATCTCATGCGTGATCTTGCCGTCGGCGCGCTGGTACTTGGCGAAGAAGCGGAAGACGCCATCTCGCACGAGGTCGCGCTCTCCCACGCTGCTCATGGCGAAGGAGTTGATCGCCGCATCGCCGCCGAAGAACCAGCCGAATCCCGGGCGGTCGCTCGATGCGCCAGAAAGTCCGTATCCCGCCACGAGCCCGCACCCCAACTGCGGGTTGCAAACCATCGACTCGTCGAGGTTGACCTTGGCCCATTCCGCCGCGCGATTGAGGGCAGGATCGGGAGTGATGACGCGTAGCGTATTGTGAGCGAGCGAGTCGAAGTGCGCGATGCGGCGCTGCCACTCCTGCCGCGCCGCGCCCGGCGCCATGAGCCCATCGTACAGGGCGCGCGCCGAGTCGCGCGACATTTCACCACCGGCCATCACGATCGGGATGTACGACTCGCGGATGTTGACGTTACCGCCGGGGGGCTCGCCGAGTTTGGGCTCGGTGTAGCGCTGATTCGCATCGCCCACACCAATCACGAACTGCGGGAGCGCCGCCGAGAGCATGTGCGCCGGGACGTCGCTCGCGCTGGTGACGGCGGGCGATCCGAGGAACCCGTTCACCGTGCGCCGGCTCTCGCTGAAGATGAAGGCCTTGGCGTCGGCGTTCCAGGCGATGTACTGTCCGCCTAACGCGGCAGGCCACGCGAGGTGGATATCGGGGGCGAAGGTCGCAACGATTTCCAGCGGGCGCACGGCGTCCACCTCCAGGAGCATGATCGTCGCCGGTGCGTCGAGCGCGGCGAAGATGTGCTGCTTCACGGTGAACGTCTCGTACGAGTACTCGATGGTCACGCCTTCCGGACGCACGGTCACCCAGCGCGCGACCTCGTCGCCGTTGATCGGCGCGGTGTACTTGGGAACTCGGAAGGAGAGCTGGAAGTCGTGCAGCCACTTGTAGGGCCAGCTCCAGAGCTCGAGGTGACCGTTCTCGTGCCCCATCGCGATCGCCCGCCGCCCCACCGACGCCACGTAGACCCCCGGGCGCGCGGGACCGCGCAGTTCGATCGGCGATTCGCCGAGCGGGAACCACGTGGAGCGAAAGACTGGCGGGCCGCTCGCCGCGTTCTGCGCGCGCGCGGTGCCGGGAGCAAGGACCGCGGTGGCGCAGAGCGCGCCGGCGGTGAGCGAACGAATCTGCAGGCGCATGGGCAATCATCGGTTGGGGCAGGAGCAATGTGCCCAACGTGCCGCACACTGTCGAGTTGACTTCCGCTGGCGATATTCCGCTCAATGGCGATCGGGACCTTGTCACTCGTGCTCCTCTCGGCGGTGCTCCACGCGAGCTGGAACTTCCTCCTCAAGCGCGCCGGAGGGACACAGGTCGTGATGTCGCTCAGCAAAGTGGCGGAAGTGGCCGTCTTTGCGCCGGCGTTCCTTCTCGTCTTTGCACCTGCCCTTCCCTCCCTGCAAGAGGCAGTCTGGTGGGCGGGAATCGGCTCGATCGGCGTCGCCGCGAACTACGTCGCCCTGTCGCGCGCCTATCGGCTCGGGGACCTGTCGTTCGTCTATCCGATCGCCCGCGGCGCGATCCTCGTCTTTCTCCCGCTCTCGGGCTGGTTTTTTCTCGGCGAACACCTTTCCCCACTGGGCACCACGGGGCTCGGCGTGATCATCGGTGGCATCGTCGTGCTCAACCTCGAGGGGTTTGCAGGCGATGCATTGCGCCGGCTTGGCGCGGCGTTGAGCGGGCGCGCGACGCTGTATGCGCTCCTCTCGGGGCTCATCGCCGCCGTGTTCACGGTGTGGGACAAACGAGCGATCCTGCGCCTCGCGCCGTTCGCCTACATGTGGCTCTACACGTTCTTTGCGTCACTCGCCTTCGCAACCTGGCTCGTGCGACGCGCACCGCGCGACGAAGTGCAGCTGGCGTGGCGTGAGCATCGTTGGCGCATCGTCACGATTGGAGTGCTCAACACCTCGTCGTACTTGCTGGTGCTGTTCGCGCTCAGGACCGGCGTGACCAGCTACGTGCTGGGGATGCGCCAACTGAGTATTGCCGGCGGCGTGGCGCTCGGCTGGAAGTACCTGCGCGAGCCGCTCACCGCAGGGCGGATCGCCGGCGTAGCGCTGATTCTCTCTGGCTGTCTCTTGCTGTCGCTGGCGGCGGTGCGGTGATGTGCCCTCGTGTTCAAGGTCGCGTCGACCTCGGTGAGCGCGATGTTGCGAGTCGTTGAGGCTCCGCCGGGCGAAAGTCATTGAACTGCGGAGACCGCGGACTACTTCTTTCTCTGAAACCCGGCGCCGCGTTCTGGTATGTGCTTTGCGCGCTTAGTCCGCACGCAAAGCAGCCTGCGGGTCGATCCTCGTCGCCCGTGCCGCCGGAATCAGCGAAGCGAGGAGTGCCGCGACCGCGAGGAGCGCGCAGACACTGGCGAGGGTGAGCGGATCGCTCGGCCGCACGCCGTACAGTACGCCGCGCAGCAATCCGCCCAGCGAGAGCGCTCCCGTCACGCCGAGCAGCACACCGGCCACCACCAGTCGCAGCCCGTCGCGCACCACCATCGCGCGAACTCCCGCGCGCGAGGCACCCAGGGCGAGCCGGATCCCGAACTCGCGCGTGCGTTGCTCCACGCCGAAGGAGACGACGCCGTAGATCCCGCAGGTCGCGAGTAGGAGCGCGACAGCCGCAAAGAGGGAAAGCAGGACGAGATAGAAGCGGGTGGTGGTGAGCGCATCCTGCACCAGCGCGCCAGACGAGCGCAGGTTGTAGAGCGGGAGCTCGGGATCGATCGCGCCGATTGCCGCGGCCGCCGCGGTCCCCACGGCCCCAACAGAGAGCGACGACCGGAGCGCAAACGTGTACTCGTCCATCGGCCATTGATCCACGGCGACATACGTGACCGGCGTGGCATCGCCGACGAGACTCGAATGCTTCACGTCGCGCACGATCCCCACGATCTCGCCCGCGAGCACCACGCCGCCGCGCGACCAGCCAAAGGTGATGTGCTTTCCCAGTGCGTCCTCGCCGGGAAAGTGCTTCCGCGCCATTGATTCGGAGACGACGAGCGCAATGGGCGCGCCGTCCCGGTCGATCTTCTCGATCGGACGTCCGCGGATCATGGCCATCCCCATCGCCGCGAAATAGTCCGGCGTGACCATCCGCAGTTGCGACTCCGTCTCGTGCCCTGGTTCCGGGGCCGGGCGCCCGTCGACAGTGAAATCGAGCGACATGTTGCTCCCGGAGAGAGGAGCCGCCGTTGCGGCTCCCACCCGCTCGATCCCGGGCATGGCGCGGAGCGCGTCCAGGGCCTCGCGCACGAAGAGCCGTTCGCCCTCTATCCCCCCGTTCGACTCGTCGTAACGCCCCACCTGCGGGAGCGTCACGGTGAACATCGTCACCCCCGACGTGGCGAAGCCCGGATCGACCGCGCGCATTCCGACGAACGTGCGCATCAGCAGTCCCGCGCCGCCGAGGAGGACGATCGCGAGCGAGAGCTGCGCAACCACCAGCGCCCCGCGCAGTCGCGACGTGTATCGCGCCGCCGACAAACCGCGTCCTGCGCCTCGAAGTCGCGTCTGCACGTCGCGCTTGGAGCCCTCCCACGCCGGCGCAACGCCAAAGAGCAATCCGGTCACCAGCCCCAACACGATGCTGAACGCCAGGACGGGGATGTTGACCTGGACTTCGTGGATGCGCGGGATGTCCGGCGCAAGCGCCACCAGCATCCGTACCAGCATCGCGGCGAGCGCCGCGCCGGCGACCGCCCCCATCAGTCCGAGCGTCATGCTCTCGGTGAGGAGCTGTCGCATGAGTCGCGCGCGCCCGGCGCCTAACGCCGCCCGAATCGTCACCTCTTGTTCGCGCGCCATCATGCGGCCAAGGAGGAGGGCGGCAACGTTGGTGCAGGCGACGAGCAGGACCAGGACGACGGCGCCCAGCATCACCCACATGGGTTGGCGCACATCGCCCACCAGGGAGTCGGAAAGCCCGGTGAGCCTCGACACCACGCCGGTACGTGCCTCGGGGAAGCGCTCGCTGATGCTGTGCGACATCTTGGCGAACTCCGCGTTCGCTTGTTCGAGCGTCACGCCGTCCGCCAGCCGGCCGATGACGCGGATGAACGATGCGCCGCGGTTTCCGTCCGACATGAGTTGGGGGAGGTATTGCGCAGGGAGCCAGAACTCGGTGCTGGCGGGGAATCCGGTTCCCGCCGGCGCGACGCCGACGACTTCGACGCTCCGGCCGTCGAGTCGAACGGTGCGCCCGAGGATCCCGCGATCGCCGCCAAACAGTCGCTGCCACGCCTCCTCGGAAATGATGGCGACTGCTGCACCGTTGTAGGTGTCCTCTGCGGACGTGAACCAGCGACCCAATGCCGGGCGAAGGCCGAGCACGTCGAAGAAGTTGGCCGAGACGTGCGTGGTGTTCACGCGCTGCGGTGCGCCGAAGCCGACGAGGTTCCCGGTCCCGTCGTTGTACGAGGTGAGACCGCTGAGCGCTTTCGTCGTACGGGAGAACTCGAGAAAGTCTCCTCCCGACGAGGATTGCCGCTCGCCGCTTGGTGTATCGCGCACGACGCGCACGAGGCGCTCCGGCTCGCGGAACGGAAGGGGCGCGAGGAGGATCGCGCGCACGGCGGTGAAGATCGCGCTGGTCGCGCCGATGCCGAGTCCGAGCGTCGCGACGACGAGCGTCGCAAACACCGGCGCTCGGCGCATCTGCCGAACGACGAGGGCACTATCGCGCCGCCACTCGTCGAGCCACATCCAGCGGGCGCGGTGGCGTTCGTGGCGCGCTTCGTTGGCGCGCAGCGAGCGCGTGGCCGAATGCACATCGCCGAAGCGCTCGCGCGCCTGGCGCTCTGCCTCGTCGCGCGGAACGCCCCGCGCCACCAACGCCTCGACCTGCATGTCGAGGTGAAACCGCACCTCGTCGTCCACGTCGCGGGCGATGGCCGAGTCGTTGCGCCTGACGGGAGCGAGAAAGCGCCGGATCCCGTGGAACGGTCCGCGGCGGCTCATCCTTCCACCACCTTGAAGACCGCCGCCGAATACTGCCGCCAGTGCTCGACTTCCTGCTGCAGCTGCTTGCGCCCGGACGGGGTGAGCGCGTAGAAGCGCGCACGCCGGTTGTTTTCCGATACCCCCCACTCGGCCTCGATCCACCCCTTGCGGGCGAGCCGGTGCAGCGCCTGGTACAGCGCCGCATCTTCCACGAGGAGCGCGGAGTCGGTGCGCTCATGGATGAGGCGCGAGACGCCATACCCGTGCATGGGTCCCCACGCGAGCGTCTTGAGCACCAATAGGTCGAGCGTCCCCTGCATGACGTCCATCGTCTTTCCCCTCACATGATGAGGGGAACATGCCCTCGTCGTGTTGCCCCGTCAAGGGCGGAGGGGGAGCTACTCGACGAGGGAGCGCTTCATCCCAACGTGCGACGCGACGAAACCGAGTCGCGCATAAAACGCGTGCGCGCGCACGCGCGAGGCGTCGGTCGTCAGCTGCATGATCGTGCATCCTCGCGCTCTCGCGCGCGCCATCGCTGCTTCCATGAGCAGTTGTCCGATCCCTGCGCTTCGCTTCGACGATTCGACGCGCACCGCTTCGATCAGGGCGCGCGTAGCCCCTCGACGGCTGAGCCCGCGCAGGATCGTCAGCTGCAAGCATCCTACGACGGTGCCATCCGACTCGGCGACGAGGATCTCCTCGTTGGGATTGGCGGCGATCGCATCGAAGGCGTCCCAATATTCCTGCGGGAGCGGGTCGCTAACGACTTCGCGTCCGGCGCCCAGCGCATCGTCGGCGAGGAGGCGGACGATGTGCGGAACGTCGTCGTGCCGGGCGGTTCGGATGATGAGGGGGGCGTGATAGGGAAGCGTCATCGTGTCGATGTGCGTTGTCCGCGTCGTGTGCGTCGCGCGGAAGAGCTTTGAACCGCGGAGTACGCGGAGTACGCGGAGAAGTGCTTCGCACTCACGGCGGCCAATTGCTCTCGAACGTCGGAAGCGCGAAGAGCGGTCCGCTACGCGCGCTCCACCACGAGCAGGCTCGGATCCTCGCTCGCCGCCACGCTCCAGTCGCGCGGTGCGTCGTCAACCTGCCGCAACACGAAGACGCTCAAGAGGATCATCCCGAGCAGCACCAGCACGCCGATCCCCTGCCCCTTCGCCGGCGCCATGTTGCGCTCGATGGTGAGCTTGGCGGTCACGGCCCAGATGGTCGGGCCGATGACGGCGGAGAAGCGGCCCACCATGTTGTAGAGGCCATAGAACTCGCCGACGCGGTCCGGCGGGGTCAGGCGCAGCATGAGCGGACGATCGGCGGCCCAGATACCGCCTAACGCGACGCCGGCGGCCGCGGCCACGACATAGAGCACCCACAGCGGGAGCGACCCGAGGCCCATCAGCGCGGCCAGCGTGAAGACGGCGATCCAGAGCGCGAGCACCGCGTTGAGCGTGCGCTTGGGGCCGATGCGATCGACGAGCCACCCCCAGGCGAAGCCGCCGAGCACGGCGAAGGTGATCGCCCCCATCATTACGAGCTGCGCAGTCTTCTCCCCCTGCTCCTTGGTGTTGCCATGGGCGATGGCGACATTCACGGTGTAGAGCGACATGATCGCGATCACGGTATTGATCGCGTCGGTGTAGAAGATCCGACCGAAGAGAAACCGCCCGAGACCGGGAAACTTCTGCCCCTGCCGGAGCGTGGCGATGGTATCGGTCACCGACGTGACGAGATCGCGCAGCTGGAAGATCGGCCGCGGGTTGGGGTTCCCCCGCTCCCTGACGAACAGGAAGCACGGGAGCGACAACACGAGGAATGCGAGGGCGATGTACAGGAAGAGCCGCGCCTTGTCCTGCGTCCCCAGCGCGAGTCCGAGCCCCACCGCAACGTACGAGCCGAGATAGCCGACTCCCACGCCGATCCCGGAGATCCGACCGCGATTCGCTTCGGTCGACACGTCGGGGAGGAGCGCGTCGTAGAACTGGAGCCCGGCCTGGTACGTCGCGTTGGCGACAATGAACGCGACGATCGTTCCAACCGTCCCCACTCGCCCGAGGAGCGCGGTGAAGGCGACGCAGATGACCGTCGAGACGACGAGGAACGGCATCCGGCGTGCTGCGCGATCGGTCATGGCGCCGAGGAGCGGCGACACGATGAAGATGATCCCCATCGAGACCGCCGTGATCGTCCCGTACACGCTGTCGGCGCGCTCGGCGCCGACAGCATCACGCACCCAAAGCGAGAAATACAGGGAGACCACGCCCATCGAGAAGATGGTGTTGGCGAGGTCGTAGATCACCCAGCTGGTGACGGAGCGCCGGGTGATGACGTGCGTGTCCATGTGTCGCTATTTCTCCACCCGCATGACGCCCATCATCCCTGCGCCGAGGTGCTCGGCGATGTGACAGTGGAGCATCCAGGCCCCGGGGTTCGACGCGTCGATGAGGAGGTCGACGGTACTCCCGACCGGGATGAGCGCGGTGTCCTTCCAGACGAGGTTCCTGGTGCGCACGCCGTCACGCGATACGACCAGCATGCGCTGCCCGTGCAGGTGGATCGGGTGCTGCATCGGGTGGAACGACTTGGGGTCGTTGAAGATCCGCAGCTTGACGATCGAGCCGGCCTTCACGCGCCAGTCGATGTCCATGTTCTCGCGCCCGCTCGCATTGTCGTGCAGGATCCAGTGCACCTGCTTGCTCGTCGACAGCCAGTTCATGTCGGGCATCACGTCCATCCACTCCACCGGGGCGAAGTAGGCGGTGTCGACGTTCATGAATTGCACCGTCGCCAGCGGCAACGCGTTCACCCGAACGGTCAGCGTGAGCGACTTGTCGGGGGCCTTGTCGAAGAAGGGGCGAAAGCGGTCGATGTCGCGCGAGACTTGCGGGAAGTCGCGCAGGATGGCGAATTGCGCGCCATGGTCCGGCGCGGCCGGCTTCGTCCCCACGGTGACCGCGCCTAACGTGTCCACTACCGCCTCGAACTCGCCGGCGAAGTGGTTGATCGCCTGGATCGCATTCACCAGGACAGCCTCGCCGGGCGTATCGAATCGCACGTCGACCACGTACCGCTCGGCGGGGGCGATCACCACGCTCTCGATCCACTCCTCGCGCTCGAAGCGACTCACGTCGGAAGCGACGACCTTCATCTTCGCCCCGCGGAACGAGAGGTTCCAGGTCCGCGAGTTGGAGACGTTCGTCAGGTAGAAGCGAACCACCTCGCCCTTGTCGGCAAACAGCGAATAGCGCGTCTCGCCGTTGACCGTGAGCACGTTCCCCACGCGCCCCATCAGGACGAAGTCGGGCTCCTCCTTTCCGAACGGGACGAGCGCATCGCGGTTGATCATCAAGTCGTTCAAAACCAGCGACTGCTCGCGGTTGGCGGGCGAGTAGTAGTTAGGCTCGGGGGAGTCCACGATCATGTTGCCGTAGAGCCCCATCGCCTGCTCGATGTCCTCGCGCACGTGCGGGTGGTACCAGTAGACGCCGGCGTCGGGGAAGTGGATGCGATAGGTGAAGCTTTTTCCGGGCGCGACCTCGGGCTGCGTGAGTCCGGGGACGCCGTCGAACTCGTTGTCGAGGCGCAGTCCATGCCAATGCACCGTCGACGGGAGGTCGATCGCGTTGTGAAAGCGCACGGTCACCGTCGCGCCGCGCGCCACGCGGAGCACCGGTCCCGGCACCTGCCCGTTGAAGGCGTACATCACGAACGTCTTCCCATTGACCGTGCGGCGAACGAGACCCGCCGTCAGGTCCATGGTATCGCCGTCCGCCAGGCGCAACGTCGCGCTCGGCCTAACCATCGGAAGCTTCGACTCGTCGATGCCGGCGCCGGGAAGGAACGGCGTGACCTCGGGGCGCAGTCCCATCAGCCCCGGCATCATCGGCATCCCCTTGGGCATGGGGATCGGCATGTGCTGCGAGTGATCCATCCCCGCCATCCCGGCCATCGGATCGGCCGGGGCGGGAGCTTTCACCGTGTCCTTCTTCACGGTGTCGCCATGCATCGCGTGCATGTCGTGCATCCCCTTCGTCGCCGTCCTGTCCACCTTCTTCGGCGGCGGCTTCACCTGCGCGAACAGCCGCAGGGGAACGACGGCGAGCGCGACGCATGCGAACACGAGCAGCGCGCCGCGCGAGCTCGCGCGTAGCTGCAGCGTCGTGCTTGTCACTGGGAGATTCCGCGGAAGAGCGGGTGCGAACCGAAGGCCTGGATCCATCCGCTTGGCGAGAGCCCGTGCAGGACCGTGGGCCCGGCGTGCACCGAGGTCGTGTCGCTCTGCTCGGCGGTGATCACGAGGATGAACTTGTTGGAGCGCGCCTCTCCCACGACTGTCTCACCGTTCGTGACGGGACCCAATCGCGTCCACTGCGAGAGGTCGGTCGAGACTTCCCACGCGACAAAGGCGGAGTAGGCGCCGAGCGTGGAGGGGTCGGGGAGACCCGAGGCGGTGATGCGGACGTCGTACCGCGAGTACCCGTCGGCCGTCACCGCGACGCCGAAGGGCGACGACGCCCAGAGGAGGCGAGCCTCCCCTCGCGCCGTCGGGACCTTCGGAGTGTTCAGGAGAATGATGTCGTACGGGCCGCTGGCGAGCGCACCACCTACGAGAAACGTCGCGACCAACTGACGCAACGACATCTGCACGACTTAGTTGGCCTTCGTCTTGATGTTCTTGGTCGGGCCGCGATCCCAGTCCTGCACGCTGGAGATGTCAGGGACGCCGAAATCCTTCCCGTTCCATCCCTTGAAGCCGTCCATCTTGAAGAGCCAGAGCCCGCTCCGCATGTCGGAGATGGCCACCAGCCCGTCGTAGTTGCGCACGTCGACACCAAAGGCGCCCTGCATTACGGAGTTCTGGCTCTCGAACTTGTTCTCCGCCGAGCCGCCGAAGCCCTTCTCGTGCTCGCAGTGGCAGGTGTAGAAGTGCCCCTCGGTGACCGGCTTCTTGGGATCCTTGAGGTTGAAGACCTGCAACCCGTCCTCGTACGCCGAGACGAAGACGTAGGGCCAGCGCACTTCGTGGTTGTGTGCGAGCGTACGCCAGTCCGACGTCCACGCACTGATCGGCTGGTCGATGTTCTTG
Organism: Gemmatimonadaceae bacterium; assembly: GCA_044225935.1. Lineage (GTDB taxonomy): Bacteria > Gemmatimonadota > Gemmatimonadetes > Gemmatimonadales > Gemmatimonadaceae > SCN-70-22. Next base: position 15,976 of record JBGAHX010000004.1, read on the forward strand.
TTCTTCCCGTCCTGCCCGTCCTTGAGGTCCCAGATGCGGAGCGGCGTGTACTGGTACTCCGTCTCGGTCACGGCGTAGCGTCCATCCGGAGACGGCGTGAAGGTGTGGGCGAGGTCCATGCCGAGGCTCGTGATCGTGAACATCTGCTTTGGCATCTCGGGCTTAGTCACATCCCACACCGAGTAGCCGCCGAGCCCTGCACCGTAGAACTTGTCGGCCTGCGCCGCAACGTCGTAGCCGACGTAGAAGTCGTGATACCCACCCATCCCCGTCTGCTTCATCGGGGTAGGGTTGGCAATCTCGCCGATCAGCCAGGTCGCCTTGTCGGCGCCGGCGACGATCTTGTCGAGGTCGAAGATCAGCGCCTTGGAGGCGTTGACGGTCGTGAAGAGGAGCGCGCGTCCGTCAGAATGCTTGTAGGCAAAGGTGTTGTGGAATCCGCCGGGCGACTGCGGATAGCGGATGCGCGCCACTTCCTTGACCTTGCTCGCGTCCGGAAGCCCGGTGACGTCGAAGATCACCGCACCCAGGTCGGCGTCGGGCGAGCCTTGCTGAAACTGGAACGACTGCTCGTAGTAGTAGCGGTCACCGATCTTGAAGTACTTCCCGTCCATCGCCCCAATGCCGCGATGCAGCTCGGGGTTCTCGATCGACCACTCGAAGATCTTCTTCGCGGCGCCCGACTTGGCGATATCGTAGACCTGGAAGTTGTAGTTCACGAAGCCGCACAGATACACAAACGGCCGCGACGGATCCTGCTCGAGTTCGACGTCTGCCGCCTTCCAGTTCCCTTCGTTGCCGGGGATGTGGGCGAGCATGTGCATCTTTTCCGACCCGCCGGTCTTCTTGTCGAACGGCGTGAGGGAAGCGCCGGGGTCCTGGCCCTGCACGCCCGAAGCGAGCGAGGCAACGGCAAGGATGCTGGCGGCGACAACGATGGGGCGCATCAATTCTCCTCCGAGAATTCGGGCACGCCTGCGCGGCGCGCCACAGTTCACTGCCGATGCCGCGACGTCGTCTGTTCCACGGCGCGAAGCGAGCAAGATGTGGCCGGGGGTGAGGGGAGGCTAGGGTGGTGCGGCGACCCAGCCTCGCCCGGTGCTTGGCTTCCGCGGATACCGCCGAGCCGAGTGACGCCGAAATCGCCCACGTGGATCTTCGGGATACGAGTCTTTGATCTTTCGTCACTTGGTGGACCTGCGGGGCGACGACTCGTTCACACTCGACCAGCGCTATTTCAACTACCTCGCCGGGCTCACCATGACGAGCGCGGCGTTCGACGAACTGTTTGGCGGTCCGCCGAGGCAACCGGAAAGTCTCCTCAGCCAGCGCGACATGGATCTCGCGGCATCGGTGCAGCGGGCATGCGAACGGATCATGCTGGCGATGGCCGCTCGAGCGCATGACGTGACGGGGCTCGACGCGCTGTGCCTGGCGGGTGGGGTCGCGCTCACCTGCGTCGGCAACGGACGCATACTGCGGGAGGGGCCATTTTCGCGCGTGTGGATCGCGACGCCGAACGATCGCGCGTCGGCCTTGAGCTCCTTCACGTCGCACGATCGGACATTCCCGTCGTGACGCACCTGGACTATTCGGCGCGCGTCCAGACCGTGTCCCGTGCCGCCAACCCGGACTTTCACGACTTGCTCTCGGCGTTTGAAGCATTGACCGGGTGCGCGGTTCTCGTCAACACCTCGTTCAATGTGCGAGGCGAGCCGATCGTCGAGTCGCCGGCCGACGTGTACGCTGCTTCATGCGGACGGAGAGCGACACGCTGGTGATGGGATCCTTCCTGCTGCACAAGACGCAGCAACCCGAGACGACCAAGGACGACGAATGGCGCGGCGCGTACCCGCTCAACTGACGGCGCGCGTGGGGCGCAGCTTCGCCTTCACCCTGGGCGGTGCCTTCGTGGCGTTGGCCGCTCTCGCCCGGTGGCGAGGACGCGCGACGCCGGCCTTGGCGTTAGGCATCCCCGGGACGCTGCTCGTGCTGCTCGGCGCGAGCGCTCCCCATCGTCTTGGCGGGATGCATCGCGCGTGGATGGGCCTGGCGACCGCGCTCTCGAAGGTCACGACCCCGATCTTCATGGGGGTGATCTTCATAGGAATCATCACGCCGATGGGAGCGCTGCTGCGAATGTTCGGCAAGGCGCGGCTCGGTGGCAAGCCCGGCGAGGGCACACGGTGGCACGCGCGTGCCGAGGACGAGCGACGGAGCCGGCTGGAGCGACAGTTCTGAGGCGACCGTCCTGCCCGAGGGACGAACCGTCAGTTGTCGAAGGTTAGTGGCTTCGATCGAAGTGACGTTTGGCGGGTATGCGCGGTTCTTGTCGTCAGCACCCTACCCGAGGATACGTATCATGCGCACTTGGTCATGCCTCCCCCCGCGCACCCGCTGGTTGCCCACCGCCCTCCTGGCGTTCGCGGCCGCGTGTGGAAGCGCGACCGACAGCCCGACCGGCGCGAGTCCGTTGGCAGGGCTCAGCGGGGTACAGGCGATGGACTCCACGGGGAACGGCGTGTCGCTCCCGGCGGTGCCGCAGGGCGCGGGATTCGTTCGCGGCACGGTGCTGGCCCCATCGCTCGCCGGTGCCGGTAACGACAGCCTGCAAACCGCCATGCGCATCGCTGGCGTGGTGATCCGGATCTATCCGATCATCGGGAGTCCGCTCGAGGCGAGCCCTGCGCTGGGAGCGCTGGCCGCGACCGTCACGACCGACGCAAACGGCCGATTCCAGACGCCGGTGTTTGACGGAACGGCAGGGTGGCACGCGCTGACATTTACCCCGCCAGCGGGCGCGGGATATCAGTCGGTGTGGGTGCGCACGCAGTTCTGGACGGGCTCGAGCGAGACGCCGTGGTGGGTGACGCTGCCGCGCACGCCCTGATCCTCCTGCACGCAGTCCGGCCGAGCGCTGCGCACGCGCGCATCGCTCGGCAATTTCGATGGATCAGTCGCCCTTGCACGCGCAATGCGTCCATGCGGAGCACGATCGCGCCAAAGTCGGCCGTGTTGAGGGCAACATCGGCAGTCACGCCGCTCCCGGTCCTGTTTCCATCGCGGTGATTGCCGCCGCCACTGACGACGCCCAGGCCAAGGTCCATGGCGATCCCGTCGGGAGTCAGCCAGCGGCGATAGCGTCCTTTGACGGCGCGGGATTGACGCAGTGGCCGCGCTACGACGCGAAGACTGATGCCATGATCGACTTCTCCGCAGACGGGAAGGCGGTGGCCGGCCCCGATCCGTGGAAGAAGGCGATCGATGCTACCAGTCCGTCGTCGCGACCATGAAGTAGATCCCGTATGCGGTTGCCCCCGTGTAGGCCGGCTCGAAGTCGGCCGTGATGTCCGACACGTAGTTCGAGGCACCGCGCATGCGAATCACCAGCGGGGTTCCGTTGCGCACCACGCGAATTGCATAACGACCGATGGGGACGTCGCGAATGGCCAGCGTTCCGGCGCTCCCGTCGACCGATCGCGTGATCGTCGCTCCGGTGCTGCCATCGAGGAGCGCGCCGACTGGCGTTAGGGTGACGGACACACCGGTCAAGTCGGGGAGGTCCCATCCCGTCTCGATCTCGACCGAGCCTCCGTAGAAGCCGTCGCGTCCAAAGTCCGGTGCCACCACTCCGGTCATCACCCACTGCAGGTTGACGACGTGCCCGGCGGTGCCGGCGAACGCGCCCGGATAGTCCGGCTTGAGTTCGACCGTGTAGTCGCGACCATGATACGCGACCGTCGTGGTCCCGCGCACGTACCACGAGTCGCTCGCGGGAAGCTCCGACCGGTACGAGCCATCGCTCCCCGACGTGAGCACGATGTTCTTGTTGAACCAGAGCGCATTGTTGACGACGATCGTCGCGCCGGCGATTGGGCGTCCCTGCGGATCGGTCACGCGACCACTGACGACGGCGCTGCTGCTTCCGCCGCCGTTGCCATTACCGCTCCCGTTGCCGCCGCTCCCTTCGGGCGGCCCGCTCACGGATGCCTCGGCCGAACCGCAGGCGGCGATCACCGCAAGGAAGAGGAGCGTGCTTGTTCGCGCGACACGCGGGAGGCGGGCGACGATGGAGGCAGTCGGCATCGGGTGCTCGGAGGTGAGGGGTGCGGCGTCGTGAGTGCGCCTCGTCGCGGTGCGACGGCGTAACGCACGATGTCCCTCGGCTGAATCCGGCGCGTGGGTCGAACGACCGGGGTCGTTCGACCTATGCGCCACCTCCTACACTCCTGCATCGACGAGCTCCCGACCGTTGACGGCGGCACGGCCGCCGCGCGGCGGCCACGAGATGCCTTCGTTAGGCTACGCCGGCACCGCAGAGCCGCGCGCGTGCTCAAGCGCCCACTCGAGCGCCACGTCGGCGACTTCCTCCCACCCGGGCTCGCCGATGGTCCAGTGCGTCCGCTCCTCGAACTCGCGGTACGCGGTCACGGCCAACGACTTGTTGAAGAGGTTGTAGTTCGCACGCGTGACCGACGCCGGGACGGTGTGATCGCGCCCTCCAGCGATGAGCAGCAGCGGCGCGCGCGTATCGTTGTGAAAATCGACTGTGGTCGCGGCGTGCGGATTGAAGTTGGCGAGGCTCGCCTGGAAGAGGATGTGGTTCGGTCCGGGAACCGCGTAGCGCTCGTATATCGCCTGCGACTCTTCGGCGCTCATCGCGTTGGTGAAGCCGTAGTGGAATTGCTCCGGCGTGAGCGCGATCGCCTCGTGCTGCTTGAAGGGATTCTTGAGCCCCGGGAAGGCCGACTTGAGCTGCGCGAACGGGAGGACGAAGATCCCCTTCACCGGCGCCGGATCGATGGCGACGCCCGCAGCGCCGAGCCCGCGATCGAGGAGGATTTCGGTGATGAGCCCGCCGAACGAGTGTCCCAGGATGATGGGTGGCTGTTCGAGTCCGCGGATGATCTGGTCGTAGTGATCGACGATCTCCGTCACACCTAACGACGTGATCGCCGACGGATCGCGGCGAAAAGCGTCGATATCCCCCTCCATGCCGGGCCAACTCGGCGCGAGCACGCGGAAGCCGCGCGCCGAGTAGCGCTCGACCCAGTGCTCCCAACTGAGCCCGGTGAGCCAGAGTCCATGGATGAGCACGACGGTGTTGGGGGCGGACGAGCCGTTCTGCACGGGCGACATGTGGACCTCCGAATGTGGGGCTACGGGGACGCGACTGGCACCGGCGGCTGGGCGCGGCGATCGACGCGTGCGCATTGCCGCGCCGATCCGAGACGAATACCCTCGTGCGTCTCGTCGTCTGCGGTCAAGCAACCGCTTCGTAGAGATTCCGCTACGTCCGGGCACCACTAGTGCACCTTCATTCGTTACGTCAACAGCGTACTGTATTGAAAGTCCGACGCTTCACACCGCGCTTCACCCCTGCGCTTCACCCTGCGCTTCACCCTGCTCACCGAGAGCGCTTCACCCCAGCGGAGTCACCATGAGCACTGCCACCAACGCCCGCGGGCGTACCGCCGCCGCCACCGATGAGGACGCCCCGCGCATGTTCGCGACCAAGAACGACCTCCCGAACGACGCCCGTGTCCAGATCGTGACGCTGCTCAACCAGCGTCTGGCCGACTGCATCGACCTCCAGACGCAGTGCAAGCAGGCGCACTGGAACGTGAAGGGGAGCCAGTTCATCGCGCTGCACAAGTTGTTCGACGACGTCAACGAAGCCGTGCAGGAGTATGTCGACCTCATCGCCGAACGTATCGTGCAACTCGGTGGCGTCGCCGAAGGGACGGCGCGCATCGTGGCGCAACGTACGCAACTCCTCGATTACCCGACCACGCTGACCACCGGCGCCGAGCACGTCGCGGCGCTCTCCGACGTCCTCGCCCAGTTCGGGCGTTCGGCGCGCATCGGCATCGAAGAGTTGGACACGCTCGGCGACAAGGGGGGCGCGGACATTCTCACCGAGGTGTCGCGCGGCATCGACAAGTGGCTCTGGTTCGTCGAGGCACACCAGCAGGACGCGCCGCTGAGCGACGAGCGGTGATGAGCGCGGTCACCGCCGCGGGACGATGTCATAGCTCTCGCCCGCGCGCGCTTCGAAGGACACCCGCCCTTCTCGCGACGTGAGCGCGGTCATCCGCCCTTCACCGCGCAATTCGCGCGAGACCGTGAACGGGTCCGCGCTCCGCACGACGACGCGTTGGGCGCGATTCACGCGTAGCCGCGCCTGCCGCAAAACGCCGTTGCGCCAGCTGACGTCGACTTCGATTCCCCCCCGAGCCCGCAGTCCTGCCACCGAGCCCTCGCGCCAGTCGTGCGGGAGGGCCGGTAGCAGCTGCAATTCGCCAGAATGCGACTGCAGGAGCATCTCGGCAATCGCCGCGCTTCCTCCGAGGTTCCCGTCGACCTGGAGCGCGCGACCGCATAACGAGAAGAGGTTCGGGAGCGACGAACGCGCGAGCATGGAGCGAAACTGTGCCCAGGCGCTGTCGCCGCGCGCGAGGCGCGCGTAAAGCCCCATCTTCCAGGCGTACGACCACCCGCACCCCCCGGTCCCTCGCCGTGCGAGCGTGACCTCAGCCGCGCGCGCCAAGGCCGGTGTCTCGTCCAGCGTGATCTCGCGCCCAGGATACAGTCCCCACAGCGGCGACAGGTGGCGGTGCTGCAGCTCGAGTTCATCCCAGTCGTCGAGCCACTCTTGCAGCTGACCGTGGCGCCCGATCTGGTTTGGAGCGAGTCGTGCGCGTGCGTCGCGTGCGGAGTCGGCGAGCGCGCGATCGCTCACCGCTGAATCGGGAGTGCTGGCGTCAGTCGCGCGTGCGCGGATTGCGCGCGCATCGATCGACGCGAGCCTCGCCTGCGCCTCGACAAACTCGCCGAGCACTTCACGGATGATCTGCATGTCCATCGTGGGGCCGGCGGTCATCGTGCGTGCCTGCAGCTCGATCCCGCTCACCTCGTCGAAGAACGGACCGTTCCCTGGCCACGCGGGAAAGTTCTCCGGCGAGTTGGAGGGAGCCGTGACCAACCACTTGTGGCGCGGCTCCTCGACGAGGATGTCGAGGAGGAATCGCACCTGGTCGCGCAGCAGCGGATAGATCGCACGGAGCTGCGCGTCGTCGCCGGAGAACGTGTAGCGATCGTAGAGGGCGGTCATGAGCCAGGCGCCTCCAACCGGCCACGCGCCCCATGATGGGCCGTCCATTGGGGTCGTCGATCGCCAGAGGTCGGTGTTCTGGTGCACGACCCACCCGCGCGCCCCCCAGTGCTCGCGCGCGGTCTCGGCGCCGGCGATCGCTACCTCGCGCACGAGACGGTCGAGTGGCTCCACCAGCTCGGCGAGATTCCCGCTCTCGGCCGGCCAGTAGTTCATGGGGAGGTTGATGTTGATCGTGTACTTCGAGTCCCACCACGGGTTGGGGTTGTCGTTCCAGATCCCCTGGAGGTTGGCGGCTTCGGTCCCGGGGCGCGATGATGCAATCAGGAGGTAGCGCCCAAACTGGTAGAACAGCGCGGCGAGGTCGGGATCGGGGGCGATGGCGATGCGCTTCACGCGCACGTCGGTGGGGAGCGCGCGGACCGAGTCGGGTGTTCCGCCGAGCGCGAGGTGCACGCGCCTGAACCATCGGCGATGCTCGGCAAGGTGATCGGCGAGCTGCGATGCGTAGCTTCGACGCGTCGCGCGATCGAGCACATCGCGCACGCGCGCGGAGGGAATGCCGCTCACGTCGCGCCAGTTCACGAAGCTCGTCGCCGCCGCCAGGCGCAAGACGAGCGTGTCGGCACTCGTGACGCGTAACTCGCGACGCCCCACCTCGAGCGTGCCGCCGGATGCCGCTGCGACGAGGCGGGCCTCGTACGTGAGCCGACCCGCAATTCCGAGGTAGGTCGAATTCTTCCCCGTCACGCGCAACGACGCCGGCGCGATCCCGTCCATCTGGAAGTAGTCGGTGCCGTAGTTCGAGTGCGCCGGGTTTCGCGTCCCGTGCAACTCGACGACGCAGGTGATGGCGGCGGGGCGATCGGCGGTGATGCGGACGATGAGGACCTGATCGACTGCGGAGACGAAGCTCTCGCGCGTGTATGTCACGCCACCCACGCGGTAGCGCACGCGCGCGACCGCCGCATCGAGGTCGAGTTCACGCCGATAGTCCTCGGCGCTCTCGTGGCCGGGAAAGGAGATGAGGAGATCGCCAAGCGACTGGTACTTCATCTGCTCGTACGGCACGCCCATCATGCGCCGGCCGAAGAGGTCGTGCGCGCCGGCAATGTCGCCCGCGAAGAGGAGGCGGCGGATTTCGGGGAGTGCCGCGGCCGAACCGCGCACGACGGGATCGTAGGGGCCGCCGGTCCAGAGCGTCTCTTCGTTGAGCTGCAGATGTTCGGTCGCCGTACCGCCGAAGACCATCGCCCCCAAGCGTCCGTTGCCGATGGGGAGCGCCTCGTTCCATGCCGTCGCCGGGGCGCGATACCAGAGCGTGGTGCTACCGCCTTGCGGCCCTGTGGCGAGCGAACCGCTCCCTTGCGCGCGCACCGAGGGCGCGAGCGCCGCGGCGGCGATGAGGAGAGCGGTGAGGCAAGGGCGCATGTCGGGAGTGTCCGCGTCAAGGTCGCGGCAACATGCGGCGAACGGCGCGCGAGCGTCAATGCAGCATTGCGCCCGCAGCGCGCGCATCTTCCCCGTGGACGCGGCTGTTAATCTGCGAGTGAGGAAGGGAGGCGATCTTGCGCAGGTATTCTCGCGCGCCTTCACGCGCGTCCCGACCCGGCACGATGTCTGACATGAACTCCACGAGTCCGAGGAGCTGGTGGGAACGGCGGCGGCGATGGCTCATGCCGCTGCTGGTGGCCGTGCTCTTCGTTTCGGTCCTTCGCATCCTCCAGGCCGAGGCCGCGCACCTCCGCTATCACGACGTGATGGCGGCGTTTCGCGCCGTCCCCTGGACGCAGCTCGCGCTCGCCCTCCTCTGCACGGCGCTCGCGTACGCGGCGCTCCCCGGCTATGACGCGGTGGCGCTCGCCTACGCGGGGCATCGACTCCCGCTGCGGCGCATTGCCTACGGCTCGGTGATCACGTACGGCATCTCGCAGACGCTGGGCTTTCCCGCCCTCACCGGCGGGTCGTTGCGCGTGCGGCTGTGGAGTGCGTGGGGGCTCGAGACGCCGGAAATCGCGCGCGCCGCCGCGTTCGCCGGGGCGACCTTCACCTTCGGCGTGGTCCTCCTGACGGGGATCGCGGCACTCGCCGAGCCGGTGGTGACGCTAGACCGATTGCACCTGCCGGTGCTCCCGGTCCGCTTGCTTGGCGCCGCCGCGCTTGCCCTCGCACTAGCGTATGTCGCGTGGAGTGTGTGGAATCGCGGTGGCGTCGTTCGGGTGGGGGAGCACGAGATCGCCGTCCCTCCGCCGCGGTTGGTCGCGGCCCAGGTGCTGGTGGCAATCACCGACTGGATGCTGGCGTCGTCGGTGCTGTACGTGCTGCTCCCTGCCGGGCACGGGGTGAGCTTTCCCGCATTTGTCGCGGTCTTTCTCCTCGCGCAGACCGCGGGGATCGTGAGCCACGTTCCGGGCGGGGTCGGCGTCTTCGAGACACTGATGGTGTTGCAGCTGGGTGGTGCGGTGTCGACCGAGGCCATGCTCGGGACGCTCCTGGCCTATCGCGCCGTCTTCTACCTCGTCCCGTTTGCGGTCGCAATCGTCCTCCTCTCGGTGCACGAGTTCCGGCTGCAACGCGCGCGCCTATCTCGCACGGCATCGTTTGTCGCCGAGTCGTATTCGCGGTGGGGGGAGCCGCTTCTCCCGGCGGCGGTCGGCGTGATGACGATCGTCGGCGGGGTGATCCTGCTGGTGTCGGGAGCGACGCCCGCGGTGCGCGGGCGCATCACCGCGCTGGTGGGGGTTCTCCCGCTCGGCGTCATCGAGCTGTCGCATTTTGCCGGGAGCATCGCTGGCGCCGCACTCGTGGTGCTGGGGTGGGCGCTCTCGCGCCGCCTCGACGCGGCGTGGCACCTGGCGCGCGTCCTGATAGCAGTCGGGATCGTCGCCTCGCTCCTCAAGGGACTCGATTGGGAGGAAGCGGTCGCGCTGAGCGTGGTGTTCGCGATTCTCTCCGTCAGCCGCAACGCATTCTATCGCCCCAGCTCCCTTCTCGCCGAGCCGCTCACCCCCGAATGGGGGGCAGCGATCGCGCTCATCGTCGGCGTGTGCGTCTGGGTCGGCTTCTTCTCCTTCAAGCACGTCGAGTTCACCAACGATCTCTGGTGGCGCTTCGCCGCGCGCGGCGATGCGCCGCGCTTCCTGCGGGCGAGCGCCGGAGCCGCGGCCGTCCTCGGGATTGCCGGGGTGATGCGGCTCCTGCGGCCAGCGGAGCCGGCGCTCCCAGTAGCGACGCCCGACGCGCTGGCCCGGGTCGCCTCGGCACTCCCGAAGATCGACGACACCGCCGCCGCACTCGCCCTCCTTGGCGACAAACAGCTTCTGTTCGCCAAGGAGGGCGCGGGCTTCCTGATGTACGGCGTGAGCGGGAGAAGTTGGGTGGCGTTAGGCGATCCGTTCGGGACACCAGCCGAGCTGCGAGAACTCGCTTGGCGCTTTCGCGAGTTGGCCGACCGTCACGCCGGGTGGCCGGTCTTCTACGAGGTGAGCGCCCATCATCTCCCGCTCTACATCGACCTCGGGCTCACGCTCCTCAAGATGGGCGAGGAGGCGATGGTACCGCTTGCCGACTTCTCGCTCGACGGCGGCAAGCGAAAGGGACTTCGTCGCACCCGCAACGACCTGCAGCGTGCCGGTGCGCGCGTGGAGTTCGTCGAGGCGGCGCAGGTTCCGACGCTGCTCCCCCAATTGCGCGCCATTTCCGACGACTGGCTGTCGGCCAAGTCGACGCGCGAGAAGGGCTTCTCGCTCGGACGCTTCGATCCCGACTACCTCGCGCGCTTTCCCCACGCTCTCGTGTACGTGGGCGATCGCCTCGTGGCCTTTGCGAACATCTGGACGGGGAGCGGGATCGAGCTCTCGGTGGACCTCATGCGCTACGCGAGCGATGCGCCGCACGGCGTCATGGAATACCTCTTCATCGAGATGATGCTCTGGGGGCGCGCGCACGGCTACGCGCGCATGAGCCTCGGCATGGCGCCGCTGTCGGGACTCGAGGGGAGCGCGCTCGCCCCACGCTGGCATCGCTTCGGCGGACTGTTGTACCGGCACGGGGAGCACTTCTACAACTTCAAGGGACTGCGTCAATACAAGGAGAAGTTCGATCCGCAGTGGGAGCCGCGTTACCTCGCCACGCCGGCCGGCCTCGCGCTGCCGCGCATCCTCGCCAACGTCGCCGCACTCATTTCCGGTGGAATCACGGGACTCGTCGGGAAGTAGCGAGCACGTCGTCCCCGACGCGCTGCGCGACGATCCCTCGCTCGCCGCGCGCGGATTGCAGCTGCTTGGCATCCTCGGGAGCGGCGGGCACTCGATCGTCTATCGAGCGCGCGACACGCGGCACGCGCGCGACGTGGCGATCAAGGTGCTGCGCGATGCGTCGCTCCGCGATGCGTCGCGCAGCGATGGCGCGGCGCAACGATTCGACCAGGAGATCCGCGTCGTCGCCGGCCTCCGGCACCCGAACATCCTCCCGCTCTTCGACTCCGGAACGCTCGCCGACGGGCGGCGCTTCGCGGTGATGCCGGTGGCGCACGGTCGGCCGTTGCGCGCGATGATCGCCGAGGGGCCGCTCGCCGTTGCCGACGCGGTTCGTCTGGCGCGCGAGATTGCCGAGGCGCTCGCCTTCCTGCACACCAACGGTTGGTTGCACCGCGACGTGAAGCCGGAGAACGTGCTCGTCGAGTCGGGGCACGCCGTGCTCACCGACTTCGGCGTCGCCGCGCCGCTCCACTCGATCGGGAAGCAGAGCAGCGCCGCGCAGGTCGCGCGCCTCTGGGACAACGTCGACTTGCACCTGACGGCGACCGACAGCGTGGTGGGGACGCTCTCCTACATGTGCCCGGAGACGCTGCTCGGCGACGCGCCAATCGACGCACGCGTCGACATCTACGCGTTGGGGCTCGTTCTCTACGAGATGCTGGCGGGCGATCTCCCATTTCATGCCGCGACGGCGACCGCGCTCCTCGCCGAGCGACTGGCGCATCCCCTCCCCTCGCTCCGCACGTTGCGTCCCGACGTTCCACCGGCGCTCGACGCGGTGATCGCGCGCGCGACCAGCGTCAAGGCGATGGATCGGTACCCGGGGGCCGCCCAGTTCCGTGCCGCGCTCGACGAAGTCACCACGCGCACACGCGAAGAGCGCGTCGAACTCACCTACCGCGAGCGCGACCGGCGCACGATGATCGTGGCGGTGCTTCTCCTCGTGGCGATCGGAAGCGCGCTCGGAATCCTGCGCGCGCGCTCGGCAAGCACGCTCGATCCGCAGCGCGTCGTCGTCGCCGACCTCGCCAACGAGACGGGGGACAGCTCACTGTCTCGCATCGGCCCCCTCGCCGGCGACCTGATCACCGCCGCGCTGACCCAGGAGACCGGGCTGCAGATCGTGAACGCGACCGTCGCGTTAGGCTCACGACAGCGTCCGCGACTCCCGGCATCGGACTCGGCGCTCGCGCAGAGCACGCGCACGCTGGTGTCGAGTGCGCGCGCCGGCCTCCTCGTCTCCGGGACGTTCTATCGCGATCAGGGTGGGCTCGAACTTCTCGCCGAAGTGACGGACACGCGCGGCGGACGTGTCATCGGTGCAGTGGGGCCGATTGCGGCCGAGAGCGGTGCTCCCGAGCGAGGGCTGCGCGCGCTCGCGACGCGCATCGTCGAAGTCGTCCGCAACCGGCACGCGCCACCGTCGTGAACTCTCGCCGTCCGCACGCGTTGACGGATACGCTCGGGAGGTGTCGATTGGGGACGGTTCCGGGAGAGTCGCACCGTGCAGCGCGCGTCGCGGCAATCTCGGGAACTCATTTGCCGGGACTGGCATTCAAGCCGCCGGGCGACGATCGGCGCGCGCCGATCTCCCGACACGCCGCAACAGGAGACTGGATGCCGGACCCGACTCTTGCCGACGCTCCCCGTCCCCCTCTGTCTCCCTCGCACGATCCGCCGATAGCGACTCGCCATCACTGGATCGTGCGGCTCACGCACTGGATCAACGCGGTCGCGCTGCTGGCGATGATCTCGAGCGGGCTACGCATCTTCAACGCCTATCCTGCTTTTGCCCGTCGTGGCGAGACGTTCTGCTGCTTTCCGGCCGGGCGTCACCCGGCACCGAACTGGCTCACCTTCGGCGGATGGCTCGGCGGCGCGCGCCACTGGCACTTCGCGATGATGTGGGTCCTCGTCCTCAACGGCCTCGCCTACATCGCCTTCATCTATCTGCATGGCGAGTGGCGCGACCTGGTACCGCGGCGCGGCGACCTGCGCGACAGCTGGGAGATGGTGCGGTTCTACGTCTTCTCGCGCCCGGATCATCCGCGGCAGGGGAAGCACAACGCGCTGCAGAAGGCGACGTACTTCGCCCTTCCCTGGCTCGCGCTCGCCGCCATCCTCACCGGGATCGCCATCTGGAAGCCGGTGCAGCTGCACTGGCTTACCGCGCTCTTCGGCGGCTACGTGTGGGCTCGCTATTGGCACTTTGTCGTGATGGTCCTCCTCGTGGTGCTTTCGTTCGGCCACGTCTTCATGGTGTTCGCGGTCGATCCCTGGTCGCTTCGCTCGATCGTCACTGGCGGCTATGACGAGCGCCAATCGCCCGAAGCGCGCAATGCGCGCCCCTTTGTGTGGCGGCGCGCGACGTCGCACCCCGCACCGGAGACGAGCCCATGAATCGACGTCATTTTCTCGGTGCGCTGGGGACGGGGGTGGGCGCATCCCTGGTTGGTGCATGCGGAAGCGAAGGACCGCGCGCGGCGTCGGGGTTCCTCAGCGCAGCGACGAGGCGCAACGAACTGTTGGAGCGCTGGCTGTTCAGTAGCGAATCCCGCAATCGAGTCGCCGAGAACGCGCAGCTGACCCGCGACGCCTTTCCGCATTATTTCGTCTCACCGAGCGTTCCGATGTGGGACGCCTCGGTTCGCGGCGCGTGGCGGCTGCAGATCGACGGCGCGGTGAGACGCCCGTTCTCACTCTCGCTCGACGAGCTCATGGCGCTCCCTGGCATCACGCAGCGGGTCGACCACTTCTGCGTCGAGGGATGGAATGCGCGCGCCGAGTTTCGCGGCGTGCGCGTGTCGCACCTCGCCAAGCTCGCGGAGGTCACCCCCGACGCGGGCTACGTCGACTTCCAGTCGTTCGACAAGGACTATCACGAGTCGTGGGACCTGGAAAGCGCGATGCATCCGCAGACCATCATCGTCTATGGGCGCGAAGGGCACATGCTCAACGCCCTCTATGGTGCACCGGCGCGCCTGCACTCGCCCGTGAAACTCGGCTACAAGAACACCAAGTACCTCACGCGCATCGTCTTCCTGCCGGCGCGCAACGGCGGATACTGGTCCGACCGCGGCTACGAATGGTTTGGGGGAACGTGAAGCTCTCGCGATATCTGACCGGGCGATGCGCCGGCGCCTTGACCGCCGCAACCGTCGTCGCCGCGTGCGGCGGGCGCGCCGACGGACGGGGCGCCGACACCGTCCTCCGCAACACCTTCGTCTACACCGTCGACTCGGCGAACCCGCGCGCGCAAGCAGTCGCGATTTCGAACGGGCGCATCGTATACGTGGGCGCCGACAGCGGTGTCGCACGGTTCGTGACGCCGAAAACCGAGGTGCTCGACCTCGCCGGGCGAATGGTGCTCCCCGGCTTCGTCGACACGCACGTGCACCCGGTGACGGGAGGGATCGAACTGGGCGAGTGCAACCTGAATACGGCAGAATCGCTCGCCGACGTCACCCGCATCGTCGGGGAGTGTGCGAAGCAGGGAAGCGCTAACGATTGGGTGCGTGGCGGCGGCTTCCCGCTCCCGGCCTTCGCCAACGGCGCACCGTCGCGCCAGCTGCTCGACTCGCTCGTTCCCGACCGCCCGGCGTTCCTGTCGTCGTCGGATGGGCACACAGGATGGGCGAACAGCAAGGCGCTCGCACTCGCTGGCGTGACGCGCGCGACAACGGATCCGGTCAATGGGCGCGTCGAGCGCGACGCGAGCGGCGAGCCGATGGGAACGCTGCGCGAGAGCGCGCAGGACCTGGTGCGCGATCACATGCCCAAGTACACCGACGAGACGTACCTCGGTGGCCTGGAGCGCGCGGTCGCCATGGCGGTGCGCTTCGGAATCACGTCGCTTCAGGAAGCCGATGCGAGCGAAGAGGTCGTGCGGGCGTACGCGCGCGCCGACTCGCTCGGTCGACTTCCGGTCCGCGCGCTCGTGAACCTGCACGTCGATCTCGACAAGGGAGCCGAGCAGGTGCAACACCTCGACTCGCTCAGGCGGCGCTACACGCGCGGGCTCGTGCGCCCGGTGGGGGCGAAGATCTTCATGGACGGCGTGATCGAGGGACAGACGGCGGCGCTCCTCGAGCCGTACGTTGATCGCCCCGGTTATCTCGGGGAGCTCAACGCGTCGCAGGGGCGGATGGACTCGCTCGTGCACGCGCTCGACTCGGCGGGCTTCAAGGTGCACGTGCATGCGATTGGCGACCGGGCGATTCGTACGGCGCTCGACGCGTTCGAGAAGCAGCATGCGATCGACGGTGGTGCCGGGCCGCGGCACGTGATCGTGCACTTGCAGCTGTTCGCCCCGTCCGACATTCCGCGGTTTGCCCAGCTCGGCGTCGTCGCGTCGTTCCAGCCGCTGTGGGCGTACTTCGATTCATACATGCGCGACCTCACGGAGCCGCGGCTCGGGCCGGTGCGTTCCAAGTACCAGTATCCCATCGCCTCGATGGTGAAGACCGGGGCGATGGTGGCGGGGGGGAGCGACTGGTCCGTCTCATCGATGAACCCGCTCGATGCGATCCAGGTCGCGATCACCCACCTGGCGCTCGACGATTCCACGAGTGCGCCGTGGCTTCCCGAGGAACGCATCGACCTGGCGACAGCGTTGCGGCTGTACACGATTGGCGGTGCCATCGCCGGCGACGACGAGGCGAACACCGGCTCGCTCGCCGTCGGGAAGGCGGCGGACCTCGTGGTGCTGTCGGAGGACTTGTTCGGTGTTGCGCCGCATCGGATCGCCAAGGCGCGTGTCCTCCTGACGATGATGGGGGGGCGGGTGACCTATCGCGACTCGACGATGGCGGCAGCCAAGTAGTTCCCAGCCGCTCGCGTAACCGCCGAACGTCACCCTCCCTCCTCTCCGCTTTCGTGGCGGGGAGGGAGGAGCGCTTCCAGGAGCCGTCCCAGTCGCCAATCCGATTGGCGGCAGCGCAGCGTACGGTGCCGGGGGTGACGCACGCCGGGACGGTCCCAGTGGCGAGCAGATGGGGGCATGGGGGAAGGTGCACGGCACGAAGCGGTTGACGCACCGGCGCGGACGTGCATGTTCTTCGCGCTCCTCGCTGCGCGCCGCTCGACGTCGTCTCGCCGATCGCTCCCCTCCTTCGCCGCACCTCATCGCGGCCCCCGCGTGCGTATCCGCGCACGCGCCCCGGCCGCCCTCTCTCCGAGGCGTCCTATGCGTGACCTGACCGTCCACCGCCGCTCCTTCCTCTCGCGTCTCGCCGCCGGTGTCAGCGCCTTCGGCGTGGCGGTCAGCGGAACGTCGGCGTTCCCCTCCGTTGCAGCTGCGGCCACGCTCGACGACGACATGGACCGCTGGTTCGGGAGCATGACCGGCGCGTACAAGTCGCTCTACGACTGCGCAGGACCGAACAGCGCCCCCGACGGCGTGATGTTCGCGCGCAACCTCATCAAGTTCAGCGCCGACAAGCTCGGGACCAAGGACGCACAGAACAGCGTCGTGGTCTGCTTCCGGCACCTGGCGACGCCGTTCGGCTACACCGACGCGATGTGGGCCAAGTACCCGCAGATGGCGGTGATGCTCAAGGCAAACGATCCGAAGACGAACAAGCCGGCGACGCGAAACTGGCTCCTGCACGACCTGATCGAGGACGAGCCGGGCGCCAACATCCCGGGGATCACCGCGCACGGCGCGCAATTCGCCGTCTGCGGCGCCGCCACCGAATTCGTCGCCAAGCTCCTCGCCGGCAAGACGGGGAACGCCAAGGCGATCGAAGCCGAGTTGGGGGCGAACCTGATTCCCAAGGCGCGCATGGCGCCGGCCGGCGTCGTCGCGGTGCAGCGCGCGCAGAAGGCGGGGTTCGCGTATACCTACGCTGGTTAGGGGCGCGAGCGCGGTGCGTCGCGGCGAGAGTTATCCGGGTCGCAAAGTCAACTGCTCTTTATCACAGAGGGCACGGAGGTAGCTGAGGGCGCGCTCCGCGGGTGTCGTTCTGCCTTCTTGCAGTTGAAGAGCTTTGAACCGCGGAGAACGCGGAGAACGCGGAGAGCGCGGAGTAGCAATAGTTCGCGCCCTTCTCCGCAACCTTTCACTGTCTCTGTGTCCTCCGTGACCTCTGTGGAGAAACGCATTTCCATTTTGGTACGCACCGAGTGCATGCTTCGCGCACCGAACTCCTCCGCGCTCTCCGCGGACTCCGCGGTTATAGGCTTTTAGTTCACCCAGCCCCCCCGCAGCTCCAAGCGATGCAGGCCGCTCAGCGAGCGGAATGCGTCGACCCGGGATGCGCCAACAGCACGCGCTCGATGCGCCGGTCGGGGATCACCCACATGAGCGCCACGAGCACATAGATCACGAGCGAGAGCTGCGGCATCGACAGCGCCACCAGCACCGCGATCACGTACAGCACCGGTGAGAGCTTCCCCTTCCAGTCCATCCCGATCGCTTCCTTCAGCACCGACTTCTCCCCCTGCGACGCAATGATGCGCTGCTGCAGGATGAAGTACGCCACTCCCGCCATGAGGAGCACGACACCGTACGCGGCCACCGGGATCGTCGCGAAGTGGTTCTCCCCCATCCACCCGGTCGTGAACGGGACCAGCGAGAGCCAGAACAGCAAATGCAGGTTCGCCCAGAGCATCGACCCGGTCACGCGATGGCAGGCGTGCATCATGTGGTGATGATTGTTCCAGTAGATCCCCAGATACACGAAGCTCAAGACGTAGCTCAGGAGGACCGGAAGGATCGGCGTCAGCGCCTCGAACGTCGTCTCGTGCGGCACTTTCAGCTCGAGGACCATGATGGTGATGATGATCGCCACCACGCCGTCGCAGAACGTCTCCATTCGTGCCTTCCCCATCGCGTCCAGCCTCCCTTGGTCGAGGTCTGCGCACTCCCGCCACCGGCGCGCCATCTCCACTGCGTGTGAAGTCCGCACAAGATGAAGCCGCGGTCCGCCGACGAATAGCCAGCCGATCGGGCGACCGGCTCTCGCGTCGACTCCGCCCGACCTGCAGCAGAATCCGATGGGGCGCGCGCGGCTGAGCGTGCACCTCCTTCGGGATCGAAGCGTGCCGACGGTGACGGTCGCCGAGTGACTCCTGCGCAATGCGGGACGAGCCCTGCCTCGTTTCCGATCCCGCCGCCCCAATCCCGCCGCGCCCTGGAGGTCCCTGTGCGTCCCCCGCTTCAACTCGCCCGCCCCGTCCTCCCCCTTCTCCTCGCGCTCCTCGCGGCTTGTGGCGGCGGCGGCGATGGCGGGACGACGAATCCGCCGCCCATTCCCCAGGGATTCACCGTCGCGCTCTCTGCCTCCACGCTCAGCGTTGAGCAAGGGGCGAACTCCTCGGTGACTGCGACCATTGGTCGCACCGGAAACTTCACCGGGACCGTGAACCTCACGATCGAAGGGGCACCAACCGGGCTGACCGCTTCCTTCTCTACCAGCGCGATCACGTCGACGACCACGTCGACGACGTTGACCGTCGCTGCCGCCGCCTCGCTCGCGCCGGGAACGTATTCGCTCACGATCCGCGGACAAGCGAGCGGCTTGAGCGACCAGACCGGGACGGTCTCCGTCACGGTGACGGCCAAGCCGGCGATCACCATGACGCTCGCGCCAACCGCGCTCTCTGTCGCGGCCGGCGGGAGCGGGAACTACACCGCGACGATCGCCCGCACCAACTTCGCCGCTGCGGTCGTCGTCGCCGTCTCCGGCGCACCGAGTGGCGTGACGACGGCGGTCACCTCGGCGGGAGATGTGTTCACCGTCGCGATCACCGTCGGCGCCTCGGTCACGCCGGGGACGTATACGCTCACCACCACCGCGTCGGGAACGGGAGTCACTCCCGTGACGGGTGAAGTCGCGCTCACGGTGACGGCGGCTGCCGCCCCCTCCATTTCGCTGACCGCCACACCTGCAGCGCTCAGCATCCAGGCTGGCGGTGCGTCGGCAACGACCACCATCGCCATCACGCGAACAAACTTCACCGGGACGGTGGTCATCGCCGCGCAGTCGGGACTCCCGACAGGTGCAACGATCAGCAACAACCCCTCGGGCCCGACTGCCGCCTCGTCGGTCGTCGTCACCTTCTCGGCGACCGCGGCCACGGTGCCGGGGACGTACAACGTCGTCCTGCAGGGCGCTGGCTTCCAGGCCGCGGCGGGGACGGTGCAGATCGCACTGACGGTCACCGCGCCTAACGTGTCCGGCTCCGTCGCACTCTCCCTCACCCCGGCGAGCCTCAGCGTGCAGCCGAGTGGGATCATCACCGGCGCGGTCACCATCACGCGGACAAACTACACGGGGACGGTGAATCTCAGCGTTTCCGGGGCCCCGACCGCTGTCACCACCAACCTCTCGACGACGAGCACCACCGGGAATTCTTCGACGCTGACCGTCGCCGCGGGGAGTTCGGCCGTGGTCGGAAACTACACACTCACCATCACCGCGTCGGGGAGCGGGATCGCGACCGTGCAGCTGACGGTTCCTCTGGCCGTCGCCCCGATCGCCTCGGGTGGCAACGTCAACTTCCGCTTCTGCACCGGCTTCACCTCGATCCCCATCTGGTTCGCCGTGCAGAACGGCGGCACCAGCGCACCGTGGACCGCGCAAACCGCGGGGGCCGGCAACTCGTACTCGTTCAACATCACCACCATCGGCGCCATCGCCTTCGTCACGCAGCAGGCGAACAACAACTATGCGCTTACGATCGCCTACGGAAGCGCAGCAGAACTGGGGAGCCGCGGCAGCACCTACTGCCCGACGCAGACGCTCAAGACGTTGTCGGGGACGGTGACCGGCTTCGGAGTGAATAACGCCGACTTCGTCTCGGTCTCGATGGGGACGGCATTCGCCACGCCGCAACCGAGCTTCGCCCTCCCGAACTTCCAGCTCGTTGGCGTCTCTCCCGACGCGCGCGACCTCATCGGGACGCGCAGCACCTTCGACGTGAGCAACGTCGCGAACCCGCTGATGATCAACAAGATGTTCATCAAGCGCGGGCTCAATCCGCCGAATCTGGGATCGGTGGGAACCGTCGACTTCGAGGGTGCCGATGCCTTTGCGCCGACGACCACGGCGCTCACGATCAACGGACTCACGCAGGGAGAGCAGGTGTCGGTCAGCAACACCTTCATCACCAGCACGCAATCGTTTGGCTCGCTCGGAGCGGTTCCACTGGCATCGGGGTCGACGGCCAACGTCTTCATCGTGCCCCCGTCTCGCACGGCCGCCGGTGACGTGCAGGCGTTCGCGGCGAATGCCGCCACCATCTCCGGCTCGGCGGTCACGGAGATCCGCTCGGTCACGGCGGCCTTCCAGGATCCGACCAACCGCACGGTGACCCTCGGCGCACACATGAATACGCCGACGATCTCGGCCGCCGCGACGTCGCCGTACGCCCGCCTGCGCTCGCAGGCGGTCCGGCAGTCCGACTACACCGATTTCTGGAGCACCAACTTCACGCAGCTCGGCGGCTCGCCGCGCTCCACGTCGATCACGATGTCGCAGGCCTACATCGGAAACGCCGGCACGTTCGACGTGACGATCCCCGACTTCACCGGAGTAGGGGGGTGGCAGAACACCTGGGGAATGCTCACGGGTGTCAACACCTCGTGGAACGTGGCGATGACCGGGTGGATCTCGGGTTCGGGCGGGCTGACCGACGGCGCCATCTTCCGGATCGCCCAGCGCCAGGGGACCTTCACACCGTAGCATGGCGCATGTGACATGCCGAGGCCCGGTGGCGTCAATCGTCACCGGGCCTCGTGTCGTTTCCCGGGTCGTCCACTTCGTCCCACGCCCGGCAGGCCGGACAGTGCCTCGCCGCGCAAGGGCACTGCGAAGGGGCGGTCACACCCTTTGACAGCGCCGTGCGCGCGCACTTTCATTTCGGACATGCGGCTCCCCTACCTGCTCCTCTGCCTCGCGCTCGACGGAGTACTCCCCGCCGCCAGACCGCATGGCGATCGCGTTCCGCACTCGGCCGCGCCGCGTCGCACGGTCGCCGTCCTCGCCTTCGACAACAACACGGGCGACACCGAGTACGACCACCTGGGGCGCGGGATGGCGGCGATGATGACGACCGACCTGTCGTCGGTCGACGACATCCAGATGGTCGAGCGTGAGCGTCTCGCCGACGTGACGCACGAGATCGACCTGCAGCACTCGAGCTACTTCGATTCGACGACGGCGGTGAAGGTCGGGCGCCTCGCAGGTGCGCAGTACATCGTCACCGGATCGCTCGCCACGGTGAAGCCGCAGATGCGCATCGACACGCGCGTAATCCGCGTCGAGACCGGGGCGATCGTGAAGTCGGCCAAGGTCACGGGGAAGGAGGACGACTTCTTCGAGCTGCAGCAGAAGCTCGCGCGCCAGCTGGTGAAAGATCTCGACGTTGCGCTGTCGCCCGAGGGAGAGGCGAGGCTCGACGCGCGCCAGCAGTCGAATCGGGTCGACGACATCGATGCGATGATCGGGATGTCGAACGCGATCGCCCTCTCCGACGCCGGCGACTACGCCGGGGCGCTGACCAAGATGGCGCCGGTCGTCGCGAAGTACCCGAACTCGGTCGTGGTGAAGGTCACGTACGACGAGATGAAGCGGCGCGCCTCCAACAGCACGAAGCAGAAGGCCAAGAACAAGCTCAACGGCTTGATCAAGAGGAAGTGGCCATAGTCGCCACCTAACGCGCCGGGCAGCTCTCCTGCGCCACCGCCCCGTAGGCGGCGACCGCTTCCTCGAATCGCGTCCCCTTGGCCTCGAAGCGGAGCTGTGAGAGGAGCGAGCAGACCGCTGCCGTCTGGTCGAGGAGGATGTTCGCCTCGAGCGTGCGGTACTTGAGCTCCACCCGCCCTTCGCGCGTGGCCGGGTGGATCCCTCCCGCCAGGCGCAACGCCTCGCGCGCCTGTGCCGGCGAGGCGCTCGAGTCGGTGAGCGTCTTGAGGCGGGCGAGCTGCGCGCGAATCGCGCCGCTCTCCGCCGACTCGTCGCCCTCGCTCCCCTCCGTCGTCGACTGCGCCGACGGACGCCCTGCCGAGGAGTCCTTCCTGGCCGGGACCGTCCCCTCGCTCTCGCTCCCCGCACCGCCAGCCGCAACGCGCCGATCGCCCCCGGGCGTCGCCGAATCCGGCGTGGCGACACCGGCGGTCGAATCGCGGCGCGACGCCAGCGAGTCTGCCGGCGACACGCTCGGCGTCGACGTCGTTGCAGCCGGCGGTGCCTGCGTGCCCCCCTGATCGCTCGCTCCGCCGCTCCACATCCCGCGCGTCGCCACGAGCGCGACGACCACCACGGCCACGAGTGCGGCGACCCACACTACCGGGCCACGCCGCCCTGCTGGCTCGGAAGGTGCCGAGACTTCCGGCGACGACGCGGGGGGAGTTGCAGCGAGTGACGACGACCGGAGCCCCGGCGCAGTGGCACTCGCACCATCCGTCCCCCCCCCGACCGCCGGCGCGGGAGTCGGCGACGAAGCGACCGGCGAAGAGACCGACGCGGCGCTCGACGGAGCGCCTGACGAAAACGCCGCCGTCGCGCCCCCCGGTTGTCCACGCGGCGGCGCGGGGACCGCGGCGCTTGCGCCTGACGGAGTACTACCGCCGAACATCGAGGACGAATCGGTGGTCAAGCTCCCGGCGTTACGGTCGTCTTCCGGGTGCCAGTACGAGGTGACCGCCACCAGCGCATCGGCGAACGCTTCGACCGTCTGATACCGATCCTCGACCTTGAGCGCCATTCCGCGGTCCATGACTTCCTGCAGACCCGGCGGCCAGGCGATGTGCGGATTTGCTGCTGCCAACCGCTTGGGCTGACGCGAGAATCGCGCTTCGAGCGCCTCGCGCGCTCCCTCGGCGTCGAACGCGGGGGTTCCCGTCAGCATGCGGAAGAGGATCAGGACGAGCGAATAGAGGTCGCTCCGCCCATCGATCGGCTTCCCGGTGAACTGCTCCGGACTCATGTACTCGGGCGTCCCGATCACCAACCCGGTCCCCGTCACCTTCTGGTCGGCGGCATCCATCACGCGCGCCACGCCGAAGTCCACGACCTTCACCACGTCGCCGCCGTCGCGATCGCGCCCGAGCATCACGTTGTCGGGCTTGAGGTCGCGATGGATGATCTTGAGGTCGTGCGCGGCGGTGAGCGCCTTCGCCACCTGCGCAGTGATCGACACGGCGCGGAGCGGCGCCACCGTCCCCTCGCGCGCGAGGAGCGCGCCGAGCGACTCGCCGTCGACGTACTCCATGGCGAGGAAGATCAGCCCGTCCTTGCTCTCACCGAAATCGTAGACCTGCACCACGTTCGGATGCGAGATGCTCGCCGCGTTCGACGCCTCACGATTGAAGCGGAGCACGGCATCGGGATCGGAGACGAGCCCTTCGCGTATCACCTTGAGCGCGCATCGCCGCCCGATGCGTACCTGCTCGGCGAGGAAAACCTGCCCCATCCCCCCCTTCCCCAACTCCTTGTGCACCAGGAAACGCTCGGCCACCACCTGGCCGATCATCGTGCTCCCCGGATCGACCAGCTTGAGCGCGCTCCCGTCGCGCGGGCAGAACAACGTGCTCCCGTCGTATTCGGAGCCGCATTGCAGGCAGATTTTCGCTGTCGACATGAAGAGCGGAGAAGTGAGTCCCGACACTTAACGTGGAATCGCCTCGGTTACAATATTCCACCATTCACTGCTCGGAGGAGCGCGTGACACGACGACTCGCCGACCGACATCGCCACTCCCGGGCGACGCTGCTGGCGGGGCTTCTCGCCCTGGCCGCCCCGACCATGGCCGTCGCGCAGGGGGGATCCAACGCCCCGACGGTCGCGATCATGTATTTCAACAACGGGTCGCTCGTCGATCACGACGACTACGAGCCGATGAAGAAGGGGATGGCCGACATCCTCATCACGGAGATGCAGAGCAACCCGCGCATCCGCGTGATCGAGCGCGACGCCCTCCAGAAGATCCTCGAGGAACAGAAGCTCGCCGAGGACAAGCGCACCGACCCCGCCACCTCCGCACGCATCGGGAAGCTCCTCGGCGCCCAGCACATGATCGTTGGAGGATTCTTCATCGATCGCAAGGGGCGGCTGCGTCTCGACGCACGCTCGGTGAACGTGGAAACCTCCGAGGTCGAACATGTCGAGACGACCAATGGCAACGCCGACGACGTACTCGACGTGATCGCCGAGCTGGCGCGCAAGCTCAACGCGGGCCTCAAGCTCCCGGGAAAGCCCGAGGGGACGCGCGACCGCAAGCCGTCGTCGACCGGCTCCTCGCCGCGCACCTCGAGCGGAAGCAATGTTGCCTCATCGACGCCCGCGGTCTCGCCGTTCAAGGCAATGATGACGTATGCGCGCGCCCTGTCGGAGGATGACGCGCACAACACCAAGTCGGCGCTGGCGCTCTACCGGCAGTTCCTCGACGAAACCAAACCGACGTTTGCCGTCGCGCAGCGTCAGAAGGCCGAGGAACGCGTCGTCGCGCTCTCCAAGGCCTGAACAATCGATCGGCGCCACCCGCGTGTGGAGGCGGATGGCGCCGAGGGATGTGTGTGGCCCACGCGCCGCGCCCGATGCCTGGGCGCGGCGCTCGCGTTTTCAGGTTGCCGAGCGCAGCGCGTCGAGCGGATCGATGCGCGACACGCGGCGCGCCGGCAGGTAGCCGCTGACAACGGCCACGACGGTGAGGAGGAGCGCGACGACGGCGAAGGTGACCGGATCGGTCGAACGCACGCCGAAGAGTACGCCCTCCAACCACTGCGACGCCCCCCACGCGCTCAGCGTCCCGATCGCGATTCCCACCGCAGCGAGTGCCACCGTCTGCCTGACGATGCGCAGCTGCAATCCGCCGGGCTTCGCGCCGAGCGCCATGCGCACCCCGATCTCCTGCGTGCGCTGGTTCACCGTGTACGAAACCACGCCGTAGATCCCGAGGAGCGCCAGCACCACGGCAAACAGCGCAAAGCCGGAGGAGAGCATCGTCGTGAAGCGGCGCGGCGAGACGGAGTGGTCGACGATCGTCTCGAGCGTCTGGAACTGCTTGGTGGGGAGATTGGGAATCACCGGCTTGAGCGTGGCCCGCAACGCCTCGGTGAGCGACTCGGGCGGGAGCGTCGAGCGAACGACCAGGTTCACCGCGCCGAAGTCGCCCGTTTGCCGGAATGGGAGGTACATCTCGAAGCCGCTCTCCTGATCGACGGCAAGCAGGCGCACGTCGTGCACGATCCCCACGACGCGGCGCACGGTGTCGGTGACAATCAACTGCGCCAGCGCCTCCGTCCCGGGCCACAGGCGCTTCGCCAGCGATTCGTTGATGATGATGACCTTTTCCGATTTCGGATCGTCGGCGGCAACGAAGTCGCGCCCGCGCTCCAGGCGCATCCCCATCGCGCCGATGTAGCCTTCGGAGACGATGCGTACGAAGACGTTCGGCCAGTTCTCGGGAATGTCGGCATCGCCCTGCTTCTTGGCCCCCCAGGACCGATTGCCACGTAGGGGGAGCCCGTCGGACAAGCCGACCCCTTCGACGCCGGGCATCGTGCGCGAGCGCTCGAGCACCTCGTTGATGTAGGAGACGAAGCGCTCCGCCGACTGCCGTTGCTCGCGCGCGGGGTCAACGCGAATCGCCGCCACGCGCTGCGGACGAAATCCAAGGTCTACGTCGAGCACGTTGCGGAAGCTTTGGGCAAGGAGCCCTGCCGCAACGAGGAGCACGCAGGCCAGCGCCACTTCGGCGACGACGAGGGTGCTGCGAATCCAGCCACCGCGCCGATCACCGGCGACGCCGCGCCCGGTGGTCTTGAGCGCCCCCTGGATCGCCCCGCTCTGCAGCTGCAGCGCCGGAGCGAGTCCGAAGGCGAGACCGGCGAGAAGCGCGAGCGCGGTCGTGAAGGCGAGTGCCGTTCCGTCGATCGAAACCTGCGACAGCATCGGGAGATCGAAGGCGCTCATCCCGGCAATCGCGCGTGTCCCGATCACCGCCAGCAGCAATCCGATCAGCGCGCCGCCGAGCGCGAGGACCATGCTCTCGGTGAGCATCTGCCGCATGAGTCTCCCGCGCCCCGCGCCGAGCGCGACGCGTACGGCGACTTCGCGCTCGCGCGCACTTCCGCGAGCGAGCAGGAGATTCGAAAGGTTGGCGCAGACGATGAGCATCACCACTGCGACCGAGACGAGGAGGATGACCAGCGCCTGGCGCGAGCGTCCGCTCACACGCTCCTTGAGCGTCGTCACCTGCGGCGTGAAATCGTTGCGACGCGAATCTTCCTCATCGATGCGCTTGGCGATCGCCTCGACTTCCTTCGACGCGGCGGCGACCGTCGCCCCGGGCGCCAGGCGACCAATCATCGTGAACATGTTACCGTAGCGGTTCACCTGCTCGTCGACCGGTATCGGCTCGAACATGTCGATGCGCGTTCCCGGCGCGAAGACCGCGCCGAAGTCGAACGTCGGCGGCAAGACTCCCACCACCGTGATCGGCTGCTCGTTGAGGATCACCGATGTGCCGATGATCCCCGAGTCCGCGGCGAAGCGTCGTTGCCAGGTGAGGTAGCTGACCATCACCGCCGGTGCGCCGGTCCCGGTCGCCTCGTCAGGCGTGAACGACCGGCCAAGCATCGGGCTCACGCCAAGCACCGGGAAGAAGTTCTGCGTCACCTGGATCACGGTAAGGCGCGCACTTTCATCTTTCGCCGTGTAGGCCGTATTGTCGACATCGTAGAACGGGACGTAGCCACCGATCTCGCGAAAGGCGCGCGAGCCGTCGCGCAGGTCGCGCAGCGTGAAGGCCTGCACCGTCTCGCCGGAGAGCCCACCCGAGCCGGAGTTGGCGATCCACGCCAACTCGCCGGGATCTCGGAACGGGAGCGGGCGGATGAGCACACGGTTGGCAATGCTGAAGACCGTGACGCACGCGCCGATCCCGAGCCCCGAAACGAGAAGGGCGAATAGCGTGAAGGCGCGGTCGCGGCGCAGCGTACGAAGCGCGTAGCGCACATCGAGGCGCAGGTCGTCGAGAAACTCGCGGACAGTCAAGCGTCGCTCCCGGGTTCGGGCGGAGTGTTGCAGCACGAGCGCTGCTTCATGGAAGGAGTAGCCAAGGCGGCGCTGCGCCTCCTGCCGTGCATCGGCGGTCGACATGCCACGCGCCACGAGCGCGGCGATGCGTTCGTCGAGGAAGGCGCGCAACTCGGCATGCGCGTCGTCGTTTGTCTGGCGATCGGTGCGGAGCGGGAGGCGGAATCGGCGGAGCACGCCGCGTCGGATCCCTCCGCGACCTTCGTCGTCGCGGGGTGACATCGGCATCACCCTCCTGCCGATGCGATCGCGAGCACCGCGCTTACCGCGCCGAACTGTTCGAGCAACGCGGCGGTCTCGGCGCGAAGGTGCGCCCTCCCGGCGGACGTCAGTTTGTAGTAGCGCGCCTGGCGTCCGTTGGCGGTCTCTCCCCACTCGGCGGCGAGGAGCTTTCGTTCCTCGAGGCGGTGCAGCGCCTGCAGGAGCGCCGCGTCGGTGAAGTCGAGCCGCCCGTTCGAGCGCTCTTCGAGCCAGCTGGTGATCTCGTAGCCGTGCATTGGCCCCCACGACAACGTCTTGAGGACCAGCACGTCGAGCGTTCCCTTGAGCAGCGCCATTCGATCTCCGGCAAGAGTCTTCCCTAAGACACTTGCTGGAAACGGATGGTTTGATGGAAAGTTTCGCGAGCGGCGAGGCCGGTCGGCGTCAGTCGGTCCAGCGGAGGGGCTCGGGACGCGTGGGGAGCGTGAAGCGGAAGGTGGCTCCGCGCCCCGGCGCCGACTCCACGCCGATCTCGCCGCCGTGCCCTTCCACGATCGCCCGGGCGATCCAGAGCCCGAGCCCGGCCCCCCTGCGATCGGTGCCGTCGCCTTGCCAATACGCCGAGAATAGGTGCGGGAGGGCGTGCGGGGCGATCCCCTCCCCCTCGTCGGTCACGCGCACGGTGAGGCCATTCCCGCCCGCCGACCAACTCACACGCACCGTTCCCTCCCGCGGCGAAAACTTGATCGCGTTCCCCACGAGGTTCGAGAGCACCTGCCCGAGCCGACCGGCGTCGGCACGCACGCGCGCGTTTGTCTCTTCGGCGTCCCCGACGACCAGCAGCGTGACACCACGGGTGGCGGCGAGAGGACGGAGCATCTGCTCGGCCTGGGCGAAGAGTGCAGCGGGATCGTGCTCCTCGAGATGGAGCTTGAGTGCCCCTTCGTGTACGGTCGCCGCGTCGAGCAGGTCTTCGACCAGTGCCTGCATCCCGGTGGTTGTGCGATGGATCGTCTCGAGCGCCTGGCACATCGGGTCGTCCTCGTCGCCCGGCTCCTCCTCGGCCGCCCCCTTTCGCGCCGCGCGCACCATCTCGGCGTACATCGCCACGACGGAGAGTGGATTGCGCAGGTCGTGCGCGACTACCGCGAGCAGGCGTTCGCGCTCGCGCGTGGCCAGCTCGGCGGCGGCGAAGAGCCGTGCGCGTTCGATCGCGAGGCCGGCGCGGCGCGCCACCTCGAGCAGGAGCGACTCGACTTCCGGCGGAATCGCGTCGCCACTGCGCGCCAGGACGATTGTCGCCACCGACGCACCGGCTCCCGGCATACCACCGGCGACGCGAACGGTCGCGATCGATCCTCCGGCGTGCGTCGTCAGCTGCACGGCGTCACGCCCCGCCTCCGTTCGGCGCGTTGCGGCGCGCGCCACGGCCGCGAGCGCCTCGACGTCGCGTGCCGAGTCCGAAATCGAACTCCCGTCGCGAGTGGCCGACGCTACGATGCAGTTGTCGCCCCCGCCGAGCACGACGCAGGCGTCGCCCCAGCGCGGGACGAGCAAACCGGGGAGCTGTGCGAGCGCGGTGGTTGCGTCGAGGCTTCCCCCGAGTCGTCTGCTCCACTCGGCGAGAAGCGCCGAACGCGCTTCGGCCTCCTCGGCGGCACGCCGCGCGCGTTGCTGGTCGGCGTAGAGATGACGCGTCTCGAGCAGATTCTCGACGCGAAGCGCGACTTCGATCGTATCGAACGGCTTGGTGAGGAAGTCGTGCGCGCCGGCGCGGAGCGCACGCTCCTTGGTGGCCGGCGTCGCGTCGGCGGTGAGCACGAGCACGGGGAGAAACTCGTCAGGCCCAAGCGTCGCTTGCAGCTCCCGCAGCACGTCGAGCCCGTGGCGATGCGGCATGTGCAGATCGAGGAGCACCACGTCGGGACGGCGCTCGGCGATCGTCTCCAGGATCGTGCGCGGATCGTCGACGCGCACCAGGGAGGTGTACCCCTCTCCCTCGAGCACGGCCTCCAGCAAATCGAGGTTTGCCTCCTCATCGTCGACGATGAGGATGGTCGAAGCCTTGAGGCGCTCGCGCATCGCCGCGCGCCGAATGGAACCGCTCATGCGCGCGAGCGCCCGGGATCGGGGAGGAAGCGCTCGACCACGCGCAGGAACTCGTCGATGTCGATCGGTTTGGTGAGGTAGGCGTCGGCGCCGGCGCTGCGCAGGCGCTCGAACGTCCCGGACGTTGCGTCGGCGCTCACCACGACGACCGGGATGGCGACGGTTCGCGGGTCGCTCCGCAGCCGTCGCAGCACCTCATCGCCCGAAATATCCGGCAGGTGCAAGTCGAGGAGGATCACGTCGGGGACGTGCTCGCGTGCCAGCTCGACGCCAAGCTGCCCTTGCAGCGCGGGGATCGTGCGCCACCCCGGGCGCGACATGAGGATGGTGTCGACGAGGCTCAAGTTCGCGAGGTTGTCTTCCACATACAGCAGCGTGACTTCGCGATGCGGCGCGACGACCGCCGCGTGTCCGCCGGTTTCTTCGAGCGCACGCAACGGATCGGGGACACCGACCAGGACGACGCGGAAGACGCTGCCATTCTCGTCGCTGCGTTCGAGCGAGAGCTCGCCCCCCATTGCCTCGCACAACCGACGCGAGAGGGCGAGGCCAAGCCCGGTTCCCTCCACCTCCGTCTGTTCCGCACCGAGCCGCGAGAACGGCGAGAAGAGTTCTCCCGCCCGCCCTGGCGGGATGCCGTGCCCGCTGTCCTCCACGCGCAAGACCCAACGCCCTTCTCCACCTGTCGCACACGTCACGCGCACGTGGCCGTCGGGGCGATTGTACTTGATCGCGTTGGAGAGAAGGTTGAGCAGGATCTGCACGAGGCGTTGCCGGTCGGCGCGGACGAACGCTTCTCGCGGAAAGACCCCTTCGCGCAGCTCGACCTCGAACTGGTGCGCGAGCGGTCGCACGAGACCAAGCGCCTCCTGCAGCACCGGGGCGAGGGCGACCGGTTCGAGCGAGAAATTCTCGCGCCCGGCCTCGATGCGCGCGATCTCCAGCACCTCGTTGATCAGGTGCAGGAGGTGTCGCCCCGCCTTGAGGATGTGATAGACCGACTTGGCCTGCTGCGTCGGGAGATCGGCGCGTCCCAGGAGCTGCGCGAAGCCGAGGATGCTGTTCATCGGCGTCCGCAGCTCGTGGCTCATGCGCGAGAGGAATTCGTTCTTCGCGCGACTCGCTTCTTCTGCTGCTTCCTTCGCTTTGGCGTGTTCCGCTGCCTCGAGCGCGAGCGCCGAATTGATCGCGCCAAGTTCGGCGGTCCGCTCGGCGACGCGACACTCGAGCGCCTCATTCGCCTGCCGGAGCGCCGCTTCGGCCGCCTTGCGCGCGCCGATGTCGCGCGCGGTGGCGAGGATGCGATCGACACCGGCGATCGTCACCCGCCGCAGTTGCACTTCTCCCCAGACGTCGCTCCCGTCGCGGTGCCGTCCCAACCACTCGAAGCGCTGTGGCTCTCCCGCTGCGGCTCGTTGGATGTACGCGTACCCCTCGGCGATGGTGTACGGGGGGATCCCGGCGCTCAACCCCTGCACGCCGATCCGCTTCGTCTCTTCGACGGAGTAACCGTACATCTCGCAGGCGGCGTCGTTGACCTCGAGAAACTCCCCCGTCTCGATGTCGTGCAGCCAGATCGCATCGGACGAATGACGAAAGATCATCCGGTAGCTCTCCTCGCTCGTACGCAGCGCGCGTTCGGCCGCCTTGCGCTCGCGGATGTCGCGGGCGATGGCGAGGAGCCGGTCGTTGCCGTTAATGGTGACGCGTTGGAGGGAGACCTCGGTCCATAATTCGTCGGTCGTTCCCGGGAAAAACGTCATCCACTCGAAGCGCACCGGCTCGCCGTGCGCCGCGCGCTGCATGAAGGCAACGGCGCGCTCCGCCGTGAACGGCGGAGGGCCATTCGCGATCACCGAGAGTGTGTCGCGTTGCAGCTGCTCGAGCGTGACTCCGCTGTACTCACACGCGCGCCGGTTGGCGTCGAGGATCGCCCCCGTTTCCAGATCGTGGAGGAAGATCGCGTCGTTCGACGCGTCGAAGATGGCGCGATACCCTTCGTCCGACGGCGGCGGCGAGTCGTCCGCAGGGATCGGGGCGGCGTGCGAGACAGGCGGCGGCGATTCCATGCAGCAGAAGAAGGGGCGGACGTCGAACCGATCACTCGGCCCGATGAACGTAGACGGCGTTCCAAGCGGCGACAAGAAAGCGAGCCTGGGGAAGCTCGTATTGTGACCGGAGGCGCGTATGGGTCGAGTGACCCATGTCGCCCGCTGCTCCCGCTCGCCTGGCCCTCCTGCGTGCGCGCCGACCGGGCGTACATTCCCACGTTCCCTCTTCTCCCTCGCCCCGACACCCGTGAATCCCCCGCTGACCCACGTCGAGGTGCGCATCCTTGGTGCGCTCGCCGAGAAGGCCGTCACGACTCCGGACAACTATCCGCTTTCGCTCAGCGCGCTCACGGCGGCGTGCAACCAGACGACCAATCGCGACCCGGTCATGCAGCTCGACGATGACACGGTGAACGAAGCGATCGTGACACTGCGGCGGCGCTCGTTTCTCCGCGCGATCCAGCCGGCGGGCTCTCGTGTCACCAAGTACCAGCATCTCCTCGCCGATGCACTTGACCTCGACGCCCGCGAGATCGCCCTCCTCGGCGTCCTGATGCTGCGGGGCCCGCAGACGCCTGGCGAACTGCACACGCGCACCGCACGTCTCGCCGAGTTTGCCGACACGGTCGACATGGAGTCGGTGCTGGAACGGCTCATGACGCGCGACCCACTCCCGCTGGTGACGCGTCTTCCGAAGCGCGCCGGACAGAAGGAGGCGCGTTATGCACACCTGCTCGCCGGGGAAGTCATCGTGCACGAGGACACGGCAGGCGAAGGCACGGGCCCGATCCACAACACGTCGATTGGAACGAGCCGGATCGACGAGTTGCAGCGTGAGATCGAATCGCTCCGAGCCGAAGTCGCCGACTTGCGTGCGCAGTTTGACGCCTTTCGCGAAGAGTTCAGATAGCCTGATGGGCGATTGCGGGCGCCAACCGTCGGCGCAGCGCACGCCGCGCACGGCTCGTCCCGCGATCGTTGCAGGACGAACGATGGGCAGCGACGCTTGAGCTCCACTCCCACTTCATCATGACACCACACCGCTCCTCATCGGCGCCGCTCGCACGCCAGACGATCCTCATCGCCGCGGCGCTGGCCGTCGGGCTTGCGCACACCGTTGCCGCCCAGGCAACAGTTCCGGCAATCACCGCTGCCGACCTCCGCGCGCGTCTCTTCCTCATCGCCGACGATTCGATGGGCGGGCGCGCGACCGGCTCGCGCGGGAACTACCTCGCCGCCGACTACATCGCCGCGGAGTTCAAGCGCGCCGGATTGCAGCCGGCGGGCGAGAACGGGACCTGGTTCCAGGAGATCCCGTTTTTCCGCATGCAGGGAGATCCCCGCGCCCCGCTTGCAGCTGGCGGCACGCGGCTCCGGTTGGAGAAGGACTACATTCCCGGACAGCTCCGCTCGTCCCCTCGCCCGGTTGATGGAAAGCGCGTCGTCTATGGCGGCTCGATGATGGATTCATCCACGTGGATCTCCAGCGAACAGGCACGCGACCGCGTCGTCGTCTTCTCGGCGCCGACCTCCGCGCAGTGGCAAGCGATGCAGCTGGTGTTGCAGTCTGGCCGATTCGCCTCGGCGACCGCGCTCGCGCTCCCCGTACTCGACAAGTTCCCCGCCGAGTTCGCGGCGGCGCAGGCCGCTGGCCGCGTCACGACGGATACCTCGCGCACGGGGAGCGGTCCGGGACGCCTCTACGTCTCCTACGCAGCGGCCGACCGCATGATGGGGCGTTCGCTCGCCTCGGTCGCACCGGGAGCGCTCGGTGAGACCATGCACGGGCGAGGAACGGTCGAGTTCCTCCCGCTCCCCTTCGCCGCGCGCAACGTCGTCGCCCTGCTCCCGGGGAGCGATCCCGAACTCGCCGCTACTTACGTTGCGTTGACCGCGCACAGCGACCACGTCGGGTTCGATCACACCCCGGTCGATCACGATTCGCTGCGGGTCGTGAACCGCGTTACCCGCCCGCTCGGTGCCGACTCACCGCCGCGGCAACCTACACCGGCAGAGTGGAGCGCGATTCGCAAGTCGCTCGACTCGCTGCGCGCGATCCGCCCGCCGCGCCTCGATTCCATCCGCAACGGCGCCGACGACGACGGGAGCGGCACGGTCGTCCTGCTCGAAGTCGCCGAGTCGCTCGCGAAAGGAGGGGCGCGCCCCAAGCGCTCGGTGCTCTTCGTGTCGCACGCCGCTGAGGAAGAAGGGCTCCTCGGGAGCCGCTGGTTCACCGATCATCCCACGGTGCCGCGCGATTCCATCGTGAGTGAGTTCGACATGGACATGGTCGCGCGCGGCAACGCAATCGACCTGGCCGAAGGGAGCCCGACCTATCTCGAGATGATCGGGATCGGTAGGCTCTCGAAGGAATACGGCGAGTTGATCGACCGCGCCAACGCGCAGCTCCCAATGCCGTTCACCTTCAACCTCACGTACAACCAGCCGGGGCACCCCCTACAGTACTACTGCCGGGCAGATCACTACAGCTACGCGCGCTACGACATCCCGGCAGTCGCGATCTCGCGCGGCGAGCACGCCGACTATCACCAGGTCACCGACGAAGCGCAGTACGCCGACTTCGACGTGATGGCGCGGGTGGGACAGTTCGCGCAGTCGGTGGCGCTCCTGGTCGGCAATCTCGATCACCGCCCCTTCGTCGACGCCCCCAAGCGCGACCCGAACGCGCGCTGCGTGCAGTAGGCGGCATCGTGCCGCGCGCTGCTTTCGAACGCAGCGCGCGGCGTCACCTCTCGCTCATCCTTCGCTGAGCTTCGCCATCGCCCCTTCGAGGAACTCGCGCCGCCACCGCTCCAGCAGCGGGACCGCCACACCGAGCGACGCACTCACGTCATCGAGCGACTCGCCGGCGAAGATTCTCAAGACCGCGTCGCGCTTGTACTCCGCGGTCGCTGTCTCCGGTTTGGTCTGCTCTGTTGCGCTGCGTGCAGAAATTCCCGCGAGTACCTCCTGGCACAGCGAGCGCACGTATGCGACCGTCGCAGCGTCCGGCGGAGGAGACGAGGCATCGCGGTCGCAGTAGAGAGTGCCGAGCGGCTTGTGCCCCACGACAAGTGGGACCACCAACCAGCTCGCCGCCCCCACGCTCTGCGCGAAGCGCTGCTCCGTCGGCGACAAGTCGCGCTCGGTCGGCACGGCGATGCTTCGCGGCGGGTTCATCGCCTGTGCGATGGGACTCGTGCGCGAGGTGACTTCGCACGAAAAGCGATCGAGCGCCGCCTCGACTCCCGCGCCGAGTCCGTAGCGCGCGTTGAGCATGCTGCGATCGGGAGTGATGAGGCAGAGTATGACGCGCGTGAACGGGCCACCGCGAAACGCCGCCTCGAGCGTCATCAGGATGACCTTGTTGAGATCCTCTCCCGAACCCGGGGACGCCATGCGCTTGACCTCCGCGGCGAGGTCGTCGCGCAGTGCGGTCGGACCAGGCGTGCGGTGAAGCTCTTCCACGTCGGCACTATCGTCACTGCCGACTGCGTCCTGTCCGCCGGTGCCTAACGCCTCGAGCGCCTGCAGTTGCTGGCGACGCAGCGTCAGCGCATCGAGCGACACATTGGCGCTGGCAAACGTTGCCTTGGTCTCCCGCATCGCGGCTTCGAGGATTTCTCCGACTTCCTCGCGCGTGAGCTTGAGGCGGCGCCCGTAGCGGTTGAGCACTTCAGCGACCGAGTCACGCGTTGCGTCCGCTTCGCGACGGTAGACCGCGGCGGTCAGGTCGTGCGCGAAGGCGGTGATCACGAGGAGATCGTTGGACGACTGGGCGCTCGCCGACCGGATCGCGCCGCAGACGCTCTCGGGAATTCCCCAATGCCGCGCCATCGCCTCCCCCAACTCCTCGAAGCGGAAGCCGAGGATGTCGAACGCCGCGGTGGGCTGCGGTGCGTGCCGCTCCTCCATGCGCTTGAGGATGCGGGCATAGTCGCGCGGGAAGTACGCGGCGATGAGCACCTCGCCGAGGTTGCGGAACATCCCGCACAGATTCGCCTCCTCGGGATCAGGGAGGTTGCGCCGCATCGCGACCTCGCGCGCGTGGTTCGCCGTGAGGAGCGAGAGGAGCATCAGCTCCTTGAGCCCGTGCGAGCGTGTGCGATAGTGCTCGAACAGGAGGAGAGAGCCGGCGAGGTTGCGCACAGTGCCGGCGCCAAGGAGGAGCATCGCGTGCGCCGCGCTCCGGATGTGCTTCTCCGATCGGCGGTAGTGCGCGCTGTTCGCGGTGCGGAGCACCTTCACCGTGAGCGCGTAGTCGCGCAGGACGATGTTGGCGAGCCGCTGGATCGAGGTCTCGCTGTCCGGAACCTTTCGCAGCGCCTCGAGGGCATCCGTCGAAATCGCCGGAAAGTCCTTGTCGGCCAGGATCGCCTGCAGCCGCAACTCCACCGGCGACAGCGACGACCGGTCGCCGCCAGCTGCTACGGGCGTGGAATCACTGGGCTCAGAAGGAGGTGTCACGGCAGGCTCGGCGGAATCGGGGCCATTGGGAGGAAGTATCGGCCGCTCGCCGCCCAACTCGCATCACCCGATTCCTACCAACGACCCACTCCGCCGTCACCCGGCGGCAGCCTCGTCCACGATGATCTGGCCGCTGGCGCATTCGTGGATCAGGGTCGCCGGCCACGAGGGAGCGTAATGGTCCGCCGAGCGCATCCGGGCAACGGTCGTGCGCTTCCCTTCCCCCCAGGCCACCATGATTGCCTCGCGCGCCGCGACGATCGTGGCGATGCCGACGCTCACCCCGTGGTGCGGGACGTTCTCGAGCGTCCCAAATGAAGGAAAAGTCTGCAGGTTGTCGCGCCGAGTCTCCTCGGACAGCGGGATGATGCGCGTACCGCTCTCCCGCGCACTCCCTGGTGGATTGAAGGCGACGTGTCCGTCGCTCGCCCCGGAGGCCAGGAGGAAGAGATCGATCCCGCCGCCAGCCGCAATTCGCCGCTCGTACTCTCCCGGGTCGTGCGGCAACGGAAACCAGATCCGTTCGTCGTCGAGGCGGCACTCGGCCGGGAGGACGGCGTTGAGGCGCGCGAGGATCTCGGCGCGGGCGAAGTGGTGGCAGGACCACGGCGCCTCAGCAGGGGCATACCGCATCCCGTGCTCGGCGGGAACGAGGTACTCGTCCATCATCACCAGCGTCGCGTGCCGCAGCGATTGCGGCTGGCGGGAAAGCTGCTCCGCCATCGCGACAAGAATCGGCTTTGGCGTGCGCCCGGTCGGCATGCCGATGAGGAAGTGACGCCCGGCGGCGTGTGCGGCGGCGATGCGCTCGAGGATCTCGCGGGCGAGCGTCTCTCCGAGCACCTCGGGAGTCGCGAATGTTCTGATGGGGGCTTTCGGCATCTGCTGCTGTTCGGTCGGCTTAGCGTGATGTTGCGAGTCGGGTCAAAGCGCCGCCTGCGCCAGCTCCGGCTTCTTCCACAGATCGATCGGGCGGGCGACGCCGGTGGGACGGAATGGCATCGCGATCTTGCGCCCGAGTCCAGCGGATGCATACGCGGCGTAGAGCACCTCCTGCACCACGCGTCCGGTCTCCCCATCGGCGATCGGCGTCTCCTTCCCGCGCACGCAGCGCGCGAAGTGCCGCATCTCCTGCGGGAAGCCGTAGTTCCAGTGCTCCTCGAAGACGGGCCAGGTCCACCCCTGCGTCGTCGCCGCCTTCTCCACCGCGTAGCCGAATCCTACTTCGGAGTACGTCGGGAGCGCGTTCCCCATCAGCATGTCGGCGTACGTCTGACCCTTGTCGCCAAAGATCTCGATGGTGTCGTCCATCCCGCCGGGCTTCGTCCACGAATTCTCCACGACCCCTGTCGCGCCCCCTTCAAACTCGATGATGGTGAGCGCCTCGTCGTCGCCCTCGGTGCGCGCACCGTGCACTTGCGTCGACAACTGCGCGTACACGCTTTTCACCTTTGGCTTGCCGAGGAACCACCAGCAGAAGGCGATGCCATGGCAGCCGAGATCCATGAGCGCGCCGCCGCCGGAGCGATTCACGTCCCAGAACCACTCGGCGTGCGGGCCGGAGTGCTTTTCCGATTGCTTGACGAGATGCACGCGACCGAAGGCACCTTCGTCGGCCATCTGCTTCGCCTTGACGTACTTCGGCGCGAAGAAGAGTTCCTCGGCGTACATGAGGAGGACGCCGGCCTTCGCACAGGCATCGAGCATCGCATCGGCTTCTTCGAGCGTCACGCAGAGCGGCTTCTCGCAGACGACGTGCTTGCCTGCAGCTGCCGCATCGATCGTCATCTGCGCGTGCAGATAGTTGGGGGCGGTGATGGAGACGAGTTCGATCGACGGATCGCGCAGCATCTCGCGATAGTCCGTGTAGTGCGCCGCGAGTTGGTGACGCTCGGCGAACGACTCGGCGTTTCCCGGCGTCGGCGACGCCACCGCGACGACTTCTGCCTCCTCGGGCATCATGCGCACCGCATGCGCGATGCAATCCCCCTGGAAGCGCGAGCCGATGATTCCGATCTTTACCTTGGACACGAGCGATCTCCGTACGAGTGCAAAGTGATGTGCGAGTGATCCGCTGCGTTCAGCCCCAGGCAGGTTGGCCGGGCTCCAACGGCATGCAGCCGGTCCAGTGGCCGGGGACGCGAATGTAGCGCAGCGCCTTGGTCATCCCCGTCTCGGTCGAGAAGTACGCCTGCAGCGCGAGCTGTCGCATGAGGTGGAACCAGTGCGTGTCGCCAGCCGCAACCGCTTCGGCGTCGATCTCCTTCACGAACTTCTCGCGCTCGCTCGGTGAGAGCTTGACGAATGGGCCACCGCAGGCTGACTCGCATCGCGTGCGCACCGCCGCGAGTCCCTCGCGCATGCGCGCGACCGCGCCCCGCTCGTAGCAATCGGTGAGGAGGAGCGACATGACGGGACCAGCGCCAGCGGCCGCCGCTCCCGGTGACGACGGCGTCGTCGGGAGCAGGGTGTCGGCGAGCTGCACCATCAGCTCCACGTCGTCCGAAGCGAGCGTTGCTGACTCGGAGGATGCGTCTTTCGCCTCGCGACTACACGCGGAGAGGAGCACGCCCGCAGCGAGATAGCTGCTCGCTGCGACTGCACCCGACGCGGCGATCGCGGCTCGGCGATTCATCGGGCGATCTAAGCGGTGCACGGACTCGGCAGGGAGATGATCGTTCATCGACGCGCTCACAGGTTCTGTCGCGACATCTCGGACGCCGCGTGATCGACGGCGCGCGCCGTGAGTGCCATGTAGAGGATCGACGGGCTCTGGTTTCCAGTGCTCGTCATGCAGGCCCCATCCGTCACGAAGACGTTAGGCGCCGCATGCATCTGGTTCCACTCGTTGAGCATCGAGGTCTTGGGGTCCTTCCCCATGCGGCATCCCCCCATCTCATGGATGTCGAGCCCCGGCGCCTGATGATTGTCGTGCGTTTCGACGTTCGTGCAGCCGGCGACGCCGAGCATCTCTTCGGCCTGCGTGCGCCAATCGCGGATCATCTTCTCGTCGTTGTCGTCGTAACCGACCGAGGTCACGAGGCGAGGAATCCCCCACTGGTCCTTGAGCGTGTCGTGCAAGCGGACGTGGTTCTCGATCTTTGGGATCGTCTCCCCCTGCATGTACATGTAGATCCCCCACGGCCCTGGCTTGGTCTGCGCGTCCTTGTAGTCGCCTCCCACCCGCGACTCGTCAGGCAGGCCGCGCGTGCGGTAACCGCCGGTGAAGGTCGTGTAGCCGCCGACGAAGTCGGTGTCCTGCTTTCCCAGGTTGCGAAAGTTCACGAGGATGCACTCGGTCGGGTTGCGTCCGTAGAAGTAGCGATCCTCGTAGCCCGGGAGTGTCCCGCTCCCGCCGGTGCGGTAGTTGTGGTGGGCGATGTATCGGCCGAGGATCCCGTGATCGTTTCCAAGACCGTTGGGAAAGCGCGTCGATGTGGAATTGAGGAGAATGAGGTTCGAGTTGAGCGCCGACGCATTGACGAAGATCACCCGCGCGAAGTAGTCGGTCGTGGCGTGCGTGTGCGCGTCGATCACGCGCACGCCGGTCGCCTTCCCCTTCGCTTCGTCGAAGAGGATCGAGTGCACGACGGAATCGGGACGCATCGTGAGGTTGCCGGTACGCTCGGCCCACGGGAGCGTGGATGAATTCGAGGCGAAGTAGCCGCCGTAGGGACAGCCGCGCATGCAGAGGTTGCGCGCCTGACACGTGCCGCGCCCCTGCTGCAGGTGAATCTCCTTCGGCTGCGACAGGTGCGCCCACCGCCCCTGCACCACGTGCCGGTCGCGGTACCTGGCGCGGAGTGCATCGCGCAGGTGCAACTCGGCGCAGTTGAAGTCGAACGGCGGGAGGAAATCTCCGTCGGGCATCGCCTCGAGGCCGTCAGCTGCACCGCAGACGCCGATGAAGCGCTCGACGTGCGTGTACCAGTCGGCGACATCGTCGTACGTGATCGGCCAGTTCATTCCATAGCCGAGTTTCTCGGGTGCGACGAACTCGTGCTTGCTCCAGCGCTGGCAGGCGCGTCCCCAGATGAGCGACTTCCCCCCGACCTGATAGCCGCGAATCCAGTCGAATGGCTTCTCCTGGACGTAGGGGTGGTCGGCGTCCTTCACGAAGAAGTGCGCGGTGTCCTCACCGTATCCGGCGGCGCGCGAGATCAGCGGGTTCTCCTCGATCAGGCGTCGCGGGGTGGCACCGTGATGCGCGAGTTCCCACGGGGCGAGATTCGCGGTGGGATAGTCCTTGAGGTGCTCGACCTTGCGCCCGCGCTCGAGGACGAGCGTTCGCAGTCCCTTCTCGCACAATTCCTTCGCCGCCCAGCCGCCGGAAATTCCGGAGCCGATGACGATGGCATCGTATGTGGTGTCTGGCTGAGGCACGACGCAGTGGTGGACGCTGGTACCAGGACAAGACGGATCGCGGAAGGCGAGCGGGACGCACCGCCGCCAGCAACCGTCCAGGGCGCAGTTGCAATGTCGGTGAGGAGGACCGGTCCTGGGCGCGCAGCACCCCTCGGCCGGCCGTTCTCGCGAAATCATAGCACGGCGCGCGCGCGATCGCTTCCCCGTGCGGCGGGCGAGGGACGTCCGACCGTTCATGGCCAGCACCGCGCCTGGCCCCTCCCTTCTCCCGTGGGATCACTCGGGCGCTAGGTGCGGAAGGCTCGCCGGCTGGCGCCATCCGCCCTGCGTCTTCACGCGGCCTTCGCACAGCGCGGGCCACTTCGCGCCATCGCGAACGGCTCTCCCCTGCATTCGGTATGTGGATATCGCCCGAAAGTGATAGCCCGCGCGCCTGGCAGCTCGTTCGAGCGAACTCGTCAGGCAGCAACGCACGCGAAGGACTTGCAAGGCCCCGCCACTCGTCAGGCGCGGCACGCGCGGACACGTATGCATCACGCCGCCTGACGAGCGACGTTCGTGCGCGCACGTACTGGCACACTGGACTTGCGCGCGCGCGAGCACCCTAACGTATTAGACACTACCAACGGGTTCGCCACGCCGACCACGTCGGCGCGTGCCAATACAAATGAAGCACAACAGGAGGACCATCGCATGTCCAGACAGGTTGATGCACGGCCGTGGTCACGATTCGCGCAACGACGCCGCGCGACGCTCGTGCCGCTGTGCTCGCTGCTCCTCTTTTCGACCGCCGCTTCGGCGCAGACAACAACAGGCGCCGTTCGCGGCTACGTTCGCGACTCGTCGGGCGCGCCGCTGGCCGATGCGATCCTCACCGCACGCAGTGTCGAGATGGGGCTCGAACGCACCACGCGTAGCAACGCCAACGGCTTCTACAACGTGGCGGGGCTCCGTCCCGGGATGTACGAGATCAACGTGCGGCGGCTCGGCTACTCCGTGCAGACGCGCTCGGTACAGGTCCCCATCGGCGAGATCGTCACGCTCGACCTCGTCATGCAACAGACGGCGACGCAACTCGCCGGTGTGGTGGTGAGCGCCGAAGCGACCGAGCGGGCGCGCACGTCGGAGGTAGGGTCGAACGTGACGCGCGAACAGATTCGCGACCTCCCGTCGGCCGACCGCAACTTCCTCGACTTCACCAAGCTCGTCCCGGGGATCACGCCGTCCGCCGTCAACAGCACCGACAAGACATTTGCAGCTGGCGGACAGCCCCCCGAAGCGGTCAACCTCTTCGTCGACGGCGCCACCTACAAGAACGACGTGCTCCGTGGCGGCGTCGCGGGGCAGGATGCGAGCAAGGGGAATCCTTTTCCGCAGGGGGCCGTCCAGGAATTCCGGGTGATCACCCAGAACTACAAGGCGGAATACCAGAAGGCGTCGAGTGCAATCATCACCGCCACGACACGGAGCGGTGGACTCAACTGGGAGGGCGACGTCTTCGGTTTCGGGATCGGGAAGAACTTTGTCGCCAAGGATGCGTTCACGGCGTCGCGCGGCGGCGCCGATCCGAACTACTCCCGCGTGCAGGCCGGCGGATCGCTCGGCGGTCCCATCGTGAAGGACAAGCTCTTCTTCTTCGGCACGTACGAACTCAACGCCCGTAACGAGCCGCAGAACGTCTTCCTCGGTGGCGATGCGGCCAATGCCCCCGCTTCCCTCAACCTGCAGCAGTACGAGGGACAGTTCACCAGCGAGTTCCGCGAGAATCTCGGCTTCGCCAAGCTCACCTACGCCAAGTCGGCACGAAGCACCTTCGACATCAGTACGAACATCCGTCACGAGACCGATTTCCGCGGCTTCGGCGGACAGACGTCGTATCAGTCGTCGGAAAATCTCAAGGTGAACACCTACACCGGGGTTGCCAATTGGAGGTACGCCGGTGACCGTTGGCTCAACGAGGCGCAGATCAACGGTCAGTTCTTCCGCTGGAATCCGACGCCGACGAACATCGATGTGATCGGGAAGAACTACTTCGGCCTCCTGCGCATCGGCGGACGCGATACCGACCAGCGCTTCACGCAGAATCGTCTCTCGCTCCGCAACGACCTCACGCGCTCGGGCGTGCAGCTCGGAGGCGACCACGTCTTCAAGGGGGGCGTCTCGGTCGACTTCCTCCACTACGAGGGGGTCAAGAACATCCAGGGGAATCCAGAGTTCCGCTATCGCTCCGACGAGAACTGGTCGCGCCCGTTTGAGGCGGGGTTCGGATATGGCGATCCAACGATCTCCTCGAACAACCAGCAGATCGGAGCCTACATCCAGGATGACTGGGCCGTGACGCGCAAGCTCACGCTCAACCTCGGCCTCCGCTGGGACGTCGAGACGAACATGATCAACAACAGCTACGTCACGCCGCAGCCGCTGCGCGACTCGCTCACCGGTCCGCTCGCCAACCAGTTCAACATGCTGGGCAAGCCGGTGCTCAAGTCCGATGGGACGTGCTGTGATGTCGTGCAGGTGAACGTGATCAACCAGCTCGGTGGGATCAACAACTTCCTCACCAACGGGCGGAGCGATCGCCCCATGTTCCTCGGTGCCTGGCAGCCGCGCATCGGTGCGTCGTATGACGTGTTCGGGACCGGGCGCACCGTGCTGTTTGGCGGCGGCGGCATCTACTACGACCGCAACTACTGGAATACGCTCTTCGACGAGCAGTTCCGCCGACAATACAAGCAGCTCGTGCAACCGTTCAACGCGACGGGCCCCACAACGCAATGCCCCAACTGCCTCGCCTGGAACGACAGCTACTACGATCCGGCGACGCTGCGCGCCGCGACGCAGGCGACCGCTCTCCCTGAGATCTTCCTGGTCAAGAACGACCTCAAGCCCCCCAAGACCTACCAGTTCAGTGCCGGCATCCGACAGGGGATCGGCAATGTGCTGCTCACCGTGAGCTACAACGGGCTCCGCGGCTACAACGGGATGAACTTCATCCATGCCACGCCGTGGGATGCGCTCGGTCCCAACTACAAGACCGTCTTCATCACCGACGATCACGTGCGCACCTGGTACGACGCCATGCAGCTGCAACTCGAGCGCCCCATGCGCGGCGGCGATCGGTTCGGCGGGGCACTCTCGTACACGCTGGCGCGCAGCGAGGAGCAGGGGCAGAGCCAGGACATCTTCTGGGGCTTCGACGATCACTACCCGACGGTCTCGGACCTGCCACGGCGTCGCGCGCCGAACAACCAGACGCACACGATCGTGGCGAATGGCGTCGTGCGCCTCCCGGCCGGCTTCCGCTTCAGCAGCATCGTGAGCCTCGGGTCGGGTCTCACCGTCAACGCGACCGACGCCAGCGCCGGCTTCGACTTCGGGAAGCAGAAGACCTACGTATACGCGCCGCCTACCAAGCCGTTCCTCGGCATCGGCCACGTCTTCAACACCCAGAACATGGACCTTCGTCTCGA
This sequence comes from Gemmatimonadaceae bacterium, assembly GCA_044225935.1. Classification (GTDB taxonomy): domain Bacteria; phylum Gemmatimonadota; class Gemmatimonadetes; order Gemmatimonadales; family Gemmatimonadaceae; genus SCN-70-22. The sequence goes on from JBGAHX010000004.1 coordinate 60,055, forward strand.
GAAGGGGTTCACGGTCGCGAGCGGACAGTCGATCAGCATCATCGCCGACCTGTTCAACGCCTTCAATACGGCGAACTTCGGCTGCTACGATGCGCAGATCAACCCGACGTCGGGGTCGCCGAACGCGAACTACAACAAGCCGGGATGCGCGGCACTCGGACGTCGCCTCCAGATCGGCGCGCGGTACGGGCTGCAGCCGTTAGGCAGCGGACGCCCGTGATCGCGGCGTTCCGCACCCTCGGCAGGTGATGCGCACGTTGCAATCGATGCGCACACGGTCGCGACTTCTCGTCGTTGCCGTGTGCGCGGCGGCGGGTGCCTGCGCGTCGGTCCAGGTCACCGGGCCGGCGCGCACAACGCTCCCCGCCGCCGATATCGCCCTCCTCGATTCGCTCCAGCACCGCACCTTCAACTTCTTCTGGGAACGCTCCGACCCGCAGACCGGACTCACCCCCGACCGATGGCCGACGCCGTCGTTCTCGAGTGTTGCGGCGGTGGGCTTCGCGCTCACCGCCTATCCGATCGGCGCCGAGCGAGGATGGATCACGCGGCAGCAGGCGGCGGAGCGCACGCTCAATACGCTGCGATTTTTCTGGCAGGCGCCGCAGGGTGCGGCGCCGAGCGGGATCGCCGGCTACAAGGGCTTCTTCTATCACTTCCTCGACATGTCGACGGGAAGCCGCTTCGAGACCGTCGAGCTCTCCACCATCGACACCTCGCTCCTGTTAGGCGGGGTGCTCTTCTGCCAATCGTACTATGCCGGGCCAGGCGCGACCGACATCGCCATCCGCGCCTACGCGGACTCGCTCTACCGCCGCGTCGAGTGGACGTGGATGCAGCCCACCCCCCCGTTCGTGAACCACCGCTGGCGCCCCGAGGACGGTTACTCGCCGAGCAACTGGAAGGGGTACGACGAGTCGATGATCCTGTACGTCCTCGCGTTAGGCTCGCCGACCTTCCCCATCGATTCGGCGGCCTGGCCGGCGTACACGGCGACCAATCCCTGGCGCACCTTCCAGGGGGAGACGCACGTCAACTTCGAGCCGCTTTTCGGGCACCAGTACTCGCACATGTTCATCGACTTCCGTGGCATTCGCGACGCCTACATGCGCGCGCGCGGGATCGATTACTTCGAGAACTCGCGGCGGGCGACGATCTCGCAGCGTCGTTATGCGATCGAGAACCCCGCCGGGTGGGTTGGCTATGGTGCCGACATCTGGGGACTCACCGCGAGCGACGGCCCGCTCGACTCGACGTTCACCGTGGCGGGGCGGTCGCGCGAGTTTCACACGTACTGGGCGCGGGGCGCCGCCGCCACCGAGATCCGCGACGACGGAACGATCGCTCCCACCGCGGCCGCCGCGTCGCTCCCGTTCGCACCGGAAATCGTGATGCCCGCAATCCGCGCGATGCGCGAGCGATACGGCGCGCAGCTCTATCAGCAGTACGGCTTCCTCGACGCCTTCAACCCCACGCTCACCCAACCGCTCCCGCTGCGCCACGGGCGCATCGACCCCACGCTCGGCTGGTTCGACAACGACTACCTCGGCATCGATCAGGGGCCGATCGTCGCGATGATCGAGAACTATCGGAGCGAGTTGGTGTGGCGCACGCTGCGACAGAATCCGTACATCGTGCGCGGGCTCAAGCGGGCGGGGTTTACGGGGGGATGGCTCGACGGCGCGAAGTAGAACGCTCGTAGCCGTTGCTCCAGCACAGCAGCGGCGACGAGAACGAACCTACGGCAAGGTGACTCCTCGTGCGACGCGCGCAGAGTCCAACTGAGCACGCGTGAGACCGTGCGTGAGTCGGAAATCCGCCGACTCAACGTTCGCTCCCGCAAATACGGCGCTGTCGAGCTGCGCGAACTCGAAGAAGGCGCCGCTCACATCTGCCTGATCGAACAGTCCACCCACCAGCTCAGTACTCACGAACCTCGCGCGCGGCATTCGCGATTCGCTGAGAAGGGCGTGTGCCATGCACGAGCCAGTGAAGGACGCGTTCGTCAGGTTCGACTGATAGAACGTCACGTCGGCTAGTGAGGCGTTGCTGAACGTGACGTTCGTGAGCCGCGTCGTGGCGAGCGAACTTCCCTCGAACAGCGAGTTGTGAAAAGTGAGCGAGTCGGCCGCGGCGTGCTGGAAATCCGAAGACCGCAGGTCGGCGTTGTCGAATGCGAAGTTCGAAAGGTTTCCTCCTCGCAGGTCGGCGAAGGCCAGGTTGACGTTTGAAAAGTGAAGGACGCCCGCGCGCGGCTCGTCGGTCCTATCGCGGGTCGTCAGTACCGTGAGCGCTGCCTGAACGTCCCCAGCGAGAGCAGTGGGCGCATTCGACGCGTTCCATTCTCTCATCGTCGCGCAGATGCAGCGAATCGTTGCGTACTCGTAGTCCGGACCAGCCGCCCCTTGGCCACAACGCTCGGCGAGTGCGAAGGGCAAGCGGGTGCCGACGGCGGCTCGGTCGTTCACAAACGCGGTGAGCAGTTGAGCAATCGGCCATCGAAATTTCGGCGAATCCTGCGACAGGCTGTGTAACGCGTACACACCAGCCAACCGCGACGACATCGCGCTCGTGGAAAGCTGCGCCGCGGCCGACGCGTAGCGCTCGGTGAAGGACTTGTCCTGTGCCGCATCGTTGGAGCGCCAAGTGAAGAACACCGTGAACAGGAAGAAGAGCCCGGCGAGCACCTGCGCGAGCGTGCGCCGAGCCTCGTTCTCCTTGTCGAACCGTTCGGATCCCGTGAGGCCGAGCGTCGCTACCTGCCATCGCGGTACGTACCAGAGCACCACGGCAGCGAAGACACCGAAGGCGGATACGGCGACGACGGGAAGCATGGGTACGGGGGTGAGTGATGCCGGGAGAATCTGCTGCTTCCTTTCCGTACCGTCGAGATTCCTGTCGAGCCATGCCTCGGTGCTCGAGTCCGGGCGGGTGCCAATCCCACCGTAGTTCCCCGCCTCTCGGGCGTCTATTGACTTCGATTCGAACAGTTGTTTGAATCAACTGTTCCAATCCCCCTCCCCATGAAACGCCCCAGGCTCGTCCTCCTCGCGGCCCTCGCCGTCGCCGCCATCGCCACCTCCATCTGGTGGAACCGGCGCGCCGCCGGAACGCTCGCCCTCACCGGGATCGTCACCACCCACGAAGTCGTGGTGAGCGCCCAGATCCCGGGACAGGTCGCCCAGCTCCTCGTCGCGCAGGGAGACTCGGTAGCGCCAAACCAGCTCCTCGCCCAGCTCGCGCCGGGTGAACTCGCCGCCGACCGCGACTACTTCGCCAGCACCGCCGGCGCGATGGGAGCGCAAGTGCAGGCCGGTGAGGCCGACCTGCGCTACCAGTCGATGGAGACGGAGCAGCAGATCCGGCAGGCAACAGCGGCGCTCGACGCCGCGCTGGCCCAACAGCAGGAAGCCGACGCCACGCTTGCCAACGCGCGCGCCAACCGCGAGCGCGAGGACAAACTCCTGTCTACCGGTGGTGCCTCGCCGCAGGAGGCCGACCAGGCGCGTACCGCTTTCTCCGTCGCGCAGGCACGATACGACGCCGCCGTGAAGCAGGTCGAGACACGCCGCTCGGCGCTCGTCCTCGCGCAGGGAGCCGCCGCGCAGCTCGCCGCCAGGCGCAATTCGGTCGCCGCGCTTCGCCAGCAGCGCTCTGCCGCATCGGCGCAGACGGCCAAGGCCGACGTGCGCCTCGCCTATCGCGAGATCCGCGCGCCGATCGCCGGCATAATCGATGTGGACGCCGTTCGTGCCGGAGAGGTCGTCACGGCGGGACAGCCGATCCTCACCCTCATCGACCCGGATCAACTCTGGGTGCGCGCCGACGTCGAGGAGACCTACATCGATCGCGTGAAGATCGGCGATTCGCTGAGCGTGCGCCTCCCGTGGGGAGAGACGGCAAAGGGCGTGGTGACCTTTCGCGGCGTCGACGCCGACTTCGCGACGCAGCGCGACGTGAGCCGTACCAAGCGCGACATCCGCACCTTCGAGATCCGCGTGCGCCTCGACAACAGCGCTCGCCGTCTCGCCGTGGGGATGACGACGACGGTACTTCTCCCGGTGCGTGCCGGCGCATGAAGGCCATCGAGGTCCGTGCGATCGCCAAGCGCTTCGGCGACTTCACCGCTGTCAACGAACTCTCCTTCGACGTGGAGCAGGGGGAGATCTTCGGGTTGCTTGGGCCTAACGGTGCCGGCAAGTCGACGCTCATTCGCATGCTCACCACGCTCGTGCGCCCCACCAGCGGGACGGCGATCGTCGGCGGGCACGACGTGGTGCTCGACCCCGACGGCGTGCGGCGCTCCATCGGCGTGATTCCCCAGGCACTCACCAGCGATCTCGAGCTCTCCGCCGAGGAGAACCTCCTGATCTTCGCGAAACTCTATGGCGTCCCACGCGCACGCCGAGGGGCACTCATCGCCGAGCTCCTCGCGGCGGTCGACCTCACGCAATGGGCCGACAAGCCGGTGAAGAATCTCTCCGGCGGGATGCGGCGCCGGGTGGAGATCGCCCGCGGACTGGTGCACGAGCCGCGCATCTTCTTCCTCGACGAACCGACGACGGGTCTCGATCCCGTCTCGCGCGCCGCCGTGTGGGAGATGCTGCGCCGGATCAAGGAGCAGCGCGACCTCACGGTGCTCCTGACCACGCACTACATGGACGAAGCTGATCGCCTCTGCGACCGGATCGCCATCGTCGACCACGGCGAGCTCAAGGCGCTCGACTCTCCCCTGCGGCTCAAGGCGGCGATTCCCGGCGAGAACACGCTCGACGTCTCGTTCTCGGCGGAGCCGGAGGGGTGGGGGGAGCGGCTGCGCGGGCTTCCGGCGGTCGCCGCCGTTTCCAACGCCGGGCACGTCTACCGCATAACGAGTGATCGCGGCCCCGAAACCACGATGGCGCTGATGGCCGAGTCGGCAGCGGCCGGCGTGGAAGTACAATCGCTCGCCGTCTCCAGCACCTCGCTCGACGACGTCTTCGTTCACTTTACGGGACACGCGCTCCGCGACGCGCTGCAGGAGCAGTCGATGGCCGAGCGTTCGCCCAACCTGCGGAGGCGCTAGCCATGGAACGCATGTGGGCGATCGTGGAGCGCGACCTCCGCCGCTTCACCAAGAGCCCGGCGCTCATCATCATGTCGCTCCTCCTCCCGATCGTGCAGCTGATCATCCTCGGCTACGCCTTCGGCGGTCGCGTGCGGCACCTGAACGTTGGGCTGGTGGACCACGACCACGGGGTCGCCGTCGTACGGCTGCGGGAGCTGGCCAACGCGGTCACGGCCAATGCGGCGACCTTCACGATGGTCCCCTACAACGACGAAGGCGATGCGCTCACCGCGCTGCGCAACGGAAAGTTGAATGGCGTGATGATCGTCCCGGCTGACTTCTCGCGCCGCTCCCTCGCCGGGCTCTCTCCAAAGGTCGCGCTCGTCGAGGACAACACCGACAACTTCGTCGGCGTGGCGCTCTCGTCGACGCTGACTGGGATGGTGCAGGTCTTCAATCAGCCCGAGGCCTCGAGTCACCGGTTGTCGTCGCGCGCGTCGCTCGACCTCGTGGAGATGTATCCGTTCGTCCCCTACATCCAGTATCTCCTCCCCGGCTCCATCGTGATGTCGATCTTCATGATGGTGATGATCGGGGGCGGGATCATCTACATCGACGACAAGGCGCGCGGGCTGCACGAAGGATACCTCGTCACGCCGGTGACGCGCCTCGAGCTGATCCTCGGCTTCAACCTCTCGGGAGCGCTCAAGGCGATTATCGCCGGAACCGTGCTCATGACGATCGGCTCGCTCATCGCTGGCGTGCCCAACCCGTTCGACCCGATACGACTCGTGCGCCTCTTCGTGGTGATCTCGCTGTCGTCGATCGCGCTGGTGAGCATGATGTTCCTGATCATGGTGCGCATGAACGACCCGCTCCTCCCGCGCGCGATGTTCGGCGTGCTCAACACGCTCCTCTATTTTCCGAGCGGCGCCGTCTATCCGCAGCAGGCATTCCCGGGGTGGATGCGAGCGATCGCCGCGGTGGATCCGTTCACCTACGGCGTGCACGCGCTCAAGAGCCTCCTCCTCAAGAACACCGGCTTCGCAGCGATCGGGGGCGATCTCGCGTATCTCTCCATCTTCTCCTGCATCACCATGGGTGCCGCGGCGCTCCTCTTCAAGCGGGAACTGTGAGCGCCGTACGCGCCTCCGTCGCGTCGGATGTCGACACGCGTGAACGCCTCCTGCAGGCGGCCACTCGGCTCTTTGCCGAGCGCGGTTTCGAGAAGGTGACGGTGCGCGACATCGTTGCAGCTGCCGGTGCGAACGTCGCCGCCGTGAACTACCACTTCGCCGGAAAGCTCGGGCTCTACTCGGAAGTCATCGACCGGGCGATCTCGCTCATGCAGGGGGCGCACGACGGGACGCGCGACGCGCCAGAGGGGAGCAACGCCGAGGAACGGCTGCGTCTCTTCGTGCACTCCCTCCTCTCGCTGGTGGACGCGCCGGCCGACCTGGACTGGGTGTATCAGCTCCTGCGTCACGAGATGGAGAACCCGACGCCGGCCGCCCAGTCGATCCTTCGCCGGGTGATGCAGCCGCGCATGCGTTACCTCTGCCAGACGATCGGCGAACTCACCGGCTCGAGTCCGGAGGACGAGCACGTGCGCAACTGCGCGATGAGCGTCCAGGCCCAGTGCTACTTCGTGCGCAACATGATCCGGATGAAGGGGCGGCTGCGCGCGGCGGGGCTCGCCGAGGTCGCCTCGCTCTCGGGCGATGACCTGAGCAGTGTAGCCGAGCACATCGTTCGATTCTCGCTGGCGGGCATCGCCACGCCGCCGCAATAACAGTCATTTCACAAATGGTCGCCGGTCGCGCCGGCGCCCAGCGCCGGCCGGAGGCCGTCGACCATTTGTGAGATGACCTCTAGTCTTCTAGGTGGAGTTCCCCTGTGTTCATCTCGGACTTCTCGATTCGCCGCCCGATCATCACCGTCGTCACGATGATCGCGCTGGTCGTCTTCGGTCTCGTGGCGCTCGTCCAGCTCGATACCGATGAGTATCCGGAGCTGAACCAACCGATCGTCTTCATCGGCGTCGCCTACCCGGGCGCGGCTCCCGATGTCGTCGAGCGTGAGGTCGTGAACCGGCTGGAGGACAAGATCTCCGGCATCAGCGGGGTGGACAAACTCAACTCCACGTCGACCGACGGCTTCGCCCAGCTGATCGTGCAGTTCGTCTTCTCGAAGAACGTCGACCAGGCGACGCAGGACATCCGTGACGCGATCTCGGCGGTGCGCGGACAGCTCCCGGCCGAGATCATCGAGCCGGTGATTGCCCGCTTCGACCCGTCGCAGCTCCCGATCATTTCGCTGGCGCTCACCTCGAACGTCTATTCGCCGCCGCAGCTCACGCAGATCGCCGAGGACATCATCGGTGGCGAGCTGCGTTCGATCAACGGCGTCGCCCAGGTGAACGTGGTCGGTGGCGACAGCGCGCAGCTCAATGTCGATGTGCGCCCATCCGGCCTCGCCGCCGCCGGGATCGGGATCGACCAGGTGGTGAATGCACTCCGCGCGCAGAACCTCGCCGCCCCGGTCGGGCGCGTGAACACGCCGCTCGAGCAGCGCTCCATCCGACTCGAAGGGCGTCTCGAGCGCGCCGAGGAATTCGGGAGCATCGTCGTCGCGCGCGGGGTGCACCTCAACGAAGTCGCTGACGTGACCGAGGGGGCCGCCGAGCCTAACTCGGCGGCGCTGTTCAACGGGTCGCCGGCGATCGGGCTCGACATCATCAAGTCGCGTGAGGCGAGCACCACTGCGGTGAGCGACCTGGTTCGTGCGCGCGTCGAGGCGTTGGGCGCCACGCTCCCGACTGGCGTCAAGCTCGAGTTGGTGCGCGACTCGGGGACGCGGGTGCGCAACTCGGTGCGGAACGTGGAGGAGACGCTGGTCGAGGGAGCCGTGCTGACCGTCCTCGTCGTCTTCCTCTTCCTCAACTCGTGGCGATCGACGGTGATCACCGGACTCGCCCTTCCCGTCTCGGTGCTGGCCGCCTTCGTCCCGCTCTACGCCCTCGGCTTCACGCTCAACATCATGTCGTTGATGGGGCTCTCGCTCGCCATCGGCATCCTGATCGACGACGCGATCGTGGTGCGCGAGAACATCGTGCGACACGTGGAAATGGGAAAGGATCACCTGACCGCGTCGCACGAAGGGACGAACGAGATCGGGCTCGCGGTGACGGCGACGACCTTCTCGATCGTCGCGGTCTTCGTCCCGGTCGGCTTCATGCCCGGTGTCGCGGGACAATTCTTCAAGCCCTTCGCGCTCACCATCGCCAGCGCCGTCCTCGTCTCCCTCTTCGTCTCGTTCTCGCTCGACCCGATGCTCTCGGCGTACTGGGCCGACCCGCAGCTCGAGGCGCACGAGCGTCGCAACCCGATCGCGCGCGCCCTCGATCGCTACAACGAGTGGTTCAACCGCCAGTCGGTACGCTATACGCGCGTCGTCGCCTGGGCCCTCGACCACCGCTGGTGGATGATCGGGATCGCGGTGTCGACGCTGGTCGTCGCCATCGCCCTGCAGGTGCGCTTTGGAGGCTTCGGCTTCGCGCCGATCAGCGACAACAGCGAGTTGAACGTCTCGATCGAGACGCCGCCGGGCTCGAGCCTCGAATACACCACGCTCAAGGCCGAGGAGGCGGCGCGTCTCGTGCGGGCGCACAAGGAGGTTGCCTACACTTATTCGACCGTCGGCAGTGCGACCGGCTCCGGCGCGGTCGACGTCGCCACGATCTACGTTCGCCTCGTCCCGCGCGAGAAGCGCGGCATCACCCAGGAGCAGTTCGGGGCGCGCGTCCGAAAGGAGCTCGCCGGGATCGGCGGCGCCGTCGCCTACACATATGCAGCCGGCAGCCTCGCTGGGAACCAGAAGCAGATCCAGCTGCAGTTGCAGGGCCCCGACGCACTCAAGCTCAACGAGCTCTCCGCCGACATCGCCGATTCGATGCGCGCCACGCCCGGCGTGGTCGACGTCGGCCTGTCGACCAAGGGACGCAAGCCCGAGCTGAGCGTGAAGGTGAATCGCGCGCTCGCGTCGAGCCTCGGCATCAGCCTCGGGCAGCTCGCCACGACGCTGCGGTTCGCCTTTGCCGGCGTCGACGCGGGGACGTGGGTCGACCCCTCGGGGATCTCGCGCTACGTGCGCGTGCGCCTTGCACCTGACGACCGGCGCCGCAAGGCCGACGTCGAGCAGATCCCGGTCATGGTGGCCGGAGGCGGGGGGGCCGCCGACGAGCGCTTCGTCCCGCTCTCGCAGGTCGCAACCGTTGTCGCGAGCACCGGCCCCGCGCAGATCGATCACTATCAGCGCCGCCGAGTGGTGACGATCGGCGCCAACGTGTTGGGGGCGTCGGTCGGCAACGTGGCGCAGGATGCGATGCGACGGGTGAACAAGGTCCCACTCCCACGCGGCTACGCCATCTCGCAGGGAGGGCAGGTGGAGGGACAGAGCCAGGTCTTCAACGCGATCATCACCGCGCTCGGCGTCGCGATCATGCTCATGTACCTGATCCTCGTGGTGCAGTTCGGGTCGTTCCTCGAACCGCTGGTAATACTCGTCTCGCTCCCGCTGTCGCTGATTGGTGTCGTGGTAGCGCTCCTGATCACCCGCGACACGCTCAACATCATGTCGCTCATCGGCGTGATGATGCTGATGGGAATCGTGGCCAAGAACGCCATCCTCCTGATCGACTTCGCCAAGTGGGCGCATCAGGACGGGACTCGGTCGCTCCGCGACGCCCTCATCGAGGCGGGGCGCATTCGTCTCCGCCCGATCATGATGACGACGCTCGCCCTCGTCGCCGGAATGGTCCCGGTGGCCCTGGGGATTGGCGAGGGGGCCGACTTTCGAGCGCCGCTCGGGCGCGCGGTCATCGGCGGTGTGATCGCGTCGACCGTCCTGACGCTCGTCGTGATCCCGACGGTCTACGAGATCATGGTCGAATGGCGAGAAGGGCTGCAGCGTCGCATGGCGAGAATCTTCGGCGGGCGGCCGACAACTGCGCACGCCACCCCGCCGTCCCCTGCCCCGAGCGCCGGCGACGACTAGTCCGCCAGCTGCAACCGCCGTGCAGCGCGGCGCGCGCGACTGCTGTCGCGCGACAATCGCACGCCGCGTACGCCGCGCACGCTACGCGAACGACTCAGGGGACGACGTCGAAGAAGTCGCTATAGGTCGGCGTCAGTCCCGTCACCGTCGTAATGAGCGCCACCTCGCCCACCAGCACGTTGACGCGCAGGTCACTGAACGTCGCGATACCATTGATCGTCGATACCGTCGTGGTACCGAGGAGCTGCGCGGTGGGATCGAAGGTGTAGAGCGTGAGCGTGACCGGCGTCGCCACATTGTTCACCAGGTTCCCGTATCGATCGCGCAGCGCCACCGACACCGGGGGGAAGAACTGCCCCACGCGTACGGAGGCCGGGGGTTGCTTGACGAACTCCGCGTACGCCGGTACGTCGGCCACCCCGATGACGACCAGCGGCAGCGGATTTGTAGCGAATCCCTGCACCGTCGCGAAGACCGTATCGGAGCGCGCGATCGTGTCGACCTGCCACGAGGTGAGCGAGGCGATCCCCGCCAGATCGGTGGTCACGGTCGCGGGGAGCGCGGGCACAAACGTTCCAGTGCTACGTGTCGCCTGCGAGAACTGCACGGGGACACCCTGTACGGGGAGTCCCGAGGAATCGACTACCGTCACCTGCAGCAATTGCAGCACGCGGGGAGCCAGTATCGTCCCGACCGTTCGCGTCAACGCACATCGCACGCAACCGATCGACGCCGGACTCCCGGGCACTGCCCCGGTGATCTGGAAGAGGACCGGATCGTTGGGGAGAGCGGACGACCGGACGACGAATGTGTTCGTCCCCGGCGTGGCGGACAGCGTACAACCGACGGAAGCGGTACCGCTCGCCCCAGTCGTTGCGGACTGCGTGGCGACCGATGCCCCCGACGTCTGGGCCTGAAACGTGAGGGTCGCTCCCGGAACGGGATAGCCGTTCTGGTCGAGCACGACGACTTGAATCGGCGTGGGACATCCGAGCCCCCTTGCATAACGAGGAAGCCAGGTCACGGTCGGGAGGATCAATGCCGGCGCTCCCACGACGACCGGGCCAGATGTCACCTTGACTGGCACGACGAACGGACCGGCGCGCGTCCCACTCCCCACCTGGCCACGCGTTCCATCACCCCAGCAGTACGGATCGCCCGCGGTCGTGAGCGCGCAGCTGTGCGTGGCCCCGGCTGAGATCTCGGAGAAGCGCAACGACCCGCGAACCAGCGAACGAACCGTGGAGGACGGCGCCGCGCCGCCGTACGGTGTCCCGTCGCCCAGCAATCCCTGGTTGGCCGGTCCGCGACACGAGCCAATGCCGGCAGGATCGACCGCGCAAGCGTGCAGCCGCCCGACCGAGATTCGGGCGTCCACGCTCCCCGACGCGCTGTTCACCGGTGCAAGCTGGTCCACCACCCCACTCGGCCCGCCGCGCCCCCAGCAGCGTTCTCCGCCCGAGACCGTGATCGCACACGCGTTCACGTCACCGACATCGACCGCCACGAAGCGCTCGCTCGTTTGCACCTGACGGGGGACGATCGACGACACCACGTCGCCGGTTCCGAGCCCGCCCAGCGTATTGTCGCCCCAGCAGTACAGCACTCCCCGTACCGTCACGCCGCAGCTCTGCCGAGTGCCCGTCGAGACGTCGATCCACTTCTCGGCAAGAACCACGCGCGCCGGCGCAGTGCGCATGAGGCGCGAGCTGTCGCCGACCGCTCCCTGGGCGTTCTCCCCCCAGCAGTACGCCTCGGCGTCCTCGGTGACGCCGCACGCGCGTGCCGCCGACGGCCCCGTCGTCGCGTTGCCACCGACGTCGATCGTCACAAACTTGAGTGTGCCGGAGACGACTTCGGGTGTCCGCGAGCAGGCGACCGAGAGCGAGGTGGAGGCGTTCGCACAGAGATCGCGCCCGGAGAGTCCCAGTTCACCGGCGGGCGAAGGCCCCCAGCACAGGACGGCCGCCGCCGCGCTGAGTCCGCACGTCGGCCCGGCAAACGCGCTCCCCGACTTGCTGTCCGCGAGTGCGACGAATGTCGTGTTCCCCGCCACGGGGACTGGGTAGATCGTGTCGCCGGGAGTGCGAACACCGGGATTGCCCAGCAGTCCCATGTCGTTGGCTCCCCAACAGCGCGTCACGCCATCCGCGAAGATTGCGCAGGAGTGCGACGCCCCCGCCGAGATGCGCTCGCGGCGCGGGGCAACTGCGGTGAAGGTGAGCGTCTTGGCGATCGACGCCGCCCCAGCGGCTGCAGATGCACGCAACGTGTTGGCGCCAACCGCGCTCCCCACGCGATACCCGATGCTCACCCGCCCGTCGGCATCGGTCACGAACGGTCCCCCGACGACCGTCCCGCCCCCCGCGGTGACCGCCACCGTAATCGTTCGCCCGGCGATCGGCGCCCCGCCGCGATCCGTCAGCCGCAACTTCACCGGGAGCTGCAACGTCGACGCCGTCCACGCGAGCTGCCCGTCCCCCTCCTCGACGGCGAGGTCGGCCGCCGCCTGCAGTCGCACCGCTGCCGGAGGCTGCACCGTGGTTCCCCCAGCAATGTCGAACGGGCCGACGCGCGTGGAGTCGAGCACTGCCTGCGATCCGTCGCGCAACACGGCATCGACGATGACCGGGCACCCGGATCCTCCAGCCGCTCGCTGCGGATCGGAGAGGCACTGCGTCAGGTCGAGCTCGAGCGGGACGGCAAGCGTCCCCGCGCCACCCAACACGGCATGCGCGCTGGCGAGAGGCACGGGCGCCCCCTCGGTGCGCAGGTACGCGGCACTCACATCGAGGATCTCTCCTTCGCTCGCGACGGTCGCCTGCAGCTGCAAGCGCGCCCGAAGCCCGGGTGGCGCGACCACGGCATCCTTGCTGCACGCCGCCACGAGCAGCGCGCCCATCGCGAATGCCAGCCGTCGCCGAGTGCCAGGGGGTGTGCGCACGCCTAACGCCTCACCAGCGTGACCGACACGCCGAATCCGGTCGCTCGCGTCGACACGGCACCGGTGTCGAACGTCCCGACGCTTCCGCGGATCGACGGCTCGAGCGACACGGCACCGATCGGGAGTGATAGCCCGAGCGATCCGCCGAACGCCGACATCGCCGCCGTCGCCAGCGACTGGTCGACGTCGAGTCCCGAGTCCACATGCCCGTCGATCCCGAACCACCAACCGAAGCGTCGCGGCACCCCAAATCGTGCCTGCAGGCGCGCATCGAGCTGGTTTCCGTTCGACCCATCCACACGCCGCCCATCGAGCCCGTGGTAGTTGTCACGGTACCGATCGACGATGGCGACGCTCAACTCCTGCATCCCCGGCACGCCTAGCTCGAGGAGCATCAGCCCGGAGATGCTCGGGCCAAGGCGGTACTCGCCTCCCACCTGAGGCGCGCCATTCGCCGCGAGCGAAATCGCATCCTTCCCGTAGCGATCGTATCCGGCGAGGAACGAGAGGCGATGCGGTCCGATGAGCCGGTCCGCGCCGAGCGACAGGTGCACCGCATCCCCCGGATTGAGCTCCGTCGTCGAGGTGATGCCGGCAATTGCCGCATCGATCGGCGTGTACTGCGACCGGATTTCGTACGACGCGCCCGCCGCCAGCGCCCACGATCCCGCGCGCTGCGCGAGCACGACTCCAGCCGTTCCGCCAAGTCCGCTTCCAAGCGTCGGACTCGGCATGCGGAGCGACGGAGCCCCAACGATGCGCAGCGTACGCAGCTGCTCGCCGTCGAGCGACGCGAGCCCGCTCGGGGCATTGAGCCCGAGGTTGAGCAGCAGTCGGTCGCTCGCCAGGTGCCCCACCAGCCGGAACTTCACGTCGGTGGGCCCGCGTAGGTCGAGCGTGCGCGTGTGCACGCCGCTCGTGTCGGAAAGTTGTACCTCGCCCATTGCGTACGCGCCGGTCACGTCGAACGTCCAGCGTGCGCCGAGCGGAATCACGACGCCGAGCGGAAACGAGAACTGCGAGACGCGCTCGACGCGATCCGTATCGGCCGGCACGGGCGTATCGAATCGCCATGTCGCCCACGTCCCCCCCGCCTGCAGGAGCGGGCGACGGAGCGAGGTGACTTGCGCCGCAAGCGGCGCACCTGCGAGCGATGCGATCGCGACCGCTACAGCGGCGCAGCGCCACGCGCGCCGCGCCGTCGCTCGGCCTCGACGCTCGGCGTGTAGCGCGACTCGGTCCCGGCGCGCGATCACGGAATCACGATGGTGATGATGAGCGTCGCGATGCGACGCGCATTCGTGAACGCCGGATCGGCGGCATCACTGGTGATCGGTACACTCGGTCGGTTGGTCGCGTCGAGTGTGAGCGAGGTCAGTGGCGCCAGGCGTGGAAGAAGCGCGTCGCGCCCTTCATCGAGATACACCGCCACTTCGTTCGCCCGATCGCGCGCCTGCTGGAACGCCCCATCGAGGCGCACCGCCTCACGAAAGTTTGCCCGCGCGCCGCGGAGGTTGCCGTAGACCTCGTCGCGCACGCCGCGACTGTACGCGAGGAGCGCGGCGAGACTCGTGGTGGGACGATCGTCGAAGAGCTGCCGCTCGCGAGGGGTGAGCGTGACGCCAAGACGACCGAACAACTCGAGCGCGAGGCGCCGTTCCGCTTCGAGGAGTTGGTCGACGCCTCCACGCGATGTGGGGCCACCGCTGATCGATGCGTTGGTGGCGTTCACCAGTCGCGTCGCGAGGTCGAGCTGCGTCCCCGCGGCGTCGCGCACCTGTCCCAACACCAGGGTACGCGCCCCTACCAGGCGCCCGGTGCGCGGCGCCGTCGCCTCGTCGACGCGCCCCGAGAGTGCCAGCTGCTGCTCACGAAGGACCGCGTCGAGTCGCAGGCGGTCTACCACGACCAACTGCGCGCTGCGCGCGAGGTCGGTCATGAGAATATCGGCGAGCCCGAAGCCGAGCACGCGAAGCGAGGTGTCGCGGGTGCTGACGATCAGCGGCGTCACGGCGACCGACCGCGGCGGAAAGCTCGCGGGGTCGATGGCCCGCTCCTGCGCCACCATCCGCCGCGCAAAGGAGTCGGCCGCCGCTATGCGCGGCGGCGGAGACGCGGGGACGAGCGGGGTGAGCGGGAGACAACCTCCCGTCAGCAGCACCAGTGGGAGTGTCAGCACCCTTACGCGCACGCGACGCTCTCGATCCGTGCGCATAGCACGCGGGCTCGTGGCCGACAGGCTCATCCGAGCCCGCTGTCGTGGCTTCGCCGCATCGTCTCCATCGCCGACGAATGTGTCCGGCGGTCACTCGTCAGGCAAGCAGCGCCCCCAATTCCTCTCGTACCCCTTTCCCGAACGGCCGGGGACGGTATTCATCCTGCTCGATGCCGTTGCAGCTGCGCGCCGCCCGTCAACCGCGAGGGCTCCCCCTAGTAGCGATCGAGGTCCTTCCCCGAGACGACGCGGCCGCTGAAGCGCGAGCGCACCTCCTTCAGCAACTGTTCCTCCGGCACACCAAAGAAGAGCTGATGATACAGCACGAGGAGCTTCGGACGTGCTGCCGTCGCGATCTCGCCCAACTGCGTCGCCGACGTATGCGCCTGCGCGTGGTACTTCTGCCGCAGCGGAGGCTGCAGCGTAAAGCCCGAATCCGAGTAGACCTCGTGCACGAGGATGTCGCACCCTGCGCACTCGCGCGCGATCGCCGGATTCGCGCGCGCATCGCCGCTGATCACGATCACCCTGTCGGGCGTCTGCACGCGGTACCCGAAGGCGAACTTCCACCCCGTGTGCGGAACCTGGAAGGCGCGCACGGTCACCCGCGCGTCCTTGTAGATCTCCCCTTCGGCGATCTCGTGCACATCGGGACGCACGACTCCCGCTGGCCCGCCCGACGTCTTCGATCGCTCGGCGATATCCTCGGCGTACGCGTCGAGGATGCCATCCACCATCCGCTGGATCCCCGGCGGACCGAACAGCATCAGTGGCGGGCGCCGCCCCTGGATCCAGGGCGTGAACATGACGTCGTTCAGTCCCATGGTATGGTCGGAATGGAGGTGCGTGATGAAGAGATGTTGAAGCCGGTTGGACTGCAGCGCTGGGATTCCGTGGCGCGCGGCGGCAGTGGCGCGGCGCACGATCCCGGTACCGGCGTCGAAGAGGTAGGCCACGCTGTCGACCACGATCGCGACGCCGGGGCCGCTGCGCTCCGGGTCGGGAATCGGCGTCCCGGTCCCCAGGAGGACGAGTTGCGTGCGCGACGAAGCAGGCTGCGCGCAGGCGCTGCCGACTGCCCCGAGCATGCACACCGCGCCGATCGCGAAGGCTCGTCTCGTCATCATCGCTCCCACCATTGCTGCGCGCATGATCGCCGTTGGTCGGTTGTCGGAGATGTGGATGGCACCTGGGCGTGCGCCCCGCGGGCTATTCTTGCGCTGGCGCGTCGCCCTCGATCATCCGGGCTGCGGCGGTGCGCGTCAAGACGCTGGCCGGAGGGCGCGCCGGCGTCACCTAACGAGCGCCCACCGGGCCCGCCTCGGCAGGTTCCCCGCCGCCAAGTCACCCTCTCATCGTCCGATTCCGGCAATCGCGCGCGCCGCCCGGAGCGCTATGGTGCGAATGCGTTCAGGAATTGTTCATACAGCGCCACCCATTCGCCGCGCGTACCATTACGTCGCGCTCGCCCGTCGTCCGGCTCACCTCGCCGCAGGGAGACGTCGGACAGCGATCCGGTAGTTCGCGCGTCTGCCCTCGTCTCCCCCCGCTTCGCTCCCGATCCCCACCCCCGCCCAGATGCGCTGCCCACCACTCTCCATAAGCGCTGCCCTGCTCCTCACGCTTGGCAGCGTCGCCGCGCGCGCACATGCGCAAGGCACTGCCCCCGACGCCGACGAGTTCTCGAAGTTGCACTTCCGGTCGATCGGACCGGCCACGATGTCCGGTCGCATCGCCGACGTCGCCGTGTACGAGGCGAACCCGGCGATCTACTACGTCGGGACCGCGCACGGCGGTGTCTGGAAGACGACCAGCAACGGTGCCACCTTCGAGCCGCTCTTCCAGGACCAGGGGCTGATCTCCATCGGCGACGTCGCCGTGTCGCAGATCAATCCCGACCTCGTCTGGGTCGGAGCCGGCGAGTCCAACAACCGACAGAGCACGTCGTGGGGCGGAGGAATCTACAAGTCCACAGATGGCGGGAAGACGTTCGCGCTGATGGGGCTCCCGCAGTCGCGCCACATCAACCGCATCATCATACACCCCACCAACAACGACATCGTCCTCGTCGCAGCCACCGGCCCGCTCTTCGGCCCCGGCGGCGATCGCGGCGTCTACAAAACGGTCGACGGCGGGAAGACGTGGAAGAAGGTCCTCACGCTCGACGACGACACGGGGGCCAACGACCTCGCCGTGTCGCTCTCCGATCCCGACGTCATGTACGCGTCGTCGTACCAGCGCCGCCGTACCGCCTGTTGCATGAACGGAGGCGGCCCGGGGAGCGGGTTGTGGCGCTCGACCGATGGCGGTGACACGTGGAAGCGCCTCGCGGGACACGGACTCCCGGAGGGACCGCTCGGTCGCATCGCCGTCGACGTCTATCGCGCGAGTTCGCGCATCGTCTACACGCTCATCGAAGGACCCGCGCCCGACAACCAAGGGAATGCAGATGGCGCGGCGCCCGACTCCGCCTCGCGTCCGGCTGCCCGCCCCGACTCCGGCCGCCGCGGCGGCAATCGTGCGGCGCCGCCGCCGACGCCCACGGGACTCTACAAGTCCGATGACGGTGGCGACACCTGGAAGAAGGTCACGAGCGTCAATCCGCGCGCCATGTACTTCTCGCAGCTTCGCATCGATCCCACCAACCCCGAACGCCTCTACCTCGGCGGCGTGGGGATGCACATGTCGATCGACGGGGGGCTCAAGTTCGAGACCGACGCCGCGCAGGCGATTCACGACGACGTGCACGCCATCTGGATCGATCCGTCGAACCCGAATCACCTCCTCATCGGCAACGACGGCGGGCTCGCCGTCTCGTACGACATGAGCCGCACCTGGACCTTCATCCCCAACCTCCCGGTCGGGCTCTTCTACCATGTCGGCTACGACATGGAGATCCCGTACAACGTCTGCGGCGGGATGCAGGACAACTACAACTGGTGCGGTCCCAGCGCGTCGCGCATGGGCAAGGGGATCATGAACTACGACTGGTTCCAGGTGCTCGGGGGCGACGGCTTCGTGGCGATCCCCGACGTGCGGAACTCTCGCATCGTCTACACCGAGTCGCAGGACGGGAACATCATCCGGCGCGACAAGCTCACCGGCGAGTCGAAGTCGATCCGCCCCACGCCGTTCAACGTCACCAACGCCACCAAGGGCGAGACGTATCGCTTTCACTGGGATACGCCGCTCATGCAGTCGCCTAACGATGCGGGAATCCTGCTGACCGCCGCCAACCGCGTCTTCCGCTCGCGCGACCGCGGCGACTCGTGGGAAGCGATCAGCCCCGACCTCACGAAGAACGTGAATCGCGACAGCATCGTCACGATGGGGCTCAAGGGGAGCGACATCACCATCGCCCGCAACGACGGCATCTCGCAGTGGCCGAGCATCGTGGCGCTCGCCGAGTCGCCGCGTCAGGCCGGCGTCTTCTACGCGGGAACGGATGACGGCACCGTGAGCATGTCGCGAAACGGCGGGCAAACCTGGCAGGACATCACCAAGCGCCTCCCCGGCTTCCCGGCCGGCGACGCCTTCGTCTCGAAGATCGTTCCTTCACGCTTCAACCCGGCGACCGTCTACCTCACGGTCGACAACCACCGGCTGAACGACTACGAGACGTACATGTGGGTGAGCACCGATTTCGGTGACACTTGGCGCTCGATGAACGGCAACCTGCGCGGCGAAAACGTTCGCACGCTCACCGAGGACACCAAGAACCCCGACGTGCTCTACATCGGGACAGAGACCGGGATCTTCGTCTCGCTCGATCGCGGTGGCAGCTGGCGGCGCCTCCGCGGCAACCTTCCGACCGTGCGCGTCGACGAACTCACCATCCACCCCCGCGACAACGCGCTGCTGGTGGCGACGCACGGGCGCGCACTCTGGATCCTCGATCACCTCGAGCCGATCCAGGAGCACGCCACGCTCAAGGGCTCGGCATCGCACCTCGTCACGCCGGGCTTCACCCTGCAGTGGAAGTCCAAGGACGACCGAAACGACGAGTTCTGGGGACACCAGTTCTTCACCGGGGAGAACCCCCCGCTCGAAGCGGTGATCCCGATGTACATCGGCGCCCCGCTCACCAAGCCGACGCTTCGCATCAGCGATGGCAGCGGCCGCGTCGTGCGCACGCTGGAGATTCCCGCCAGCCGCAACGCGATCGGATTGCAGACGATGTGCTGGGACCAGCGCGTTGAGCCGATCGAGCCGCTCCCGACGCGCCGCCCCGGCGGTGCGGGGGGACCGGGCGGGCGTCCGGGCGCCGACACCACTCCAGCGGTCCCCGGCGTGCCGCAGGCGCAACCGGCGGTTGGGTACAAGGCCGAGAGCCCCTGTCCCCCGGCCAGCGATAGCGCGGCGAACGGCCCCGGTGGCGGTGGCGGCGGGCGATTCGGCGGCGGCGGGAATCTCGGGCCGCTCGTGGTCCCGGGCACCTACACCGTGGCGCTCCTGGCCGACGGCAAGGTCCTCGACTCCAAGCCGCTCCGCCTCGTGATGGATCCCGCGGTGCAGCTGGCGGGGGGCGAGCGGGCGCGGTACAACGCGATTGCCACCGACCTCCACGAGCTGCACCGGCGCGGCACCGATGCCGCGCGCCCGCTCGTCGCCCTGTACGACGAAGTGCAGCGCACTGCCAGGCAGGTGGATTCGAGCAGCGCCCCCGCCGCCGTGAAGACGCAGTGGACCGACTTCCGCAAGCAGTTCGATTCGGTGCGCGCGAAGTTCGGCGTCCCCGCGCCGACCGGTGGACGCTTTGGTGGCGGTGGAGGAGGTGCTGCCGCCGCGGCGGCCGCGGCCGCCAACGTCCTCGGGCGTGTCGGCGCGCTCAAGGGTTCGGTGCTCGGGATCTGGGAAGTGCCCACCGCTGGCACCATGCGCCAGGTGGAGAGCACGCGCCGCGAAATGCTTGCCGCCATTTCCGAGGCGCAAGCGATCGTGACCAAGGCGCGCGCGGTGAGTCAGGCACTCTCGGCCAGCGGCGTGACGTTCACCATTCCGAAGTAGCGCGGACGAGGCGGCAAACGTGAAAAGGCCGGGCAATCGCCCGGCCTTTTCACTTCGCATCCGTTCTTCGCTATCGCGATCAGAACGGCGGGATCACCACGCCGATCGTATCCCCCGCGAAGACCGTGATCTCCTGCGTCACGCGGCTCCGCTGGGAAGCGATCGGGCGAATCGCGAAGCGAATGGACGTCCCGCCGACCATGTCGCGCGGGAGCACGAAGGTTTCCTTGCTCAACCCCGTCACCATGCCGAGTCGCACGGTGCGCAATCCCTGCATGACGAAGACATTCGCGTCGTAGAAGTTCTGGTTGTCGATCTCGACCGAGGCGCTCCCCTGCACGGCGCGTGTGGAGTCCACGGAAACGGTGCTGGCCACCGGCACGCCGGGCGTTCCCGTCGCCAGGGCGGCGCTGAGGGCCAGGTGCAGCAGCATGGAAGACATGATCCCTCTCAGTTGATGTACGCCTCATATACCCGTCGCGCGCTCGGCGCGTTCCTGTATTCGTCCGCGCACCGCGCGCATTACGCAGATGTAATGCGCGGCACGCGCGCGCACGTTGACGTGCGGGAGCCTCACGCGAGTCCCTAATCGTTGGAAGCGTGCCGCCGCCCGCTGCATGGACCTCGCCCGGCTCGGCGCCCCTCCGTACGACTCATCCCGGCCCACACGCTGATTGGCGGGCGCCCCCTCGCGCACTCGCCCCCCGACCGACATCGTTCGCGCTGTCGCCATCCCCAGTCCCCCAGCTCGCGTCCCATGTTCACTCGCCGTCGCCTTCGCTCGACGCCTCTCGTCGTCACCGCCGCGCTGCTCGCCGCGCTCCCCGCCGCGCGTGCACGCGCACAGTCACTCCCCGACAGCACCGCTCGGCGCGTC
The DNA here is from genome assembly GCA_044225935.1 of Gemmatimonadaceae bacterium. GTDB lineage: Bacteria > Gemmatimonadota > Gemmatimonadetes > Gemmatimonadales > Gemmatimonadaceae > SCN-70-22. Next base: position 81,200 of record JBGAHX010000004.1, read on the forward strand.
GACCAGCTGTTCAGCCGCTTCGATTCCACCACTCCGGGGTGCCTGGTGGGGATCAACAAGGATGGACAGGTGCTCCTCGCCAAGGGCTACGGGATGGCGAACCTCGAGTACGGTGTGCCGCTCACCCGCGAGTCGATCTCCGAGTCTGGATCGGTGGCGAAGCAGTTCACCGCGGCCGCCGTCGTCCTGCTGCAGCACGACGGGAAGCTCACGCTCGATGACGACATCCGGAAATACCTCCCCGAAGTGCCCGACTTCGGCACACCGATCACGATCCGCCACCTCCTCACGCACACCAGCGGACTGCGCGACCAGTGGGCGCTCCTCGGCCTCATGGGACGCGGCCCCGGCAGCGAGGTGCACACGCACGCCGAGATCCTCGACCTCGTGCACCGACAACAGGAGCTCAACTTTCCTGTAGGGAGCGAGTACCTGTACAGCAACACCGGCTATGTCCTCGCCGCGACGATCGTGTCGCGCGTGAGCGGGATGCCGTTTGCCGCTTTTAGCCGGGAACGCCTCTTCAAGCCGCTCGGGATGACGCACACCCAGTGGCGTGACGACTACCGCCGCGTCGTCCCCGGGCGCGCAACAGCGTACGACTTCGAGCGCGGCGCCTGGGTACAGGACATGCCGTTCACGATGGTACACGGCAACGGCGGGCTCCTCAGCACCATCGATGACCTCCTGCGCTGGAACGATGCGCTGACCAACGGCTTCCCGGGGTATCCCGCGCTCACCAAGGAGCTCGAGACCACGCAGCGGCTGACCAACGGCCGGCAGCTGGACTACGCGCTCGGACTCAGCGTCACTCCGTGGCGCGAGGGCGTGCGTGAGGTCTCACACTCCGGTTCGACCGCTGGCTATCGCACCTGGCTCGCGCGCTACCCCGAAGTACACACCTCGGTGGCAGTGTGGTGCAACGCCGGTACGGCGAATGCCGGGGGACTGGGGCGGCAGGTTGCCCAGCTGATCGTCCCGCGCCCGCCGCGTGCGCGCGCCACGCCGACCACGGTCGCCGCCGCGGACCGCGAGCGGGTGACCGGCACCTACCGCGATCCGCGCACCGACGCGTTCCTCACGATTGCGAGCGCCGGTGAGTATCTGCGCGTCGTTGGGCCATCGTCCGACTCGCTCCGCGCTGAGGGTGGTGACGGGCGCTTCTCGACTTCCGCCGGCTATGCACTCACCTTCTCCCCCGCATCGGCCAAGGCGACGGCTCTCCACGTCGTCCTTCCGGGCGGTGAGGAGATGGAGATGGTCGCCGTATCGCCGCTCGCGCCGAGCGGGGAAGCGCTCGACGCGTATCCGGGGCGCTATCGCTCTCCAGAGTTGGAGTCGACGATCGTGGTCCGGCGCGACGGCGGGCGGTTGCTGGCGCGCATCTCACCCGATGAAGAGGCGCCGCTGCTCCCGTTCTATCAGGATGGATTTCGCGTCGCGACGTCCGGAACGACCGTGCGTTTTGTGCGCGACGCCTCGGGACAGGTCACCGGCGCGCGCATCTTCGCGGGGCGTGCCCGCAACGTTCGCTTCGATCGGATCCCGTGAAACGAAAGCGGCGCCCCGTCATTGGGGACGCCGCATCGACCTTCGGTGTCCGCGGAGCCAGCGCTGGGCCAGCGCTGGGCCAGCGCTGGGCCAGCGCTCGATTCGCGCTTCGTCAGCGCCCCGCCGACCCCGCGTGCCAGGTCACACCGACCACCACCTGACGCCCGGTGAAGCCGGGCCAGCTTTCCATCAGCCGCTTGTCGAACAGGTTGGTGACGCCGAGCGACCACTCGGTGGAGAACGGGAGCGCGCGTGAGACGCGCGCGTCGACCCGCGTCCACCCTGCCCGCTCGCGGCTCACCGCCCCCGTCGCGTCGCGGTCGATCGGGGTGCGCCCGGTGTAGAGAAGCGACACGTTCCCACGGAACCCAAACGGTGCACTGCCGGTCACGGAGCCGCGCGCGCTGTGCATTGGGCGCCCGAGGAGCGCGCCGCCGCTCCCGAGGTCGCGCGCGTGGAGGTAGTCGTACGATCCCTCGAGCTGCCAGCTCCGCAGCGAAATCCCCGACTCGAGTTCCACCCCCGAGCTACGTCCGCGCTCGATGTTGTCGTAGGTGTACGTCCCCGTGGCGTCCGGCTCCCGCGTCTCGATGAAGTTGCGGTAGTCGTTACGGAAAAGCGACGCGCGCGACCAGAGTGCGGTCCCCGTCCACTCGACGCCGAGCGACCCGCTCGTCGACGACTCCGGACGCAGGTTGGGATTGCCGCTGACAGCGTAGCCTGCGGCGGAGTTCACGAAGTCGAGGTACAGCTCCTTGAAGTCCGGCGCGCGGAACCCGCGCCCTAGCGCCGCGCGGATCGCCAGCGCATCGTGCGGGCGCCACATCGCGGCAACCCTCGGCGCCACGAAGTTCCCCCAGCGATCGCTGCGCGTGACCCGTACTCCCGGCGTCAACGAGAGCGTGCCGAAGCTGCGCGTCAGCTGCGCGAACGGCTCCACACTCGTGCTGTGCGGCGACGCCACCGACAGGCGGTCGGCCGTGATCGATTCGCGCCGGAGCTGCACTCCCGCGTCGAGCTGCGTGCGCCCGAACTCGGCGTTGTACAGCAGGTCGCCCTGCACGAGGTGCTGTGCGTCCTTTGAGCCACTGTCGCTCGCCGGCGACGCCAGCGTGCTTGCTCGCGACAAGTGATCGAAAGCGGAAAGGTTTACCGTCGACGTGAGCCACCCGCCCGGCACCGCCGCGCGGGCACTGGCGCGACCGCCGTACTGGTCGTTGTCGGCGAAGTGGTAGAGTTGGCCGACGCGATAGCGCTGCGCCTCGGAGATCGCCAAGGCGCCCACGTCGAACTGCAGCCCCGAGTCACGCTGCCAGCGCAGCGACCCCGAACCGTTCCAGCGGTGCGCGTAGGTGTCGCTCGTGCCGGCGACGCCCGGTGTCAGATCCTGGCGACGCAAGCCCCCGTCGATCGTCGCGCCAAGTGCGCCGCGACGCCAGAGCGAGTTCGCCGACAGGTCGCGCCTCCCCTGTGTCCCCGCAGCGCTCACTAGTCCGGCTTCCCAGCCGGCCGCGTCGGCCCGCCGGGTGATGATGTTCACCACGCCCCCTAACGCTTCACTGCCGTACAGCGTCGACTGCGGCCCCTTCACCACCTCGATCCGCTCGACCATCGACGTCGGGATGCGCGAGACGTCGAAGTTGCCGTTCACCCGCCCTACCATTGGTTGCCCGTCGAGGAGGATCAGCACGCGGCGCGAGTCGAAGCCGCGCATCTGTATCCCCGCCCCCGCCGGTACGCCGCCGTCGAGCTGCATGCCCGAACGTTCGGTCAGGACCGCCGCCACGTCGCTCGCCCCGCGCTCGGCGAGCGCGCGCGCGCCGATCAGCTCCGTCTCGACCACGGCGTCGGCAAGCTTCTGTTCGCGACGCGCAGCGGTGACGATCACCGCGTCGAGAGGAATCGCCAGCGCTTCCAGCGACGTCTGCCGAACGCGCCCCGCGTCGTCGAGTCGCGCATCCACCACAAACTCGCGAAAGGCGTACCCGGGGTGACGCACGCGCACCCGCACCATCGTCGCCGCCGGCACGGTCAATTCCCACGCGCCGTCGCCGTCGCTTCGCACGCGCCCCAGCAGGCCATCGTTGGCCACCACTTCGGTGCCGGGCAGGGGGAGCCCCGTCGCCGCGTCGGTCACACGACCACGCAGTGTGCGCGCCGCGGAAACCTCGCTCACGCTGCGCGCCCCCTGCGCCGGGAGCGCAATCGCCGCCAGCAGCAACGCCGCCGTGAGGGCGAGCACGCGCACCGGCGCGGCAAGTCCCCAACTGCGCGCAACGGTGCCGCGGGCGACCTGTCGCCCGCGTGCACCGCTCGCGCGTCCCACCACCGCGCCGATCATGGTCGCCTCCAGGCTACTTCAGGCGGGCGTAGCGGATCGTGATCTGCCGCGACGTCCCCGTAGTGCCGTAGTAGCTCGTCAGCTGCACCTTGTACGTCTCGGTGCCACGCTGCACGAGATAGACGTTGTACGTGGGCCAGATCTGGTTGTCTGTCCCGGTGATGTTGTAGCGGTACCAGGGCTTCGAGACGAAGACCCCCGCATACGTATCCTTCTTGAACACCTGCGCCGGCGCCGTCGCTGCATACGCGGCGGTGATGTTCGCGTACGGCGTCCCGTTGTCGACCAGCGCCGTCACGCTCCCCGACCCGCTTACGCCGCCGTTCGACCGGATCTCGAAGCCCGAGAAGCGGAGGTCCCACGTCCCGCTGGCGCTGCTCACCGCGCCCGCCGTGAGGTCGAAGTAGACGGGGCCATTCCGGACGTCTACCGTCCTGGTTTGCGACGCGCCGAAGGTCCCGCCCGGCGTCGTCTGCAGTGCGTACTCGAAGGTGACCTGCCCCGCATTCGCTGCACTGGCGTTGGCCAGCGACGTCACGCGAAACTTGCCTAACGTCACGGTCGACGTCCCCGAGCGCAGGAGCCACGCGCGATCGGCCTTGCCCGTCGCGGTCGCTCCGCTCCCGTCGAACCAACCGGCGATTGCCGGCGTGAGCGTGTCGCTGGTGAACATGGACGTAGCAGGAACCTGCGTCGCCGTCACGGCCTCGAAGCCGGCCAGTTCACCCGAGGCCGTCAGCCCCGCCAACGCGGCGTCGCTCACCGAGGCATTCTGGCACAGGCAGTACGCCGTCACGCCGCCGGGGCCGACCGCGCCACCGTTGACGATGACGTTGGTCGCGTAGAAGCCGAGGTCCCACGCCGAACTCGTCGCCGGATCCCCTGGGGTCACCGTCGTCGCGGTCGTTCCGAGGTGGACGAAGGCGTAGCTGGTCGACGCGTCCACGGTGAGCTGCGCCGTCACCGGCGTGATCACGGGAGCGGTAGTCCCATCACTGCCGCAAGCCGCAGCGGCAAGCGTGGCGAGAACGATGAGCGAACGGCTAGCGAACGAGCGAGACATGGGAAGGCACGGAAGACGGTTGAAGCAGGGACGCCGACTCGCTCGCACGCTCGCGCGTCGCAAGACGGTAGCCGGCGTAGATCAGGAGAAGCCCGAGGAGTTCGGTCACGTAGAGCACTTCGACGTAACCCATTCGCGTGAAAGAGCCGCCGATTCCGGGAAGGATCGCACCAACAGAGATCAGCACATTCCCGGTCGCCCGGTGACGCTGGCCGGGAACACGCGCGAAGCGCCATGCCGACCAGGCCGCGCTCCCCGCGAGGAGAATGAAGGCGTAGATGTTGACGAAGGGGCTGATGAGGCGCACCCAGTGCCACTCGATCACCTTCCCCGCCGGGCGCGTCGCCTCCACGAGCGAATAGTCGATCGGGGTGAGCATCACGGCGACAGCCCCGAACAGCACGACCGTCACCAACGCAATCGTCAGTTTGTTCGCGGTCGAGCGACGCAGGTGCAAGTACGCCGAGCCCTGCGCGAGTGGAGCGCCGCCAAGCAGCGCGCCGAAGATGTACCAGAGGCGGAAGAGCACCTCGTGCCAACCGAAGAGCGTGATCGACGACTCGAGCAACGTCCCCGCGCCGTACGTGATCGTGCCGAGCGCCCACCAGAGGAGGTGCGTCCCGCCTCCCTTCGCGCGATAGCGACGAAGCAGTTCGGCGGTGAAGAGCGTCGCGACGATCGTCGTGACGATCGGGAGGTAGTAGACGAGGCGAGGCACGCAACAAGTGTCGCCCTGTCTCTCCCGCGAGCACATTCGGGGATGTACGTACGGGGTGCTACGTAGTGGGGAGACCCAGTGAGTATCGGGTATTCCCCGACAGCCGCACGCCTGTGACGCAGCGCACGCCGCGCTTCGTTAGTTCCCGCTCACCTCGTCGCGCAGCAGCCCCTGCTCGATCGCGAAGCGCGTGAGCCCCGCCGCGCTCCTGATCCCCAGCTTGCGTACCATGCTGTCGCGATGCGCCTCGACCGTGCGCACGCTGATGCCGAGCTGCACGCCGATCTCCTTGTTGAGGAGGCCGCGCGCCACCAACGACAGCACTTCGCGCTCGCGATTCGTGAGGAGGTCGAGCGTGGGAGCGGTAGGAAGTGTCGACAGGGCCGCCGCGACCGGAGGCGCCGGAGCAGCCTCGTTGCGCAACACCTCGGTGAGGCGTTTGGCGACGACCGGGCTGAAGTAGCCGTTCCCCGACGCCACGGCCTTCACGGCCGCGCGAAGTTCGCCGGGCGTCGTGTCCTTCCGTAGGTAGCCGTGCGCCCCCGCGCGCACGCTTTCCATCACGTACTCGGCGTCGTCGTGCACGCTCAGGATGAGGACGCGCGCGTCCGGGACGCGCTCGCGCAGCTGCTGCGCGACCACCAGCCCCGAATCTCCGGGCATCGTGATGTCGAGCAGGACGACGTTCGGCTGCAATCGCTCGGCGAAGGCCAGCGCCTCCTTCCCGTTGGCCGCCTCGGCGACAACATCGAAATCGCCATCGGCCTGCAGCACCTGCCGCAGCCCCTCGCGAACGATCACGTGGTCGTCCACGACGAGGACTCGGATCTGGGTCACGCTGCCCCCTGCGGATGCGGGACCCGGATCGCCAGGCGCAAGCCACCGGTCTCACGCGGCGTCACCGTGACTCCACCCCCCAACGATCCAATGCGTTCGCGCATCCCGGCGAGCCCCATGTGCCCGTCGCGTTGCAGCTGGTCGGGGTCGAGCGGCGTCTCCGTCCCGCGTCCGTCATCCTCGACCTCCAGGAGGAGCGCGCCCTCGCGGTCGCGAAGCGTGACGCGCACGTGTCGCGCCCGCGCGTGCCGCGCGACGTTCGAGAGCGCCTCCTGCATCGCGCGAAAGAGGGCCAGCTCGGCGTCGTCGGAAAGCGCAAGCGATTCTTCCGTGGCGTCGAGCTCGACCTCAATCCCGCACTGCGCCTCGAAGCCTACGGCAAGCGAGCGGAGCGCCGGCACGAGTCCCAGGTCGTCGAGCACCGTCGGGCGCAACGTCTCGGTGACGTTGCGAATGCTGCGCATCCCCTCGTCGACCAGCCCGACTGCGCGCTCGATGCCCGCCGCCACGTCGCCCGACACGCGCTCGTGCAGGAGTCCCAGCTGCAACTTCACGGCGGAGAAGACCTGTGCGGTTTCGTCGTGCAGCTCGAGCGAGATGCGGCGGCGCTCCTCTTCGTGCTGGTCGATCATCCGGCTCGAGAGGCGCGTGAGATCGGCGGTCCGCGCCTGCAGCCGGCGTGTGAGTTCGGCCGAGTCGAGCGCCGACCCGATCTGTTGCCCGAGCGCGACCAGGAATGCATCGTCGAGCGCGGTGAACGGATTGCGCACGTCGCCGACGAGGAGGAGCGCCGCCATCCCTTCGGTGGCACGCGGAATCGGGAGCGCCGCCGCATATCGGTACGCGGGGGTCGCGGTGCCGGCCCCGCGCGGCCACCCGCCGCGCACGCTCGCGTGCTGCGTATCGATCGCCGCGCTCACCAGCTCCGTTCCGCTAGGTGGCAGCGCATTGCCGGACCAGGTGGCGCACGCCCCCACGCCACGCACGAGCGTTACCGCGCCATCCTTGCGTGTGAAGAGCGCCGCGCCGCGCGTGGCGGGGAGCGTCATCGCCCGTCCGAGCAATCCGTCCAGATCGTTCTGCTGCGCACCGGTAGGGGAGGTGCCGGCGAGCGAGGTGAGCGCCGCGAATCCCTGGCGCAGCTCGTCGAGCACGAGGAAGGTGAGGCCGGTCGCAGTGGCGAGGAGGAAGGCGACGTCCAGGTAGTAGCCCCACGGCGACCAGGCGCCGCGCGCGCGCAGGAACGGGTAGTCGAGATGGTGCAGCGCCCACAGGAAGAGCGCCACCGCGAGGAAGCGCGCCCCATTCACCCGCGTGCGCTGCCAGTGTCGCCAGAAGACGGCACCGGTCCACAGCGTGACGAACGACAGGAAGAGGACAGCCGGCAGTGCGGCCCAGAAGAAGTCCTCCATCACGTAGATCGCGACGTACGACCACGCGACCGGGAACAGCATCGCCAGCAGGTAGCGGCGACGGAATTGCAGCTGGCGAGAGAAGACCAGCGCCGACCAGAGGAGCGCGATCGCCGTCCACCCCGTTACCACCTGGTGCCAGTAGAGCCACGCGCTCTCCTGCGTCAGGAGGAAGGCGATGATCGCCAACAGGCGCAGCAGGTAGAGCGCCCAGGTCGCCGAGAACCAGGCGAAGTACGGCTTGCGATACCGTCGGTAGAGCGAACCCGCGTACGCCGTCAACCCGAGCGCGACCGCCACCTGCAGCAGAGCGGCGTCGAGCTCCACGGTCGTGGCCGCGGTGGGAGGGAGCGTTACCTGAAGCACGCAACAATAGAAGACGAGAGGACGATCAGGCGCTACGGGGGTGGCGGGAAAAAAAGAGACGGCGCCCCGAAGGGCGCCGTCGATTGATGCGTCGCGTACGTCGTTGCGATCAGCGCAGCACGGCCTGGGCGACAACGATGCCCAGCGCGAACAGCGCGGCCGCGGCAGCAAAGGCCACCGCGGGGTTCATGCGCACGTCGCGGCGATACCAGGGCGCCACCGCGCTCGCAGGTGCAACCTGTGGCGGGAGCGCATCCATGATCTGGCTGGCCAGGTGCGCCGGCGTCATCATGCGGCGACGCTTGTCGGTCTCCTCACCGAGCCGGCGCCAGAACTCCACCGAGCGTGCCGCGTCACCACGCAGCCCAGTCGGCTCCGGCAGCTCACCATCGAGCCAACGATTGATCACGTCAGGCGTCGCAACCGGGGAGAGCGGCACTTCACGCTCGAAGGTCCCTCCCATGTCATCCGTATTCGGTCGCAGCGGGCGCTCACGCTCGGAGCGGCCGTCGCGCTCATTATGTCTGTCGAGCATTAGGCGTATTTCTCCTCTAAAAGAGCCTGGAGCGCTTCACGCGCGCGATGCACGCGCATCTTCAGTGCTCCGACCGTGGTACCCAATAGATCAGCCATCTCTTCGTACGAACGCCCTTCCACGTGCTTCATGATGAACGCTTCCCGCAGCGAGGGCGGTAACTGTGCCAACGCCACGTCGAGGTCATCGCGAAGCTCCGTGCGGTCCAGCTCCTCGGCCGGCGTCGCGTACGAAGACGGTTGGTCATCTTCTTCGTAGCTGCTGTGCGTCCGGCGGATGTTCTTCAGCCAGTCCTTGCACCCATTCGCTACGATACGGAAGACCCAGGCATCGAAGCGTCCACGCACCTCGGAGAGATGCTGGTACGCCTTGATGAAGGACATCTGAAGGATGTCCTCCGCTACGTCCGGACTCCCCGTCATGCCGAGCGCATGCCGGTAGAGCGGATCCTGATAGCGGTGGATCAGGACACCGAAGGCGTTGCGGTCGCCCGCCAACACCTTGGTGATGACCTCCAGGTCGGCCTCGAGCTGATCTATCGGAGAGGCAGGTACCGTCGTCTTCACGGCGCTAGCATAACCGCTTTTCGCGGCCCTCGATAGTCCTGCACGCGGCGCATCGGCGTGTGTAAGTGCAGTCACACCATCAAGACGCGCTGCCCCAAAAAGCGTCACAAGAAAGGGGTAACGTCTGCACGTTTTCGACCGATACTTGCCGCGCCGCCGACCAAACCGTCCGTCACGCCCATGCGCGCGGCATGCCTCCGCACCGCAATGAGCGCGCGATGTCACGCGCGTTGGCGTCTACTCATGCACGAGGGAGACCGACTGCCCGCCGAGTCGATGCGCGAGCGCGAGTGCCGCGGCGAGCGTCTCGTCAGCGCCCGCAACCACGGCGCCGTCCGAAAAGGCGACGACGGAGTCCGGTGGGATGCCGCGCCACTCGATAGGCATCCGTTCCGCCGTGTACTCGATCCAGCGCGAAACCGAAATGCCGTATCCCTCGCGCAACGGATAGACGGACGGATTCCCCGAACCGCCGCCAGTGGTGTCGCCGACGACCGTCACGTTAGGCAGCGCGCGCATCGCCGAGACGAATCCTTCGGTCGAGCTGAAGGCGCCGCGCCCCGTGAGCAGGATGACCGGCTTGGCGAACTGCCAGCTGCCCCGCGGCGCCACGGAACGCGGCGTCATGGCCGTAAAGGCATCGTGGCGCAGCCCGTTGCGGAACTGATAGTACCCCCCGACGCGCGCCGTCGACGTGAAGCGCCCCGCGACCTGATACGCGAGTGCGTCGTTTCCCCCTCCATTCATGCGCACGTCGATCACCAGAGCCGGCGCATTCCGATGCGCGGAGAGGAGGGCGTCGAAATCGGCCGGGTCGAAGGCACCGGTGGCGAACGACGAAATCGCGATCACAGGGATGCCGTCGATCGTCCCGCCACCCACCGCCGGCGATTCGTCGCTCCATCCGGGCTGCTGCCGCAGTCCCTGAAGCATGGCCGGCGACCAGTTACGACGTTGCATCGGGATGTACGTCGGCAGCATCCCCCCGCCGGGCGACAGGATCCAGACGTGCACGTCGCGCAGCGTCGAGAGCGCGTCCCGCACAACCCCGACGAGCTCCTCCGTGCTTCGCGCCGCCTCGGCGCGCGGACGGTACTGTCGACGCACCTCGGTCCAGTCGATCGCCTTGTAATCGAAGTACGAGTACTCGCGATCGACGGTGAGCCACATCCGGTCGAACGAGGTGATGAAAGGCTCGGTCGCTGGGGCCGAGACGTCCCCGCCGCAGGCGGCGCCGGCCAGCACGATGGCGGCGGCGGCAAAGATTTGACGGGAGAGGGGGGACGTCGCCATGACGCGACCGACTACACCGCTGGGATGAAGTCGTTTCCCAGGAATTCCGTCCGGCCGGCCCCGAGCGGCACCCTGGTCGATCCTCCACAGGATCGAGACCGGGGATAGAGAATTCCTGCTTTTGTAGAGCTATGATACTGGCTGCTTGGTGTTCTGTATTCGGAGGCTTGTTTTTGGAGAAAGTCGGCCGAAAAACGTGCCAGCGTGCTTCACCCCGACTTGCGTAGGCTCCGAAAAATCATATACTTACCGCCGCTAGACCCCCCTCTGCGCCGCAGGAACCACCCCGAAGCGCGGGTGAGTCGACGTGAAGGGGCTCGGCGACAGCGCGATGGCACTCCGCTGGTGTCGCCGGAGCTAACGCTTCTACCACTCATATGGCGTCCACCGACGATAGCCCCGAAGGCGAAGAGCAGTCAGCGCCCTCCCCCACCCCCCCTCGGCGCGGCCCGGGACACCGGGGGCAGGATGTGCGCGACACCATGGCCGAGATGGCCGCCAAGGCGCACGAAATCTCGCTCGAGGCGGGGAGCCGGATGGCGGGCACCATGCGCGAGGTCATCGGCGCGGCTGCCGGGCTCACCCCCTTCGCCATCGAGAGCGCGCGCGACCTGGTGCAGTACATGGTGCGCCGCGGGCAGATGTCGCAGGACGAAGCGGATAAGCTGATGCGCGAAGTCGAAATCGCGCACGCCACCTCCCCGCGCCCGCTCCTCAAGCAGGAAGCGCAGAAGTCCGACTCGTCCAAGAAGGGAGGCGCAGCCGCGACCGCCAGCACGGTCGCACCGGCGCCGGTCGTCGTGATCGATGTCGAGCCACCGGTCGTGCCACGTCCGATGCGCGCGGCGACTCACGAGGCGGTCGACGATGACGATGACGATTCGTTCTCCGAGCCTGAGCTCGACGACGAGCTCGACGATGCACCGGTGAAGAGTGGCGCCCCGGCCAAGGTACCCGCACCCGCGCCGGTAGCAGCTGCGGCACCGAAGGGGACGGCGACGATCGCCAAGAGCGCTCCGTCGAGGGGGACGCACTCCCCCGCTCCGAAGAGCCCGAAGGTGTCCGCGCCGAAGCCCGCGCCCAAGCCCGCGGCCAAGGCGCCGGCAAAGGTCGCCGCGAAGCCCGTGGCCAAGAAGGTCGCCAAGGTTGCGGCGAAGGCTCCCGCACGAAAGAGCGCTCCCCCCAAGAAGAAGTAGCGCTCCGATTGCCACCGCACACGGCGCCACGTCGCGAGATGTGGCGCCGTGTGCTTGTTTTGGGACATGCTCGCTCTCACCGCCCGTGCCCCCACCCGCATCGATTTCGGCGGCGGCTGGACCGACGTCCCGCCGTACGCGGAGGAGCAGGGGGGCTTCGTGTGCAACCTCGCCATCACCCGCTACGCCACCGTGCGACTGCGGAGCGCAGCGGCGGGTGACACGGTGCCGAACGCCCCAGGCGAACAGGCGCTCGCCGAGGCGGCGTTGCGACTGTCGGGGCTCACCGGCGTGCAGGCGCAACTGCATAACGACTTCCCGTTAGGCGCGGGACTCGGAGGCTCGTCGGCGGCCGGGGTGGCGATGGTGGGGGCGATCGAGGCGTGGCAGGCGCTCGAGCGCGCCGGCCTGGCATCGACGTCGTCGGCGCAGGTGATGGCACCCGCAGCCGCACGCGACCTGCTCGCCTCGGTACCGCATGACCGTTCCGCGCTTGCCGAGGCGAGCCGCCGCGTGGAGGTCGACGAACTCGGAATTGCCGGCGGACGGCAGGATCACTACGCCGCCGCCCTCGGGGGAGCCCTCGCCCTCACGTTCGGGGAGAAGGTGATGGCGCGGCGACTCGCGCTCACGCACGCAACCGTCCGCGCGCTCGAGGCCCGCTGCGTCATCGTCTACACCGGCCAGTCGCGCATCTCGGGGGAGACGATACGCGGCGTGCTCGACGCCTACGGCGCGCGCGACCGCGGCGTGCTCGACGCGCTCTCCCGCATCCGTGCGCTCGCCGAGGCCATGGCCGATGCGCTCGTGTCGGGCGACGTCGATGCGTTAGGCATGCTGGTCGGGGAGCACTGGTGCCACCAGCGCGAATTGCACCCGGCGATCTCAACGCCGCTCATCGAGCAGATCATCAGCGTGGCAGCGCACGCCGGTGCGATCGGCGGAAAGGCACTCGGCGCCTCGGGGGGCGGCTGTGTGCTCCTCATCGCGGCGCGCGGATTCGAAGAGCCGGTACGCCGCGCGGTGCAGGAGCTGGCGGTCCCCCTCCCGTTCGCGATCGACCATCAGGGCTTCGCCTGGTGGCCTCCCGGAGACCCACTCGCCCCTCCCCTCCCGTGATCGATATTCCGAAGGGCGACGCGGTCGCCTTGCTGCGAGCGCTCGTGGCAATCGATTCTCGCAATCCGTCGTTGGTGAGCGGTGCTCCCGGCGAAGGCGAGATTGCGCGAGTGCTCGCCGGCGTGCTGCGCGCGTGGGGCTTCGACGTCGTCGTGGCCGATGCCGCGCCGGGACGCCCCAACGTCGTCGCGCGTATCGGCCCGCGCGGCGGGCGCACCCTTCTCTTCAATGGGCACCTGGACGTCGTGGGCGTTGACGGAATGTCGCACGCCCCGTTCGTTCCCGAGGAGCGCAACGGACGACTCTACGGTCGCGGAAGCTGCGACATGAAGGGGGGCGTAGCTGCGATGTGCGCCGCCGCCGCGCGCGCCGCGTCGGCAGGACTCGACGGAGAGATCATCGTCACCGCAGTCGCCGACGAGGAGTTCGCCAGCGTTGGAACTCGCGCGATCGTGAGCGGCGGGATTCGCGCCGACGCCGCGATCGTCACCGAGCCCACGCGACTCGTCGTGAACCCCGCGCACCGTGGCTTTGTCTGGGTGGAGTTCGACTTCCACGGCCGCGCCGCGCACGGGAGCCGCTACGACATCGGCGTCGACGCGATCCGCCACGCCGGGTTCCTCCTCTCCGCGCTCGATCGGCTGCAACGCGAGACGCTCGATGCGCGCACGCACGCACTCCTCGGACATGCGTCGTTGCATGCGGCGACGATCGAAGGGGGGAGCGGGTGGTCGACGTATCCGGATCGATGCCGCTTGCGCGTTGAGCGGCGCACCCTTCCCGGTGAGACCACCGACTCGGTGATGGCGGAGTTCGAGACAGCGTGCGCGCGCGCGCGCGAGATGGACCCATCGCTCCGCGTCGAGCTGAGACACGTCCTCACGCAGGGGCCGAGCGACGTGGCCGCCGACGCCCCGATCGTGCGCGCGCTCGAAGCGGCGATGATCGACGAAGGCGAGTCGGTGTCGCACGAAGGGATGAGCGCCTGGACCGACGCCGCGATACTCAATGACGGCGGGATCCCTGCGATCTGCTATGGTCCGGGCGATATCATGCTCGCGCACGCCGACGAGGAATACATCCCGCTGGACGAGGTGGAGCGCTGCACGCGTGTGCTCACCCGCCTGGCAACCACCTGGACCGCCAGCCGCAACGCTGGCGCGGAGCGATGATGGCCGAGTTCACCACCGCGCAGTACGACGCACTCGAAACCGCGATCAGTCGCGGGAGCCGTCTCGCGGTCTACCGACGCGGAACCGAATACGTGGTGATTGCCACGCGTCTCTTCCTCAAGGACGGTCGCGAGGCGATCGAAGCGGTGCACCCGACCACCGGCGACCGCATTGTCCTCGTCCTCGACGAGATCGACTCGTTCGAGGTCGTGCGCTGATGGCGGCGAGCGATGCGCCGCTCGTCGCGATCTACGCCGACGAGTCATGCCTTGGGAACGGACGCGAGGGGGACAACCCCGGCGGTGCAGGTGTGCTGGTGGAATACCGGCGGGCGAGCGGCGAGATCGTGCGCCGCGACCTCTGGGTCTCGGAGCCGGCAACGACCAACAACCGAATGGCGCTCCGGTCGGTGATCGAGGCGTTCCGCGGGATCGCCAACAAGGGGAGCTATTTCCGCGTGGTCTTCACCACCGACTCGCGCTACATCGTTGACGGGATGTCGCAGTGGGTGCACGACTGGGCGCGTCGTGACTGGAAGCGAAAGAGCGGTCCGATCGAGAATCTCGCGCTCTGGCGTGAGGCGGTGGCCGCGGTGAACGGTCACGCGGTCGAGTGGCGGTGGGTGCGCGGACACAATGGGCACGCGCAGAACGAGTACGCGAACCACCTGGCGATCCGCGCGGCGGGGGACCAGTCGAGCGCCGGCGGACTGGTCGACTCCGGGTACGATGCCTGGGCGGCGAAGGCGAGCGGCGCCGCCAGCGCGCTCAGGCTCGAACCGTTCCCCGAGGCGCGCAGCTTCAAGGCAGCCAAGCAGTTACCCGGCGTCGAAGCAGGGCGTCCGTAAGGAGACCCCGCCCCGACCGAGGAACCGCAATGTTCAAAATCGTCCTGCTCCTGTTGGTCGGCTTCGCTGCCGGCTATTCGTATGGCTTCAAGGATTCGAAGGAGCACGACGAGGATGTCGTGACGCGAACGATCGAGCACATCGGAGGCTCGGCGCGCGGCAAGTATAATCAGGACCTCGATGCGCAGATGACGCGGCTGGAGAATCGTTAGGTGGGCGTCGCCTTGCCCTCCTTCACTTCTCGTGAGCGCACCGTACTGACCCGGATGTCACCCTGATGGACGAGCTCGACCGACTGTATCGCCGCGTTGTCGACAACATCCGCGGCATGTTTCCGGAGCTCCTCTCGCGGGGCTTCGAGGTGTCGCAGCTCTATCAGCAGATCGTCCCGTACCGCACCAACCGGCGCGAGTTCGTACTCCTCGTTGGAGTCGAAGCCGAGCTCGCGCTCATGCAGCTCCTCGCCGGGCTGCGCGGCTACCTCACGTCGGATGACGAGCTGCAACGCGCCATGCGGACCGAGCTCTCATCGTCGAATCCCGACCTGACCGCCTTCCGCATCTACGCCACCTCCACGGTCGCGCTGGCTCCGGAAGCGCTGCGCGCACTCGAGCGCCGCCTCCTCACGCACGAGCCGGGGCACGCCACGCCTAACGCGTTGAGCGCCGGCGAGCAGGCATCGCTCGCCGGACGCGCGACCGAGTCGCTCGAGGTGACGAGCCAATCGCCGACCGTCGCCCCGCCGCTCGACTCGGGCGCGACTCCCGGAGCCGCGGGAGCAGTGCGCGCAGCGCCGAGAGCTCCAACGCCCGCCGCGCCCGTTCCGCCCGTAGCTCGACGAGCCCCCGCACCGCAGAGCGCAGCATCGCGAGTGCCGCAGGCGGCGCCCGCGGCGCATGCCACACCTTCGGCGCCGGTCAGCCCGCCCGCTCCCCCTCCTCCCCTCACTCCCTCGATGACGGTCCCGCGCACCACCGCACCGCCAGTCAGCGCTGGTGCCACCTGCCGTTACTGCAGCGGTGTACTCCCCGACGGTCGGCGCGTGACGTTTTGCCCGAGTTGTGGGCACAACCTCACCGTGCAGCACTGCCCGGCGTGCGCGACGGAGCTCGAGGTCGACTGGAAGTTCTGCATCACCTGCGGTCGAGGGATTGAGGCGGGGGAAGCGACGCCAGGTTAGCTCAGCGAAGCGGCCTTCGTCGCGCGTGCGCATGCTGGCGCGCGATCCTCAACCGCTGCCGCGGAACGCCATTCCGCGAGGGAGACGCAGCACACGGGCACGGAGACGCGACGGCGCGGGTAAGACGGCGTGGGAGGTGACACCCACCCCCCGCGTCCCTCGTAGTGTCGCTGCCAATGCTCCGTTCGATTCCAAGTACGCCGCCCGCGCTCCCTCTTGTGGGCCGCGCTCGACTCGCGCCTGCACGACGCGCGGCCGGCGCGGTCTCCTTCGTGTCGACGTGCGTCGCGCTGCTGCTTGCCGGCTGTGCGACCAGCCAGACCGTCGTGGTCGCGACAACGCCGGGGGCGCCGGTCCCGCCCCCCTCGACGACCGCCACCGGCACGGTGCGCCAATCGAACGCCGTGTGGCGCATCGATTCGCGTGAGCACGTCGATCTCTGGCTCCACGGCTTTGCGATGCTGCAGGACGATGCGTCGCTCGTCCCGTACTTCCGCCTCGGCTACCGCGCCTCGCTCGACTCGGCGCGCGGAGGCGTGAACACGCAGCTCGACGTGAATCGCGCCGAGCTGCTGCGTCGCTTTGGAACGAACGCCAATCTCACGTCGGCACAGTTCCTCGCGCTCTACTTCGCCAACTGGGACGACATGCGGCGCGGCGTGGAGCGATTCCTCAGCGACGAAGGTGACGTGCGCGCGGCGCGCAACCAGGAAGAGTTGCGCATGTACGCCACGATTCGCACCTACTTCCCCACGGCCGACGACCGCGACTGGCTCCGGCTTTTTCTGCGTAGTCTCGACGACGAGCGCAACCGCTTCTATCGCGCGTACTGGATCCGCCAGCAGAAACTGCGGGCGGGGCAGCGCGCGGGCGTTCTGTCGCTCTGGTCGGGGACGTACGGGACGGCGATCGGGCGCTTCATGCGCAACAACGCGCAACGCGAAGGGACCATCCTCCTCTCCCTCCCGCTCGGCGGCGAGGGGCGCTCGCTCTCCGTGGGGCCGAACGACAACTTCA
Organism: Gemmatimonadaceae bacterium; assembly: GCA_044225935.1. Taxonomy (GTDB): domain Bacteria; phylum Gemmatimonadota; class Gemmatimonadetes; order Gemmatimonadales; family Gemmatimonadaceae; genus SCN-70-22. Next base: position 98,413 of record JBGAHX010000004.1, read on the forward strand.
TCACGGTCAACTTCCCCGAGCCCAGCGAAGACCCGCGCAACGCCATCTACGCCGTGGCACACGAAGTCGTCGGTTCCGTGGCCAATGCCGCCGTGCGCGACAACTCCTCGGCGGCCGACCAGCGAAGCGGCGAGGCGGGAAAGTGGTCGACGCTCGCTGCCGTGCGGGGAGGTGCGCTCCTTCTCGAGCGCGTCGCCCCCGACCTGCTCGAGGGATATCAGCGATATTACCTCTCGCTCGCGCGCGTCCGCCCGAACGCCGGCGACCTGGCCAGTCAGTTCGCCACAACCTTTCCGCTCCCCCCGCAGATCTTGAACGCCATCCAGCGCCAGGTCGATATCGTGCTGGGAGGCATCTGAACCCGCAACGCCAATGACCGATCCGCGCCCCGGTGCGCCGCCCCCTTCGTCCGCAGAAACCAAGCCGGTGCCCGCCCCCAGCGAGCCGGCGCCTGCACCACTCGCGCGTGCCGCGTTTGAGCGCGTCCTCGCGCGCGCGGCCGAGCTGCAGGCGGGAGGAGCAGAACCCGCCGAGCAGATGAGCGAGGAGCAGCTCATCGAAGTGGGGAAGGAAGTAGGGATCGGCGCCGAGCACGTGCGCCTGGCGCTCGCCGAGGAGCGGACGCGCGTGCAGCTCCCCGAGGAGAAGGGGTTGATCGGCGGGATGTTCGGCGCGCCTGGGATCACCGCCTCGCGCGTGGTGCGCGGGACGCCGGCCGATCTTCTCGCACGGCTCGACGAGTGGATGCAGAGAGAGGAAGGGCTCCGCCCGATGCGGCGCTTTGGCGACCGCATGACGTGGGAGGCTCGCAAGGACCTGCTCGGCTCGCTCCAGCAGGGACTCAATTTCGGAGGGCGCGCGTACGGGCTGCGATCGTCGAACGAGGTGGGGGCGACCGTGGTGGCCATCGACGCGGAACGCTGCATGGTGCGGCTCGACGCATCGTTCGAGGAATCGCGGCGCAACCACGTGATCGGCGGCGCTGTGGCGGCGGGGACCGGCGTGCTCGGATTCGGCGGAATGATCGGGTTGGCGAGCCTCGGGCCATCGGGATCGATCGCGCTCGGTGCGCTGGTCGGGCTCGTCCCCGTGCTCGCGGGGAGCGGGATCACGTATGCCGTCGCGCGAACACATCGCCGCAAGATCCAGCGCGCGCAGCTCTCGCTCGAGCAGGTGCTCGACCGACTCGAGCGCGGGGAGCTGCGCCGGGCGAACCCGCTCTCGCCTCTCACCGACTTCATCGACGTCGTCTCTCGCCGCGTAGAGCGCAGCCGGTAGCGCGTCGCGCCGCACCCAGGCGCAACACGTCGGCGATCGGTCACTCCGCGCTGTCCGATCGCGAACATGCGCGGCATTATTGCGCGCATGACGACATCTCTGGTGATTGGAGTGGTTGGCGGCGGCCTGATGGGGAGTGGCATCGCGCAGGTAACGGCGCTCGCCGGTCATCGCACGATCCTGCGTGAACTCGATGACGCTCTTTGCACACGCGCGCGCTCGGCGATCGAACGGTCACTGAATCGTGCGATCGAGAAGGGAAAACTCGACGCCGACGCGCGTGATGCCGCGCTCTCCAGACTCACCACCGCAACGAAGCTCGAGCAGTTTGCCGAGTGCGACCTGGTGATCGAGGCGATCGTGGAGAACCTCGAGGCGAAGCGAACGCTCTGGAATGCGCTCGACGCGATCGTCCCCGCGGCATCGCTCTTTGCGTCGAACACGTCGTCGTTGTCGATCGTGGAACAAGCGACGGCGACGACACGTGGTGATCGCTTCGTGGGGATGCACTTCTTCAACCCGGTCCCGGCGATGCCGCTGGTCGAGGTGGTGCGTTCGATCGAGACGAGCGACGATTCGATGCAGCGCGCGATGGCGTTCGTGCAGTCGCTGGGGAAGACGCCGATCGTCGCGCGCGACTCTCCCGGGTTCGTCGTCAACCTGCTCCTCGTCCCCTACATGCTGGATGCCGTACGCGCGCTCGAGCACGGCGTGGCGTCGGTCGCCGACATCGACGCCGGGATGCAGCTTGGGGCCGGGCATCCGATGGGGCCGCTGGCACTGTGCGACTTCGTGGGGCTCGACACGCTGCAACGCGTGGCGGAGATCATGTGGCAGGCGTATCGTGAACCACGGTACGCGCCGCCGCCACTCCTGGCGCGGCTGGTGGCGGGAGGAATGCTCGGGAAGAAGAACGGTCGCGGCTTCTACGACTACGCGGGAGCGACACCGGTGCCACGTGCGTTCGCGGGGTGAGAGGGGGCGGGGCGTTCGGCGCCCCTGGCGTTTCGTGCTGGCCGTATCGGCCATCGCGTTAGGCGGGGCGGCGCAGCAGCATCCCGTGCCGGAGCGGCGCGGGACGCCGCAGCGCGGAGCGCCGCAGCGCGGAGCGCCGCAGGCGCGCGTCGCGGGGACCGTGTACGACAGCGTATCGCACGTGGGACTCGCCGGGGCCCTGGTGCAGCTCGTGGCCTCGGCTCCCGGAGGCACGCCACTACGCCTCGGCACCGTCACCGACAGCACGGGGCGCTTTGTCTTCCCCGCCGTGGAGCGCGGGCGGTTCCTCGTCGGCTTCTTTCACCCCAAGCTCGATTCGTTAGGTGTCGAGGCGCCGATCTCGCACCTCGATGTGGGGAGCGACACCAGCGTGGCACTCGACCTGGCGGTGCCGTCGATCGCCACCGTGCTGCACCACGCGTGTGGGGCGCAGGCGATGCGCGATTCGTCCGGTGCGATCGTCGGCTTCGTGCGCGGCGCGGCGAACGGACTCGCGAGTGCCGACGTCGGCGTGCGGGCCCGGTGGAGCGAGATCACGATCGGTGCGCGCGACGGCGCCCGCTTGCGCGTGCGCGAATCGACGGCACGAAGCAGCGACGATGGATGGTTCGTCCTCTGCCGCGTCCCGGCCGGTGGATTGGTCGTGGTGAGCGCCGGCGACTCAGGGGCGACGCTCGAGTTGCACGTCCCGAACGAAGGACTGCTGGTACGCGACCTGTTCGTTCCGGCCCCCTCCCCAGCTACGGGGCGCGTGCGCGGCACCGTGCGCGATCCGTACGGCGAACCGATCGCTGGCGCGCGCGTGAGTCTCTGGGGCGAAGCGCGCGAGACGCGCAGCAACGGGAAGGGGGAGTTCTCGCTCGCTTCGCTCCCCACGGGAACGCGCATGCTCGAGCTTCGCGCGATCGGCTATGCCCCGCGACTCGAGCTCGTCGACCTCCGCGCGCTCGGCGACGTCGTGGTCGACCTCCCGCTGGAGGAATTCCCCACGACGATCGACACGGTGCGCGTCTTTGGAGCGTCGCCGGATCGCGACGACCGACTTGCGGGATTTGCCCGCCGTCAGGCACTGGGCCAGGGTGTCTTTCTCGACCCGCAGGCGGTGGAGCGCCGCCAGCCGCTCTCGTTCACCGACCTCCTGCGAGGGATCGTTGGGGTGGAGATCGGCGTGGTGCGCGGCGCGCGCACGGCGCTCATGCGGAGCCCCGACGGCGCGTCGCAGTGCGAGCCGGAGCTCGTGGTGGACGGCGTGCGGATGCCGCGGTACGATACGAGCCTCGACGACCTCATTCCAGCGACCGTGGTGCGCGCCCTCGAAGTCTACCCGCGGCGCATTCAGGCCCCTGCGGAGTATCAATCGCTGTCATGCGGGACGATCGTCATCTGGACAGGAGCGCGAGGATGGTTGACGAAGCGGGGACGGGGAGGTGGGGGATAGCCGTAGCGCTGCGCGAAGCGCGAATTCCCCGACGTGGGTGGTGGGTTGGCGCGGCCCTCCTCGCCGTATTGCAGCTGGCGGTACCACTTGCGGCCCAGGATTCCAGCGCCGTCAGCTCCCGGCTCACCGGCGTGGTCTTCGACAGCCTCGCGTCGGCCCCGCTCTCCAACGCGATTGTGCAGCTGGTGCCGCTCGCCAAGGTCACGAGCGCGCACTCCCGCATGACCGATCGCAGCGGCGCGTACGCCTTCGACTCGCTGTCCCAGGGACGCTACCTCCTCGGCTTCCAGCACCCGCTCCTCGACTCGCTCGGCCTCACCTCGCCTACGCTGGTGATCGATGTGCGTGCCTCCGGCGATGTGCGGGCGATGTTGAGCATTCCGTCGGCGCGAACGATCGTCGCCGACCGCTGCGGGCCGCAGGCCGAGCGCGATTCGACCGGGGTGATGATCGGGTTCGTGCGATCGGCGACCGATGGACTCGGGCGAGAGGGGGCAACCATCCAGCTGCAATGGTCGGAGCTGACGATTGCGACCGACGGAATACGGCGCGCGGTTCCGACGATCTCTGGTGAGACCAGCGCCGCCGGTGGCGTGGCGCTCTGCGGGATTCCCGTTGGCGGGATGGTGATGGCGCGCGCCTGGAGCGGGAGCGACTCGAGCGGCTTTGCCGAGTTGGACGTGCCGCGCAATGGCGTGCTTCGGCGCGATCTCTACGTCGGCGAAGCGCGCCGGGTCGCGTTGCGCGACACGACCGATTCGGCCGCAGTGGAAACGTCGGTGCTGCGCGGTGAAGGGACGCTGCGCGGTGTGGTGCGCGGGGCGAACGGTCGCCCGCTTACGGGAGCGCGTGTCGTCTTCTGGGGGACGGGGATCGAGGCGAAGACGTCGGAGAGCGGCGCGTACCAGATGCAGGACCTTCCCATCGGCACCTATACCCTCGAGGCCCGCGCGTTAGGCTTCCTCCCGCGCCGCCTCCCGGTGGACATCCTCGGGAGCAACGAGTCGGAGGTGAACCTCACGCTCGACTCGTTTGGCACCTTCCTCGATACCGTGAAGGTCTCGGCCCAGCGGATTTTCACCTCGCGCACGCTGCAGGAATTCGAGCAGCGCAAGAAGGCCGGCTTCGGGCACTTCTTCGACGAGGATGCCATCAACAAGCGCAACCCGTTCTTCGTCGCCGACCTGCTGCGCGTGACGCCGGGTGTCACCGTGGCACCGAGTCCATCGTTCGGGAGCCGGATTCTCATGCGTGGGACCGGATTCCAGGCGTACTGCTATCCCACGCTGTACATCGACGGGGTGCGCGTCTTCAACAACGACGGCGACCTCGACGCCTTCGTGAACGTGCAGGACATCCGGGCGATGGAGGTCTACACGCGTGGCTCGAGCGTTCCCGCGCAGTTTCAGAACATGGATGGCTGCGGCTCGATCGTGATCTGGACCGGAGGACGAAGGCCCAGCCGGTAGCCGACTGATGGGACGCCGGTAGATTCCGCGGTCTCCGCCCGTGCCGCGAGGACCGCTCGTCTATCGGTCGGGCGGCGCCTTCCAAAGCTGCGGGCGCGGCCGTCACCTTGCTGGCGCGACGCGATCCTCGCGCCCACTCTCCGGTCCCGTCCTCTCATGCGCCTGTCGTCGTTCGCATCGCTCGTTCTCGTCCTTCCCGCTGCCTTCGCGACGCCGAGCGCCGCGCAACGCGCCGCGCGCCCCGCCGCTCCCCCGGTCGCCTACGAGATCTCCTTCCCCAACGCCGCGCATCACGAGGCGCAGGTCTCGGTGACCTTCCGCGGCGTTCCGGCCGCTCCGCTCGAGGTGCGCATGAGCCGCCCGTCGCCCGGACGCTATGCGCTGCACGAGTTCGCGAAGAACGTGTACTCGTTCGTCGCGACCGACTCGAAGGGGAAGGCACTCACCGTCACGCGCCCCGACCCGTACGGATGGACCGTCGCGGGGCATGACGGAACCGTACGCGTGACGTACACGCTCTTTGGCGATCGCGGTGACGGGACGTATGCCGGCATCGATCGCAGCATGGCGCACCTCAACATCCCGGCAACGTTCGCGTGGGCGCGCGGGCTCGAGACGCGCCCCATCCGCGTGACGTTCCACGTCCCCGACCCAACGTGGACGATCGCCACGCAGCTCTTCCCCACGAGCGACTCGACCACCTTCACCGCGCCGCATCTCCAGTACTTCATGGACTCGCCGACTCACCTCGGCGCTCAGGCATGGTATCAGTGGCCGGTGACGTCGAACGGGAAGACGTACACGATGCGTATCGCGCTGCACCACCTCGGGACAAAGGCGGAGGAGACGCAGTACGTGGAGGCGACGAAGAAGATCGTCAATAGTGCTGCACAGGTCTTCGGCCAGCTCCCCGACTACGACACCGGGACCTACACCTTCCTTGCATCGTACCTTCCGTGGTCGGCGGGCGATGGGATGGAGCACCGCAACTCGACGTCGGTCACCAGCACCGGTTCGCTCGCCACGTCGATGAACGGGCTCCTCGGGACCGTGTCGCACGAGTTCTTCCATTGCTGGAACGTGGAGCGCATCCGCCCGCGCACGCTCGAGCCGTTCTCGTTCGAGCACGCGAACATGTCGGGCGAGTTGTGGCTGGCGGAGGGGTTCACCAACTACTACGGCCCGCTGGTCCTCCGCCGCGCCGGCATCACCGACGACGCGGCCTTCGCCTCGGCCATGGCGGGAGCGGTGAACCTCGTGCTGAATGCACCGGGACGACGCTTCTTCTCCGCCGTGGAAATGAGCCAGCAGGCGCCCTTCACCGACGCCGCCGTCTCGATCGATCCGCAGAACAAGGGAAACACCTTCATCTCGTACTATCCGTTCGGCGAGGCGATCGCGCTCGCGCTCGACCTCACGCTGCGCCCGCGCGGGCACACGCTCGACGAGTTCATGCGGGAGATGTGGAAGACGCACGGCGCCCAGCGGAACTTCGCGCCCGTGCGCCCCTACACGGTCGCCGACGCACAGGCGGCGCTCGCCCGCGTGACGGGGGATGCCGCCTTCGCCAAGGACTTCTTTGCGCGCTACGTTACCGGGCGCGAGGCCGCGGCGTATCGCGAGTTGTTGCAGCCGGCGGGCTTCACGCTGCGCCAGGCGTCCCCCGACAAGGCGTGGCTCGGTGACGTGCAGCTGCGCTACGACGAAGGGAGCGCAGTGATCGTCGCGCCCACGCCGATCGGCTCGCCGCTCTACGCCACCGGCGCCGACCGAAACGACCGCATCCGTTCGCTCGACGGCAAGAGCGTCTCGAGCAATGCCGAACTCTCGGCGATCCTCGCGGCGCACAAGCCGGGCGACAGCGTGCCGCTCGTCTTCGAGTCGCGTGGTTCGACGATCAACGCGACGCTCACGTTGGCTGCAAGTCCGCGCATCGAGATCGTTCCGTTCGAGGCATCGGGCGAGGCCGTCACCGACGCGATCCGCGCCTTCCGCGCGTCCTGGCTCGACCCGCGGTGATCGAAATGCGGCGCTGGGCGAATCGGCTGTGGGTCGTTTGTATCTCCACCCTCGCGTTCGCGTGTGGGAGTGAGACGGGTGCGGCGATCGCGCGCGCCGGCAGCGACTCCGGGACGCTCGCCGCGGCAGCTGGTACCTCGGCGGCATCCCTCGCGACGCCAGGGCCGACGACTGCCGAGCACGCGGGAGGCTTCGGCGCATCGGTCGGCTTCCGATCGCCGACGCGGCTCGACGAGCACTTCACCAAGCACGGCGCCGAATTCGGCTCGATCACCCGCGTCGAGTATCTCCGTCAGGCGCAATCGCTGCGCGACGCTCCCGTCTCGACGACGGTGCTCGAGGTGCGACGCCCCGATGGCGTGATCTCGCGCTTCGACCGCCAGTCGGGCGCCTTCATCGCCTTCGATGCCGACGGGATCATCCGAACGTTCTTCCGCCCCAACGACGGCGAGGCGTATTTTCGTCGACAAGCCCGTCGGAGACCGAACCCATGACCGAACTCGATCCCGTACGACGTGCGTTGTCGGATCGCGGCTGCCCCGAGGCGGTGGTGCAGGGTGGATTGGATGGGTTGATCACGCGGTGGCAAATGACCGTCGACAGCGTCGTCGCCGTGTACGCGCTCTCGCTCGACGACTATCTCAACGACATGGATTTGCGTGACGCGCTCGCGGTGGTGCTGCCGCTGGCAGACGAAGACGAAGGGCGGGTTGCACGTGAGCGTCTGGAGCAGATCGATGCGCTCTTCCGCTCCGTCACCGTTGCCACCGGCTGCTTGTGGGGAGAAGACGTGGAAGAGGATGACGCCCTCGATCCGTCGCGCGAGTGGTGGTATTACCGCCGCCCGATGCAGCTCAACTCGGAGTTCGCCGATGACCTCGTGGCGTGGGGACTGATGGACGAGGGCGACGCATGAAGGTCTCGGTCCTCGGCGGCGGTCCGGCGGGTCTCTACTTCGCCCTCCTGCACAAGAAGTCGCGCCCGCACGACGACGTCACGCTCCACGAGCGCAACGCCGTGGACGACACCTTCGGGTGGGGCGTCGTCTTCTCCGACCAAACGCTGGAGAACTTTCGCCAGGCGGATGAGGAGACGTATCGCAAGATCGTCGACAATTTCGCGCACTGGGACGACATCGACATCCATGTGCGCGGGCGCACGATCACCTCGGGAGGACACGGCTTCAGCGGAATCGCGCGCAAGCGATTGCTGCAGATACTCCGCGACCGTGCGGAGGCGCTCGGTGTCGAGCTGCACTTCTCCTGTGAAGTCGGTGATCTCGAGTCGCTGCGCGCCGGCGGCGCCGACCTGATTGTTGCCGCCGACGGCGTCAACAGCCTCGCGCGCCGCACCTACCCCGATGCCTTCGGCGCAACGATCGACACGCGCGAGAATCGCTACATCTGGCTAGGTACGTCGCGGTTGTTCGATGCCTTCACCTTCATCTTCGTCGAGACGCCGGCCGGCGTCTTCCAGGTGCACGCCTATCGATTCAACGAATCGCAATCGGCGTTCATCGTCGAGTGCAACGAATCGGCATGGCGTGCCGCTGGCTTCGATCGGATGAATGCCGCCGACGCGATCGCCGCGTGCGAGCGGATGTTCGCCCCCTGGCTCGAGGGGCACGCGCTCGAGTTCAACGCGACGGCGCACCGGGTTCGGGAACCGTGGGGAAGCTTTCTACGCGTATCGTGCGCGCACTGGCGTCACGAGAACGTCGTCCTCCTCGGCGATGCCGCGCATACGGCGCACTTTTCGATCGGGAGCGGGACGAAGCTGGCGATGGAGGACGCAATCGTCCTCGCGCGCGAACTCGCTGGCGTTGCGCCTGACGAGCGCCTCGCATCGTCTGGGGGCGTATCGCCGGCGATCGCCGACGCGATCGATCGCTATCAGGAGGCGCGAACGACGGAGGTGCTGCGCCTGCAGAATGCGGCGCGCAACTCGATGGAGTGGTTCGAGCACGTGCCGCGCTACATGTCGCTCGAGCCCGAGCAATTCGCATACTCGCTCCTCACGCGGAGCCAGAGGGTCAGCCACGAGAACCTGCGCCTGCGTGACGCGAGCTACCTGGGCGGTGTGGAGCGCTGGTTCGCGTCGCGCGCCGAGGGTGCGGTGGCCGACGCGCATGCAGCGCACGCCTCGCATGCGGCTTCAGTTGCGCCTGATGCTCCAGTAGCGCAGGCAGGTGTCGCAGCGCCAGCGCAGGCGAAGCCGTCGCGCCCGACGCCGCCGATGTTCACCCCGTTCTCGCTCCGCGGGATGACGCTCGACAATCGCATCGTCGTCTCGCCGATGGACATGTACGTAGCGGTCGACGGCGTCCCGAACGACTTCCATCTCGTGCACTACGGCGCGCGCGCCCTCGGCGGCGCCGGGCTCGTGGTGACGGAGATGACCTGCGTGTCGCCTGAGGGGCGCATTACGCTCGGGTGCACCGGGATGTACGCCCCCGAGCAGGTGACGGCGTGGCGCCGCATCACCGACTTCGCGCATCAGTGGTCGGGGGCGAAGATCTGTCTGCAGTTAGGGCATTCGGGGCGAAAGGGGGCAGTGGTGTCGGGGCTGGAACACGGCGACGAGCCCCTCCCCGACGACGTCGCGTGGGAGACGATGGGGCCGTCGGCGATTCCGCACCGCCCCGAGATGCGCACGCCGCGCGCGATGACGCGCGCCGACATGGACCAGGTCGTACACGACTTCGTGCAGGCGACGCGCCTGGCGATCGATGCCGATTTCGACATGGTCGAGCTGCATTGCGCGCACGGGTATCTCTTGAGTTCGTTCCTCACACCGATCGCCAACCAGCGCGACGATGAATACGGCGGGACGCCGGAGAAGCGCCTGCGCTTCCCCCTCGAGGTCTTCGCGGCAATGCGCGCCGTATGGCCGCGCACGCATCCGATGTCGGTCCGCATCTCGGCGACGGACTGGGTCGAGGGTGGCGTGACGGGGGAAGATTCCGTCGGCATCGCCCGCGCCTTTACCGAGGCGGGCGCTGACATCATCCACGTCTCGACCGGACAGACGTCGCCGGACCAACAGCCGGTGTATGGGCGCATGTGGCAGACGCCGTACAGCGACCGGATCCGCAACGAGCTCGGGGTGCGCACGATCGCCGTCGGCAACATCACCGATCCCGACCAGGTGAACTCGATCATCGCCGCGGGGCGCGCCGACCTGTGCGCGCTCGCCCGCCCGCACCTGGCCGACCCGCAATGGACGCTCCGCGCCGCCGCGTCGTTAGGCTACGACGCCCAGCGCTGCCCGCCGATGTATCGCAGCGGACAACAGCAACTGGCGCGGTTGCTGGCGCCTCCCGTGCGCACGTGACAGCTTGAGCGTCTCCCGACCTCCCGCGACCTCCATGCCCACCACCCAGCGCCTCTCGTTCGCCGGCTACGCCCCCGAGCACTTCCAGTGGCGGGTCGCGGGCGGGGTCGGCACCATCACGCTGGACCGTCCCGAGCGCAAGAATCCGCTCACCTTCGCCTCGTACGCCGAGCTGACCACGCTCTTTCGCGCGTTGGTGCAGGCGAGCGACGTGAAGTCGGTGATCGTGACCGGGGCGGGCGACAACTTCTGCAGCGGCGGCGACGTGCACGAGATCATCGGGCCGCTGGTCGAGGCGAAGAACGCCGGACGCATGGACGAACTCCTTGCCTTCACGCGCATGACGGGAGGGCTCGTGCAGGCGATGCGCGAATGCCCGCAGCCGATCATTGCAGCTGTCGACGGGGTCTGCGCCGGCGCGGGCGCCATCCTTGCCATGGCGAGCGACCTGCGCATCGCGACGACGCGGGCCAAGGTCGCCTTCCTGTTCGTACGCGTTGGACTCAGCGGCGCCGACATGGGAGCGTGTGCGATGCTTCCCCGCATCATCGGGCAGGGGCGCGCCTCGGAGCTGCTCTACACCGGGCGCACGATGGGCGCGGAGGAAGGCGAGCGCTGGGGCTTCTTCAATCGCGTCGTCGCGCCCGACCAGCTGTTCGCCGAGACCACAACGCTGGCGCAACAGCTCGCGAGCGGACCCTCGTTCGCCCACGGCGTGACTAAAGCCTGTTTGCACGCCGAGTGGGGAATGTCGATCGACGCGGCGCTCGAGCACGAGGCGCAATCGCAGGCAGTGTGCATGGCGACGCAGGACTTCGAGCGTGCGTATCGCGCCTTCGTGGCGCGCGAGACGCCGAGCTTCGAGGGGAACTAGGTGAGCGGGCGACCGGAGCGGCAATGAGCGACACCAGCTATCTCGACTGGCCATTCTTCGACGAGGGGCACCGCGACCTCGCGCGCTCGCTCGGCGAGTCGGTGGCGCGCGAGGCGAAGGAGTGGACGCATCCCTCGGCGCATGACGTCGACGCCGCGTGCGTGGCGCGCGTGCGGCGGCTCGGCGAGATGGGATGGCTGCGGCACACCGTCCCTGCCCCGTATGGCGGCATGCATCCATCGCTCGACGTCCGCGCGCTCTGCCTCGCGCGCGAGACGCTGGCCTACCACGACGGCCTCGCCGACTTCGCCTTCGCCATGCAGGGATTGGGGAGCGGCGCCATTTCGCTGTACGGCTCGCGCGCGCTCCAGGAGCGTTATCTCCCCCGCGTCGCACGCGGCGAGTGCATCGCCGCCTTCGCCCTATCCGAGCCTAACGCCGGGAGCGACGTGGTGTCGATGACCACGACCGCGACGCGCGAGGGGGATGGGTGGTGGCGACTCGACGGCGAGAAGACGTGGATCTCGAACGGCGGCATCGCCGACACGTACACCGTATTCGCACGATTCCCCGCAGGCGGCGAGAAGGCATTCGCCGCCTTTGTCGTCGAGGCCGACACGCCGGGGTTGGAGGTAGCGGAGCGCCTGTCGATCCTGGCGCCCCACCCGCTCGCCCGCCTGCGCTTCGACGGGTGCCGCGTCTCCCCCGACGCCCTCATCGGCGAGGCGGGAAAGGGACTGCGCATCGCGTTAGGCACGCTCGACGTGTTCCGTTCCACCGTGGGGGCGGCGGCGCTCGGCTTCGCGCGCCGGGCGCTCGACGAGGCGTTGCGCCACGTGCGCCAGCGGCACGCGTTCGGGCAGCCGCTCGCCGACTTTCAGCTCACGCAGGCACGCATCGCCGACATGGCGCTGGCGATCGACGCCTCCGCACTCCTCGTCTATCGCGCGGCGTGGACCAAGGACACGCGCGGCGCGCGGGTGACGCGCGAGGCAGCGATGGCCAAGTTGCACGCCACCGAATCGGCCCAGCAGGTGATCGATGCCGCCGTGCAGCTGCTGGGCGGGCTCGGGGTGCAGGTCGGACATCCCGTGGAGTCGCTGTATCGTGAAATCCGCGCCCTCCGCATCTACGAAGGGACGAGCGAGATCCAGAAGCTGGTGATCGCCGGCCAGGTGCTGGAGGGGGCCAAGACCGAGGAGAACAGGCATGGCTGATCCGCGCGCACCCCGCCTCCCCGGGGGCGTCGCCACCGCGCATCGCGACACGTTCGCCCGCGATTCGCTCCCGCCGCGCGACACCTGGCCGGAAATGGACTACGGCGGCATCCCAGAGTTGGACTACCCCGATCGCCTGAACTGCGCCGTCGAGCTGCTCGATGGCGCGGTGGCGAAAGGGTGGGGGGAGCGCACCGTCTTCCGCGCGCCGGGGGTCACGTGGACATATTCCGACCTCCTGCGCCGCGCCAACCAGATCGCCCACGTCCTGGTCGAGGACATGGGGCTCGTCCCGGGGAATCGCGTCCTGCTGCGCGCCCCCAACTCTCCGATGCTGGCGGCGACCTGGTTCGCGGTGCTCAAGGCAGGTGGGGTGGTGGTCTGCACGATCCCGCTGAGCCGCGCGCGCGAGCTCGTCTTCATCGCCGACAAGGCCGAGATCACCCTCGCGCTCACCGACACGCGCCTCGCCGCCGACTGCGCGCAGGCGATGGCGCAGCGTGGCGATGGGTCCGTTGCGCGCCGGCGCGCGCGTCCTGGAGTTCCATGCCCCAACTGGCGGGAGCAACGGACCGTCGCTCGAGCAGCTGATGGAGGGGAAGCCTGTCACGTTCGCGAACGTCGAGACAGCCGCCGACGACGTCGCACTCATCGCCTTTACCTCGGGGACGACCGGTGAGGGAAAGGGGACGATGCATTTCCACCGCGACGTGATGGCGATCTGCGACTGCTTCCCGCGCTACGTCCTCGAACCGCACGCCGATGACGTCTTCATCGGCTCCCCGCCGTTTGCCTTCACCTTCGGGCTTGGGGGGATCGTCCTCTTCCCCATGCGCTTCGGCGCGAGCGCGGTCCTCCTGGAGCAGGCGACGCCACCCTTCCTGATCGCGGCGATCCAGGAGTACCGCGCCACGACGGTGTTCACCGCGCCAACCGCATACCGCGCGATGCTCGCCCTTCGCGAGGGGATCGACCTCTCATCGCTTCGTGCCTGCGTGTCGGCGGGGGAGGCGTTGCCGCTGGCGACGTTCAATGCGTGGCACGAAGCGACCGGCATCAAGATCATCGACGGGATCGGCGCCACCGAGATGCTGCACATTTTCATTAGTGCGAGCGGCGACGACGTGCGCCCCGGCTCGACCGGGCGCGTGGTGCCGGGCTATGAGGCGATGGTCGTCGACGAGGCGATGCACGAGGTTCCGGACGGCACGATCGGGCGCCTCGCGGTCCGTGGACCCACCGGGTGCCGCTACCTCGGCAACCTCGAGCGCCAGCGCGCCTACGTGCAGCAGGGGTGGAACCTCACCGGGGATTCCTACATTCGCGATGCCGACGGCTACTTCTGGTATCAGGCGCGCACCGACGACATGATCATCTCCTCGGGCTACAACATCTCCGGCCCCGAGGTGGAGGGGGTGTTGCTCGAGCATCTCGCCGTTCAGGAGTGCGCGGTGGTCGGCGTTCCCGACGAGCAACGTGGGCACCTCGTGAAGGCGTTCGTCGTACTCAAGCCCGACTTCGAGCGATCGCCGGAGATGGTGAAGAAGCTGCAGGAGTGGGTGAAGGAACAGCTCGCGCCCTTCAAGTATCCGCGTGCCGTGGAGTTCGTCGAGAGCATGCCGCGCACCGCGACCGGCAAGCTGCAACGCTTCGTCCTCCGCGATCGCGAAACCGAGCGCGCACGCGGAGGCAATGCATGACCGACGAATCGTCGCTCCCCTCCCCTGTCCTCCCCGACGGATGGCCGCGACCGTCGGGATATGCGAACGCCGTCTCGGCGCGCGGGCGCATCGTCGTCACCGCCGGCCAGATCGGTTGGGATCCGCGCAGCATGACGATCGAGTCGGACGACTTCGCGACGCAATGCGCCCAGGTATTCCGCAACATCGTCGACGTCCTCGCGGCCGCCGGCGCATCGACCGATCACCTCGTGCGCCTCACCTGGTACGTCACCAGTCGCGACGAGTACACCGCCTCGCTGCGCGACGTGGGTCGTGCGTATCGCGAGATCGTCGGGCGCAACTTCCCGGCGATGGCCGTGGTGATCGTCGCCGGACTCGTCGAACCGAGGGCGAAGGTCGAGATCGAGGCGACGGCGATCGTCCCTGAGTGATTTTCGGAGTGCGTACGCGATCGAGGCGTGTAACCGTCTCGCGAATCGCGCGAGATTGGACCGAACGGGTGTTGCGTCGCGACGAAACCTGCGCAGCATTGTGACCGATCTTGGCAGCACCGGGTCTTGAGACGAGAGAGACACTCCGATGCGGACCTTCCTTCCCACTCCTCCCGCGCGCCTCGCGCCGCTCGCGCCCGCCTTCGGCGGGCTGCCGCGCCGTGTAGACGCCTGCGCGGTCTCGACGGTTCGCCAGCGCTAGGGCGCTGGCACCTCAGAGTGGTTCGCCCGAGTGGTACGCCCGCGTCGCCCCATTGGCGGCGCGCTCTCCAACGATCTTCCCTACATGACTGAACCACATATCGCGGCCAGCGAACCGGCTGCGGCCGCCATTGGTGCCACTGCTGCCGACGCCGCCACGGCGCACGCAGGCGCAGGGCGAGGCGCGCGCACCTGGCAACTGGTGCGGCAGGCCATCCGCGGCTCGCACGTCGACTACACACAAGGTGCAGTTGGCCAGGCCATCCTTCTCCTCGCCATCCCGATGGTGCTGGAGATGTCGATGGAGAGCATCTTCGCCGTCGTCGACGTCTTCTTCGTCTCGCGTCTCGGTCCCCAGGCCATCGCCACGGTCGGGCTTACCGAGTCGATGCTCACGCTCATCTACACCATCGCGATGGGGCTCGGCATCGGCGTCACCGCGATGGTGTCGCGCCGCATCGGCGAGCACGACCCCGACGGGGCGTCGCGCGCGGCGATGCAGGCGATCTGGCTGGGCGTGATCCTGTCGCTCGCGCTGGGGCTCACCGGTGCGATCTTCGGCCCGCAGCTTCTCATGCTGATGGGGGCGGAGCCGGAGGTCGTCGCCACCGGGAGCACCTTCACGCGCATCATGCTCGGCGGGAACGCGAGCGTGCTGATGCTCTTCCTGCTCAACGCGATCTTCCGTGGGGCTGGAGACGCAGCGATCGCGATGCGCACCCTCTGGCTGGCCAATGCGCTCAACATCCTGCTTGGCCCCTGCCTCATCTTCGGGCTCGGCCCCTTCCCCCAACTCGGGGTGACCGGGGCGGCGATCGCCACCACGATCGGGCGGAGCACGGGGGCGCTCTACGCGCTCACGCGGCTCTTGCGTGCGCGTGGACGCGTGCAGCTGTCGGCGCGGCACCTTCGGCTAGAACCGGCGCTGATGTGGAGGCTCCTGCGACTCTCATCGTCGGGGACCTTCCAGATCTTCATCGGGATGGCAAGCTGGATCCTGCTCATTCGCGTGATCTCGAACTTCGGGAGCGATGCGCTGGCGGGCTACACGATCGCCATGCGGGTGATCCTCTTCGCTCTCCTCCCCTCGTGGGGGATGAGCAACGCGGCGGCCACGATGGTGGGGCAAGCGTTAGGCGCGGGGAAACCCGATCGCGCCGAGCGCGCGGTGTGGATCGCCGGGAAGTACAACTTCGTCTTCCTGGGGATCGTCGGGCTCGCCTTCGTGACGCTGACGCCGAAGATCGTCGCGATCTTCACGGCAGATGCGGCGGTCGCCAAGTATGGAATCGACTGCCTGCGCCTGGTGGCCATGGGATTCGTCTTCTACGCCTACGGCATGGTGCTCACGCAGGCCTTCAACGGCGCGGGCGACACCTGGACGCCAACGATGATCAACATCGCCTGCTTCTGGTGCTTTGAGATTCCCTTGGCGTGGACGCTGGCCATCACCTTCGGCATGGGACCGCACGGCGTCTTCGTGGCGATGACGCTCGCGTATACCTCGATCGCGGTGCTGAGTGCGATCCTCTTCCGGCGGGGCAATTGGAAGCGAAAGACAGTCTGAACTGCGGTTTGGAGAAGACTAGAAGACGAGAAGACGAGGGGCGCGAAATTCTCTCGTCGTCTCGTCTTCTCGTCTTCAGCAACCTGTAGTTCCCTAGAAGGATGTGCCCACCGTCAGGAAGACCAGACGCTTTGGTCCGACCATTAGCGTCTCGCGGTCGCCGCTCACCGAGAAACCGCCGGTGCCGACGGTGCTGATGTACTTCTCGTCGAAGAGATTGATGGCGCTGAGCTGCACATTGATTCCCTTATGCGCTCCAACACTCGGGAACGTGTAGCCTGCTGAGGCGTCGACGGTCGTGTAGGCTGGCGCGGCGATGTCGTTGAGGATGCTGAAGTAGCGCTTGTCCACGTGCCGGGCGCTGAGTGAACCGAGCAATCCGCCGCGCGTCAGTCGCAGCGTGCTCGTGCCGAGGAGCTTCGGCGCGTCGACGACCGTCTTTCCGGCCGAGGCGATTTCCGTGGACCCGCTCAGGTAGTTGTCGTCGATCTTCGAGTCGTTGTACGCCGCCGAGGTGATCCAGCTCAACCCTTCCGCGAGCCGCAGCGAGACCAGCGCCTCGGCGCCGCGCGTGGTCACACCGCCCACATTTGCGAACGAACTCACGCAGGTCGCGGTGAGGGGACAGACCGCCACGCCGATCAACCGGTTGCGGTAGTCGATGTTGTAGAGCCCCAGCGACGCCTCGACGCGGTCCTTGCGCAAGCGAACGCCTCCCTCGACCGTCGTCGCCTTTTCCGGCTTGGTGTTGTCCTTGAAGAACTGGAAGGCGGTGGCGTCGGTGTTGTAGACGCCACTTTGTGGCGAGTAGGGATACGCGTTGACGTTCTGCGAGAAGTTGCCGAACAGCTGCCATTCGCGCGTCGCTGACCAGACGAGCCCCACCTGCGGGAGCACGCCACCGTCGGTGGGAATGGACACGTTCGGGCGCCCCGCGTCGCCGAACAGCGGGGCGGAGGCGTCGGTCTTGCCGTTGTTCTTGAAGTCTGCGGCGATGTAGAGGTATTTGATCCCGTACGAGAGTTTCAGCCGATCGTTGGCGAACGCGTTCGTGTTCTGCGCGTAGACCGTGCGCGTCCCGATGTCGCCGGTGCGATCGAAGAAGAGCGCGAGCACATCGTTGAAGTTCACCGTTGGCCCGGCGTTGTAGTCCTGCAGCCGCCAGGCGACGCGACGGATGTTGGCCTCGTTCTGCTCCAGCCAGCCGCCCACTTCGAGGTCGTTGTTTCCGAACTGCACGCGCGAGCGGGCGAGCACGCCCATTCGCCGCGTGTCGTATTGCGTCTGGCGGAAGTAGATCGGGTCGGGGGAGAAGGCCGTCGAACCGTAGTTAGGCGCGTGCCAGTCGCCGCTCCCGAGATTCGTGTGCAGGTACGGCTTGATGCTGAGGATCGCGCGGTCGCCAAGCTGGAAGTCCGCCGAGAGATACGCGAGATGATCTCGGCGCGCCCCTTCGGCCGAGTAGAAGTACGCCTGGTCGGGATTCGCGGAGAGCGCCGCGGCCCTGGCCGCGTTCCAGTCCGAGAACTGGTCCCAGTCGCGCCCCGACTGCTCGTAGCGTGCGAGGCTCAAGTCGGTGTAGTCCGACTCCTTCTTGTCCGCGAAGTTGTAGTACGCCGTGAACTTGTGCGCGCCTGCCAGGAACTGCGCCTTCCAGTTGAACTGGTCCATCCATTGTTCGCCCGCGGCTCCAAACAGGCCATGCTGGCCGAAGATCCCCGAGCGCGCGGGCGAGAAGCGCTGCCCGTCGCCCTTCCACTTGTCGGTGTCGTAGCGCGAGAGGCTCACGTAGCTCTTGAACGCGTTGTTTCCCACCGACAGGAGGCCAGTCTCGAAGTGCAACGCGCTGCGGCGCGCATTGGCCATCCCAAACATCTGGCGCGCCGAGAATCCGCGGAGGTTCGCCGGATCGGCGCTCGTGTACTGCACCACGCCACCCAGGTTGTTGCTCGACGCGGTCTGGAGCGCACTTCCCCCCTGCGTCACGGTGGCATCGGCGAGGTTGTCGGCATCGACGGCACGCCCGATGGAGAGGCCGTTGAAGTTGCCATAGCTCATGTCGCCGAGCGTGATGCCGTCGAACGTCTGCCCGACCTGCGAGCTCTGGAAGCCACGCATCGTGATGCGGGTGGCCCACTCATACAGGCCGAAGGGATCGGCGCCCTGCATGTTGACGCCGGGAAGCCGCTCGATCGCCTTGAGCGGTGAGGTCCCCGACGGCGTCAGTCGTAGGTCGAGCGCCGAGATCGCGTTGCCCGCGCGCACTTGCCCGAGTCCAGTGACTGAGCCCCTCACCTCGATCGTGCGAAGGAGCTGCGAAGAATCCACCTTGGCGGAGTCCGCGCGCTGGGCGGTCAATGGTGATGACACCAAGAGTCCCAGGAGGGAACTTCCTGCGAGAATTCGTGCGCCGAGGCGGTAGCGCGTAGTACATGAGAAGGACAGCATTTTCTCTCCGGAGATTGAAGGATCGTCGCGCATGACACCGCACCGGCGACATTTTCTCCGGATCTGGTAACGGACCGGCGACGGTCTGCCGAGTCGTTAGGTATCAAGGCTGGCACAGGAACGCCCTCATTCCGACCTCTTCCATGACTCGAGTGCTGCGACCCACCCCGATCACCGAAGATCTTGCCCTCGTGTTGGGCGGCGGTGGCGCGCGCGGGGCTTATCAGGCGGGACTCCTGCGGCAGATCGCTCGGCGCTACCCGCACCTGCGCATCCCGATCCTCGTTGGCGTCTCCGCCGGCGCGGTGAACACCATCCATCTGGCGGCGCACCGCGGGACGTTCGAGGAATCGACCGATGCGCTCGTTAGGCAGTGGCTCTCGCTCTCCCCCGAGCAGGTCTACCGCGTCGACGCCCGCTCCCTCCTCAACAACGTCATCCGCTCCAGCTACGGCCTACTCTCGGGCGACGCCGGCGAGCGCGAACGTGCGCGCGGGATGGTCGACACCGCCCCGCTCCGCGACTTCCTCAAGCGCACGCTCGAGCGCGACCCCGACGGCTCGCTCCCCGGCATTCGCTACAACCTTGATCGCGGCACGCTCAACGCCGTTGCCTTGAGCGCTACGAGCTATACGACCGGCGAATCGGTGACGTGGGTCGAAGGACGGCGCCCCGTGCTCTGGGAACGCCCGCAGCGACGAAGCGAAGCGGTGCGCCTCGGCGTCGATCACGTCCTCGCCTCGGCGTCGCTCCCGATCTTCTTCCCGGCGGAACGGGTCGGAAACCAGTGGTACGGCGACGGCGGGATTCGCCTCACCGCGCCGCTCTCCCCCGCGCTTCACCTCGGCGCCTCGCGCATCATCACCATCTCCACCCGGTCCATCGACTCCAAGGTCATCGACAGCACCGAAGACCCGATCTACCCGCCGCCCGCTCAGGTCCTCGGCACGCTCTACAACGCGGTCTTCCTGGACGTCATCGACCAGGACGTCATCCGGATGGACATGATCAACCGGCTGGTGAAGCGCGTCCCGCCGGAGAGGCGAGAGGGGATGCGGGTGATCGATATTCTGGTGATGCGCCCGTCGGTCGACCTCGGGCAGCTCGCGCGCGAGTACGAGCCCCGCCTCCCCCGCGTCTTCCGCTTCCTCACGCGCGGCCTCGGGACCCGAAAGTCGACGAGCCCCGATATCCTCTCGCTGGTCATGTTCCAGGAGGACTTCCTTCGCCGGGTGATCGAGCTGGGTGAGGAGGACGCCGAGCGCCACCACTCGCGGATCGCCGCCTTCATCGAGGGGGTCGCCGATATCGCGGTCTGAAGGGTGGCGAGCTGGGCCATTTGAATCTGGCGCTAAAGTTTTCCGGGGAGGGGCCGACACTCTGACTCAGAGGTGTACCCGGTCCGTTCATCGGCGCCGGCGGCACTGACGCACCGCCAGCGTTCCGGGGGCATCGGGGCGCTCACCTGCAGACAGGAGGGCATGCATGGCCATTAACGCTATCTCGAGTTCACTCAACGCCATTCAGCGCCAGAGCGCCTCGATGGACCGCGCCGCCGACAAGGTCGCGCGCGCGACCACGTCGAACGTGTCTGAGGCGCCAACCAACGCCCAGGACGCCGACGCGCTCGCATCGCAAGAGACCGGTCTGATCGACGGTACCGTCGAGATGATGGTGTCCAAGCGCATGTTCACCGCCGCCCTCCGCATGGCCGCGACCGCCAACGAAGGGATAGGCGAAGCGCTGCGGCTGGGCGGATACGACAGCGCGCAGGCGGCCTGAAAAGGACCGTAGCCTAGGCAGGTCGCCTGGGAGCGCGCTCGCGCGTCTGGAAGCGCGCTCGCGCGTCTGGAAGCGCGCTCGCCTCGATCACCAGCGCGCGAACGAGAACGACCGCAGGGCCGTAGTCGCACCGCACAACCGTATGCTTTTCCGCGATGCCGCCGGTTCAGCCCCAGTGCTGAACCGGCGCTCGTTTTTTCGCGGTTGTAACCGGCGCTCAAACCGAACAGGGCGTGAGATCCGTGGGCAGAACGCCGCGGAATTCCCGCGTGGGGCGGTGTTGCGATCTGCAACGTCGAACATGAACGACGTTCATGCAGGACGAGAGCGACACTGTTGAACTCGCCAAACCGAGGCGAGTGAGAGCGCCTGCGAGCTGAGCGGCGGACGCCACCCGATCCCACACCGAAGATTTCCGCGCAAACCTTTACGAATGAATGCGTTACATGACTCATTCTGACGAATTTTCGTTGCATCTGCGTCGAGGGCGAGCGGCGGCACGTCACGTGCTTCTGTGATGTGTCGCACATCGGGGACGAATGACCGTTGGCCTGAACGGGGTCTCGTTGCGGTGATTCCATCCGATGTGCGCCACCCGATCATTTCTGCCGTCGCTTCCATCACCTGCGTCCAGAGTCGCTCCATGCGCTACACCAGATCTCTCGTCACCGTGCTGGCCCTTGCCGTGTCGGCCGCCCCGGCCTCCGCGCTGCAGCTGCCCGCCAGCTCGGTTTCGGCATGGCGGCTCAAGAACCTCCAGTTCCAGAAGCAGGCCCCGAAGCCGGCGGTGACGGCCTTTGGTTACTACGTCGGCCCCTTCACGGGGACGGTCCTCTCCGACCCGACGCGCCCCACGATCAATCTGTTCTGCGTCGACATCCTCAATAGCGTCCACTTCGGGCAGACGTGGACGGGGGTGTTCACCAACCTGAACTCGAACGATTTCAGCGCGACGCGCCACGGGATCAACGCCAAGGAGTCGTACCAGAAGGCCGCCTACCTGGCCTCGATGTACAAGTATTCGGGGATCCAGACGTCGCAGTGGGGGGGAATCCAGGCGGCGGTCTGGAACCTCCTCAACCCTGGCAACCCCAACGGTGGGACGAATCCGGCGGCGAACACCTCCGAGGCATACTGGCTTGCACAGGCCGACTCGTGGTACCTTGGCGGAGGCGCCAAGACGTTCGACTTCTCGCGCTGGTCGATCGTGACCGACGTGGATGCCGCGGGAGTGGTCTCGGGGCGTGGGACGCAGGAGTTCCTGACCGACACGGTTGCGACGCCTGAACCCGAGACGTGGATCCTGATGGGCACCGGTGTGTTGCTGATACTTGGGGTTGCAATGGCCAAGGGTGCAATTCGGCTGTAGCCATCCCGACAATTGATAGCAGTGCCGCGTCTTCCCCTTCGACGCGGAGTGAAAAAGTGGGCTGGGTCCCGGAACCCAGCCCACTTTTCATTGCCCGGCATCGTGCATAACGTGACGGGCGCCCCGGGCGATCGTCGCTCGCGGAACCCAGTCCCGCGACTTCTCATGAGCTTCAAGCAATCCGAAGGGCCGGACGCGATGATCGCGCCGCTGTACTTCGTCGCGTTCCTCCTCATGGCCACGCCGGTGATGGACTTCGCGACCAGCATCATCCCCGCGCGTCCGAGCGACATCGAGTGGCGCTTTGCATCGGTAGGATTGCTCTCGGGCTTCCTCCTCACGCCGCTGCTCGGCGTCGCACTGGCGATGGGCGTCGCGCACTTCTCCGGTCACTTGCGCTTTCAGCGCGTGATGGCGCTCCTCAACCTCACGCTGACGGCGCTCTTCGTCGCGCTCCTCCTCTTCTTCCTCCTCGACATCTTCCAGTTGCGGAGTGCGGTGCAGCCAGAAGCTGCGGATGCGTTCAGCTCAGCGGCGACGAAGGCGGTGATCAAGCACGGCTCGTTCATCGTGGCGCTGGGTGTGCTCGGGTGGAGTGGCTTCCGCATGTCGCGCTGGACGCTCCCCGAACCGCGCCGCAAGCAGTCGGCGCTGATCGTCGGGAGCTGACGTGAGCGACGGTCGGCACGCGCCGACCGACGACGCAACGGCGTCGCCGGACGCGTCCCCGCTCGTGCGTATGGAGCACGACGGCGCGGTGGCGACGCTGGTGATCGATCGCCCGGAGAAGCGCAACGCACTGAGCGTTGCGGTGCGCGCCGCATTTCTCGACGCGTTCGACGCGCTCTCCGCCGACTCGAGCGTGCGCGTGATCGTCGTGACTGGCGCGGGAGACAAATCGTTCGTCGCCGGTGCAGATATCGCCGAGTTCGCAACGCGTACTCCGGTCGACCAGTATCGTGTCATGCGCCGGCGCTCGCCGATCGAGGCGATCGAGCGTTCGCCCAAGCCGGTCATCGCAGCGATCAACGGCTATTGCCTGGGTGGGGGACTCGAGCTCGCGATGGCGTGCGACTTCAGGATCGCCGCGCAGCACGCGACGTTCGGGCAACCCGAGATCAAGTTGGGCATCATTCCTGGCGGCGGCGGGACGCAGCGCCTCCCGAGGCTCGTGGGGCTCGGCTACGCATTGCACATGATCCTCACCGGCGATGCGATCGATGCCACGGAGGCGCTCCGTATCGGGCTGGTGGAGGAAGTCGTCCCGGGAGAAACGCTGCGCGCGAGGACGCGCGACGTCGCGCAGCGAATCGCCGAGCGCAGCCCGGTGGCGCTTGCAGCTGCGAAGGAAGCGACACGCGCCGCGCTGCAGACGCCGCTCGCGGAGGGACTTCGGGTCGAGTCGGGACTTTACCTGTTGGCCTTTGCCAGCAGGGACAAGGAGGAGGGAGTGCGGGCGTTCCTCGAGAAGCGCGCTCCGCAATTCACCGGGGAGTAGTGGAATCTGGCGGCATGGGATGAGCCGTTCACCCCATTCGCCTTGTACGCATCTCGTTTCGCTGCCATACTCGTAGCAGGTGATCAATGCGCAGCCGGCCATCGAGCCGACCGCGATCACGAGCGGAGGTCCCCCCACATGATCTTCCGACGCCTGGTTCAACGGAATGCGCGCGGCAACCTGATCCTCACCCTCGAGGGGTACGTCGTGAGCGTGCTGGCGCACGTCGCGATCTTTGCCGGCACAGTGGTCGCCACCAGCAAGCATGCGTCTCCGCAGCTCGCCGATTCGTTCACGCCGGTGGAGTACTTCATGCCGCGCGATCGAATCATGGGATCGAGGCCCAAGCAGGAACGCATCACCTTCATGTCGACGCAGTCTCCCGGCGGCGGCGGTGAGGCGAAGATCGACGAGAAGGCACTCGTTCAGGCAAAGCAGGAGACCGAGCCCGGGCCGGGCCTTACGGAGTTGAGCAGCGAGATCGCGCAGCAGGAGCCGCAGGAACCCGAAGCGGCGGGCGACTCGGTGATGTCGGTGCTGCAGGTGGACTCGGCGGCAGCGCGCTACGACGACAGCGCAGCACCCCCGTATCCCCCCGCGATGCTGGAGAAGCGGATCGAGGGATCGGTGGGGATCCAGTACGTCGTGGATACGACCGGACACGCCGACACCACCAGCATCGTGGTTCTCTCGACGACGCATCCCGACTTCGCGCGTTCGGTGCGCAACACACTCCCCTTGATGCAGTTCCGGCCCGCGATCATGAACGGGCACAAGGTGCGGCAGCTGGTGCAGCAGATGTTCGCCTTCCGCATCGACACGCTGCAGTTCACCGCGCAGGAGAAGGGGAGCAAGAAGCCGGACAAACAGTAGCGTGCAGGGCGGTGCCGGGAGTCGCTGCGAGCTCCCTCACCGAATGCGTGACAACGGTGAGCGCTACGCTCAGCGAGCGCCGAGGGTGACGAGGGCGCGGTAGGAGTTCCACCCGCCAGCGCGGAGGCGCGTGGCGAAGTCGTCCAGCGGCTGCAACAACTGCACGCTGACGAAGCCGGGGACGGCGAGCGGATGCGCGTCGCCGAACTGCCGCCCGAAGTAGCTGCGGATGATCACCGATCGCGCGTCGCGTGGAAGCCGGGCGACATTGCGCGCGAAGGCATCGAATTCCGCGCCTCCCCACAGGTAGAACTCGACATTCGACGTGTAGAACGCCGAGACGGTCGTGCCGGCGCCCCGCACCTCGCGCGCGATGCCGGGGAGCGCGCGATCTCCCGCGAGATTTCCCACGAGGGGGACGATGCGGTTGGCGTCGTGCAGTTGCTTCACGTAGCGCCAGTCCGCCTCGCGTGCGAGGTACGAACGCTCGGCGCCCGACGTGTCGCGCGCGAGGACGAGGTCGCGGAGCGTGGGGTAGTAGCTGCGCGGCGCGCGCCCAAACGATGTGAAGCGCAAGTCGAGCCCGAGCCTCACGAACTCGGCGTGAAAGCGTCGAAGTGTCGCGCGGTCGCTGTCGGGGAGGGCAATCCCGCTGGCCACCGCGGCGTCGACCAGCTGTTGCGCGGTGCGACGCGCGAGCGCGTCGTCGCGCGGGGCGGCGTCGAGGTAGGCGACGATGTCGTCGATCGACCGATCGTCCCACGCCGCCGGGTCGGGCGGGAGGCGTCGCCCAAGCCAGAGACAGAGGAACTCGATGCGATGCGAGGCGCGCGCGAAGAGTCCCTTGAACATCAGGTGCTGGACCAGGTTGTCGCGCCGCACGTCGACGAGGTAAGCGATCGTCGGGCGGATGGCGGCGATGTACGAGTAGTTCTGGTCGGGGCCGACGCCGATGTACGCGCCACCCTGCGTTCCCAACGTGCGGAGGCGCGGGATCACGTGGAGATACGACGACTCGTTCGAGATGAGGTTGTCGGTATCGAAGAAGCCGGCCGGCTCGGAAAGGCGGGCGACCGTCGCGGCGAAGGCCGAATCGGAGAGGGGTGTGAGCGCGCTCGCGGTGCGCGCCTGCGTAGCCGGCTGGGCGGGCGCCGCGGGGCGCTGGACCTGGGCCTCGGGTGAGCTACAGGCGATCGCCACGGCGCAGACGCTTACGACACGTCGGGTGAGCGCCCGATTGTCGGCGGCGTGCAGCGTGATCATTCTCAGTACATGCCGCAATCCTTCGAACATGCCCCTCCTGTCCTTCGCGGTCAGTTCCGAACGGACGAGGTTTCGCGTGCGCTGTACGCCGAGTCGGCGGGGATCCTGCGCGCGAATCCCCGCGCGGTCGCGGTCGCGGCGGATGTCGACGACGTCCGCGCGCTGGTGCGCTGGGCTGCGTCGCTGGCACTCCCGCTGATACCGCGGGGGAGCGGGAGCAGCATGTCGGGTGGTGCGGTCGGGGACGGCATCGTCATCGACCTTTCCCGCCTGACCACGCTCTCGCCAGTAGATAACATCGGGCGCAGGGTGTGGGGAGACGCAGGGGTGACGCGCCGACGTGTGGAGCACGCGGCCAACGCCGAGGGGCTGCGCTTTCCGGTCGATCCGTCGAGCGGGGCCTTTGCGACGATCGGCGGGATGACGTCGACGAACGCCGCGGGGCCGCACACGATGGCGCTCGGTGCGATGCGAAGGTGGGTGGAGGCGATCGACTGCGTCTTCGACGACGGGAGCCACGCGACGATTCGCCGCGGCGCCGCGTTGCCGCGCGGCGTACCGGCACTCGATCGTTGGAGCGCGATTGCCGCGGACGTGCGCGCCGATGCGGGGGCACGGCGGGGGGCGCCGGTGCGCAAGGAATCATCGGGGTACGGTGTGCGCGACTTTGCGGAGAGCGGCGACCTCGTCGACTTGCTGGTCGGGAGCGAGGGGACGCTGGCGCTGTTCACGGCGATCGAACTGCGCCTGGCCCAGATTCCGACCGACACCGCGAGCGTGCTGGTCGCCTGGCCCACGCTGGAGGCGGGGGTGGACGGTGCGGCGCGCGCGCGTGCGGCGGGGGCAGCGACGTGCGAACTCCTCGATCGCACCTTCCTCGACGTAGCGCGGAGCGGGGGATCGGTCCCTGTACCTAACGACTCGGAGTGTGTGCTCCTCGTCGAGTTCGAATCGACGGGAGCGAACGCCGACTCGGCCACCGCCGCCCATTCGGCACAGCGACTCGCGACGGAGTTCGAGTCGCTCGGCGCGCTGGCCGTCCTCGTGGGGCTCGACCTCGAGTCGCAGGAGTCGCTGTGGGCGCTGCGGCACGCGGCGAGCCCCATCCTCTCGCGACTCGACCCGCACCTCAAGTCGATGCAGGTGGTGGAGGATGGGTGCGTTCCTCCCGAGCATCTGGGCGACTACGTGCGGGGGGTGCGCGCCGCACTCGATGCGTCGCGATTCCGCGGGGTGATCTTCGGGCACGCGGGTGATGCGCACGTGCACGTGAATGCGCTCGTCGATGTGCGAGAGGCGGACTGGCGCGAGCGTTTGCATGCGCTGTTCGACGACGTCGTGCAGCTCACCGCGTCGCTGGGAGGATCGCTGGCGGGCGAGCATGGCGACGGTCGGCTGCGCACTCCGTCGCTCGGCCGCACGTGGCCAGTCGAGACGCGCGCGCTCTTCGCGCGCATCAAGGCGTGCTTCGATCCGGCGGGAATCCTGAATCCCGGGGTCATCGTGCCGCTCGCCACACCGGTGGATCCGCTGGCGTCGATCAAGTACGACCCGGCGCTCGCACCGCTTCCGGCGAGCGCGCGCGCGGTGCTCGATCGCGTCGAACGCGAGCGTTCGTACGATTCGCTTCGGCTGGAGATGCTGGAGGGGGGAGGATAGGTTTCCGTCCGTTCTTTCCTCTTCCCCGATTGCCGACTGATGTACTACTACGAACCGCGCGTCACCGTCCTCGCCCGTCCTGCCTTCGCCGAGCCGTCGCATCTCCCGGTGCAGTGGATCGGCGAGTCCACCGAAGGGGAGCGGCTGGCGGAGTTTGCCGGACGACTGTGCTACATGAGCCAGCGCAACCCGGCGAGCCGTACGACGCGCGAGTACCTGGAGAACATCCTCAAGCAGGGGCACGGGAGCGTGCTGGAGCACGCCAACTATTCGCTACTCCTCGAGGGAATCTCCCGCTCGCTGACGCATGAGTTGGTGCGGCATCGTGCCGGCTTCGCCTACTCGCAGCTGAGCCAGCGGTACGTCGACGAGTCGCAGGCGGCGTTCGTCGTGCCGCCGGCGATCATCGGCGACGAGGCGCTGGAGGGGGCGTGGCGCGCACAGATGGAAGGAGCGCAGGCCTCATACGTCGCGCTGGTCAACGACCTGATGCAGCGCTACGCGTGGGTGGGCGACAAGGTGCACCGGCGCAAGATGGCGCGCGAGGCGGCGCGCGGGGTGCTCCCCAACTCGACCGAGACGAAGATCGTGGTGACGGGGAACGTGCGCGCCTGGCGCACGATGCTCGAGTTGCGCTGCGGCGAGGGGGCCGAGCAGGAGATCCGTCGCCTTGGGCTCCTCGTGCTGCGCACGATGCAGGTGGAGGTGCCGGCCTTCTTCGGCGACTTCGAGATCTACCACGCCGAGGATCGCCGCGAGGCCGCGCGCCCGGGCTACCACAAGGTGTAGGGCCGGAGTTGCTCTCCCGAGGTAGGGGGAGCGCTCCGATGACAATCGCGGCGCGCGTTCGGAACGTGCGCCGCGATTGTCGGTACCACGCCGCTCATTCTCGAGAGGGCGTGGGATGCCAGTCAAGGAGATGTCGGCGCGGCGAGGGCGACGCCCCCGCACCACCATGCTGCCGCCGGAAGAGGCGGCGCGCGCCGCGCAGCTGCGATACGTGAGCGACGGTGCACCCGGCATCGCCAGGCGTGGGGCGCCGTCGCGCTTCTCGTACGTTGCCGCCGACGGAGTACGCGTGCGCGACCGCGCGACGCTGCAGCGCATCCAGCAGCTGGCCATTCCCCCGGCGTGGACCGACGTCTGGATCTGCCGGATACCTAACGGCCACCTGCAGGCGACGGGGCGCGACGCGCGCACGCGCAAGCAATACCGCTACCACGCCCGTTGGCGGACGGTGCGCGACGGGAACAAGTACGCGCGCCTCGCGGCATTCGGGAAGGCGCTGCCCAAGCTACGCGCACGGGTCGGCGAGGACCTCGCCGCACCGGGGTTTCCGCGCGAGAAGGTCGTGGCGATGGTAGTGCGGTTGCTGGAGACGACCTTCGCCAGGGTGGGGAACGAGAGCTACGCGCGCGCCAACGGCTCGTTCGGCCTCACGACGCTGCAAAACCGACACCTCAAGCCATCGCGCAGCGGGCTCCGCCTGCGGTTCCGCGGAAAGAGCGGGGTGATGCACGACGTCGCAGTCACCGACCGACGCCTCGCGCGCCTCGTGCGGCGATGCCGCGAACTCCCCGGACAGGATCTCTTCCAGTACCTGGACGCCGAGGGCGAGCCGCAGCCAGTGAGCTCGACCGACGTGAATGCCTACGTGCAGGAGACCACCGGGAGCGACTTCACGGCGAAGGACTTCAGGACGTGGGCAGGAACCCTCCTCGCGCTCCGTTACCTCGTGCAGCACGCCGACGCACTCGACGAAGCGCCACCCAAGGCCTTCACCGTCCAGCTGGTGCAGGAGGTCGCCGATTCGTTAGGCAACACACCGGCGGTCTGCCGGAAGTGCTACATCCATCCCGCGGTGCTGCGCGCGCCCGACGACTCCGACGCACGGGCGCGCCTGCAGCGGCTCGCCCGCAAAGGGAAACCCGACGACGAAGCGGGGTGGGAGGCGATGCTCCTGCAGCTGCTGCACTCCCTCGACGAGTGAGTGCCGAGTGAGTGCCGGCTGGTGCGTGCGCCCGCCCCTTCCTTCCTCGAGGCGTCGCTGGATTCGCGGCTACGACGTTACCCCTGGCGCTTGAAGTACTGTACTTCGCGCTCGTGCTTCTCGGCGGCCTCCCGCGTGCTGAACGTCCCGAGGTTGCGCCGCTTCCCGGTCTTGGGGTCCTTCTTCCTCGAATAGAGGCGGTACTCGCCGCTCTTGAGCCTGCGAATCATCGGTCGCTCCTGGGTGCGAAGTCATGCATCGCGTCGAACGCGCGCGGCGGGTGGGTGCTACTTCGGGTTGTTCGGCGATGACAGACCGGCGGCACTTCGCCCCGAGCGTTTGCGCGCGTCGATGGTTCCGGAGGTCGCCGTCCCCTTCGGTTGGTCTTCTCGCTGCGGCGCGTCGAGCTCCTCGTCGCGGCGAATGCGGAGATGGTTGTGCACATCACGGACGGCGAAGACCGTCTCGGCGACGTCCTCGGCCATGCGCTTCGCTCGTCGGTCAGCGATCGTTCCCGTGAGCCGCACCTCGCCACCATCGACCTCCACTTCGATATCGGAGGGATCGAGACTCGGGTGCCGTGCGAGCGCTTCGCTCACGTCCTCCAGGATTCGTGCGTCGCTTCGCTGCCAACCCTTTGGTCCCTTTCCGGCGTGGCCCCCGTCGCCGCGCATGGCAGCGGTACCGTACGAGCCGTACTCATCGTGCCCGTACCGGTCGCGCCCCAATGCCGCCCGGCCGACGTCGTCACCGCGATATCCAACGCCCTCGCCGACGACACCAGGGTTTCGACGACCCCACTCCATGCCACCCGGCGCCCCGGCGCGGAAGCCGTCCGCGCGTTCATGCGGTGACCAGTCCGTGAGGCCGTAGCGCACGCCGCGAACGCGGGGCGAACGCTCTCGTTCGGTGTCGCGCTCGTCGTAGTCGGGATTGCCTGACTGCATCAGCGTCTCCTTTGCTGCGGATCGTTATGCCTGTTCGCGCCGGATGGCGCGTCATCGACACATTGCGACGCCGCGCCGCTCGCTGGCATCCGGCAAACTGGGCGATCTCACGTCACCCTTCCGGAGAAGGTGGCGTGCGAATCGACGCCGCGGAGGGGCAACACCTAACTATTGCAAGATTCGACATGGCGACGAACGGAACTCCGAAACGCGGGTATCGCGGAGCAAGGGATTGCCGCTTGGACGCCGCACTCGCCGGGGTACGTCTCGTGCCGACCTCGCGACTCGTGCAACAGCGGCCTCAGGCGATGTCGGCGGCGCGCGACATCCCATCACTTATCCAACACGAGTCCAAGACGAGGAGTTCTCATGCCGTACGCCCATATCACCGACCTGCCCGACAGCGTGCGCGACAACCTGCCCGAGCACGCGCAGGCGATCTACCGCGAAGCGTTCAATCATGCGTGGAAGGAGTACGCCAGGCCCGCC
This sequence comes from Gemmatimonadaceae bacterium, assembly GCA_044225935.1. Taxonomy (GTDB): domain Bacteria; phylum Gemmatimonadota; class Gemmatimonadetes; order Gemmatimonadales; family Gemmatimonadaceae; genus SCN-70-22. The sequence goes on from JBGAHX010000004.1 coordinate 129,296, forward strand.
GACCGGCGTGGCGATGCGTCGCAAGAAGAGACGGCGCACAAGGTCGCCTGGTCGGCCGTGAAGCAAAGCTACGAGAAGGACGAATCGGGAGAGTGGCACCGGAAGTAGGCAACGTCGGTGGCGGTCCCGACGCTCCGCCGCGGAGGTGACGCACGCCAGCGTCCCGTACGTCAGGGCGACGCCTCGTCCCGGGGCAGTCGCTCCCGATCGCGCGCGAGTCGCGCGCCGCGTGACGCTCTGGACAGCGTTGCACGAGCTGCTCCAACTTCAAGGGACGCGTACCCCCCCCTACCACTCCGCGGCAGGCGCCCATGCCCCTCTCTCGTTCGCTCCGTTCGCTGTTCGCAGGACTCCTGATCGCGGCCCTCCCCGCCTGCTCGCACGCTGGCAGCGGGTCGAGCGCACCGAGCCCGCGCTCCGACATCATCTACCGCAACGAAATCTCCAAGACGAGCGCGCTCAACGCGTACGATGCCGTGCAGCTCCTCCGCCCTGCCTTTCTCACCGGGCGCGGGCCAAGCACGCTCCTGCGTGTGCGCGAGAGCAGCACGTCGCCCGTCGTGTACCTCGACAATCAGCGATTCGGCGACACCTCGACGCTTCGCAACATCCCGGTGGATGGGATCGTGGAGATTCGCTTCATTGGCGCGACGCAGGCGCAGATGCGCTGGGGCTCCGACCATCCGTCAGGTGCAATCCTGGTGCTGACGGGTGTGCCGCGCGGGACCACGAAGTAGCGCGGAAGAAGCGACGCAGCACCGAAGCGGGGGCGGAGCGCGCCCGTCGCCCTGACCTGTCGCGACGGCCAGACGTCATCTCAGCATCAGTCGGTGGGGCACCGGAACCCGGCACCTTCGTCAGGGCGGCGAATGCCGGCGAGATGACGGCTAGAAGTCTTCGGGGGGCGGCGGGGCAAGATCGCGTAGCCGCTCGCGCAGTCGATCGACTTCGGCGGCCACGCGTTCGACCTGCGCCTCGAGAGACCGCTCGACCGACGGCTCGAGCGACTTCTCATGCGGCGCCGCAATCGCGACCGCCGAGTCGCTCCCCTGCGCTGCGGCGTCGAGCGCGCGCGCCTCGCGCGCCAGGACCCGCGCGCCTAACGTCGATGCCGACCCGAAGAGCGCGTGCGCACCGTGCGAGACGGCGTCGGCGTCGCGATTGCGCGCCGCGGTGCGGAGCGCCGTGAGCCGGTCCGGCGCATCGAGGATGAAGAGGTCGACGAGCGCCTGCACGAACTCGTCCCCTCCTTCGCCATACGTATCGCGCAGTCGATCGAGCACCGCGGTGTCGAGCGGATCCTCGGCGGGGGCGTCGGGGGGAGCGGGGGGCGCCGAGCTGGGCGCCCACCGCTCGATGGCGTCGCGAAGCTCGGTGAAGTCGATCGGCTTGGAAACGTGCTCGTCCATGCCCGCATCGAGGGCGCGCTGGCGGTCTTCGCGGCGGGCGCTGGCGGTTAGGGCGATGATCGGAAGGCGAGCGCGCCCGCTCTGTCGCTCGCTCGCGCGGATCGCCCGCGTGGCGTCGTACCCGTCGAGCGTGGGCATCATGCAGTCCATGAGCACGGCGTCGTATGTGGTCGCGGCGACGCGTGCGACGGCTTCGGCTCCGTCAGATGCAACGTCGACCGTGCACCCCATCTTCCGGAGCATCCCGCTGCAGACCATCTGGTTGACGACATTGTCCTCGGCGACGAGGATGTGGCGGTGCGCGACGGGGAGGTCAAGCGCCGGCACATGCTCGTCGGCACCGCTCCCGGCACGCGCCCGCACCGCTTCACGCTCGGCAGGCGCCGAGACCGCCGAAACGAGGTATGACGGTCGGAGCGGAAGCGAGAGTACGCTCGTGTAGCCGGCCGCACGGAGGCTTGCGGCGTGCGCGCGATCGGCGAGCGGGACGAGCGCCACCACCGCGGTGAGCGCGGGAAATTCCTCGCGCAATGCACGTACGCGCCGTTCGAGTTCAGCTGGCGGCGTGCGCCCGCCGACGACCAGCGTGTCGACCGCGCGAGGCGCGAGCGAGGCAACGGCAGCGGCAACGTCGTTGGTTGTGAGGGCTCGCGCCGACGTCACGCCAGCGCTGGCGAGCACCTCTTCCACCATCGCGCCACGCTCGCCGTCATCCTCGATCACGACGGCGGCGCCGCGCGCGGCGCCTGGCGTGGCCACCGTCGCCGCGCCCTCGGTCGCCAGGCGCAACGTCACCCAGAAGGTGGAGCCGGTCCCCTCGACGCTCTCGACTCCCGCCGTTCCCCCCATCGCCTCGGCGAGACGTCGCGTAATTGCGAGCCCGAGCCCGGTGCCGCCGACCTTTCGCGTTGTCGACGTATCGCCCTGCGAGAAGCTCTGGAAGAGGAGCGGAACGATGTCGGCGCGGATGCCGGCGCCGGTATCGCGCACCGTCAGGCGCAATTCCGCATCCTTCGGCGTGCGGCTCAGGCATTCGGCCGACACGATCACGTGTCCGGCGGAGGTGAACTTGAGGGCGTTCCCCACCAGGTTCACCAGGATCTGGCGGATGCGGCCGGCGTCGCCGACAAACGATCGTGGGCAACCGGGACGCAACCGAACGAGCGCATCGATCCCCTGCGCCTCGGCGCGGGAGCCGAGGAGTTCGAGCACGTCCTCGATCGTGCGTCCCAGGTCGAAGCGCTCGTTTTCCAACTCCAGCTTGCCGGCCTCGATCTTGGAGAGGTCGAGGATGTCGTTGATGATCGTGAGGAGCGCCTCGCCCGACGCCTCGATCGTGCGCACGATGTCGCGCTGGTCCGGATCGAGCGCCGTGTCGATCAGGAGCTGCGTCATCCCGAGCACGCCGTTCATCGGGGTGCGGATCTCGTGCGACATGTTGGCGAGGAACTCCGACTTCACGCGGGACGCCGACTCGGCGGCCTCCTTGGCGTGCAGGAGTTCGCGCTCCGCGACGCGGCGCGCCTCGAACTGGCCGAGTTTCGAGGCCACGTCGTCGACGAAGCGAAGGACTTCGTCGTCGGACGGTTGCTCGAGCCGGCACTGCAGCTCGATGACGCCGTGGATCACGCCGCCGACGCGCACCGGGACGCCTAACGCGGAGGCGATGCCGGCGCGCATGCAGGCGGGGGCGCGCGGACACTCGCCGGGATCCTGCTGCCGCACATCCTCCACCCAGAAGGGGCGTTCTTCCTGCCACACCTGCCCCGCCAGCCCGATCGAGCGGGCGAAGCGGGCGCTGGCCGTGACCGTCGTAAGGTCGCGCAGCGATGGGTCGTCGCCGGAGACGACGGCGACGCACTCGAGCGAACGAGAATCGCCCGCGTCCCACCAGAGGGCGGCGAGATCCCACCCGACGGCGTCGAGGAGCGACTCGAGGATCGCCGGTGCGGCCTCGCGCAGGGTCGGAGCGTATTCGAGGGCGTGGGTCATGGCCATTTGCGCGGCCATGCGCTCGTTGGTCCCGCGCAGCTCGGCGCGCTGCGCCGAGAGCTTCGCGGCGAGCTTGCGTACGTCGGAGAGTGCCGCGTTCTGCGACATCACCAGCTGCAACAGGTCGACGACGGGATCGTGCAGCGCGAAGTCGGCGATGCTCAGCCCGTACTCGCGGATCGCGGATGCGTCGCTGAGCCAGGGCGATCCGAGGAAGGCGATCGTTCCGTCGTCGTCCACCACCTGGAGCTGTCCGCGCAGCTGCATGCCCGAGGCGCGATGCACGAGAAGCCAGAGGAGGCGCGTGTTCTGGACCAGCGCGGCGTGGGAGAGCGGGACGTGGGGGCGCTCGACGCGCAGCACGTCATCGAGCGAAACTCCGGCGCGGATGTCGGCACACACGCGCGCGAGCGCGCGCCCTACCTGCACGATGCGCAGGTCGCGATCGACGGCGAAGTGGAAGGGAAAGGCGGCGGCGAACTGCTCGGGGGGGAGGCCGATCTTTCCGACGGTCGCGACTTCCTTGCTGGTGCGGGAGACCACGGAGAGACGTTGAATTTGGACTGGCGGGATATTCCGTGACCGATGTTCTCGTCGCGCTCGCTCAGTGTTCGCGCAGAGCGCAGACTGCGCTCGCGCGCTCCGGTGCGCCGGGAACATTCGGGGGGACGAACGTGTGAAACGCACATCGCAAGCGGCCACTTCTCCTCCTGGTGAGGATCGGCAACTTTCCAGCGATACTTGACCGAACCGCATTGCCGGAGGAGTGCCGAAGTGGAGCGTGTTTTCGGGCCGCGTACGCGAGTGGCGCGGGCGTGCCTTGCAGTCTTTCAGCTGGTGGTGTCTGCGGCGCTCGCCGCGTGCGGTGACGACGGCGCGTCGCCGGGGGAGACGACGCCTCCCGGGGTCGAATCGGTCGATGTGGTGCCGGCCTCGGCGTTCATTTCCACCGGGGCGACCCTCACGCTCACCGGGACGGCCCGCAACGCGACCGGTGGTCCGGTGAGCGGTGTCTCACTGCGCTGGGAGAGCAGCGCACCGGCGGTCGCCACAGTCAGCAGCACGGGCGATGTGCAGGGCGTGGCAGCGGGTGTGGCGCAGGTGACGGCGAGTGCGGGATCGCTCAAGGCGACGACGCACGTCACGGTGGTGGGAGCCGCCGCGAAGGTGCCGACGTTCGCCATCGAGCGCGAAGGGGTAACCGATGTCTCGCTGCTCGGGATGTGGGCCGACCCGGCGACGGGACGCGGATTCGCCGTCGGACAAGCCGGCGTGGTGCTCGACGGGAATGGCGGGAGCTGGCACCTGGTCGACACGGGGACGGAAGAGACGTTCGTCGGCGTATGGGGGGCGAGCGCGCAGGACGTCTACGCTGTGGGAACCGCCGGGGCGATCTGGCACTTCGACGGCGCGCAGTGGGCGCCGATGGCGAGTCCCACTAACCAGACGTTGCTCAACGTATTCGGATTCGGCGCGAACGACATCTTCGCGATAGGGACCGACGGGACGGTGCTGCACTACGACGGGACGCAGTGGAGCGTGTTCTCGACGGCGCGCGGCTGGGAGCTGTGGGGAATCTGGGGGACGTCGGCGCAGGATCTCTGGCTGGTGGGCCAGAACGGCGTGATCGTGCACTACGACGGCGTGCAGTTCTCGACGGTGACATCGCCGACCACCGATGCTTTGTTTGGCGTTTGGGGGAGCAGCGCGCAGGACGCCTGGGCGGTCGGGATCAACGGGCTCCTCCTGCACTACGATGGCACGTCGTGGCAGAAGCAGTCGGCGCCGACGCGCCGCAACCTCTTCGCGGTTTGGGGGCGGGCGGCCAACGATGTGTATGCGGTGGGCAACACCGGGGCGGTGGTGCACTACAACGGGCAGGTGTGGAGCGAGCTGTCCAACTCGCGTACCGGGCAAAACCTGCGCGCCATCTGGGACGACGGCGCCGGCGGCACGGTGATCGCCGGGTGGGATGGCACGGTGCTGCGCGGGGCGGCGTCGACGGGGTGGCGCGCCGAGATCACCTCGCCCGCACTGACGGCGGTGTGGGGGCCTGGGGATGGGACGCTGTACGCAGTTGGAGGTGGCGGGGCGGTCTTCAAGCGCACGCTGCAGGGATGGGCGTTGACCGACGCGCCTCCGTCGCAGCCGCTGTACGGGGTATTCGGAGCATCGCCGACGCAGGTGTATGCGGTCGGCGACACCGGGACGATCGTACGATACGATGGCACCGGCTGGCATAACGAGACCAGCGGCGTGTTCAGCCTGCTGCGCTCCATTTGGCTGGCCTCGCCGACGCGCGCTTTCATCGTCGGGGAGCGCGGGGTTATCCTCACCTCGGCCGGGGACGGCACGTGGTTGCCGATGAGCAGCGGGACGCAGGTCTTCCTGCGGCACGTGTGGGGGCTTTCGCCGTCCGACGTGTACGCGGTGGGCGACTCGGGGACGGTGCAGCACTACGACGGCTCGCAGTGGCGACCGATGACGACGCCCACCCGCCAGTTGCTGCGCGGGGTTTGGGGGACCGGCCCGACCGACATCTTCGCGGTCGGCGACACGGCGACGATCCTGCGCTACGACGGCGTGCGGTGGTATTCGCAGCCGAGCCCGGTGCAGCAGCTTGCGCTGCGCAGCGTGTGGGGGACGGGGCCGACCGATGTCTATGCGTTAGGCGAGGACGGGGTGATCCTGCACTTCGATGGCGTGTCGTGGACCAGGCTCACCTCGCCGACCTCCCGCTACATGCTGCAGTTGTGGGGGGAGCCGGGGCAGGGGCGCGTGTTCGGGGTAGGGCTCCTCACGACCATCCTGCGCGGGGAGCGTAACTAGGCGCGACCGCAGAGTGACGGTCGCGCGATGCGACAGGATCGTCGCACAACGCGAGAGAGAACGGGGGATGTCGCCATGGCGGCATCCCCCGTTTGATCTCACGCGCGAACTCGGAAGGTCCGTGCGGCACGCGCAAGTCTTGATGCGCGCCGCCGCGGAGTCGCCGCGCCTGCTTCTATCGCGTCAGCGCGATGCCTCGCGCGCCACTTCCCGATCGTACTCATCGCGGAATCGCTGGATCTCCTTGTCCGCCTCGTCCTTGCTCTTGCCGTAGCGGCTCTGGATCTTCCCCGAGATCTCGTCCCACTTCCCTTCCGCCACGTCGAGATCGTCGTCGGTGAGCTTCCCCCAGGCCTGCTTCATCTTTCCGCGCATCTGCTTCCACGCGCCTTCCATGCGGTCGTTGTTCATCGGTGCGTCCCTCGTGTTCGGGTCGAGTCATGGCGGCGCCCCCTCCACGCGGGGAGCGGCCGACGGATCGTGGCGAGGTGCCACGCGAATCGTGCGTATTTCCCACGGCGTCGAATCACGTTGATGCGCGATGCCTCGCGTCGCGTCGCGGAGAAGTGGGCGACGGGTCACGCCTTGAAGCGTGCGACGGAGCCCGGAGCCTAACGCTCAGTAGCGTTCGCGATGAGTCGTTCGCCGTGTCACCTACACCTTACGATACGGCGAGGCGTGGCGCGCGTCCCCGTGGGTGGCGACTTTCGCTACCTATCGCAGGCGGCGCGCGCCATCGCCGAGGGGGGAACACGAAGTTGCCCGATGGAGTGGCAAGCGGGCACGAGCGAGATTCGAGCGACGGGCGTCGGGTACACACCGATCAATCGCGCCCGAATTCGCGTGAACGGGGCGCACTGCCTAACTCTTGGCGCGTCCTTGCGCCGGAACCGACGGCGCCTGCAGCGACTCCAGCAGCGCGCGCAGGTGCTCGAGATCGAGAGGCTTGACGACATGCATGTCGAAACCCGACTCGAGCGCGCGCTGCCGATCCTCGTCGCGCCCCCATCCCGTCATCGCGACGAGCGTGGCACGGGAGCGCCACGATTCCGTCGACACGCGGCGCGCGACGTCGTAGCCGCTCATTCCCGGCATCCCAACGTCCATCAGGACCAGATCGGGTGGCGACGACGCCATCAGGGCGAGCGCGTCCTCGCCATTCCGCGCCGGCACGACCTCATGTCCGAGCATCTGGAGCACCGCCACCAGCGTCTCTACCAGATCGGGGTTGTCGTCGACCACCAGGATGTTGAACGGGCGCATGGCTTCGATGGGTTCTGGCGCTTCGGGGGTCTCGGCCGGTGCGTCGGTCGCGGCGGCGACCCCTGGAATCTCGACGCTGAAGATACTCCCCTTTCCCGCTCCGTCGCTGCTCGCCCAGACGCGCCCGCCATGGAGCGCCACGATCTGCCGTACGAGCGCGAGCCCAATGCCGAGTCCGCGCGACGAACCGGTGTCGCTCCCGCGTTCGAACATCTGGAAGATCCGCTCGGTATCGTCGGGCGACATCCCCTTGCCGTTGTCGCGCACCTCGAGATGGAGCACATCGCCTTCGATGCGCACGACGGTCTCGATGTGCCCTCCCTCGGGAGTGTACGTCGACGCGTTGTTGAGGAGGTTGGTGAGGACCTGCGTGAGGCGGAGCTGGTCGGCGCGAATGCGGATCGGCTTGGCGGGGATGTCGATGGTGTGGCGCTGGCGTTTCTCCAGCATCGCGGGACGGCAGTGATCGATGGCTGCCTCGATGACCGAGGAGACTTCGATGCATTCCTGTCGTAGCTCGAAGGTGCCGCGTTCGAGGCGGGCAGCGTCGAGGAGATCGTCGATCAGGTGGACCATCTGGCGCGCGTGCCGGTCGATGAGGTTGGCGGCGCGCTCGACAATCGCATCGCCCGATTCGCGCGCATGCAGGAGCGCCGCCGCGTTCACGATCGGGGTGAGGGGATTACGCAGCTCGTGGGCGAGTATGGCGAGGAACTGATCCTTCCGCTCCTGCATCTCCGCGCGTTCGCGCTCGCGCACTCGGCGCTCGCGCATTTCCAGTTGCAGCTCGCGGGTGCGCTCCTCGACGCGTTCGCGCGAGCGATGGAGCGCCTCGCTGAAGGCGCTCACCATGAAACCGACGACCAGGAAGACGACGGAACGCCCCACGTCGGTCGAGGCGATGGGCCAGAGCTGTCCCGGCGTCCCGAGGAACAGGTAGTCCGCGACTGCGGCGCTGATGATGGTGATGACGATCCCGGGAAGCCATCCGCCCACCCACGATGCCCACATCACGGCGAGGACGTAGAGGAGGAAGGGGAGACCCCCTCCGAGGACGTCGTTGAGCGCGAACCGCACCCAGGTGAGCATCGCGATGACGAGAATGCCGCTGACGATCGCGGTGCGCGGGCGCCTGTCGCGCGTTTGCAGGAGGTTGGGGAACTCCTCCGGCGTGAGGATCTTCATGCGGCTCGCCGCTCGTTCATCGTGGGAAGGTACGCGCCGGTTTTTTCGGCCCGGCCGCGCGAACGCGCGCTCGCGCGGTTGCGGGATGCCAAGATGCCCGGCATTGTCCCGCCGCGCACCTTGCTATGGTTCGCGCGCGCCTTGCAGCTCGTGCAGGTAGTCCTGCGTCTTCCGCGTGATGAGTTCCACTTGCCGCTCGAGAACGGAGAGCATCTGTGGACGCGACTCGGCCGATGCCCCCTCGAGGGTGAGGGCGAAGAGTGCATGCCGCATCGTCTGCACGGGGTTGCGCAGGTCGTGCGCGAACCGCGCCAGGGAGTCGTCGCGCACGCGCAGCGACTGCTCGAGCGATTCCTGCGCGACGATGTGCCGATGGATGTCCACGATGCGCACGATCCATCGTGGGCGCTCGCCGAGCCTGCGCACGCGATCGCTCGTACGACCCGGCTCCGCGGTGAACTGGCACCAGCGATACGATCCATCGACGTGCCGGAGGCGCAGGTCGATCTCGAAGGGGAGTGCGGTGCGCAACGATTCGCGCCACGCGTCGGTAAGGAGTGCGACGTCCTCGGAATGGACGACCGCTTCCCATCCCCCCGCACGCAAGCGCACTGCGTCGATGCCGGTGAAGTCCTCCCAGGCACGATCGCAGCCCACCGGCGTGCCGTCGGCTGCAAAGACACAGCGCATGTAGCGGGCACGCAACGACGCGTCGGCCAGGTTGTTCGATGGCGTCGCAACGGACATCGCGCCCCTCCTCGCCGGCTCGCGATCGGTAGGTGGTAGTGTGCGCAGGGTGCGCTTGCTCCACTCGCGACGCCCCGCGAGCGCGGGCGCCGCATCAAGCAAGCTGGGCGACGTTGAGAGCCCCGGCCATTATCCGCTCGGCTGCGATTGAGCACGACGTTCGTCGCAGCGCGCGATCGCTCGATGGTGCCATCCCGAGACGGCACTTGAGAGCTACGGGGAGGAGCGGCATCCGGCCTCGTGGGGCCACCGCGCGACATCGTCACGAGGCGATGTGCGACGCGCGATCGTCGAGCAGGCGTCGGAGGAGGTCGAGGAGTGACGGAAGGTCGACGGGCTTCACGAGATGCGCGTCGAAGCCGGCCTCCTCCGATCGCTTCCGATCGTTGGGCTGACCCCAGCCGGTGAGGGCGACGATGACCGCGCCGGCACCGCCGGGCAGCTGCCGGATCGCGCGACAGGCATCGAAGCCATTCAGCGTCGGCATCCCGAGATCGAGGAGGACGACGTCGCACGGTGCCTTGGTGAACTCCGCGATCGCCGCCGCCCCGTCGTAGCAGGTGGAGACGTCCGCCCCAAAGACGGAAAGGAGCGTACCGAGGGTGTCGGCGTTGTCGCGGATGTCGTCGACGACGAGGATACGACGCCCGTGCAGGTGTGCCGCGGAAGGAAGGCCATCGCGCCCCACGCTGGCGATCGCCGGCGCGTTACCGAGCGGCAACTCGACGACTGCCGCCGTCCCGGTGCCGACGCCGGCACTCTCGAGCCAGGCCCGACCGCCGTGCAGCTCGGCGATGCGCCGCACGAGCGTGAGGCCGATTCCCAGTCCGCCTCGCCCGCTCTCCCCGTGATCGTGCCCCTGGGCGAACAGATCGAAGAGTGATTCGAGGCGCTCCTTCGGGATCCCCGGTCCGTTGTCGGTGACCCGCAGCTGCAACGTGGCGCCGGTCACCGTCCCCTCGATCGTGATGAGTCCTCCCGGCGCGGTGAACTTGGCGGCGTTGCTCAGGAGGTTGGCGAGGACCTGGGCCATGCGCACCGCGTCGATCTCGAGAACGATCGGCTGCTCGGGAATCTCGACGCTCAAGGTGTGGCGCGCGGCATCCATCAGCGGGCGCGCCGTCTCCACCGCCTGGCGCACCAGGGTGGAGAGTTCGACGGAGGTGCGACGCAGTTCGAGCTTGTTGCGGTCGATCCGCGAGACGTCCATGAGGTCGTCGATGAGGCGGACCATGTGCTCCATCTGGCGCGTGAGGATCCCGAGCACGTGCGCGATGCGCGGCGAATCCGGCTCCAGCGCGGCCATCAGGTGCAGCGCGTGGCGCATGGGAGCGAGCGGATTTCGCAGCTCGTGCGCCAGGGTGGCCAGGAACTCGTCCTTGCGCCTGGCGGCCTCGCGCAGGTCCGCCTCCATCCGGATGCGGGCGCTGATGTCGCGCGCCGTCTTCGACGCGCCGATCACCTGCCCCGAGGCATCGCGCACCGGAGAGACGGCGATGGAGATCGGGATCAGCGTCCCGTCCTTGCGTCGTCGTACCGTGTCGAACGCGGGGACAAACTCGCCGCGCCCGATCATCGAGAGGATCCGATCCTCATCGCCGAGGCGATCTGGTGGGATGATGAACGAGATGTTGCGCCCGACCGCTTCTTCGGCCGTGTAGCCAAAGAGGCGCTGCGCCCCGGCATTCCAGCTCGTCACCACGCCGCTGAGGTTCTTCGTGACGATCGCATCGTCCGACGACTCGACCACCGCCGCGAGCAACGCCTGCGTACGCTGCGCCGCCACGCGGTCGCTCACGTCGAGGGTGAAGCAGCACGCACTCTTCGTGGCGTTCGCCGCGGCGATTGGCGTGCAATTGATCATCACGTCCTTGAGCGTTCCGTCCTTGCACCGCATGCGGGTGGCGCAATTCTGGAGGCCGGTGCCGGTTCGCAGCGTGTCGAGGATCGCAACGACCGCTTGCGGATCCTCGTGGAACTCGCCGATGTGACGCCCGACGTACTCCGCCCGCTCGTAGCCGAGCATGCGCAGCTCTTCGTCGTTAGCCCTGAGGATGATGCCGTCAGCGCCGACCCAGCGCAGTCCGACGTTGGCGTTGTCGAAGAGGTCCGAAAGCGCAGTCTCGCGCGCCTGCACGGCAGCGTCGGCGGCGCGACGCTCCGACACGTCGCGGAAGACGAGGACGCACCCCGTCACCACTCCGTCGGCATCGATGATCGGAGCGGCGCTATCCTCGATCGGGATGCCGTGTCCATCGGGGGTGACGAGCAGTGCCGCGGCACCGAGGTGCACGATCTGGCGCTCCTCCATCGCGCGACGTACCGGGAGCTCCATCGCGCGGTCCGTCCCCTCGGCGACGAGTCGTACTACCAAGTTGACATCGCGGTGCCGCACCTCGCCGATCGTGCGACCAACCAGTTGCTCGGCCACCGCGTTCATGCTTTCGATCTCGGCGGCACGGTTGGTGACGATGACTCCGTCGCCGATGCTCATGAGCGTCAGGCGCAGCTGTTCGCCGCGAGCCTGCGCCTCGTTATGCGCGCTCTCGCTCTGATCGCGCGCGTCGTCGAGGAGGGCGTACTGACGCACGACGTCGCGACGCGCGCGATGCAGCGCTTCGGCAAACGCGCTGATGCTGAAGCCGACGAGCATGAAGACGACGACGCCGATCTGGTCGCTGGTGCGAGCGAGATAGAGCGACTCGAGGGGTTCGACGAAGAAGTACTGCGTGGTGAGTGCACCGCCGGCCGTCGCGAGCACGCCGGCGCGCCACCCGCCGAACCACGACGCCGCCATCACGCCGGCAAAGAACGTGAGGTACGGGAGTTCGAGGCCGAGAAAGGGCGAGAGCAACCCGCGTATTCCACCGGCAATCGCGACGCCGACCACCGCCACTGTTGCCGTGACGATGGGCGAGTGTCGCGCCGGATCGACCGGCCGCGTGAAGCGAAGCGAGACGGCGTTTGCTACGTCCCGGGTGTGCACGTCCTCACCGTGATGCGCGGAAGCTGGGGGGAATGCCAACGGCGCGGAATCGCGTTACCGTCAGGCGCAACGCTACGCGCCAGGGTGACGGACCGCGCGCAGCGCCAAACGAGCCCCCGATCGACGGGGGGCACGAGGTGATGCAAGGCGCCGTCGAGTGCGCCAAAACGCCGTGCATTACTTCGCTCCAAAACCTGTCACTGTCGAGCGCGAGGAGACATACCCCACGGGGAGGGTTGACTCCTACCTCGCAAGAGAGAGGAGCCGGCTGGCGGACGGATTGTGCTCGCAGGAGAGATGCAGCGATTGCTCGCACGGCGACTGGCCGGCTCATGGTAACGCGACCATCGTGCGATGCGCGCGGCGCTCGATCGCTGGTCACCGCGCACCCCTTCCTGCGCGGCGTCGTGTCGCGCGGCTCCTCCGTTCGCCGACAATGCCGACATCCGCCGCCTGCAATTACGCGCACTTGGAGTCCGATCTCCTCTGCTTCACGCACCTGCGCTGGCACTGGATGCCGAGCCGGATTCGGGAGGGTTTCGTCGCCGCGGCGCGCGGGCGGCGCGTCTTCATCGTCGAAGAGCCGGTTTTCGTGCCCGGCGAACCAGTGATGGACGTCGAGTATCCGCACGACAAACTCGCCGTGGCTCGCCCGTGTCTCCCCTATGCGCTCCTGGGCGCTGGAGTCGAGGGAGCACAACGCATCCTCCTCAATGCGTGGCTGGCATCGCTCCGGATTCGTCCGGGCGTTGCCTGGTATCACTCCCCTGCCGCTTTTCCCTTCAGCGCGCATCTCGACGTCCCCATCACGGTGTACGACCGCGTGGCCGATCCGACGGCGCTGGCGGACGAGCGGCTGGATCACACGCGCATGGAGCGGGATCTCCTTCGCCGTGCCGACGTGGTGTACGCCGATGCTGGGGCGAGCGTCGAACGCATCCGTCGGATGCATTCCGATGTAAGGGTGACGCCTGCCACGGGGGGAATGGCGGCGTTTTTTGCCGCGACGCCCAAGCCCGCCACGAGTCGGTCGGAAGAACGCAGGCTTGTCGCGGTGCGCGTCTTACCAGGCGATCGTCCAGGTGAGCAGCGCGCCGAGCACCTGCAGCGAACGCGGATCCAGCCCAGCGCTCAGCGAGGGCGTGGTTGGGAGGAGCCGCGTCTCGAGCGAGGTCCGTAGGCGAAGTCGATCGTTGAGGCGTCGCTCGATGGCGGCGCCCGGCACGGCGAGCGTGGGGCGAATGCGCCCGATCACGAAGGTGCGTCGGTCGACGTACTTCCCGATCTCGATCTCGGTCCCGCTCAGCACCGTCTGGAAGTCGTTCAACGACACGTCGGCGGGGATCTGGGCGGGCGTGATGTTGAGGACGTCGGCACCCGTGGCGCCAGCCAGCTCGCCGCGCACTTCATCGAGCAGTGCGCCCAAACCGATCGCCGCGAGCTGACGCTTGGCCAGCGCGGCCACGCTGCCGGCCAGCGACGATCCTGAACCTCCCCCCTGGAGCCCAGTTCCCGGCGAGTCGAGGAGCGACGACGACGACTTGCCGAAGGCGAGGAAGGAGATCAGGTCCGACTGCGACATCGGAGGCTGTGCGTCGCTCTCCAGCGTCACGGTGGGACGCTCGAGGTTCCCGCCGATGAGCACGCGGATGTCGAGCGGCGAGCGCCCTGCCTGCGCCACTTCGTACGAGGCGACGATCTGGAGAACAGGATTGAGTTCCTCGGTGCCAAGGAATCGCACCGCCCCGCGCTCGACGTCGAAGCGCTTTCCGAGAAAGCTGTACGTCCCCTGATCGGTGTAGAGTGCGCCGGAGATGTTGTAATCCTCGGCGCCTCGCTCCTTCCGCACGTCGAGCGTGCCATAGACCTCGACATTTGCATCTGGCGAGCGGGCGAAGGTCCCGCGCTGCACCTCGACCGCGACCTGCATGCGCAGGTTGCGCAGCATTTCCGAGGAGGCGCCGATCCCGAGCGCTGCGGCCGTTGACGAATCGGTGACGGCGAAGATCGCCGGGTCGGCGGTGCTGATGACGTCGTACTGCGCGGGCTCGGGGATGTAGACCACGCCGCGCGTGATCGCCACGCGCCCGTTGACGGTGAGGGTGTCGAGCGCCCCCTCGACGTTCACGTTGCCGTCGGCGAAGAGTTCCCCTGTTTCGTCGTTGAGGACGCGTGCATCGCGCAGGTCAAAGGCGAGTTGCAGGTTGGGTTCGGTGAGCGACGTGAGGCGAATGTCACCGGTCGCACGAATCGTCCCCTGGCTCCGGGCGAGGAGCGTGTCCACGTGGACGGTGTCGCCGATGAAGCGGAGGGTGGACGACACGTCGCGGAGCATGACGCCGGTGCTCGTGAGCGTGACCTGCGGGAGTGCGGCGCGGAGCGTGCCGTCGAATGCCGGTCGCTCCCATGTCCCTTCCACGCGCACGTCGCCATGCGCCGTGCCGCGCACGTCGGCGATGGCATCGGAGAGCTCGGCCAGCGGTTCGAGCGGAATGCTGTCCCCAACGAGGCGCAGCGCCAACTGGCCGTCGATCAGGCGCGTGTCCACCGAGTCGCCGAGCGAGAGGTCGATCGGTACCGTTCCGTTGAGGTGCGCCAACTCGTACGTGCCGCCACGGAGTGCACGCACGTCGAGGGTGAGACGCTTCGCGTCGTAGTCGAAGCGCGCGCGCGTATCGGGGAGTGCCGTTCCCTCGTACACCGTCTCGACGACCGACGCCGTTCCGGCGAGCGTCGGGTTGTCGCGTGTTCCATCCCATGTGGCGTCGAGGTCGACGGCCCCCTGCGCCTTCGTGTCGCTCTGGGCGATCGCCAGCCACGGGGCGATCTGCACGCGTTGCAGCTGCACCACGAGGTGCCCCGGGTCGACGTCGGGCACCTCGCCGTTGACGAAGATGCGCCCTCCGCTGCGCGCGTCGCGCAACTCGAGCGAATCGACCGTGAGCCCCTTCCCCTTCCATGAGATGACGCTGGGGTGCGAGCTGAGCCAGGCCGTCGTGTCCATGCGCAGCTCCAGGGCGCGCAGCCGCAGCTCTCCTTCGCCCGTGCGCAGTGCGTACTGGGCCTGGATGCGATAGCGTGACGTATCGCCGGGGAAGAGCGAGACTTCGGCGTCGCCTTCTCCGGCATGGTAGGTGACATCGACCTTGGTGCTGTCGAACGCGAAGCCCGTCAGGCGCAACGAGTCGACGCCACCAACGACGTGCAGCGTGTCGTGCCCGGAAAGCGCCCCGTGCCAGTCGCCCTCGAGCTTCCCCTGCCCCAGGAGGTTGCCCCCCCACACGATACCGGGCGTGGTCAAGGTCGCGGTCACGTCGGCGCTCTTCACGCTCCCCGTCGCCTCTCCGGAAAGGGTGAACGAGCCGGCGATGGAATCGCGGTCGATCGGCGGGACGACGATGGGGGCCGCGGGGCGCGCTTGTACGTTGCGGCCGGCGATGTCGGCGGCGAGGAGGGAGGCCGGGTCGTTGCCGCGCTGCTCGACCGACGCCACCGAGTCGCGCGCGTCGCGCAGTCGCTCGAGGCGCTGCGCGATGGCGGGGCGGGCCGCGACCAGCCCCGTATCAGCCGTCTGGATCCAGCGGCGCAGCCCGGCGAGGTCGCTGACGACCACGGCGAACTTGCTCTTGCCTTCATGATCGCTCGTGAGCCCCACGGTCCCGCTGGCTGTGGCAGCGGCGAATGCCGTCACCGCCGAGAGCGAGTCGATCGTGGCGACACCGTCAGCTGCATGTCCCTGTACGATCAGCTCCCTCACTTCGGCGCTGTCGAGAATGAACGGGGCGATGCGCGCATCGACGGTGGCGTCGAGCGTGGCGGGGTCGAAGCCGTTGCCTTGCACCACGACCGTCCCGTCGAGTCGCGTCTGGGGGAGCGAGGGAACGACGCCTTGCGGTTCGAGCCCGATCAATTGAACGTTGGCGCGATACGACGGGCGATCGTCCGACGCGCGATAGGCGCCCTCGCCATCGAGGCGTCCAGCCTCGGGGAGGGAGAGGGCGAATCGCGTCGAGAGGTCGCGCGGTGTGCCCCACACGTGCGCCTCGCCCGAGAGGGTGCCACGAAGATCGTCGCGCCCGACGAAGGTGTCGGCGAGCGCGACCGGCACTTCGCGCAAGTGAGCAAGCATGTCGAGGCGCATGCTGTCCTGCACCGCGACGTTCCCTTCGAGGTCGACGCGCGAGACGAGCGTATCGACGCGATGCGTGACGTGCGCGCGCCCGGTGAGGCGCGCGGCACTCGAGCCGTCCAGCGTCGCCGTCACACTGACCGTGCCGCCGATCCCGGCGTCGGTGTCGAAGGCGTGGGCGAGCTGCAGCGGAACCGACTCGGCGTTCACGTGCAGCTGACGGGCCGTGAAGGTCTCATCGTAGTAGCCGACGCCACCGCGCGCGCCCACACCGAAGGCACGGTAGCCGCGCGGCGCGACCGTCGCGTCGAGCTGCAGCTGCAATCCGTCCAACGGACCATCGGCGACGACCCGCCCAGTCGCTTCGCCGGCGAGCGGGAGTGCGGTCCCGGGAACGAGCTGCTCCACGAGCGCACTCGTCAGGCGGGTGGCGCGGAGGTCGGTGCGCACGAATCGCGTCGGGGCGTCGTCGTCGAGCTCGAGCCCCAGCGTTCCGCGCAGCGTCGTGAACCCGACGGAGAGCTCGGCGTCGGACGCGATGTACTGACTCGGCGCGGTGTCGCGCAGCGCCATCGCGAGTTGCAGGTGCCCGCCGCCGTTCGCCGGAAGTGGCGGGTACAGCGTGCGCACGTCGGCAAGGGCAAGTCGCGGCACCGAGAGCGCAGCCTCCACGTCTCCCGACGACACACGATAGATGAGCATCCCCTCGGCGTCGCTTTCCGGCAGCCGCAACGTGAGGGGACTGAGCGCCACGCTGTCACCGTCGACGAGGATATCAGCGGCGAGCTGTCGAACCTCGAGCGGGGGCGGGTTGAACGGCACGGCGTGCATCGCCAGCGAGTCCAGGTGCAGCCGGATCGCATTGTCGTCGGCGTCGGCGAGGACCACGTCGTGCGCGAGCGCCTGGACCGACCTGAAGTCCATCCGCTGCTGGTATCCATCGCCGAGTTTCGTCACGCGGAGACGCGAATCGGCCGAGAGCGCGAGGCCGATCGCGCTGTCGCGTGCGGCTGCAGTCGCCAGCTTGGGTGGCTCCCACGGGCGCTTGACCGTCATCGCGGCGTCGACCAGTCGCACGCGGTCGAGGCGCACCCACGAGCCGAAGCCCGATGTGGTATCGGTGGAGGTCGAGTCGCGCGGGAAGATGCGCTCGTAGTTCCAGGTGCCGTCGGCGCCTTGCACAAGTTGGACGCGCAGTCGCGTCGCCACGACGTCCAGTAGCTTGATGTGCTTGTTCCACAGCGCGCCAATGCTCGCCTGCGCCGCGACCGAGTCGGCCTCCGCGAGCGGCGCACCGCTGCTGTCGGCGATCGAAACGCCCACGAGGGTGAAGCGATCGAGCAGGTTCCCCTCGAGCCGGTCGATCGTGAGGCGCCCGTGCATCGTTCCACCGATCGCGTCGAGCGCGAAGCGCCGCACGCGCTCGCGCCCGAAGTCGGTGTGTAGCACGAGGTACGTCGCGAGGTCCAGCGCCCCGAGGAGCACGGCCACGAAGACGAGGACGATCCGGAGCGCGCGCATCGTCAGAAGGCGGGACCGATCGCCAGGTGCAACGTGAGGCGGCTGAGAACCGCCCCGAGAAATCCGCCGTGCGATTCCGCCGCGTTGAATCGGCGTGTCGTCTTGAGGGTGACAAGCTTGAACGATCCGTCCGCATCCTCCACCTGCGTGATGACCGGGAGGCGCTCGACGACGTCTGGGCGAATCCCCAAGTCGAGTCGCACCGGGCCGACGGGCGTCGCGAAGCGCACGCCGAAGCCCGGCGTGATCGTGGCGGTGGCACCGAGGAGATCGGTGAAGCGCTTGGTTCCGACGATCGCGCCGTCCACGAAGACTGCGCCGGTCAGGCCGAGCGGGACCGAGAGAGGGAAGCGCAGCTCGACGCTCCCTTCGGCAAGCGCCGAGCCGCCGAGCGGGCGCGGCGTGAAGGCGCTCGACGGCACGCCCTCGAGGTTCGGATTGCAGCTCCCGTTCTCGAGTTGCGCAACGGTGCACGGCGACGGCAGCGAGTCGTTGGTCAGCTTCGCCGGGTCGATGGTGAGGATACGCGGGCCGAGCTGGTTCTCGCCGTACCCGCGCACCGACTGCGAGCCACCGGAATAGAACAGCTTTCGTGGGTGGATCACCTGTCCGCCGGAATCGTCGGCGATGCCGAGCGCGCGGTTGTTGCCAGCCAGAGCCCGTACCCAGCCGAGTCGTATGCGACCAGCGAGGACCGCGCGCCTGGTGAGGTGGCGATAGGCGCTCGACGTGACCGCTGCGCGCTGGTAGGCAAAGTCGGAGCCGGTGGCGGCCGATGCGTGCTCGAGTTCGACGTGGGCACGCACACCGCGCGACGGAGTGAAGGAGTCATCGGTGCGATCGAACGTCGCCACCAGGGAGACGGGAGCGAGCGGGTTCCGGCGCGCCACTACGTCGATGGCCGAGGTGACGCACAGTCCGACCGACACGCAGAAATACACATCCGACGCCTCGATGCGTGATGCTTCCCATGTGTAGCCCAGCGTCGCTTCGGAACGGGCACCGATATGACGGGTGAGGGCGAGGTTCGCGCCCGCGCCGACGTCGGTCACGACACCCGGAACGCTCCGCCGGTGCGTGAAGATCGACGCGCCGAGCTGATTGCGCGGACCGAAGGCCCATGGCTGCGTGAAGTCGATGCTGGCGGCCCACGTCGGGCGAAGGAACGGTTCGCGGTCCGCACCGGTCGCGCCCTGGGTGACGTCGTACAGGATTCCCTTGCCGTTCAGCTGCCGGGCGAGGAGGTTGCCCGCGGTCGCGCGCAGGCTGAGTCGACGCGCCCCGCCCAGGAAGTGATAGCGCGAGAACGAGGCATCGAGCTGCAAGTAGTCGGCGGTGGAGAAGCCGGTCTTGAACTCGAGTCGATTGAGCGGCGCCTCGCGCACCTTCACGCGGATCGTCTTGCTGCTGTCGGTCGAAGGGTCGGCCTGCGCCTCCACCTCGGAAAAGAGTCCGGAGAGGTAGAGCTCGCGTTGGGAGCGGGCGAGGTCACTCCGACGGTAGAGTCCACCGGGCCGCGTTTCCATGAGGCGTTCGACGGTCGACGTCGAGATTGCCGAGTTTCCTTCGACGACGATCGAGTCGACTGTGGTGGCGCGCCCCGGTTCGAGGGAGATCGTCACCGGGCCATGGTTTTCGGCGTTCGACACCCTGGACGTGTCGAGGTGCACGTTCGCATCGGCGAAGCCCCGCTCCCACAGCGCGTCGCGCAGTTCGAGTCGCGTGGAATCGAGCGCCACGAGATCGATCGCGTCGCCGGGACGGAGTCGCACAATGCTGCTGACCGTGCGCGAGGGGAGCTCGGGATTCCCCTGCACCACCGCGAGCGAATCGAGCTTCGTCGGCTCATTCTCCGAGATGTCGAAGCGCACGCGCACGCCGCCTCGCGCCGGCTCCGTCTTCGAGGTCACAGTCGCGTCGCGAAATCCTCGCTTCCAGTAGAAGAGGCGGATGCGCAGCATGTCGCGCCGCACTTCGTCGGGAGAGAGGTAGGCGCGCGTGGCAAACACGGGTGAGCGGGTGAAGAGACAGATGGGCGTGTAGAGGACGCTCTTGCAACGCGTCACGCGCGTGGCGAGCCCCTCGCGCAGCGCATCCGCATCGACCGACTTCACGCCGTTGAGCTCGAGCCCGACGACGAGCGGTTGCCCCTCGTCCTTCGCCGTGAGAGACTCGGCGCGCCTCGGCGCGAGAAAGAGGAGGAGCAGGGCGGCGTGGAGACTGAGCCGTGAAGGGTGACCCAAGCGCATCACGCGGGAGCGTCGTTCACGTGCACGGTATCGGGCATGAGGGGACGGATATCGTTGCGCCAATCGGCGTACACGCGCGTGAAGACGGCACCGAGCAGGATAATCTGCGACGCGTAGTACACCCAGACGAGGATGATGGCGACCGTCCCCGCGGCGCCAAACGGAGAAGCCACTGCTGTTTGTCCGAGGTAGAGGCCGATGAGACGCTCCCCGACGGCGAAGAGCACCGAGGTGACGATCGCGCCCACCGTCACGTCGCGCCAACGGAGCTCTACATCGGGAAGGACGCGAAAGAGCACGCTGAAGAGCGCCGTGCTCACCACGATCCCCACGACGCGATTGAGCATGAGGAGCGCGTTCGGCCAGTCGGGGGTGAACTGTCCCCACCAGGTCGCAGCCGCCGAGAGTGCCGCATTGATCGCCAGCGAAACCATGAGCAGAAAGCCGATGGCCACTACCATGCTCAGCGAGCGCAGTCGCCTGATGAAGAGTGCCTTCACGTCGATCGCGGGTCCCTCCGCTGGCTTCACGCGCCAGATCTTGTTGAGCGCCGCCTGGAGCTCGAGGAAGGCACCAGTGGTGGCGATGAGGAGACCGACCACGCCGACCACGGTCGCAGCGACGCCCTCTCGCGGTTCGCTCGCACGTTGCAGGATGCCCTGAATCGCACGCGCGCCATCGCGCCCCACGAGCGAGGCGAGTTGCGCGACGATTTCACCCCTGACTGCGTCCTCGCCGAAGACGAGGCCGGCGATCGCGATGACGACGATGAGGACGGGCGCGAGCGCGAAGAGCGTGTAGTACGCGATCGCAGCCCCGTGCCGCGGGGCACTGTCCTCGAACCAGCCGACGACAGTCTCGTAGGCGAGGTGCCGTATGGCGGCCAATGTCGAAGTCACCACGTCGGTTGGGGCTGCGAGTGTCGACGGCTGCGGAGTGCGAGCGCGTGAGAAGATTTATCGGTCGACGCGAGGGAGTCGCCATTGCTCCTGAGTCGTAAATGTGAACTACAGTTTTCTGAAGACGAGAAGACGAGAGGCCCCTCGTCTTCTCGTCTTCTCCAAACTCGTCTTCTATCCCTTACGAGGAATGGCGCGAACGCACGATTGGCGAAAGTTTCTCTGAGTCGAGTAGCGGCGGGGGTCGCGAGCGTGCGCTCGCGCTCGCCAGCCGCCGGACCGCACCGAGTGCTGGTCACGCAGCGTGCGGCTCGCCATAGTTTCCCAGAGATGCCGAGGCCGACCATGCATGTAGACATCGGCGACGTTCGAGCCGCTGCCTTCCACCCCGCTGAGCGCCGCACCACCGATGCCGGCGCCGCCTTCACGACCGACTGGTACATGACTGACGTCCCGATCCGCCTCCTCCTCGTCGATGATCACACCATCATGCGTGAAGGTCTGGCCTCGGTCCTCACGGCCAACGGCGGCTTCGAGGTGGTGGGGCAGGCCGGCGACGGTGAGACGGCGCTCCGCCTCTTTAGCGAACTCAATCCCGACGTCGCGATCGTCGACCTGCGCATGACGCCGATGGACGGTGTCGACGTGACGAAGGCGATGCGCGAACTGAATCCGTCGGCGCGCATCATCGTCCTGACCACGTACGACACCGACGAGGAGGTCTTTCGTGGGCTGCGCGCGGGCGCGGCGAGTTATCTCCTGAAGGACGTGGACTCCTCGGAGCTGATGAATGCCATCCGTACCGTGCACGCGGGACGGAAGTCGATCTCTCCCGAGATCGCTGCCAAGCTTGCCGACCACGTCGCCTCCGACCAGCTCACCGCGCGACAGCAGGAGGTGCTCAACTGCCTCGCCGAGGGGAAGTCGAACCTCGAGATCGCACACACCCTCTTCATCAGCGAAGGAACGGTGAAGGCGCACGTCAAGGCGATCCTGCAGAAGCTCGACGCGCGCGACCGCACGCAGGCGGTGACGATCGCGATCAAGCGCGGGATGGTGCGTTCGCTGTAGGCGCGAGCGCAGGAAGCGCCCGCGGGGCAAGCGATTGGCGCGCTTCGTTAGGCGCGCTCCGCTCGCTGAGTTCGCCCTCGCGTTGGCGACGCATTACGTAAGCACAGCGCCCCTGTCGTGCCCGTCACGACGGGGGCGTTGTGTCTCCCGAAGGGGGTATGGAGCGCTTGGACTCAGGCGACCTCCCTGCGCTCCCACCGAGAGCACTCGACATCGTCCCTCGCGGGAGATGGCGGTGAGCGCCGGTTTCCCGCAGTTTGACGCTCGTTCGAGCTCGCAGCGAGTACGAGAGACCTCGGTTCGCTCCACCTTCCGCGAACACGCTGACAGTACAGCTCCACGTACACGTTCCACGCTGACGCTCCACGTTGCGGAGGCCCGCACGTCGTGATGCGCCACCACCCGCAATCGCCCCTTCCCACACGATCCAGGAGACATCCTGATGCGACCCTCGCTTCCATCGCTCGGCATCGTCGCCGCCCTCGTCCTCTCCACCGCCGCGTGCGGCAAGGACGCGCAGACGGAAGATGCCGTGCAGACCAAGACGTCGGCCGGCGAAGCCTCGACGTCCATCTCTGGCGACTCGGCCGACAAGCGCGGCCAGGCGCTGGTACGTATCGCCAACGCCGTCCCCGGCATGAACGGGCTCGTCGTCCGCTCGGACGATGCGCACGCGCTCCCATCCGTCGACTACAAGAAAGTGACGGACTACACGCCGATCGACAACAACTGGGTAACGTTCGAAGTCGGCGGGGCGCCATCGACCGCATATTCCCCGGTCCAGACCAACCGCGAATTGCTGACGGATGGGCACCGGTACACGATGCTCGTCATGCACGACAAGGATGGCACCGGGTACCAGTCGCGCATCGTGCGCGACGACATCTCCACCGATCAGACGAAGGCGCACCTGCGCGTGATCCACGCGGCGCCCACCATCGACGAGGTCAACGTGATCGCCAAGGGGGGCGACAAGCTCTTCGATGGGATCAACTTCACGTCCGAGGCGGGCTTCAAGGATGTCGATCCGTGGAGCGGGACGCTCGAGTTCCGCACCGAGGATGGCAACAAGCTCCTCGGGACGCTTGGCAACGTGAACCTCAAGGCGGGCGTGTCGTACACGATCGTCCTTGCGACGAACAAGCAGGGGAAGCTGGACTCCTTCTGGTTCGAGGACCAGCAGCTGGTCGGGCAGTAAGCGCACCCGAGGACACCTAACCGAACGAAGCGTCGAGGGGCGGCCGTAACGCGGCTTGGCGGCACCTCGACGCTTCGTCTTCCCTCCGCCCAGAGATTCCCATGGCACACCCACAGACGTCCCGCCTATCACAGTGCCCCGCGTGCTGTCACGAAGCTGCTCGGGATTCGCATCACGAAGGCAGCTCCCACTGTCCGTGGGTAGACGAGATCCTCACGATCTTCGTCGCGTCGTCGGGAGCGGAGCGCATGCAAACGTCCCGCATGCTCTCGCAGCTCGCCCCGTGCCAGCAGCCGGTCGAACCGGGATACTCGGCGCCAGTGGAGGGGATCCCGGTCGATCGCCAGACGCCGATCCGCAAGCGCCATCTGCGGCTACTTTCCTAGTGTAGGCGCGGGGCGGTTGAGGATCACCCGAGAGTAGAAACGATTGCGCCGCGCTCGATGCGAACGCGGCACAAAGGTGGAACTGGCGGGGGGGAGTGCGTCAACGTGACTTATGGAGCGATGGAGCTCATCAATCCTCGAGCACGATGACCGCTTCTCCCCGCGCTACCGTTCGAATGGCTTCGATCAGACGGTCGGACGAGACACCCTTCGACACGAAGCCCCAGGCGCCGGCGCTCATCGCTCGCGAGACGAGCGCACCGCCGGGATAGGCGGTGAGGATGACGACGCGCGAATCCGGCGTGCGCGACACCAGCTCCTCGAGGATCTCCATCGAGTCGACACCTCCCGGGAGATCGATATCGAGGAGGACGATCGAGGGATGCACCTGTTCGACCTCGTCGCCAGCGCGACGGAAATCCTCGACGCGATAAAAGCCAGCGAAGCCGGGCTCGATGGCCAACCGGCGTTCGAGCGCGTCGATCAGCAGGACGTTGTCGTCGATGCACATGACGGTGAACGCCCCCGACGCTTCCACGGCCGATCCTCCTGACGTGCTGTTCATGATACCTACCTCACCGAAGTAGCTCGCCGAACGCCGAGAGGTCGCGCACATCGATCCAGCGCGCTCCTTCCAGCTCCCCCGGCGAATCGCCTGGCGTTCCGAGTGCAATCAGCTGTGTCTGCACCCCATCGTTTCCGCCGCCACGCCCCGCGCCCGCCGAACTCTCCTCGCGCGCGGCAGCGAGCGAGTGTGGATCGCCGACGATGAAGTCCGCCGGCCGGCCAGCTGCCGCGCTCCACTCGCGTAGTCCGCGTTGCCGGGCGATCAGACGCAACACCGCGAGCTGCCGTGAATCGGCGACGACAAATCGAATCGTGCGATCGCCCCGATCCCCTTCCTGCGGCGCCGATGACTGGACCGGCAGGTGCATAACGAACGTGGAACCGTCACCTGCGGTTTCACGCACCGTGAGATCGCCGCCGTACTGCTTCATGAGTCCACGCGCGGTCGAGAGCCCAAGCCCGGTCGACAACTCGCGCGGGCGTGTGGTGAAGAACGGGTCGAAGCACTGCTCGCGCGTCGCCTCGTCCATTCCCCGACCATTGTCGGACACCTCGATCTGCACCGTGTCGCCGACGACGCTGGCGGCAATGCGCAGCACTGGGCGTTCAAGCTCCTCCATCGCGCGCCGGGCGTTCATGGCGAGATTCATCATGACCTGCGCCAAGGCGCTCGGCGGCACTCGCACGTTAGGGAGATCGGAGGGGACGTCCTGCTCGAGCTTCGTATGGGCCGCGAGTGCGTCGACCACGAGGGGACACACCTCTTCCCACCACGCGGCGAGGCGGGTGAACTGCACCTCGCTGCTCTCGCGCGGATCGCTCGACAGGAGGCGGAGCCCTCCAGCGAGGCGCTGCAGGTGCAACACGCTCTGCCGAATCGCGGCGAGGTCACCGCGCGCCGATTCGGGAATCGACGGCGACACGGTGAGCACGTCGAGCCGCAGAAGGACCGGCATCACCACATTGCGCAGGTCGTGACCCAACCCGCTCGCCAGCGTTCCGACCATTGCGAGTCGCTGGAGATTCTGCAGGTCGCGCTCGTTCGGAGATGTGCTTCCCGTGCGTCCGGGCGCGCGCTGCGGCGATGACATTGGCAATTCCGCTGGGTCGGAGGACTGGATCCGGTACGAAGGCGAATACGACTTGCTCGCCTTGTGAAGCATGTATCGGTCGTGCGGCGCATCCAATCCCCCGCAAAGGCTATCTCTCACTACGCCGCGCGACCTTACGGAATCGGGCGACGCCCCTGGATGACGCGCACGAGGACCATGATGATGGCGACGACGAGGAGGATGTGAATGAGCCCGCCCATCGTATAGGCTGAGACCATTCCAAACAACCAGAGAAGGATGAGGATGACAGCGATCGTGCTGAGCATGGGTCTCGCTCCGTGGAAGTCGTGGGGAAGAGCTGCTCCGGTGACGAAATGCACCGCCCCCGTTGGCGTATCAGGATAGAGGAGCCGTCCCTCGCCGAACATCAACCGGGGGGAGAGTTTTCATCTCTCGCCTGAGGTATACGAACTTCTTTGCGTCAGGGACGCCCCGAGATTCGTACGTCGGAGTCGCCTTCGCCTTCCCAGGAGAGGCCAGCCGCAGCGATCACCGCGCGCGCGTGGGCCAGCCAGCGGTCCTCACGCCTCGCATCTGGCGCGTTCGCCCCCCACGTCGTGCGCACGGTCAGCACGAGTGAGGGCGCCTCGCCGTCGGTCGCTGTCACGTCGGCGCGAAGCGCGACGACCACCTGCTCGGCATCTCTCGACTCACGCCCCTCCCGCAGCGACTGGAAGAGCGCCAGCATGCCGTAGGTCAGCGCCTGCTCGGTTTCGGGGGCGATCGACCCGTCGTTGCACGAGGCACGGAGCTCGATGCCGCGGCCAAGGACGGGACCTCCAAAGCGATCGAGCAGGGCGCACCATTCGGTGAGCGTCTTCTCACGCGCGGGGGCGAATGCGCTCCCCCCCGCGGTTCCCCGCAGTCGGCGCAGCTGGCGTCCGAGGGAGCGCAGGTGCTCCACCACGTCGCGCATGGCTGCTGCATCGCTGGGCGAGAGCGACGCGGCAAGAACGTCGGTGCGGAGGGCGAGCGCGCTGGCGACGCCACCAAGATCGTGCGCCGCGGTCCCGAGGATCGTGCGCAGGATCAGGGCGTCGGCTTCGAAGTCGTAGGGCATCACGGCGTGATGGAGGACGCGCCCGCGCTACCTCGTGAGGGGGGCGGCGAGGAGCTTGATGAGCGCGGCGGGTTCGACGGGCTTCACGAGGTGGTGATCGAAGCCGGCGTCGTGCGAGCGCGAGCGGTCCTCATCCTGTCCCCAACCGGTGAGCGCGACGATGATCAATTCGCTCCCGCCCGGCATCGCGCGCACGCGTCGGCAGACGTCGTGCCCGTTGAGTCCGGGGAGGCCGATGTCGAGGAGGAGGATGTGCGGGGTGAAGGCGGCCACCGCGTCGATCGCCTCGAGACCGTCGTGGGCGACACGCGTGTCATAGCCAGCGAGCGCGAGGATCATGCTCAGCGTCTCGGCGCCATCACGGTTGTCGTCGACGACGAGGATGCGACGCTTTGCACCTGACGACTCCACCTCCGACGGGCGCTCGGATCTTGGCGCCGCCACGCGGCCGGCGCGCGGCAGGTGCACGACGAACTCGGAGCCCTTGCCGGCGCCTTCGCTACGCGCCTCGATACGACCGCCGTGCATCTCGACGAGGCGTTGCACGAGCGAGAGGCCGATCCCCAGCCCGCCGCGTGAGCGCTCGATCGAGCGTTCCACCTGCGAGAACATGTCGAAGATGACCGGGAGCTGCTCGGCGTCGATGCCGATTCCCCAGTCGCGCACCGAGACCGAGACCTCGTCGTCGGTTGCCCGCACGGTGACCGCGATCTCTCCTCCTGGCTCGCTGTACTTCGCCGCGTTGTTGAGGAGGTTCATGAAGACCTGCGCGAGGCGCGTGAGGTCGGCGTCGACGACGATCGGCGCGTCGGGGATGTCCAGCTGCAACGTTTGCCGCATCTCGTCGATCACCGGGCGGCTCGTCTCTACCGCGCTGGCAAGCACTGTCGCGAGCGCGACCGGTTCGGTGCGAAGGGCGAGCTTCCCCTGGCTGATGCGACTCACGTCCAGGAGGTCGTCGACGAGCCGCACGAGCTGCGCCAGCTGGCGCTCCATCATCGTCCGCGACTTGTCGATGAGCGCGGCATTGTCGGAGGCGAGGCGCATCAGCTGCAACCCGTTGAGCAGCGGCGCGAGCGGATTGCGCAACTCGTGCGCGAGCGTGGCGAGGAACTCGGACTTGCGCCGGTCGGAGTCCTGCAGCGCCTGGAGCGAGCGCTTGCGCTCCGTGACGTCGAGCACGGATGCGATGGCGCCGCGCACTTCGCCGTGTTCGTCGTACAACGGTGCGGCCGACATGAGCGTGTGCAGGATCGTGCCGTCGTCGAATCGGTCCTCGATTTCGACGTTCCGCACCTGCTCCCCCCGCGCCGCGCGCTGCACCGGCATCTCCTCCGGGCGCAGCTCCACGCCGTCCTGGAAGACCCGGAAGTGCTGCGGGCGATCGGCGTTAGGCGCCGACATCGAGAGATTCGACCGCCCGGTGCGCAGCAGGAGATGGGCGGCGGCATTCCCCGTGATGTGCGTCGCGTCCGGGTCGTGGGCGATGAAGACGCCGATCGGGAGCGTGTCGAGGAGCGTCGACATCTCCTCGACCTTTTGTCGCAGCGCTGCCTCCACCCGCTTCTGGTCGGTGATGTCGATCATCGCGGCGACGACGCCAGCCACCGTGGCGCCGTCCCGTTCGGGTGTGTAGGCGCCCCGAATCACGCGCGTTCCCGCGTGGGCGAAGTGCGCTTCGACCTCGAACTCCACGGGTGTGCCGGACAGCGCGGTATCGATGTGCGGTGCAACCTTCGCGTAGGCATCCTCGCCGAGCACCTCGCGCAGCGGTCGCCCAATCACCTGTGCGGGCTGGATCGCGAAGAAGCGCGCGTGGGCGGCATTGACGAACCGGTGTCTCCGTTCGGCGTCGAAATGCGAGATCAGGACCGGCGCGTTGTCGGTGACGAGGCGCAGGTGCTCCTCACTGCGGCGCAGCACCTCGTTGGCGTCGCGGCGCATCCGCGCCATGAGGAGGTTGGCGGCCACGCGGGCGCGCAATTCGCGGGCGCTGAACGGCTTGACGAGGTAGTCGTCGGCCCCGGCTTCAACTCCCTCCACCCGGCTCTCGTCGCCGGCGCGCGCCGAGATGAGGACGACGGGAATCGACGACAGCCCGGGCTCGCGCCGTATCGCGCGCAGCAATCCCATACCATCGAGACGCGGCATCATGACGTCACTCAGCACGAGGTCCGGACGCCACTCGCGCATGAGTTCGAGCGCGGCGACGCCGTCGGCCGCCGTGCGCACCACGTGCCCTTCGCTGAGGAGACGGGCGATGTAGTGACGCATGTCGTGGTTGTCGTCCACCACGAGTACGCGGGGCCGCTCCTGCGCGGCGAATTCACCCGTTGCGGCACGTGCTTCCTCATCGCGCTCCGCCTCGTCGGCCTCCGCAGACGCGGCGGCGCGGGAAAGCGACGGCTGATCGGGGAGCCATCGCAACGCTTCGTCGATGTAGGGGAGCGCCGCCGTCCCGGTCGCGGCGCGCCCCTCCGCATGCACCACCGCGCTCGACGGGAGATGGTCGATGCCTAACGGGATGCGCACGACGAATGTCGTCCCCTTTCCTGCCTCGCTCTCAGCCGCGACCGTCCCACCGTGCAGTCGCGCGAGTTCCTGCACCAGCGCGAGGCCGATGCCGCTTCCCTCATGGGTGCGCCCGCGAGCAGTCTCGATCCGGTGGAAGCGCTCGAACAGGCGCGGCATCTCACTCGCGGGAATCCCGACGCCGGTGTCGCGCACCTCCAGCTCGGCCCACCCGTTCACCTCTCGCAACGAGACCGCGATCCCTCCCTCGAAGGTGAACTTGAAGGCGTTGGAGAGGAGGTTGAGGACGATCTTCTCCCACATCTCGCGGTCGACGTAGGCCGGCGCCCCGAGCGGCGGTGTGGAAACCGTCAGCCGCAAGCCGGCGCGCTCGCACGCCGAGCGAAAGACGCTGGCCAGCTCGGCGGTGAAGGCGGCGAGGTCGGTGGCCTGGTAGGCAGCCTGGATGCGTCCCGCTTCGATGCGCGAGAAATCGAGAAGCGTATTCACGAGCCGCAGGAGTCGCCCGCCGTTGCGGCTGACGAGGGAAAGCTCGTCGTGCACGTGCGGCGCCAGCTCCCCTTCGCCGCGTTGCAGCAACTCCTCCACCGGGCCGAGCATGAGCGCGAGCGGCGTGCGGAACTCGTGGCTCACGTTGGAGAAGAACGCCGTCTTGGCGCGATCCAGGTCGGCGAGCGCCTCGGCGCGCCGACGCTCCTCTTCGTAGGCGCGCGCATTGCTCACGCTCGCCGCCACGTGCCCTGCGGCGAGGTCGAGGAAGCCGACGTACTCGTCGTCGAGCGCCAGGCGTGGGCTTGTCGCCGCGACGACGAAACCGGCCAGTTGCTGCTGCCCGCTCCTTGTCACCGGGAGCACGACGGCCCGCGACGGTGCATCGGACCACGCACCCGACGGGATCGCGCCGAAACGCTCGCGTACGTCGTCCACGACGACGGAGTGGCCGGTGGCCAGCACCCTCGCCAGCGGCCAGGGGGCGCTCGCATCGTCGAGCCCGATCACCGCGGGAGCGGCCGCCGAGCCCGCCGGAAGCCCCGCCTCACCCGCCAATCGCGCTACATCGCCGTCGACGAGATAGATCACGACGAACGGTACGTCGGCACCGTTCTCGGCGAGCGTTGCAGCTGCAAGCTGACACGCCTCGTGTGCCGATCTCGGTTCCTCGGTCGTGCGCGCCGCGAGCTCGCGCAGCGTGCGCAACCGACGCTCGCCGATCGTGCGCTCGGTGTCTTCGGTGACGACGCAGAGCATCCCGCCGATGCCGCCATTGTCGTCGGGAATGGGGCTGTACGAGAAGGTGTGATAGCTCTCCTCCGCAAAGCCCTTGCGCTCGAGGAAGAGGAGGAGTCGCTCGTCCCACGTCGCTTCGCCCGTGCGGATGACGGACTCTGCGCGCGGCCCGACCTCGTCCCATATCTCCGGCCACACTTCGGCAGCCGGTCGCCCCAGTGCCCACGGATGCTTGGGGCCGAGGGTCATCTTCGCGTAGGCGTCGTTGTACAGGAAGATGAAGTCCGGCCCCCATCCCAGCCACATCGCGTAGCGCGAGTCGAGCATGATGCGCAGTGCGATCTGCAGACTCTGCGGCCACTGTTCCCGCGCGCCGAGCGGCGAGCACGACCAGTCGATGCTCTGCATGCGCTCGCGCATCGTCGGGGCATCGTAGCCAGCCGGCAGGGCGTCGGTAGAGTTGTCGGCGTGCGGGGTGTCGTCTGCGGACCGGCTCATCGAGTAGCGCTAGCGAAGTTGAGGACCGGCGGCGCCGACGGGCGTGAAACCGCGGGCGCATCGATCGAAACAGACGTACCGACGGTCAGGTGTGCATGGTGCAGTGATGACCGGAAGCCCCTGCCTCCGTGGAGATGGACACGGGAGACGCTGCAGAAATAGACGATAGCACGACTTGCGCGGCAAGGCAGCCTGAGGCGCGAAATCCCCCGTCGGGGTCGCATGGCAGGTGACCGATGGAGACAGGCGCACCTTCGACGATGGTCCCCTTGCGGACGGCTCCTGCGAGAAATGGCAATCGGGGTGCAGTTGTGATTCCCTGCTTAGGTGATCCGTGTCCCATCGAGCGTCCACGTTGCGACGCGCCAGTGCCGCACAAGACCCTACCTGCCCGTGGAACGTCACCGAACCACCCGTCGCCACGCGCTCGCTTTCGTACGTGCCGTGGCAGTGATCGCGACCTGCAGCATCGCGCAGGTTGCTCAGGCCCAGTATTTCGGGCGCAACAAGGTGCAGTACGACCATCTGGATTTTCGCATTCTCGAGTCGGCGCACTTTCGATCGCACTTCTATCCCGCCGAATCGCTCGCGGTCGCCGACGCGGCGCGCATGGCGGAGCGCTGGTACCAGCGACACGCGTCCCTGCTCGATTTCCAGTTCAAGGAAAATCCGCTGATCTTCTACGCCGACGCGCCCGACTTCCAGCAGTCGAACGTGATCGAAGGGTCGATCTCGCAGGGGACCGGGGGCGTCACCGAAGGACTGCGGGAGCGGGTAATCATGCCGTTCACGGGGAGTTACTCCGACAACGATCACGTCCTGGGACATGAGCTGGTACACGTATTCCAGTATCGCATCGCCGAGGCGTCCAAAGGCGGATTGCAATCGGTCAGCAACATTCCCTTGTGGCTGATCGAAGGGATGGCCGAGTACCTGAGCGTGGGACGCGACGATCCGAACACGGCGATGTGGCTGCGCGACGCGGTGCGTCGAAGCGATCTCCCTTCGCTGCAGCAGCTGACGGACGACCCCCGCTATTTTCCATATCGTTACGGGCAGGCGCTGTGGGCGTACATCGGCGGGCGCTGGGGCGATGAGGCCGTGCCGCGCCTCTATCGCGCGGCACTCAAGTCGGGGTGGCAGCGCGGCGTGCAGGAAGCGCTCGGCGTCTCCGTCGATTCGCTCGGCGCGCAGTGGCATGCTGCGATTCGCGCGGCGTATGGCGCCGACATAGCGGCGCGCCAAGCTCCCAATACGATCGGCACCGCGGTTGCACCTGCCGGTACGCGCGGTGAGCAGAACATCTCGCCGGCCATCAGCCCCGACGGGCGCTACATGGCATACTTCTCGAGCCGTGGGCTATTTGGAATCGACCTCTACCTCGCAGACGTGGCCTCGGGGACGGTGATCCGACAGCTCACGTCGGTGACGCACGACGCGCACTTCGACGCCCTGAGCTTCATCAGCTCGGCGGGCACCTGGTCCCCCGACGGTCGACAGCTGGCGTTCGTGGTCTACGCCGATGGAGACAACGAGATCGACATCATGGATGTCGCGTCGGGAGACATCACGCGGCGAATCCGGGTGAAGGGCGTGGGAGCGATGGCCGACCCGGCGTGGAGCCCCGACGGACGCACCATCGCCTTCTCGGGTCTCGCCGGGGGGATATCGGATCTCTACCTGTACGACCTCGAAACTTCGCGCGCTCGGGCGGTGACGCACGACCGCGAGGCGCAGCTGCAACCGGCGTGGAGCCCGGACGGACGCACGATCGCGTTTGTCACCGACGCCGGGAGCGAGACCGATGTCGGCATGCTCAAGTTCGGGCCCATGCGACTGGCGATGCTCGATGTCGCGCAGGGGAACATCCGACTGCTCGCACGGCTCGGGCACGGGAAGTCGATCAATCCGCGCTTCACGCCCGACGGTCGCGCCCTCCTCTTCATCGCCGACCAGGATGGCGTGAGCGACCTGTATCGCGAATCGCTCGCTGACGGAAGCGTGACACGGCTGACGCACGTCGCCACTGGCGTCTCGGGAATCACCGCGCTGTCGCCAGCGATGTCGGTGGCCATGCAGACGGGAAGCATCGCGTTCTCGGTGTTCGACGACCAGGGCTACGGCATTCGCGTCCTTCCCTCGACCGAGCAGTCGGGCGTCGCGGTCGCGAGCACCGGCACGTATACCGGTCTCCTCCCGCCGGCGACCGCGCGGGAGACGCGCGTCGACGCTTCGCTCGACGACGCCGCCACCGGGCTCCCGCTCGGGACGAACTTCCAGCGCGAGGCGTACAACTCGTCGTTGCATCTCGATTACGTGGGTGGGCCGGAGCTGGGGATTGCGGCTGGCGGTGGCTACGGGACCGGCGTCGCCGGCGGTATCGCCTTCTCCTTCTCCGACCAGCTCGGGAATCGCGCGCTGCAGGCGGTGGTGCAGGCGCAGGGCGATGTGCGCGACATCGGCGCGCAGCTCCTCTACCTGAACCGCGAACATCGCTGGAACTGGGGGGCGCAGGGTTATCACGTCCCGCTCGCCGGCGGCTACGCGCAATACGACAACACGACGTTCAACATCGACGGACAGGACGTCCCCGGAATCATCTACACGAGCACGATCCAGCGGACCTACTTCGACAACCTCAAGCTCATCACGCAGTATCCGCTTTCATCCACGCGTCGCCTCGAGTTCACGGTCGGAGGTCAGCGGGTGGGCTTCGGTGCGCAGGTGGAGTCGCTCTATGTGGTGGGTTCGACCGCGGTGCGCCGCGTGCGCGACGACCTCCCGACGCAACCGGCGCTGACGTTTGGAACGGCGAGTGCCGCATTCGTCGGCGACTACTCCTTCTCTGCGTTCACCTCGCCGGTCGCAGGGGGGCGCTACCGGTTCGAAGTGGAGCCGAACCTCGGCTCGATCAATTACACCACCGCACTCGCCGACTACCGGCGCTACCTCTTCGCGCGCCCCTTCACACTCGCGTTTCGGGGAATGCACTACGGGCGCTACGGCGGCGGGAGCGAGGATCCGCGCATCCAGCCGCTTTTCGTCGGGCAACCCTCGCTGGTGCGCGGCTACGACGCCACGAGCTTCGATGCGTCCGAGTGCCAGGCCGGGAGCGGGTCGGACAAGTGTCCGCAATTCAACCGCCTGATCGGCAGCCGGCTCGCTGTGGCCAACCTCGAGCTGCGCATTCCGCTCTTCGGCACGGAGCAGTTTGGCTTGATCCCGTTCCGCTGGCTCCCGCTCGAGGTCTCGCCGTTCGTCGACGCGGGGCTGGCATGGAGCCAGGGGGACAGCGTCAGCCTTCGGTTCGATCGCAACACCATCGAGCGCGTTCCCGTGGTGAGCACCGGCATCTCGGCGCGCATGAACCTGTTCGGCTACGCGATCGGGGAGGTGTATTGGGCGCGACCGTTCCAGCGTCCGGGGAAGAACTGGGTCTTCGGCTTCCAGTTGCGGCCGGGGTGGTAGGGCCAGCGCAGCGCGTCAACGCGCGTCAACGCGCGTCAACGCGCGTCGACGTCAGCCGAGCGTGCGCATCGTCCGCCCCCGGCGGTGTGCGCGCGCGGCTGGCGCGGCGAACAGGCGAGGCTCATCGCGGTGCGCGATAGAGGTCCGCATCGGGGTCGCGGCGCCCTTTGAGGCGGGCCGTCGTGACCTCGGCGGCAATCATGCTGTAGGTGATGCCATTGCCGCCGAAGCCGGCCACCACGTGACAGTGCGGAACGCCCGCGAGACGGTCGATGATAGGGAGCCCGGTGCTCGACTCCCCGAACGCTCCTCCCCACGCGTGGGTCAGCTGCAACGACACGCCGGGGAGGAGCGTCTCGACCTTCGACGCGATCGTCGCGGCCTTGCGCGCAAGCACTTGTCGATTCGCATGCCGGGTCGCGGAGTTCTCGTCCTCTCCGCCGGCGATGATCGAACCGTCGGGAGTGGTGCGGAGGTAGAGATACGGATCCGACGCTTCCCACACCACGGTGTCGGCGAGCCAATGCGGCAGGGGGGTGCTGGTGCGCGCGGCGATGGCCCACGTGGACTTGACTTCGTGCCCCGCCAGCGGCAACGCGCGCGGGAATTCATATCCGGTGCAGAAGACCGCGTCGCGCACGTGCACGGTTGCACCGTCTCCGGTAAATAGCAGGACGCCGTTGCGGCTGGCGGCGAGGTCACGCACCTCGGCCGGCGCGAAGATGCGAGCACCCAGGCGTGCAGCGCGACGGAGGAGCCCCGCGGCCAACTGCGCAGGATTCGCTACCGCGTTCGACGGGCTCACGATCGCCCCCGTGCGATCGATGTCGTATCGCTGGCGAAGCGCCGCCCGGTCGACGAAGCGCCCCGGAATTCTCGAGCGTGCACGAAGCTCAGCCTCGTGATCCAGCGCCCGTGCGCCGTAGACGTCGCCGCTCAGGTACAGGCTACGCCGTGACGCGAAGCCGCAGCGAAGCCGCTCCTTCGCCACCAACCTCGAGAGTGCGCGCACCCCCGCGAGTGAGCGACGCCACGCGCGACGCGCACGTGACCTACCGATTCGCCGCGACAGTTCCGTGAGGGAGAGGTCGATCTCGAACTGCAGGAGCGCGGTGCTGGCGAGCGTGCTGCCAAGCACCGGCGCGCGCCGGTCGAGGACGATGACCGACGCCCCCGCTCGCACCAACGTATGGGCCATCAAGGCGCCGCTGATGCCGGCACCTACGACGGCAACGTCGGCGACCACGTCACGGCGCAGCTCTCGCGTTGGCACCGAGCGATGCGACGAGTCCTCCCATAACGAGTGACCCGTACGCAGGTCGCGCTGTTGTGTCACGCGCGCTGCCGATATGGACATGCCGTCGCGAAGTCTGGTTGAGGGGAGATGCGCTGCCGTCCGGATAGCTGCCATCCCCTCACCCGTTGCGCCATCCGCCAAAAGTCCAACGAGAGAACTCCCCTCGAGCCTGATTTCCCCGAATCGCGCGTCGCTCGAACTTTCGTCCATTCCCGTACGAGTCCATCACCGCCGTCCAGGAGAGTCGTCGATGCAAGCCAAGACGCGCGAAGAGTCGATAGAGAAGGTCGCCGAAATCATCAAGGACATCACCATCACGATGATGGTGACGCTCGATGCCGACGGGCATCCGCGGAGTCGGCCCATGAGCACACAGAAGACCCCGTTCGACGGGACGCTCTGGTTCTTCACGTCGCGCGATTCCGACGCCGCGCACGACATCGAACGTCAGCCGACCGTGAATCTGGCCTACGCGTCGACGGGGTCCGAGAGCTACCTCTCGGTGACCGGTTCCGCCGCGGTGGTCAACGATCGCGCGCAGGCACGGGAGCTGTGGAGTCCGATCCTGCGCGCCTGGTTCGACAGCGCCGACGATCCCGACCTGCGCCTCATTCGCGTCGACGTCGAGCATGCAGAGTACTGGGACACGCCGGGTGGCAAGGTTGCCTCGCTCTTCGCGTTGGTGAAGGGCGCCCTCACCGGAGACGGCGGGAGCATGCAGAGCGACGTCGGCAGCGTTTCGCTGTAGGACCGAAGCACCGCACGCACCCTCTCACTCCGAACGTGCACGTGGACGTCGTCATCGCCGTAGTCGCCACGACCCTCGTGGTGCTCCTCCTGCTCAACCTGACAAGCGGCGAAAAGAAGATCGGCAAGCGGATCACGCCGCTCTACGCGGTCACCGAGCCGCAGTTCCTCCGATCCATGGGCAACCTCCTCGGCCCGTCGTTGCAGGAAGGGAACCGCATCGACGGGCTGCGGAACGGGCGCGAGATCTTCCCGGCGATGCTCGACGCGATCCGCCAGGCGCGCCGCACGATCACCTTCGAGACGTAC
The DNA here is from genome assembly GCA_044225935.1 of Gemmatimonadaceae bacterium. Taxonomy (GTDB): domain Bacteria; phylum Gemmatimonadota; class Gemmatimonadetes; order Gemmatimonadales; family Gemmatimonadaceae; genus SCN-70-22. The sequence goes on from JBGAHX010000004.1 coordinate 165,977, forward strand.
ATCTACTGGTCCGGCGAGATCGGTCGCGAATTCGCCGAGGCGCTCGCCGAGCGTTCGCTTGCGGGCGTGAAGGTCCACGTGCTGCTCGACTGGATCGGGACGGCAAAGATGGATGCCGAGTTGTTGCAGCTGCTGGACGACGCGGGGGTGCAGGTGCGGAAGTACCATCCGCTGCGGTGGTACACCCTCGGCCGCATCAACAACCGCACGCACCGCAAGCTCCTCGTCGTCGACGGCCAGGTCGGGTTCACCGGCGGCGTGGGGATCGCCGACAAGTGGATGGGCGACGCCGAGGATGAAGACCATTGGCGCGATTCGCACTATCGGCTGGAGGGGCCCGCCGTCGCGCAGATGCAGTCCGCTTTCCTCGACAACTGGATGAAGACCGAAGGCGAGGTATTGCACGGCGAGGAGTACTTTCCGCCGCTCTCGGCGGTTGGGGATTGCCGCGCGCAGGTCTTTCGCAGCGCGCCGAACGAGGGGAGCGAGAGTGTGCGCCTGATGTACCTCCTCTCGATCGCGAGCGCCCGCAACAACGTCCGCATCGCCGCCTCGTACTTCGTCCCCGACGATCTCTCCGTCGAGACGCTCGTTGCGGCGCGCCGCCGGGGCGTGCACGTCGAGATCATCGTCCCAGGCGACAAGATCGACACCGAGATCACGCGCAAGGCATCGCGCTCGCGGTGGGGGCCGCTCCTCGAGGAGGGTGTCGAGATCTTCGAGTACCGTCCCACCATGTACCACTGCAAGGTGATGATCGTCGACGACGTGTGGGTCTCGGTCGGCTCCACCAACTTCGACAACCGCTCCTTTCGCCTGAACGACGAGGCGAACCTCAACGTCTACGATCGCGACTTCGCCCGCGGGCAGATCGAGGACTTCGACGCCGACCGCGCGCGCGCCGAGCGCATCACGCTGGAGATGTGGCAGCGCCGCCCGTTAGGCGAGCGGGTGATCGAGCACCTTGCCGGACTACTCCGCTCCCAGCTGTGAAATCGCCGGGCGCAATCGCTGGCGCTTGGTGAAGAAGTCGGGCCACGCATCTTCTCCCGCGGCCTGCTCCATGGCGGCGTCGATGCCGAAGGCGTTGGCGGCGCCGATGTCATCGAGCGCGCGCCACGTCACGGGTACGGCCACCGGCGCTCCCTCTCGTGCGCGCGTGGACCACGGGACGATCGCCGTCGCACCGCGTTCGTTGCGCAGGTAGTCGACGAAGATGCGCCCGGCACGCGCCGCCTTCGACATCGTGGCGACGTAGCGCTTCGGGTCGCGCTCGGCGAGCCGCTGCGCGACGCGATGGGCGAAATCCTTTGCAGCCGGCCACTCCACGTCGCCAATGAGCGGGACGATCACGTGGATCCCCTTCCCCCCGCTTACCATCGGAACGCTGTCGAGACCAAGCTCCCGCAGCAGGTCGCGTACTTCGGTCGCCGCTTCGCGCACGTCGCCAAAGGCGATCCCGGTGTCGGGGTCGAGGTCGAAGACGAGTCGGTCGGGGCGCTCCACGTCGGCGATTGGAGCGCCCCACGCGTGCCACTCCAGCACATTCATCTGCGTCCCGGCGATCACCCCCGCCACGTCGTGCACCACGAAGTACGGCTGCTTGTCGCCATCCTTCTCGGCGACGCGCACCGAGTCCATCGCCTCGGGAAAGCCGCCGCTGTCGTGCTTCTGGAAGAAGCACGAGCTCGCGCCCCCCTGCGGGCAGCGCAGGAGGCTGAGCGGGCGGTCGACCATGTGCGGAAGCATGCGCTCGGCGACCGCGTCGTAGTAGCCGGCGAGGTCACCCTTGGTGACGCCCTGTCCTGTGAAGACAATGCGTTCGGGGTGCGTGAGGCGAACGCCGAGGAGCTCGGCCGCCAGCATCCCGCGAATCGAGAGTTCGGTGCGATCGACGGGCACGGGAGCCCCCTCCTGCTCGGTGCGGAGCGACTTGAATGATGGGTGCCGCAGCACGCCATCGTTGGTCAGTTCGGTGAACGCCACCTCGGCGACGAGGTCGGGCTTTACCCAGTGTACGCCGCGGACGATCGCCGAGGGAATCCCCTCGATTGCAAAGGGACGGGTGGCGCGGGCGTCGAGCGCGCGCTGCAGCTCGGCGGCGCTCTCGTGGGTGAAGCCGGTCCCCACGCGACCGCGGTAGCGCAGTCCGTCCTTCGTGCGTTCGGCGAGGACCAGTGACGCGAAGGCGCGCCGCCGCGCGGAGGCGCGCCACCCGACGATCACGAACGCTCCGCGGCGCGTGCACTTGACCTTGAGCCAGTTGTCGGAGCGGACGCCTCGATACGAGGCATTGCTCCGTTTGGCGATCACTCCTTCGTGGCCAGCGCGGCAGATCGCGTCGAGCACCTGCGTCCCGCGGCCGTCGATGTGCTCGGCGAACTGTACCGCGTCTCCCGCTCCGCCAGCCGCAAGGAGCGCACGGAGTCGCGACTTGCGCTCGACGAGTGGTAGCGCGGCGAGATCGGCACCATCCTGCTCGAGGAGGTCGAAGGCGAAGTAGACGAGCGCTCCTCCGTTCGAGAGCGCGCCGCCCAGCGACGAGAAGTCGGTGCGCCCCGCGGCGTCGATGGCGCACACCTCTCCGTCGAGCAGCGCCGAGCCCGCGGTGAGCGCGGAGAGCGGAGCGACGAGCCGATCGAATCGCTGGGTCCAATCCTGGCCGCTGCGCGTGTAGAGCCGCACGCGCGACCCGGCGATCGCCGCAAGGCAGCGATATCCGTCGTATTTCATCTCGTAGATCCATCCGTCCCCGGCCGGAACCTGCGCGACCAGCGTCGCCAGCTGCGGCGTACGAAAGCGCGGGAGGCGCGGCGCACTCACGCTATCCCGCGCGTTTGCGCGTAGCCCGAGTGCTCTCGCGGCGGCGCGGCGCCGCCTTCACCTTCGTGGTGCGGGTCGAACGCCGCGTCCCTGCACTCGACGATTTGCCCTTGGATTTTGCGCTGCGCGTTCCGTCGGTGTTGGCTTCGAGGCTCCGCTTGAGCGCGGCCATCAGGTCGATCACGTTGTCGCCCTCGGGACGCGCCTTGTCCTCGTCCGGCGTCACCGAGACGCGCTTTCCCTTCGACGCAACCTTCTCCTCCACGAGTGTGCGCAACGCCGCCTGATAGTGATCCTTGAACGACTTCGCCTCGAAGGGTGCGGACTTCTTTTCCATCAGCGCGACGGCGACGTCGAGCAGTTCCGGATCGGCCTTCTTCGCCGGAATCGACGCGAAGAACGGGTCCGACTTGCGGATCTCGTCCTCGTAGTGGAGCGTCTCGAGGAGCATTCCAGTCCCCGTGGGCTTGAGTGCGACGAGGTATTCCTTCCCGCGCAGCGCGAGTTGTCCCAACCCGACTTTCCCCGTTTGGCGCAGGGCGTCGCGCACGACCCGAAAGGCATCCTCCGCAAGCTCGTCGGCAGGTGCAACGAAGTACGCCTTGTCGAAGTAGATCGGATCGATGTCGCACGCCCCGACGAACTGCGTGAGCTCCAGCGTGCGGCGCGTCTCGAGCTTCACGGCGTCGATCTCGGCGTCGGTGAGAAGGACGTAGTCGCCCTTGCGCACCTCGAACCCCTTCATGATGTCGTCGCGGTCTACCGGGCCGACGCCGGGGACGACCTTCTCGTACTTCACGGGCTTCCCGCTCGGCTTGTGGATCTGCCGGAACGAGACCTTCGCGTTCGGCTTGGTCGCGCTGTAGAGTTCGACCGCGATCGTCACGAGGGACAGGCGCAGCTGTCCTTTCCAGATGGGGCGTGTGGCGGGCATGTCGCTCCGGTGACCAGGACGGGCCAGTGGGCAAGGCGTCGTGCGCCCGAATAATGTGACGTGTGTCTCGGGGCACACATCGCCCGCAGGCGCGATCTTCCCCTACCGCGTCGGGATAGCGCCAAGGCGCGATCCGCGCACTGCCACGCGAGGTTGCATCGCCGGGTTTGGCGCACATGCTCCGTGAGAGGTAGGCGCCGCCTTCCCCCACGGCGAATGGCATGACTTGTCGAGCGGCTGCAAGATGCAGCACTGCCGCGCTCAGCCCACCTCCCCAGTCGTCGACATGCCAGAAGAGCGAAAGTCGCGGGTCATGCGCGACACGATGGAACGTGCGATCCGCCGCGGTGGATTTCACCTTCCGCGCCCGATCTTTCCCAGTGAACTGATCACCAGCAGCAACGACGACTCCACGCCTCGCGAACGTCAGGGGATGGACTCCAATGGAGTCACCGCCGTCGCCGTGACGGTGCTCGCCGTGCTCGCCGTTGTGTATACGCTCTACATCGCGCGCACCGTGATTCTCCCGGTGGTTGTGGCGATCCTGGCAAGCTTTGTGTTGCGTGGACCGGTGCGCCGCTTGCGCCGCCGCGGCATCAAGGAGCCTGTCGGCGCGGCGCTGGTGGTCTTCGGGCTGGTCATCGTCGTCGCGACCTCGCTGTATCTCCTGGCGGCGCCGGCGGCGAGCTGGTTCAATCGCGCGCCAGGCGCGCTCGATGATGTCGAGCGCAAGGTGCGCGCGCTCACCCGCTCCATCACCAAGGTTGCCGCGACGGCCGAGAAGGTCGAGGAGCTTGCCGCCGGCACCACCGGCTCAGCGCCGAAAGGCTCGATGGTCGTGGCAACGGCGCGCCCGGGAATCATCTCCCGGGTGTTCGGCAGCGTGGCCAACCTCGCGGTAGCCGGACTGAGTGTCACCTTCCTCACCTTCTTCCTTCTGGCCTCGGGGGACCTCTTCATGCGCAAGCTCATGAAAGTCCTCCCGTACAATGCGCACCATCGCGGCGTCCCGAAGCAGATCAGCGACGAAGTCGAAGTTGCGGTGTCGGGCTATCTTCGCACCTCGATCATGATCCATGCGGGGCTTGGCTTCTCCGTGTGGATGGTGCTCATGCTCCTCCATATGCCGAATGCAGGGTTGTTCGCGACGCTGGCCGCAATGCTGAACTTCATTCCTTACCTTGGCCCGCTCCTTGTGGTCGGCGTGTTCACGGTGGCGTCGATCACCGTCTTCGATACGATCTCTCACGCCCTCCTCGTACCGGCCTCGTTTCTCTTCCTCAACATGATCGAGAGCAACCTGGTCACCCCGACACTTCTTGGACGACAGTTTCCGCTCAATACGCCCGCGCTCTTCATCGGCGTCATGCTCTGGGGCTTCGTGTGGGGCGTGCCGGGCGCGATCCTCGCCGTGCCGATCATGGTCACGCTCAAGATTCTCACCGATCGCGTGCCCGCCCTGCGCCCCTTTGGAGAGTTCCTCGGGCAGTAGGCGCGGGTCGCGCGTTGCAGCTCGCGGCCTTGCAACGCCTGGCAGCTAGAACAGGCGCAGGAGCTCGTCGAGCTCCACCGGCTTCGCGGCGTGCGCATCGAAGCCGGCCTCGCGACCGCGGCGCTGGTCCTCGGCACCGGCGTAACCACTGAGCGCGATCAGTCGCGCATCGCGCGTCGCCGGTTCGGCGCGGAGTGCACGCGCCACGTCGTATCCGCTCACGCCGTGCGGGAGCCCCAGGTCGCAGACGACCACGTCGGGAGTGATGCGTCGCGCGGTGGCCAGCCCCTCCTCCCCCGTCGCTGCCGTGTGCGTGACGAAGCCGCGCATCTCGAGGAGGAGTGCCAGCGTTTCGGCTGCATCTCGGTTGTCCTCGATCACCAGCACGGTGCGTGGCGACTCGTGCGCCGGCGCCGGCTCGCGGGCGTTCTTGCCACTGGCCGCAGGCGCGTCGACGAGCGGCATCGTGGCGACGAACTCGGCGCCTGGTCCCGGGTCATTGTTGCTGGCGGTCACGCTCCCGCCATGGAGCTCGATCAGGAGCTTCACGAGCGCGAGCCCGAGTCCGAGCCCTCCCTGCTCGCGCCCCAGCGTCTGCGCGCCCTGCCGGAACGCCACGAACAGGTGTGGGAGGAGTGACGGCTCGATCCCGACGCCTTCGTCGCGCACGCGCATGCGCGCCTGATCTCCCACGCGCTCGAGCGTGACGTGCACGCGCCCGGCGGGGAGCGAGTACTTGAGCGAGTTGGACACGAGGTTGTCGATCACCTGCGCCAGTCTCACCTCGTCCCCCTCGACCCACAGCGGGTCCGATCCTCGGTGCAGCTCGATCGACGGACGCGTCCCGCGCAGTCGCGTGTTGGTGTCATCCACCACGCGGGCGACGAGCGCCCGCAGGTCGAGGGTGCGGCGGTCGAGCGTGATCTTTCCGTGGGTGATCCGCGAGATGTCCAGCAGCCCGTCGAGAAGCGATGACATGTGCTGTGCACTACGCGAGACGATCGCGTGCATTCGCGCCACGCGCGCAGGGTCGTCGGGCATCGCTTGCAGGAGTTCGCTGGCGTTGAGCACCGCGGCGAGCGGGTTTCGCAGCTCGTGCCCGAGCATTGCGATGAAGGTGTCCTTCTCGGTGCTCTGACGCAGGAGTTCACGCTCGTACTGCCGCTGGTGCGTGACATCGGCCGCCGTCGCCACGCGCAACGTGTCCCCCGTCGCCGCCGTTCCGATCTCGATCGCACGGAAGATGAAGACTTTCTGCTCTCCCGATTTGGTGTGGACCTCCAGCTCGAACTCGTGCTCGGGGCGTCCATCGTTCCACGTCTCCCGGCTCAGCGTGGCCATCTCCCCGGCACGCTCTCGGAACGCCAGGGCGCGCCACGCGTCGACCGACGGGATGTCGGCCAGCGTGTACCCAGTGGCGAGCGTCCATGCGGCATTGATCGCCAGCACGACACCGTGCTCGTCGAACAACATGATCGGAACCGGCGATCGCTGCAGCACCTCGCGAAAGCGCTGTTCCGACACGCGCAGCTCGAACTCGGCGGCCTTGCGCGCGGAGATGTCTTCCATGGCCACCACGGCGTACGACGGCGAACCCGACGGCTGGGGGACGACTTGGGCGGAGTGATTCACCCAGATGAGCGATCCATCCTTGCGCACGATCTGCTGCTCGGCGCGGAACTGCCCGTCGCCCCCTCGCAGGTTGCCGAGTTGCACCGCATCGGTTGTCGGCGTCGACGGTGCGCTGAAGTCATGCGCGGTGCCGACCAGCTCGTAGGCGTCGAAACCGGTGATGTCGCAGAACCACTGGTTCACGCGCAGCCATGTGCCGTCGAGCGAGCGATCGGCGATCCCGAGCGGTGCCTGTTCCACCGTCTGGCGGAGTCGCTGCTCCAGGTCGAGCCCGCGCAGGTGCTCGCCCATCACCCGCCCGATCGGCTCGATGCCGCGCAGTGCGCCGCGATCGGCGTGAAGCATGCGCGTGGAATACGCGCAGAACACACCGCTCGCGACGGCACCGCTCACGATCGGGATGGCAATGCCGGAGCGGAGCCCGAGTGCGCGCAGCGCCAGCACCTGCGGCAGCCGTTCCGGCTCCTGCAGCGACGAAAGCCACTCCGCTTCCTGCGTCCGGAGGATACGAGCCGGAAGTCCTCGTCCTGACTCGTCGGCCGGAAGCTCGGCGAGGACGCGCTCGGTGGTGAACGCTCCCTGGCCAAAGACCGCAAGCCGCTCGATGCGAAGACCGTCAGCTGCACGCTGCCAGTACTCACCCACCTCCATCCCCAACTCATCGACGGCGGCGAGGAACAGTCTGCGGGCGGCGTCGAGGGCGCTGTCGCTCTCGGCGAGGCTGCGCGTTGCCGAATAGCCGAACGAGAGCCTCGCTCGCGCTGCGTCGCGCATCACCGCGCCGCCAATCACCTCGGCGACGCTCTGCAAGAAGAGGACTTCATCGGCCGTGAAGGCGCGCCGGGTACGCGAGTGCACGCCAAGCACGCCATATGGCTCGGACGTCGGGCCGATCACGCACGAAATGCCGCTCACGATCCCGTGATCCGAGAACAGCGCGGATCCACGGAAGCGGCGCTCGGTCGTGAGATCTTCGACCACCACCGGCTCTCGCGAGTTGATGGCGTACCCCGCCTGAGAATCGAGTCCGCTGGCGATCCCCGCGGAACCGATCAGTCCTTCGTTCCACCCCACTCCAGCGCGCAGGCGAAAGACATCGCCATCCGGCTGCAGTTCCAGGATCTTGCAGAAGTCGGAGTTGAGCACCTGCTGTACGTCGCGCACCACGCGATCGAGGTACGACTGAAGATCCGTGGATTCCAGCGCGCGCGTCCCGAGCCGTGCGATCTGCGCCTGCTGCGTCTCACGCACGAGGAGACGTTCCGACGTCGACCGCAGGTCGGTGATGTCGGTGAAGGTCACCACGACCCCCTCGACCCGTCGCGACTCGGTGCGATACGGGAGCACCTGACGGGAGATCCAGCGGCGCGTTCCATCGCGAAGCACCGTCGAACTCGGTGCCAGCGTTTCGAGGACGTCGCGCGCAGCCTCCACGAGCCCGCCGTGCAGCAGTTCGCGCGCGATGTCGCCGATGAATCGCCCCAGGTGCGCATGGTCGATGTTGAGCAGCGCTTCCGCGGCGGGGGTGAATCGCTTCACCAGGAGCTGATCGTTGAGGAAGAGCGTGGCGATCTTGGTGCTCGAGAAGAAGTTCGACAGGTCGTCGTGCGCGACCTCCAGCTGGTCGACCTTGTCGCGCAGCTGCGCGTTGACCGTCATCAACTCCTCGTTCAACGATCGCAGCTCCTCGGTCGTCGCCTCCAGCTCCTCGTTGGTGGACTGCAATTCCTCGTTGACCGAGGTCGACTCCTCGTTGGCCGTCCGCAGTTCTTCGTTGGCCGATTCGAGTTCGTCCACCGTATTGCGCAGATCCTCCTGGGTGGCGATCAGCTCCCGCTCCAACTGGCGGATGACACTGTCGTCCCCCGACGACGTCGCCGCGTGCGGCGCCGAGCCCGCTGTCGCCACCGTCGCGAAGCTGAGCGTGACCGCACCCTCGGCGATATCGAATGCGGGATTCGCGGTGATGCGGATTTCAGGACGCCCGGGAACTGGGCTCGCGATCGCCTCCACACGCACCCCATCGCGCCGGCACTTGTACATCGCCGCGCGCGTGCGCGTCGAGAGGTCCTCGTCGACGAGGTCGCCGAGGGCGAGCACCGGCTCTCCCTCCGGGAACCGGAGGAAGGGGCGGAGTTCGCCGTGCATGAAGAGAATCTCTCCCGACTCGGCCACCACGACGCTCGGCGGAATCATCGCGCGCATCAGCGCATTGCGCGCGGCACGCCCCACCGTCTCTGCATGCGCGGCTCGCGCGGGATGCGCATGCACGGCAGACAGCGCCTCTGGCGGGGTGTCGAAGACACTGCGAGGGCGAGCCGACGAGCGCATCGGTGAGATGACACGCGATGGTCCAACCTTTCGAAACAGGCGCCACTTCTTCGAGAGCGTCGCGAAGAGTGAACGCTGCGTGCCGAGCGATTCCGAGGAGCCGAGGAAGGCCACGCCGTCGGGCAGAAGCGCGAAATGCAGGTTGCGCAGCACTTGCTCCTGCACCGCCTGTCGCAGGTAGATGAGCATGTTGCGACAGCTCACAAGATGCATGCGCGAGAACGGCGGATCGCGCGTGATGTCGTGCGCCGCGAACGACACGACGTCCCGCAGTCGCGGCGTCACGCGATAGTGGCGCGCGTCGACCTGACGGAAGTAGCGCGTCACCAACTCGTCAGGCACGGTCTCGAAGCTGGTCGGCGAATAGACGCCGGCGCGCGCGACCGTAAGCGCTTCGGTGTCGACGTCGGTCGCGAATACGTGCACGCTCAGTGTCTTGCGAGAGCGGGCGACCCCCTCGAGCAGCTCGATGGCAACGGAGTACGCTTCCTCGCCCGTGGCGCATCCACTCACCCACGCGCGCAAGGAATCGCCGTCGGCGGCGCGCTCTACCATGGGGTCGATCACCATCGTGCGCAGCGCGTCGAACGCCTCCTCGTCACGGAAGAACTCCGTGACGCTGATGAGGAGATCGCGGAGCACCGCGAGTTGTTCGGCCGGATGGTTCTGGACGTGATCGACGTACGTTTCGAGGTCGTCGAAACCTGCGAGGAGCATGCGACGCAGGACGCGGCGCTCCACGGTCGAGCGCTTGTACGACCGCAAGGGAAATCCCGCCTGCACCTCGAGGATCGCCCCGAGACGCGCGAAGTGAGGAGCGGCCGCGTCGCGGCCACCCGCCGTCAAGTCCTGCCTGTCAGCCTCGGCGCTCGGCGGAGACTCCTGATCATTTGCTTCGCCCGGCGACTCCTCAGCCGCCTCGCCACCTAACGCGGATGGCGGGAGGTTACGGAACCGGTGGAGAACTTCGGGCATCTCGGCGATGGGGAGCACCGCGTCGACCAGGCCGGTCTCGATCGCCGACTGCGGCATCCCTCGCTGCGAAGCGGTCGAGGGATCCTGTACAATTGCGAGTCCCCCTGCGCGACGCAGTTCGCGCACGCCGGCGCTTCCATCACTTCCGGCCCCCGACAAGACGATCCCGACGGCGCGCCCGGGAAACTCGCGCGCAAGCGACGCAAAGAGATGATCGACGGGGAGCCGTACGCCGCGCACCAAGCGTGGTGCGGTGAGTTCGATGCGTCCGTCCCGCACTGCGAGGTACGTGTCGGGCGGAATGACGTAGACCGTATTGGGAGCCAACGGGTCGCCGTCCACGGCGTCGCACACGCGCATCCTGGTGCGCGAAGCAATCAGTTCGCCGAGGAGTGAGGGGTGCGTCGGGTCGAGATGCTGCACGAGCAGCACCGTCACGCCAGCCTCGCTAGGCAGGACGCTTAGTAGCTCCCGGAACGCTTCGAGCCCGCCCGCCGACGCTCCGACGCCGACGACGAGCCCGGGACGCGCCCCGGCCGGGGCATCGCTCCTGCTCGATTCCTCGCTCATGTCCAGATGGCTCCGTCGCAGTGCGGGAGCAAGCTACGAAGTCGCTTGCACGCGAAAAATTGGCGGGAGGGAGAGGTCGTTGGTGCCCCTCGCGAGAGAGGACCAAGCGTTCCGATGCGCCCCCCGTAGGAGAGAGGGATAATCCTCACTTGCGGCGAATTTCGCCGAACGCGAATGCGTGAGATACTGTCCCTGCGCCGACGAACCAAACGCGAAGCAGCAGCCAGCGGGCGGGAAGCGGCGGCCGCGATTTCGACTGCGCAGCTCCATGGGGGGGGTCAGCGGGTCGAGCGGAAATACACGGGACGCGACGCCGCGAGGTGGCGCATGAGAGGTGTATGGCGAGCGATGCTCGTCATGCACCTCGCGCGTTTCCGGATGCGCGATTTCGGGCACGCGGCACTCCACATCACCGCCGTCGCGTCCCGATTGGATTCCGGCCTAACGCTTCCTCGACACCCGCCAGATCGTGTTGCCGACGTCGTCGGCCACCAGCAGCGCACCGGTGCGGTCCAACGCGAGTCCCACGGGACGCCCGTTCGCCTCGCCGTTTCCGCGGAGGAAGCCGATCAGGACTTCGTAGGCCGGTCCGGAGGGGACGTCGCCTGCGAACGGGACGAAGACCACCCGGTATCCGCTGAACGGGTCGCGATTCCACGAGCCGTGCTGCGCGACGAACATCCCGCGCGCGTAGCCGCTTCCGAGCCCGCTCCCATCGGCATTGAGCAATCCGAGCGACGCCGTGTGCGGGCCTAACGCGTAGTCGGGCACCGTCGCCTTGGCGACCAGGTCGGGGCGAGGCGGCTTCACCCGTTCGTCGACATGCGTGCCGAAGTAGCTGTAGGGCCAGCCATAGAAGGCGCCGTCGCGAAGGGCGGTCATGTAGTCGGGCACGAGGTCGGGGCCCAATTCGTCGCGCTCGTTGACCGCGACCCACAAGCGATCTTCCTGCCACGCCATCCCCACCGGGTTTCGCAGGCCGGAGGCAAAGATGCGATGACTCCCGTCAGAAGGATTCACCTCCCACACCGCCGCGCGCCCTTCCTCCACCGCCATGCCATTCTCCGCCGCGTTGCTGTTGGATCCCACGCCCACATACAGGCGCGAACCATCGGGCGATGCGACGAGGCTCTTGGTCCAGTGATGATTGCGCCGCCCCGCGGGGAGGTCGACAACCTTCACCGGCGCGCTGCTGATGACGGTATCGCCGTCGCCATACGGCACGCGCACGACTGCGTCGGTGTTCGCGATGTAGAGCGTTTTCTCCACCAGTGCCATCCCGAACGGCGAGCTGAGACCGTTCAGCAGCGTGAATCGACGTTCGGCCACGCCGTCGCCGTCGGCGTCGCGCAGGAGGGTGATCCGGTCCGGCGAGGGGACCGCGCCTCCTGCCCGCTTCATGAAGTGGCGAAAGAACCAGCCGCGAATCCCCGTCGCGTCGTCGGGGCGCGGCGGGGCGTTGGTCTCGGCGACCAGGATGTCGCCGTTAGGCAGGGCGTAGAGCCAGCGCGGGTGGACGAGCCCTTGCGCGAACGGCGTCGCGACGAGCCCTTCGGCCGCCACCGGCGCGTCGCCGGCGCGCCACCCTTTCGCGGTGACGACGTGAATCGACGGAATGAGCGACGTCGCGGGGGCGGGGAGCTTCGGCGCGGTCCCCATCCCCTCGGCAACCGTCAACTGCGCCGAGCGTCCACACGCCGACAGCAGGAGAACGAGCGCGCACGGCCATCGACAGGTCATGTTCGCCTCTCGTCCCCAGCTTCATCCTCGGCCTCATGCGCATCTTCACGCGCGCGGGCGCGCTCGGCCAACTGGCGATAGCGCTCGCGGATCTTGTCCAGGTCGTCCTCCTCCAGTTCCTCCAGGTCGAGCAGCGAGTTCTGCACGCCGTCCATGGCGCTGATGATTCCATCGAGCTTCACGTGCATCGCCTCGGAGTCGCGATTCTGCGTATTCTGGATGAGGAACACCATGAGGAACGTGACGATCGTCGTCCCCGTGTTGATGACCAGCTGCCAGGTATCGCTGAAGTGGAAGAGCGGACCGGAGACGACCCAGGCGATGATGGTGCCGAAGGCGAGGAGGAATGCGACCGGGCGTCCGGTGAAGCGTGCGGTCGACTTGGCGAACCGGGTGAACCACGCTTTGTGCCGTTTGGTCGACAGGTCAGGCTCCGGCGCTTCGGCACTCCCAACTTGAGCATTCGGCGTCGTGGACGCGTGGCGTTGACGAGGCGGACGACGCGCTGACGTGGCGGTGGCCATGCGAGAGAGTGGAGAAAGTGGGACGGGCGTCTCCGCAGCACGGTCGAGGACACCCCGACCCTGCGCGGTGACGCCCGCAGGTGCAATGCGATCCGTGTCGGTCGGCGCGGCGCGCCCGCCGGGATCAGTGCATCACGGCGTGACGCGCGGGGCTGGACGCTCCGAGTTCGCGTAGTCGCCCTTGGCTTCGGCAATCTTCGAGACGTCGTCCGCGCCCGTCGACTCCAGGATGTCGCGCGCGCGACCGGCCCACTCCGAATTGTCCGTGTGAACGGAGAGCAGGATCTTCCCGTTCTTGATGAGTCCCTCGTAGCGCTTTGCCTCGAACTCGGGAATCCCCATCCCGATGAGGGCGCCCGACAGTCCGCCGACAACCCCGCCGACACCTACGCCGCTGACCGCGGCCACGATCGGCCCCGCCGCGACAAACGGTCCGATGCCGGGAATCATCAGTGCGCCGATGCCGGCGAGCCAACCGAACGTTCCGCCGATCAGGGCGCCGGTCGCCGCCCCTGCCGCTGCTCCCTCGGGCGCCTTGGTGTTCTTCTCGTGCGCGAAGTCCTTCGTCCCCACGTTGTCGGGGAGCAGGACCGAAATGTCCTCGTTGCGAAAGCCGTGTTCGCGCAGCAAGTCCACGGCATTGCTAGCCTGTTGGCGGGTCTGGTAGATCCCGACGAGCGCGTGCTGAGCCATGCGTTCCTCCGTTTGGTGTTCGTCGCTCCGTGCGAGCGATACACGAACGTACGGCGTAGCGACGCGCGGGCCATTCACCGCACGGGCACAATCTCACGCCCGCAAGGAGAGAGCGCTCCATTGCTCTATAGAGGGAGCAGGAGACTCGACCGGTCGCACATGATCGTCGAGTGAGCGATTCTGCTCGAGATCCGTGCTGAGCCCACCCTCGCTGGCCATCGCGCTCCGCACTGCGATCGCCCTCCAAAATCGCCTCTGACTACAGACACGTTGCATCCGTCGCTCCCTCGCCACGCGTTGCACCCTCGCGACGGGCACCCGGATGCGAGGTGTCGCGTCGTGGTCGCGGGCGCGCCACCGAGTGTGACGCGCGACACCTCGTCCTGTCGCATGGCCCGACGGTGAAGTTCTCCCGCCGTGGTGTCGACAATCACTTCGTGAGGGGCGTCGCGGCCGAGTCCGTCACGCGCTCCCTCAACGCTCCCTGCACGTGGACCTCGCTCCACATCCGCAGGCGCGAGAAAGGCAAAGCCGGCGAAAGCCGGCGACGCAAAGCCTCGAGGCTGCAGCACCACCACGGTGCCATGCCGGTCGGGCTGCCGAACGCTTCGTGGATGGTGACAGGTGCAGGTGCAGCGCTGGAACGCGGCGCGGATCCTCCGATCCGCTGCCGGGAGCTTGGTCACGTGTGTACTCGCGGGTCTGATGGTCGGCTGCGCCGACGTCACTCCCCCCGTGGCCGTGCACGCACTCGCCGAGTCGCAAGGCGCCTCGCCGCTACTCTGTCCGATTCCCTCCGTTCGCGGGCGCGACGCGGGAAGTGCCGGCATCTACGCCCCGATGGAACTCACCGTCGTCATCGGGGATACCGTTCGCCTGTCACGTCTGTGGACGGCGAACCAGCCCGCCGCAGCCAGCGCCAGCTGGCAAGTCACGGACAGCGCCGTGGCTCGCATGGAGGGAGACCTGGTGATTCCGCTGGACTCCGGTCGTACGCGCGTCACCGCGACGGTCGCGGGGCGCGCGGTCTGCATCGGACTCGCCACGCTCCTCACCGGCGTACATCCCTCCGCGCTCGAACTCGCAGCCGATCCCGCGACGCTCCCCCTCACCGACGGCGCGCGCCTCGACGCCACGGTTCGCTACTCCAACGGGCTCGGGCTCCGCGTACGAGACGCCGTCAGCTGGAAGAGTCTCGACCCCTCGATCGCCGGCGCCGCCGATGGCGGGTGGATCACGCCGCGCGCCGAGGGGACGGCGCGGCTCGTTGCGTCACTGGGTCGCTTGGCCGACACGACTACGCTCCGCGTCACCAATCAGCGTTTTGAGTCGCTGGTGCCGGCGCGCGCCGAGGACTTCGTCTCGTCGATCGGCGTCAACGTCCATCTCAGCTACTTCGACCGCGTCTACGGAAGTGGCTTCCGCTCCATCATCATCCCGCGCCTCCAGGAACTCGGCGTGCGTCACCTGCGCGACGGCGGCACCTCGCTCCCTAACGAGGACTGGATGCGCGAGGTCTACGGGCGCTGGCGCGAGCTCGCGACCGCGACGGGAGCGAAGTTCACCGTCATCGTCTCGCCCCGCCGTACCGCCACCGGCCCAGGGAACGACTATGGCGACGTCTCGCACGTGCGCGACCTGCGCGACCGCATCGGCGTGGACAACATCGACGCGTGGGAGGGGCTCAACGAGCACGACATCTCCGGGCGCAGCACCTTCGCGCAGGAAGACCGCCAGCTGCAGCGTGCGCTCTATACGCTCGTGAAGGGCGATCCCGAGATGTCGACGCGACATCGCGTCCTCGGCCCCTCCATGGCGTTCGCCTCGGCGGCCGCGCAGGTCGGCGACCTCAGTGCGTGGATGGATGCCGGGACTATTCACCCCTACGACGGCGGCAAGGTCCCGGCAAGCAACCTCGCCGATCACGCGACCGGTGTCCGCGCGATCGCCGGCACTCGCCCGCTAGTCGCCACCGAAGTGGGCTATCACACCTCCCCTGTCTCGACGAACCCATGGCACTGGGCGGTGAGCGAAGGAGTGCAAGCCAAGTACATCCTTCGCGAGTTCCTCGAGCTGTACAACGCCGGCGTGCAGCGCACGTTCGCCTACGAACTCATCGACGAGGGGACCGACCCCGCCGAGATGGAGTTTCACTTCGGCCTCCTGCGCATCGATGGGAGCCGCAAGCCGTCGTTCACCGCGCTTCGCAACCTCATCGCTCTCCTCGGCGATCGCAGCGCGCCCGCCTTTGCTACACACGCCCTGCGGGTGAGCCTGTCGGGTGACACCACCGGCGTCCATCGCCTGCTGGTGGAGAAGGGCGACGGACGCCGCTACCTCCTCCTCTGGCAGAACACGCGCAGCTACGATGAGGTCACGCGCAGCGATCTCTCCGCGGCGACGCGCACGGTCGATGTGGACTTTCCCACCGCGTTGTCGAAGGTCACGGTGTTCGCGCCGCTGGTCGGTACGGCTGCGACTGCCTCGTACAGCACCGTTCGCTCCGTACGCGTGAGCGTCCCCGACCATCCGCTATTGCTCGAATTGGTGAACTGAAGCTCTCCCCGCCGCGCGGGAGGAATCAGGCCCTGCGGGTGCTGAACAATTGTCGTCAGGCGCGGTAGGATTCAGCGAGCCGTGAAGCTGTCACGGCGTTCCCATCCTGATCCTGACTCCGCATGCACGTGACGACCGGTCGCTCGAGTGCCGTGGCCGCCTCGCTCGACTCGGACGCCATCCTCGAACGCGCCCGCACCGGTACGCGACTCATGACGATTCGCGGTGCGGTGATGCGGAGCATCAGCATCGGCGCGAATCTCCTCCTCCTCGCGCTCGTCTCGCCGACCGACCTCGGGCTCCTGGCCGTCGCGCGCGGGACCTTTACGCTCCTCCAGTACGTCGCCGAGCTCGGGATCGGGAAGGCGATGGTGCGCCGCCCGCAGGAGCCGACGCGCGGCGAGTATGCCGCGCTCGCCGGGTTGCAATTGCTGGTTGGGGCGATCGTCGTTGCGATCGGCGCGGTCTGGTCGGCCCCGATCCTGGGCTTCGGCTCGATCGACAAGCGCTGGCATCTGGCGATGCTCTGTACGTTCGCCACGATGATGTCGCTCGCCTTCGGCACCGGCGCGCGCGCCCGCCTCGAGCGTGCGCTCTCCTACGAGCGGCTGGCGATCGTCGACGTCTTCAACGTCCTCGTCCTCAACGTCGGGCTCGTCGTCTTCGCGCTCCTGCACAAGTTCTCAATCGGCGTCTTTGTGCTCCTCGGCGTCTCCACCGTCAGCGCCAACGCGCTCCTCTTCTTCTGGGCGCCGGGGCCGCGCCCTTCGCTCGACCTGCGCCCCCTGTTCGGCATCGCGCGCGAGTCGTCGGGCTTCCTCGCCGGCTCAACGTTCCAGATCCTCCGCGAGCAAGGAACGCCGGTGCTCATTGGCGCGCTGTTCGGGCTCCCCGTCGCTGGACTCTACTCGTTCGGCGAGCGCGTCGCGCAGGTGCTCAACGTCACCTTCGACGGTTTCCGGAACGCCGGAGTCCCTGCCGCAGCACGACTCGCGACCGACCGTGCGAGCCTGCGCACGCTGTCGACGCGATGCCTCGTCGGCAGCGCCTCGTTGGCCGCGCCGATGGCGGTGATCTCGATCTGCGCGCTCCCCCTCGTCGCCCACTTCGTCCCGCGTTGGGCGGATGCCATCTCGATGGCACAGTGGTACGTGGTAGCCTACGCCGTGTGGGGGGTCGTCTCGGCGTCGTTGCAGCCGGCGGCCATCGCCACGCGAGGAGCGAGGGCGGCGATCGCCGAGCAGGGGGCCGCACTCCTGGCCGGATGGGCGGGATTCGTCGCGCTGCGCCTCCTTCACGCCCCCTACCTCGCGATAGCGGTCGCGCTGATGTATCTGGCGCCCATCCGCGCGCTGTGGGGGGTGACAACGCCCGACATCCGTCCAGAGCGGAGCACCGAGGTCATGCGCATAGCGGTAGCGACGGCAACCAGCATCACCCTCTATCTCGTCCTCCGCGCCCTATCGGCTCCGCTCATCGTGAGCGCCGCGCTCCCGCCCATCCTCACGCTCGCCGCAGTGCGGCACATTCGCGATCGGCTGCGGCAGCTCGTCCGATTCGGCGTCGCGAGCCGCGCCAATACCTGACGCTAGCCCTTCCGGATGAAGGACGCGCGCCCCGGGCTGGCCGGAGCGCGCGTCGTGTTCCGAGACCGTCGCCGCCACTCAGCTGGCGAGCGCCATCGCCTCGGCGGTCGGTTCGTTAGGCGAGGGGCGCTCGAGGGCGCGCTGGATCGCTCCCTCCATTCGCGCCATGAACGCGCTCTCGCTGAATTGCTCGGCGTGCGCGCGCAGCACGTCTGGATTCCACGCGATCGTCTCGGCGCGGCGCACCGCGTCGGCCAGGGCGCGCGGAGTCGGATCGGCGAAGTGTACCCCCGTCTCGCCATCGATCACGGTGTCGAGCGCGCCACCGGCAGCGTAGGCGATGACCGGCGCGCCCGACGCATTCGCCTCGAGCGTCGTGATCCCGAAGTCTTCCTCGCCGGGCAGGATGAAGCCGCGCGCCCTCGAATAGAGATCGGTCACTTCCGCATCGGACAGCCGCCCGCGCAACGTCACCGTCGGGCCGGCAAGCTTCGCGAGCGACTCGGCATCGGGTCCTCCACCGACCACGACGAGCGGGAGGCCGAGCATGTTGAACGCCTTCACCGCGAGATCTATCCGCTTGTAGGGGGAGAGCCTCGACACGACGAGGTAGAAGTCATCGCGCGTCGACGCCGAGCGGCAGCGCGTCACATCCACCGGCGGATGCATCACATCGGACTCGATCCCGTAGGTATCGCGGATGCGGCGCACGACCGCCGACGAGTTGCCGAGGTAGACGTGCGCGCGGTGCCGCGTGCGCGAGTCCCAGCGCCGCATGTAGGCGAGGAGCGGGCGCAGCGCCGTCCGCGTCACCGCCCCGAAGCGCTCGCGTTCCATGTACGCGCCCTGGCGCCATGCAAATCGCATCGGCGTGTGGCAGTAGCAGAGATGCACCGCATCGTGTCGCACCTTCACTCCCTTCGCGAACGCCGAGCTGTTGCTGATCACCAGGTCGTACTCGCTCAGGTCGAGCGACTCGATCGCGCTCGGGTACAGGGGGAGAAGCGCTCGCGCCGGAAAGCCGACATCGGCCAGCGGCTGCAGCCAACTGGTGCGAATGTCGGCGGTGCGCAGGCGCGGCCACAGCGTCTTGCGCCTGACGATGGTCGTGTAGATCGGCGCCTCGGGAAACATCTGGTGGAGCACTTCCATCACGCGCTCGGCGCCGCCAGCCTGGAAGAAGTAGTCGTGCACGAGGGCGACCTTCACGACGCCACCTCCACGAGGCTCGGGCGATTCACGCCACCGCGACGCGTCGCCGCGACGGCCTGCAGGTGACCAGCAATTGCGTCGGCATACGCCTGCATTTCGAAGTGCCGGTACGCGTGCTCGCGCGCCTGTCTTGCGACCTGCCGCAGCTCGTCGGGGTTGTCGAAGAGGTGTTCCAGGATCGTGCGCAGCGCCGCGATGTCGCCCGGAGGAAAGAGATAACCTGTGCGCCCGGAGTCGATCAGCTCGGGGACGCCGCCGCACGCCGATGCGATCGGTGCATGACCCGCAAAGATCGACTCGATGAGCGTCCGGGCGAACGGTTCCGGCGCGGTCGACGGGTGCACGACGAGATCGACGTTTCGCATGAGCACGGCGACGTCGGATCGATGTCCGAGGAAGTGCACGCGCCCCTCCATCCCAAGCTCGCGCACGCGCTCGTGCAGGAGCGCTTCGTATGCATGCTCGTTGAAGAGAGGTCCGCCGACGATGAGTACGTGCACGCCGGGAAGCGCAGCGACGGCTTCGATCAGCACGTGCTGCCCTTTCCATTCCGCGATACGACTGAAGCAACCGACCAACGGCACATCGGCGAGGCCGAGTTCTCGTCGCAGCCGCCCCGTCTCCGGTGCGCTCGACTCGAAGGGCGCTGCGTCTGTGCCGTTGTAGACCACGTGCACCTTCTCCGGCGCCCCGCCCTGCCGTACGAAGGCGTCAGCGGTGGCGCGCGATACGGCGATCACGCGCTCCACCCGACGATTCGCGAGCATGACGTCGGCCTTGATGTTCAGCCGGCTGAAGTACGGGGGTTCGATGATGTCGTGCAGGTGCCAAAGGAGCGGTATATCTGTGCGATAGGTGGCGAGTGCGCCCACGATCAGCGCCTTTTGCGAGTTGGCGTGCATTGCATCGAAGTCGCGCGAGATCTCCGCAACATCGCGCGCCGCGCGCCAGACGCTGGCCAGCGCTGCTCCGCTCGGAACTCGGCTGTGCCGGCGCACGTTGTGCATCGCGCCGGCGTCGATGACGCGAACGCGCACACCTTCCTGCTCGAGTCGCGTGCGAAACGGGCCATCTTCGAGGAGGACAACGAGCGAGTGGTCACGCATGTGACGCGCGAGATCGAACAACCCTTGCTCGGCGCCACCCATGGTGGCGGAATGATTCAGGAACATCGTTCGAACGGTCATGCGATGCCTCGGGATATCGGAGAGGGCGCGGAGCCGCGCGCGAGTGTGGGTGATTCTTCGATGAGGTAGGTCTGTGTGACTTCGGCCGACGGGTGCAGCGTGGCCGGTGCATGCTGGCGCTCCCACACGGCAGCGAAGCGCAAGTACTCCGAAGACGCGACCATCAGCGCGTGCGCGAATCCGCGCGCGCCGAGTCGGAAACCGCCGCAGATCACGTAGCACCAGCCGAAGCGCAGGAAAGGGCGCCAGATGAGACTGAGTATCCCGGCGCGTTCCCCCCGCGCCTCCATCACGTCGGCTTCGAGCGGCGCATAGTGCGTGTAGCGCGCCACCTGTTCGACGATCGAGAAACCACGCCAATGGATGAGGATGCCGTCCAACTGGAACGTGCGCCCCGGAACGCGGACCTCGTCGTGGATCTTGAGCGTGGGGTCGTAGGCGCTTCGCGTGCGATTGAACAGCCGCACGAAACTCCGGCGCTTGCTGCGACGTCGCATGCTCGGCAACAACGCGCCGAGGAAGTCATCGCGACGATCGATGGCGTAGCCGTCGCTCGCGTCCATCGGCAAGGCGAGCGCCTGACGAATCGACGCAGCGAGGAGCGGCGTGACGATTTCGTCGGCCTCGAGGATGAGTACCCAGTCGTTCTGCGCGAGCTGGATCCCGAGGGCGCGCTGGCGAATCCATCCCAGCCACGCCTGCTCGACCACGCGCGCTCCCATGCGCGTGGCGATCTCGCGCGTGCGATCGGTGCTGCAGGAGTCGACCACGACGATGTCATCGACGACGTCGCGAACATTGCGCAGGCAGCGCTCGATGAGCGCCTCCTCGTTTCGCGTGAGGATCACCGCCGAGACGCGCTGGCGCGCCCGCGCGAGTGGAGCCGTCGCGCTCATCGGTCACCTTCGGTCGTCATCGCCATCGCGGCCGCCAGCCACAACATCGCGCCACCGACGTTGGTGAAGATCGTCGCCCCCACCACCTGTGCCAGGATCGCCATCGCGCCGGCGAAGTAGCCGTATCCCGCCTCGCGACTGCGCGTCCCGCGCCAGGCGAGCCACGCCGCACCAGCCGCGCACCCGAGGAAGACGATTCCCCCAAACCAGCCGAGCACGAGAAAGACCTCGAGGATCCCATTGTCGAGGTAGAGCCCCTGGTCGGCGAGGCGCGACGAGGCGCGTCCGCGCGCCCCGCCCACGAGCGTCGAGCCAAGGCCGCTCCCGAGCGGCTGTTCGGAGATGTCCGAGAGCACCGCGGGAATCAGGTAGCGCCGCGCCCGGAAGCTGTCGTCCATCGACAGGTCGCCGATAGTCGTTAGGCGCGATGCAATCGTGTGCCGCATCGAGGCGAGTGCGGTCGGAAGGGGGGCCGATGCCGCGATGAGCATTGCCACCACGCCTCCGACCGCCAGCGTCGTCGCGCCGCGACGCGGGCGGCGCGGCGCCACCACCAGGAGCAACAGCACGCCCACCGCGAAGCCGAGCCACGCCGAGCGCG
Source organism: Gemmatimonadaceae bacterium (assembly GCA_044225935.1). Taxonomy (GTDB): domain Bacteria; phylum Gemmatimonadota; class Gemmatimonadetes; order Gemmatimonadales; family Gemmatimonadaceae; genus SCN-70-22. The sequence goes on from JBGAHX010000004.1 coordinate 187,729, forward strand.
CGAGCGACATCAGAAGCAAGAGAAGCCCCGCGGCCATCGCCGGCCACTTGATCGCGCTGCGCAGGGCGAGGACGATCAGGAGTGCGACGGTGAGGAACTGCGCCAACGGTCCCGGCGCGTTCATCGTGCTGAAGACGCGCACCTTGAGCGGGAGCGGCTGTCCGATCGAATCCATGCGCGAGTTGATCATCCACAGACGGTCCCACTCGGCGGGCATGACGAACTGCGCCACGCCATAGATCCCCATCGTGATGATCCCGACGATCAACGCCCCAACGATCGCGCGATGGTACCCTTCGCGATGTTCGGGGTGAATCGCCACGTGCAATCCGAGCAGGAGCGGGGCCGACCAGCTCAGCGCCGCATAGAGCACCAGCTTGGGTGGCGTGAGGAAGAGGCCAACCAGAACGCCGCCAACGATGCACAGCACGCCAATGACGAACGGCATCGCCACGACCCGCTTGAGGCGCGGCGCGTGGTAGAAGGCGTCGAGCGCACCCAGCGCACACACCAGCAGCGGGGCGAGAAGAATCGCGTTCTGCTGATTCCACCCGTTCTGGGCATCCACCACGCGCCGCACGAACGGCGACAACATCCAGAGCCAGAGCGTGAAGGCCAGGTAGCGCGCCGGATCGGTGAACAGGAGCCAGGCGCCGATCGCCACCGACAGCGCCGGAAACGCGTAGGTCAGGATCGCCGAGTGGTGCGTGACTAACAGCACTGCGGTCACGCCAACCATCAACAGCAGGGCCATGAGGCTGAGTGCCGAAGCCGGAAGGCGGAGCCACTCCGTTGGGTCGCGACGATCTGCTTGCACGCGCGATGCGCGCGCAGCCGCAGTGCGCGCATCGTACCACGTCGCGACACGAGGACGCGACGGGAGGACGGTGAGCGTCGGCGTCACGTACATCTCAGTGCGCCCCTTCCATGCGCAGTACCGCCGGAACGGTGCGCGCGAGAATCACGAAGTCGCGCCAGATCGTCCAGCCCGTGACGTACGCCGACTCCAGCGCAATCACCTCGTCGAACGACGTTACGCTGTTGCGCCCGTTCACCTGCCACGGCCCCGTGATCCCCGGCTTCACGTCGAAGCGAAGGAACGAGCTGTCGCCGTACATCGCCACTTCGCGTGGAAGCGGCGGGCGCGGGCCCACGAGCGACATCGAGCCGGCGAGGACGTTGAGCAGCTGCGGCAACTCGTCGAGGCTCGACCGGCGGAGGAAACGCCCCACGCGCGTCACACGCGGATCGCGCACCAGCTTGAAGAGTCGCCCGTCGTCGTACACGCTCTCCTTGCGAAGCGCCTCGAGCCGCTCCTCTGCGTCGAGGCACATCGTACGAAACTTGAAGATGCGGAAGATCTTCCCGCCGTAGCCGACTCGCTCCTGACGAAAGAGCACCGGCCCCGGCGACGATCGCTTGACCAGCAACGCGACGATGAGCATCACCGGGAGTGCCAGGACGAGCAGGATGCTCGCGGCGATGAGGTCGAAGGCGCGCTTGAGCACGACGTCGCGTCCGCGGATCCCCGGCTGCGTGAGTTCGACGATCGGCGTGCGGTCGTACGAACGGAGCGTCGGCCCGCGCTTGGCCACACGGAAGGCACGCGACATCGAGATCACGCGGCACCCCGCCGCCTCCGACGTCCCAACGATGTGCAGCAGCTCGCCGTCGCTGAACTGCGAACAGAGCACGATCGTGTCGACCTCGTGATCGTGAATCGTCGACTGGAGGATTTCGTCGAGCGCACCGTGCCGATGCGGCACCGAGCGCACCACGCGCGAGACGTCCAGTTCCGCCACGGCGACCACGGCGTGACGCCCGGGGAGCGACCCACGCCGCATCGCCGCCTGGATGTCATTCGTGCGACCCACAAAGAGTCCGCGCGCCGGCTCGAGCACTCCCGGCCAGCTCGCCGCGCGAAAGAGTCGTTCGCCGACAAGGCGCTCCACCCACACTGCGGCCGCGAACAGCGCCACCGTCGGAAGGTACGACGTGACGACCGTCCGCCCGTCGTGCCAAAGCATCGACCAGTACAGGACGAGGAGCCCTAACGCGACGCCGCGTACGAGGCGCCACGCATCGGTGACCGCGTCGCCTTCGTCGTACGCCTGGAGGAGAAAGAGCCCGCTGCAGATGGCGATCACGTGTTGTGCGAGGACCGACACGGCACTCGCCGCCGGATCGTTCCAGCGCACGACCGCCCCCCAGCCGTTGGCCGGGTCGATCACCAGCATGGCGAAGAGCGCGAGTCCAACCCCGATGGCGTCGAGTGCGAAGAGCGTCGTCAGGCGCGCCAGGTGGCGCCGAGCGTGCCGGCGCCGGTTCGTGCGCGCTGCCGACTGCAGCTCCTGCCGCGGCCAGGGAGCGTCGGGTTCGGCCGGCGCGAGGTCCGACCGCTTGAGCGTGACCGTCATGCGCGCGACAGGGAATAGGCGTGATACTGTTGCAGCGTGCCGTAGCCTTCGCTGCGCTGGAGCTCGGCGCGATTGAGCACCGTCCCGAGCACGATCGCCCCTGCACGCTGCAGTTGGTCGAGGGCGACGTCGATCGCGGCCATCGATGTTTCGCCGGCGCGCGTTACCAGGAGCACACCGTCGGTGAGGGGGGCGAGCGCCGCCGCGTCGGCGACGATGTTGATCGGCGGGGTGTCGATCAGGATGAGGTCGTAGTGCGTCGCCTCCAGCATCACGCCGCGCAGCGCCTCCACGATCTGCGGGACGCCGGCCGCTCGCGTCGAGCTTCCAGCGCCGATAGCGTCCGCGCGCCCACCGCCGGGGAGCGGGACCGAGACGATGCTCTCGGCGAACGTGGCGTCACCCGCTACGATGTCCGAGAGTCCACGCCGCTCGCGCAAATCGAGAGCGTGCGAGAGACCGCCGCAGCGAAGGTCGGCGTCGACGACGAGGACGCGCCGCGCCTGTCCAGCCGCGGCCCCCGCCAGATGCAGTACGCTGGTTGTCTTTCCGTCACCTGGGAGCGGGCTCGTTGCGAGGATGCTCCGCAGCGGACGTCCGGCGCTCCATTCGGCGTTGAGGTAGAGGCGCACGAACGCTTCGGCGGCAGCGAGGTCGGCAACGCGCGACGGTCGTGCGCCGCCGTCCGCGAGCTGCAAGGCTGGGCGCGCCTCCCCTATCGGGGCATTGTGCCGCGCGCGCTGCGCCAGACGGCGCGCCGATGGCGAGAAGCTCGGGATCAGCCCCAGCACCGGGACATCGGCGATCTCCTGCAGGTCGCGGCGCGAGCGCACCATCGAGACGCGCGCTTCGCGGGCGAATCCTGTCGTCGCGCCGGCCAGCATTCCCGTCAGGAGTCCGGCCATGAGGAGGAGCGGAGTCTTGGGCCACGACGGCTTCGCCGGCAGCACCGCCATGTCCACGACGCGCACGCTCGGGTCCTGCACCGCCTCGGTGATCTGTGCTTCCTTGAGCCGCGTCTGCAGGAGGCTCACCATCTCCTCGTACACGCGCGGCGCGCGCTGCAGGCGCGCGTACTCCACCTCCTGCCGCGGAATCTGTCGCATCCGCGAGGAGTACGACGCGAGCGACGCATCGGCGGCATCGACCTGTGCGGTCAGGCCGCGCAGGTACGTCGACGTCAACGCTTGCAGCTGCCCCTCGACGACCTTGATGCGCTCCGTCAGGGTGACGACGTCGGGGTCTTCCGCGGTGCGCCGCATGAGGAGCGCTGAGCGCTGATCGTCGAGCGACGAGAGCGACCGCAGGAGTTCGGAGGCCGCCTGGTTGCGCAGGAGCGTGGGGAAGCCGATGAGTTCACGGTACGGCGAAGGGTCGTTGGGCGCGGTGCTCGCCGCCTGGATTCGCACGCGCGACATCGCCTGCTGCAACGCACGACGCTCCGCCTCCAGGTCGTTGCGTGACGCCTGCAACTCCGCGCGCTGGTTCACCTGCGTCGTCGCCTCGACTTCGGGGGCGACGATCTTGTTGGCATTGCGAAAGGCGAGGAGGCGATCCTCTGCCTTTGCCAGTTGGGGCGTCAGCGTGTCGAGCTGTGCCTGGATGAAGGCGGCGGTGCTCGTCGCTTCCGAACGCTGCACGGACTGGCGCCGGCGGATGAACGACGAGGTCCACGCATTGAGCACGTCGCGCGACAGCGCCGCGTCCTCGCTCTCGTAGCGAAGCGCGATGATGTTCGCCTGCAGGCCTGCGCGTCCGATGTCGACGTCCTTGAGGAGCGACTCGACCGTTGCCTCTCGAGGTCGGAGCCGCAGTGTGATCGCTCCCGGCTTTATCTCGTTGGCGGCGAGGACGAGGCGCACACCGTGCGTCGTCACGGGCTCGCCCGGCTTTACGACCTGGCTCGTCCCGTCGATCCGGTAGAGCCCGTCCTTCCCCCGCACGAGGCGGAGCGATTCCACGTCGAACGGCGCGACCTGCCGCACTGAGGTGAAGAGATCGCTCCGTCGTACCCGGCGCGGCTGCTCCATCTCGACCGCGAGCGCCAGCGAATCGACCACATCGGCGGCGATCGTACGACTGCGCAGGACTTCGATCTCGGTGAAGATCTCGTCGCGCGCGGCCTGATCGGCATAGATCGACGGGAGCGTGCTTGGACGTACATCGATGCGCACGGTCGATGTTGCCTCGTACCGCGGCGTCGCGGTGCGGGCGTAGGCGAGTGCGATCAATGCGCCGATGGCCGCCCCGGCGGCCACGCCGCGCCAGTGTCGCCGAGCGGCATCGAGCAGGCGTCCGATATCCACGACGTCGCGTGTCATGTCGCGCTCCTCAGCGGGTGGAGAGTGCGATGAGGAGCGCGCCCGAGACGCTGGCGATTGCCGCCACGATCGGCGTGTTGCGCGCGAACCAGTTGCGCTGCGGAACGAAGAGCTGGTCACCGGAGCGCGGGCGCGATTCCCCCGTCGCCGGCGTCCCGTCGAGTTGGAGCCACGTCGATGTACCGTCTCGATCCAGTCGCACCTTGTCGGTTCGGCCGTCGGGGTTGGCGCCGCCGGCAAGCGCGAGGATGTCGCGCAGTCCCATCGTCGCATCCGCCGTGTAGAGGCCCGGTGTCCGCACGGCTCCCACGACGCGCACGCGCTGGAGGAGCGTCACCTCTACCGATGGATTGCGTAGGTACTTGGCGTACTCGGCGACAAGCATTCGCTGGAGCGAGTCGCGCGGGATATCGATCACGCGCGTCGCTCCGAGGCGCGGGAGCGTGGCGACTCCCTCGGGATCGACCGGGAAGTCGCCCGACATGTCGGGCTCGCGCCAGATGCGGAGGCGCAGGACGTCGCCAGGATGCGCCGAGACCGGCGCTGCCGGTGCGACGCCGCCGCGACTCGAAGCGAAGGCGGCGTCGGCCGTGCGTTGCGCCTGCGCGCACGACGGCGTGAGGAGCCGCGTGCTCGCGATGAGGAGGACGGTGATGGGGACGATGCGCATGGCACTTTCTCGTTAGGCGTCACGTGGCGCGCCCACCTGGCGCGCGGGCGAACCCAGTGTCGGGCTCGCATCCTCGCGATCGCGCGGCGCGTTCGATGACCCCGCGCGACCCTCCACACGATACGCGCCCCGGCCTCGCGGGGGCATTCTCCGTGCGGGGAGTACTCATCCTATCCCTCCGTGGATAGGACCTGTGCATGACACAATTGACAAACGAACTCCAGCAGTCAACCCGCGTTATGCGTCCAGCCCGCCAGCCCTGCTATACACGTCGCAACCGGCGCGTGACGCAGCGCACGACCGGCGCCAACATGCTTCCGCTCGTAAGGCACGCACCATGCTCGCGCCCGCTGCTGACTCGCAGGACTCACACGCGATTCGCTCGCGCGCGCGATGTCGCCGGACGGCGCGACGACACAACTTCCAAATGCATCCCATGAACCCGGAGGTCCGCATGATGGATAGAGATCGCGAACTCCGCTCGCACGAGCGCCATTCGCACGCCGGCGACGCTGTCGCCGTGCCATTCGTTCGACCGCGCGGTGCAACGCCGCCCCTCGATCGTGAAGTGCCACGACGTGCCGTGGATGCCGACGAACGGTTACCGCTGCCACCCCCCGTCACCGCTGCGCTCGACGACGCCGCGCCAAGCGAAGTCGTGCACACGCTACCCGATGTCGAGCGCGCCAGACGTCTCGAGGCACAGCAACTCGCGCAAGCTTCGATGGTTTCTCCCGGACGCGCTCGCCTCGAGTACATGGGATTTCTCGATGCACACGGCGTCCATAGCGAGGGATGGGCGTCGACGCACGGCGCGAACGCGAGCGGATTTCTCGAGTCGCAGGGCGCGGATGCACCGGGGTGGCTCGCGTCGCTCGATGCGAGACGTCAGGCGGCTCTCCGTCAGGGGTGGCAGGTCAACACTCCGCGCGATTTGCGGTAGAAAGGCTGGCGCGCCTACGCAACGACGCCGTGCCATCAGTTGGCGCGGCGTCGCATTCTTTGCATTGCTAGACCCTGCTTCGCAGTTCCACCTAGTCGCCGAAGCCCCCCGCGCCCTACCGCGCGACGGACACTTCATGCTGCAGCATCTCCAGCTCCCCGATCATCGCCTCCGACCGGCGAGCGAGCGCCGCGAAGTCCACGGCTTGGTGCGGCGCTGTGCGGCGCGAACGCTCGGCAAGCGCTCGCCACAACGCGCGTCTCCCCCAGCACCCTTCGATCATGGCGTCGAGCAGGGCGTCCGCGACCGGCGCACCTGCTTCGCGTCGTTCCACTTTCGAATTCCAGGGCTCGATCTGTTGCTCCGCCGCCGCGACCATCGCGCGCACCGAGCGAGACTCATCGGCGGTCCAGCTCCTCTCATCTGGATCGGCGAGCGTCAACAGGAGCGCGCGCAGCATCTCCTGCTCGTCGCGCAGCACCGGGACGACTCCGCTCATCGTTAGGCTCATCATCGCTGGTGCACATGCGCCGGACAGCTGCCTGGCGAGGCGCATCGCGCGCGCCGTGCGGGCGAGATGCGACAGGAGGTGGGAGACAAGCGCCCCTCTCTCGGACGCGCGAATCGGTTCGGTGGCAGTGGCGGCGTGCATGGTGCGGTCCCGTGACAGTGCGACGTGCGCGGCAGTGAGCGTGCAGGACGAGCCTCGATGGAACAATGCCGGTCAACCCGCATTTGCCGCCATTAGCCGCAGGGCATACCTCTCCCTTCCCCTCGCACGATCGCAGCGTTCTCGTTGCGGCTCATTCTCCCCCTGGAGTCTCTCATCTTCGGCCTTCTCGTGGCGCTCGCCGAAGGCCCGCGCGGCGCTGTATACTGGGCGCTCCTCGGGCTCGCCCTCCCTGGGCTCCGCCACGCCCGCGCGGTTCCCCTGCCACACACACACTCTCTGAGCCAGGAAACAGTGTCGTCCACGCGTTACGTGATCATGGGCGTTTCCGGCGCAGGGAAGACGGCCGTCGGTGAGCGACTGGCTATCGCGCTGCACGTCGATTTCGTCGAAGGCGACCGACTCCACTCGCCGGAGAACGTTGCACGCATGTCGGCGGGGATGCCTTTGACCGATGAAGACCGGCAGGGATGGCTCGAGACTATCGCCAAACGGCTGCGCGAAGCACGCGCGAAGGGGGTCGGACTCGTCGTCGCCTGCTCGGCGCTCAAACGCCGATATCGCGATATCCTGCGCGAGGCCGACCCCGAGGTTCGCTTCATTCACCTCGCCGGCGATCGTCCCCTTCTCGCCGATCGACTCGAGCATCGCGCCGGCCACTTCATGCCCGCCAGTCTCCTCGCCAGCCAGTTCGAGTCACTCCAACCACCCGATGCCGACGAGGGCGCGTGGACGCTCGACGTCTCGGTGCCGGTCGACGAGATCGTTCACGACCTTATGGCCCGCATCGAAGTCGCGCACGCCTCGCACGCACACGACGCTCCCACACGTCGACACGATGCGTCGTGAACCCATCCGCCGGCTTCACCATCCGATTCGCCCGATCATGAACCCCTCCCTCACGGTGCGAAGCACTCTTGCTCGCAGTGCTTCGCGTCCGCTCGCGGTCGCACTCCTCGCATTCCTTCCGGCCTGCGCCAGCGCTCCACCCAATGCGGCGGCGGCGCCGCTGTGGAACGCCTACGCCGTCAATTTCGGCGCCTTGGCAAACTTCCCGATGCGAGGGCTGATCGCGGGGAGCGACTCGTCGCGGCGCATCGATGCCGCCCTGATGGTCTGGCCCCTCCAGTCGGCGAACGGCGACATCGTCCTCGTCGATGCCGGTTTCACGCGCCAGAAATTCATCACGCAATGGAAGCCGCGCGACTACGTCACCCCCGACTCCGCGCTGCGCCGCGCCGGCTTCGACCCCGCTCGCGTCACCGACATCGTGATCTCGCACATCCACTGGGATCACGCCGACGGCGTCGAGCGATTTCCCAACGCGCGCATCTGGCTCCAGCGCGCGGAGTTCGAGCACTATGTCGGTCCCGATGGCCGCTCACTCGACCGCGCGATCGATCCCGACGTGTCCGCGATGTACCGCCAACTGTTCGCTGCCGGGCGCGTGCACTTCGTCGAGGGCGACAGCGCCGAGGTGCGCCCCGGGATCCGCGCCTACACCGGCGGCAAGCACACGTTCGCCTCGGAGTACGTGAGCGTGGCCACGCCGGGCGGAACGGTCGTGATCGCGTCGGACAACGCCTATCTCTACGAAAACTTCGAGCGCTCCCGCCCCATCGCGCAAACGCTCGACTCGCTCTCCAACATGCGCGCCCAGCGCCGCATGATGCAGCTGGCGAGCCGCCCCGCGCTGGTAGTCCCCGGCCACGACCCCGCCGTCTTCGAGCGATTCCCCCGCGCGGGAGAAGGAGCGGTCGCGATCAAGTAAACAGCGGAGAGGGGCCCAGATCGACGCCCTCCGAATCCCCCGCCGCTACCGCTCGTCTTCTCGTCCTCTCGTCTTCTCGTCCTCTCGTCCTCTCGTCCTCTCGTCCTCTGGTGTTACCGATGCGCCTCGTCTCCATCCTGCTCGTCGCGGCTCCCGCCCTCGTCGCCGCCCAGACCCGCCCCGCCACGCAGCCGGTGACCGTCGCTCCACCGGCGCGACCAGCTCCGGCCGACACGGCGGACCGCGTCGTGGAGACGTCGCACGTCGCGCGCATCGGTGGCGCCGAGATCAAGTACACGGCGACGGTAGGGCGCCTCACGCTCAAGACGGCAGCGGGGAAGCCACGCGCGCACCTCTTCTTCACGTACTACCGAAAGGACGGCGAAGACGTGAAGACGCGCCCGATCACCTATTCGTACAACGGAGGGCCGGGTTCCCCCTCCATTTGGCTCCACATGGGGCTCATGGGACCTAAGCGTGTGCAGATGGGAACCGACGGCTTCCAGCCAGCCCCACCCTACACGCTCGTCGACAACGAGAGCTCGCCGCTCGACGTCACCGACATCGTCATGATCGATCCGGTGCAGACGGGATACTCACGCGCCGCCGACGGCGAGGACCCGCGCCCATTCCTCGGGGCGCGTGGCGATGTGCAGTCCGTCGCCGAGTTCATTCGCGTGTTCACCACACGCTTCAATCGGTGGCCGTCGCCGAAGTATCTCCTCGGTGAGTCGTACGGAACGATGCGATCCGCAGGGCTGTCAGCCGAGTTGCAGAACCGTCACGGGATCGAGCTGAATGGAATCGTCCTGATCTCGTCGATCCTCGACTACCAGACCAAAGGCTACGTTGCAGGGAACGACTACCCGTATGCGAACTTTCTCCCGTCCTTCACCGCGTCGGCGTGGTATCACAAGAGGCTCCCTGCCGACCTCCAGGCAATGGGGTTGGAGAAGGCCGTCGCCGAGTCGCGCGCCTTCGCCTTTGGCGAGTACCTGACGGCGCTGGTGAAGGGGTCGCGGCTGCAGGGGAACGAGCGCGCCGCCATCGTGCAGAAGGTGGCGCGTTACTCCGGATTGTCGCCGAGCTTCATCGAGGACGCCAACCTGCGCGTGAGCGACCAGCGCTTCCGCAAGGAACTGCTGCGCGATCGCGGCGTGCACATCGGACGCCTCGACGGGCGCTACACCGGGATGGACGTCGATGCGGCGGGGGAGGACCAGGAGTTCGATCCGTCGAACCAGGCGTTAGGCGGCCCGTACACCGCGCTCTTTCTCGACTACGTGCGGCGCGACCTCGGGTGGGAGATGGACCTCCCCTACTACACCAGCGGCCAGGTGCAACCGTGGGATTACGCGCCGTACAGCAACCGGTACCTGAACATGATCGAGGACCTGCGCTCGGCGATGGCGCGCAATCCGTACCTCAAGGTGATGGTCGCCACCGGCTACTACGATTTCGCCACGCCGTTCGCCGCGACCGAGTACACGTTCGATCACTTGGGGATGGAGCCGTCGTACCGGGAGCGCGTGGCGATTCACTACTACGAGGGGGGGCACATGATGTACATCGTTCCGCCGCTCCTCAAGCAACTCAAGGGCGACATCGCCGCGTTCATCCAGGCGACGCGGGGCTCGCGTCCCACGAGCTGACGTCGAAGCGGGCATTGCAAGGCTCCGCGCGGAGCGCGTTACTGTCGTGAGGAGCGGTCGCTATCGCCCCCGATGCACCCACGGAGCCTTGACCGCGAATGTCCCCACGTCGGTCGAGCTGTCACGCGTCACGGCAACGAGGCGCCGGTACTCCAGCCAGCCGACCGCCGCCTGCACGGTGCGTTTGGAGAGGCCGGTCGCCTCGGCGAGGTCGGCGAGGGCGATGCGCAGCTCGCTCTCTCCCACGGCCAGCGTGCGGCTCCAGAGCGCGAGATAGAGGAGGAACGCCGACGGACGCCGGTCGTGACCGACGAGATCGGGCATGAGCGAGTCGATGATGTAGCGATCGACGGCGACGGCGGGGGTGGCGCGCATGGGCGAGGGTGAGGGAGTATGGCAGCGATTACTATAGCATTTCCTGCCCGCCTTGCCTACGGAAACCCGTGCGCCGATTGTTCGCGCGACCCCTCACCGTCCGGAGCGCGACCCATGATCAAGGGCATCAAGTTCGCCAGCATTCCCGTGCGCGATCAGTCGCGCGCGCTCGAGTTCTATACCACCAAGCTCGGTTGTCGCCTCATCACCGACGCCCCGATGGGACCCGACCAGCGCTGGATCGAGTTGGGCTTTCCGCGCGCCGACACGAAGCTCGTGCTGTTCACGGCGCCTGGGCAGGAGGCGATGATCGGCAGCTTCATGAACGTCACCTTCATGGCCGACGACGTGGAGGCGACCGCCGCCGAGCTGGCGGCGCGCGGCGTGGAGTTCGTGAAGCCGGCGACGAAGGAGCCGTGGGGGACGAGCGCGATCTTCAAGGATCCCGACGGCAATCGGTTCGTCCTCTCGACCCCGTAGCGTGAGCGCCTAACGCGAGCCGAGGCGCGCTCCGGCGGCGCCAGCCGCGGTCAGCGCCCCGCCTCGCCCCAGCCGTCACCGGCGCGACGGATCCCGAAGGCGAGCAGGTAGCCGATCATCCAGAACTCCCCGACGCTGGCCGGCATGGTGAGCCCCTCGACAAGCCATGCCGGCGCGTTCGGCACGCCATTCGAGAGTAGCGCGCTGGCGATGTACCCGCCCCCGCCACCCATCAGCGTGAGCCCGAGCCCCTTGGGCATGCGCCCGGAGCTCCAGGCGAGGTATCCCATCGGGATGAGCCACAGCCCGAAGAAGAGCGCCCCGACACTCCACGACTTGGCGCTCAGCTCGTAGAGCAGCTGGATCGTGGCACTGGTATCTCCGCCAGGTGCAATGGAGGGGTTGCCCGGGACCGAGACGGCTGTGGCCATGAAGGCGGCGCTCACGAGGATCATCACCGCATTCACGAAGCCGAACGAGGCGAGCGACCCGGCCGCCACTGCGTTGAATCCACGAAAGAGCTTGTAGAACCAGACCGCGGCGAGCACCTGCGTGGCGACGATTCCGAGTTCCAGGACAACGCCGATGCGTGCGAGCGACGCGTGCTCCACCACGTTGCGCGCCGTCGCGGTCGCGTCGCCCGGGACGTGAATCGCGGGGCGCACGAGGAGGAAGCCGAGCATTCCGGTGACGGCAATCCCGAGGTACCACAGCCCCGTCACGCGGGCAGTCCTGGATAGGTCGTGCATCGAACGCTCCCGATGGTGGGGGTGAGGGGGCACGATGAGATACTCCGTTGCGCCACGACGCGCCACCCTCCAGCGCGCCGCTTCACCGCGCGCCATTTCCCCGCGCGCCAGCTCCCGACGCTGCGATCGTCTTCGCCCGGCGGTGGCGTCAACTAACGACGAACTGCAGGCGCGCTTGCGATGACCTGAGTCCGGGCCCATGTTCCCCTCGGCATCGCGTGCGGCAGCTGGGCGCGGCGCGCTTCACGGTGCCACGCGACACTTCGCGTCATTCCGGAGACCGGCCATGAAAGCGATCATCCACACCGCCTTTGGTCCGCCAAGGGAAGTCTTGCAGCTGCAGGAGGTCGCACGGCCAGCGATGGCCGAGGGCGACCTCCTGGTGCGGGTGGAGGCCGCCGGACTGGCGAAGGGTGATTGGCTGATCGCGCATGGCCTCCCCTACATCGCGCGCCCGTCGTACGGTGTGCGCGCACCCAAACAACCGATCGCTGGTCTCGCATTCGCCGGAACGGTGAGCGAGGCCGGCGCGGGAGCTCGACGGTTTGCGCCCGGCGACGAGGTGTTCGGGACGTGCGGTGCGCGCTCGCCGATTTGTCGCCGTCCCCGCCAGCACCGTGGCGAAGAAGCCACCGAATATCTCGTGGGTTCCGGCGGCCGCCGCCCCGTCTCCGGACTCGCGCCGCGCTCGCGCTCCAGGCGGTACGCGACGAGGCGAAGGTGCAGTGGGGCGAACAGGTGCCATCATCGGCGCGTCGGAGGGTCGGCTCCTTCGCCGTGCAGATCGCGAAATCGCTCGGTGCCGACGTCACCGGGGTGGCGAGCACGCGCAATCTCGAGGTGCTACGCACCATCGGTGCCGATCACGTGATCGACTACACGCGAGGACATCACCGCCGTGCACGAGACCTACGACGTGATCATCGACCTCGCGGGAATCGCGCCGTCTCGCGCCTGCGTCGCGCTCACCCCCGCGGGGCGGCTGATCATCGTGGGAGGCACAGGGGGCGCTGGACGATGGGGTTCGGGCGCACGATCGGTGCGATGCTGCTCTCTCCTTCGTGCGCCAGAGGCTCGTAGGATGATCTCGACGCCAAATGCAGATGCGCTGCGCACGCTCGCCCAGATGATGGCCGACGGGGAGGTGCGACCGATCGTCGAGTCCGCACTATGCGTTGCCGCAGGCGCCGGAGCGGTCGATCTCGTCGGGGTGGGACGTTCGGCGGGGACGGTCGCGGTGAGGGTGTAAGATAGCTGGTACCGATGACGATCGAAGCGGAAGTCCATGGACGGCGCGTCAGCATGTCGTCTTCTTCTGACACGCTCCAGCTGGGGTCCTCGCATGATTCGCGTCTGTCTCGCCGGCGCCACCGGGTGAGCCAGTTCCGAACTCGCGCGGTATCGCGC
>JBGAHX010000005.1:0-201998 GCA_044225935.1 Gemmatimonadaceae bacterium
CGGCCGCCCGCGCGAGGCGCGGGCGGCCGTTCCGTCCAGCAGCTGCTCTGCCTAGCAGCTGCTCTGCGACTCAGGGAACGGTTACGGAAATCGTGATGGTATCGGAGAGTCCACCACCATCCGTGACCTTGAGTGTCACCGAGTTCGTCGAACCTGCGTCGAAACCGAAGACCGCATTCGGGCCGCTCTGCGACGGCTCGCCCGGCACGGTCCAGAGGTAGGCAACGACGCCAACGTCATCCGTGGACGAACTGCCATCGAAGGCACAGCGCGACTTGCCGTTCGGACGCACGGTGCAGTTGTAGGTGATCTTCGCGACCGGCGGCTGGTTCACCGGCGGCGGCGGGGGCGGCGGGCCACCGACGTTGATGGTCATCGTCAGGCTGTTGCTCAAGCCACCAGCGTCGCTCACGGTCAGCGTAACGTCATACGAGCCGGCGTCGAGACGGTAGTTCGCCGTCACGCCGTTCTTGTCCGGCTTGCCGGCGATCTGCCAGAGATACCCGGTCACTCCGTTGTCGTCAGTCGACGTGCTGCCATCGAAGTCGCAGCGATAGGTGCCATTCGGGTTCTGCGAGCAGCTGTACGTGAAAGCGGCGACCGGCGGATTGTTCGGACCACCGCCACCACCACCGATGTTGCCGATATAGAGAAGCTTGTTGGGCGAGCCGGTGCCGGGATTGGTGACCACGTTCGGCGTCGCATCGGCGAGGAGCATGGTGAAGATCTGCTCGGCGGTGGACGACGGGTTGGCCGCGCGATAGAGCGCGAGCGCGCCCGTGACGTGCGGCGTGGCCATCGAGGTGCCGGAGATCGTGTTCGTCGCGTTGTTTCCGCCGATCCAGTCGCTGGTGATGTTCACGCCAGGCGCGAAGAGGTCGGTGCAGGTGCCGAAGTTGGAGAACGAGGCGCGCGCATCGGCGATCGTCGTCGCGTTCACCGTCAGCGGCAACGGCGCCGAGGCCGGCGAGGAGTTGCAGGCATTCGCCGAGTTGTTTCCGGACGCAACGGCCAATGCGACGTTGCCTTTCCGCACCATGGAGTCGGCGGCGAGGTTCGTCGCGACGTCCTTGCTGCCACCGAGCGACATGTTGGCGACCGCCGGCTGGATGCGGTTGGCGGTGACCCAGTTCATGCCGTTGATCACCTGCGCGAAGGTGCCGGAGCCCGCGCAGTTGAGCACGCGGACCGGGTGCACGGTCGCCTTCTTGGCGATACCGTAGGTGGTACCGGCCGCGGTGCCGGTCACGTGGGTTCCGTGGCCGTTGCAGTCGTTGGCGGTACCGCCCGAGGTGATCGCGTCGAAGCCGTTCCCCACACGCCCGGTGAAATCGTTATGCGTGAGGAGGATGCCGGTGTCGATCGTGTACTCGTGGACGCCGGCACCGTCGTTGGCGTAGGTGAAGCTGTTGTTGAGCGGAAGGTTGCGCTGGTCGATGCGGTCGAGCCCCCACGACGGCGTGGGCGACTGGGTCGCCGAGATCGTCACGATCCCGTTAGGCTGGACGAGCAGGACCTCGGGATTCTGGCGGACCGCCAGGAGCGCGTCGGCGTCGAGGCGAGCGGCATAGCCGCGGTACACCGCGTCGTAGCGCGCGAGGAGCTTGCCACCGTGCGCGGCGACCTCGGCGACGGCGCCGTTGAGGTCCGAGCGCTTCGCATCCCGCAGGATGACGATGTACTCGTTAGGTACGAGTTGGGTGGTGAGGTCGCCGTTCACCTGCATGAACGGCGCGAGGCGCGCGGGACTCGTGGGAGCGCCGGCGTCAGCACACGCGCCAGCGGCAATCGACAGCAGCAGCAGTGAGGCACAGGACCTTCTGTTCACGGGACCTCCAAGGACGGTGACACGAGTGCACTACGGGGGGTGCTCTCCTCGTGCGTCGTGGGTCGAGCGACAGTGACTAAACGTTCACTGCAGCCGACGACCCGTGACCGCCCGGGGACGAGTGGCGCAAATCGTACGGTGTCCACGAAGACGCGTCAACTAGGACAAGTCCCAGTGCCGTTCACGTGGGGCGCATGCGCGACAGCCCGCGAAGATTTCGTCACCGTTTGCACGCGAGAATTCGCGGCGATCAAGGGTGGACAGGCTACACGAGCGTTGCGTTTCGACGTTGCGCGCACTCGACATGAAATTGTGACGCGCATCACGTTCCATGCGCCGACGCGCCGCTCGTGCCTGTCGCCCACCGCCACTCCATCGCCTTTCGCGATCGCCTGGCTGCGCTGGATTGCAGTACAGACCGCTTCGCCTGTTCGAACGGTCTGACGAACCATCCACGGTGTCGGCGCGCCCCCGACTCGCAAGGCGCCGATCTCATTAGCAAGCTCTTAATGCGCTCCACACAGCAGTTCGCCTCCGCCGCGCGTGATCGAGGAATGGGAAGTGGTCATAAAAAATTCATGAAACAACACCCATCCCCCTCGGGACATGCCCCTCTCGCTTCGTCTTTCGGTTGCACGCCTCCTCCGCGCGGTCACGCCCCGACTCGTAGCCGTCGCCCTCACCCTCGGCTTCGCCTCCCATCATCTGCTGGCCCAAGGCGTGAATGGCTCGGCATCCGGGACCGTCTTCGACACCTACACCCGCACCCCGCTCGCCGACGTCTCGGTGTCGTTCGGCAACGGAACCGCCGTAACCACCGGGAGTGACGGGCGCTTCCAGATCGCCTGCCCGGGGGAGCGCCCTCTCGTCTTTCGCCGGCTCGGCTACGAGACGTATCGTCTGACGGTCGCGAACTGCGCCGAAAACCTGCAGGTCGGGCTCACCGCCGGGACGCAGAACCTGAATGCGGTGAGCGTCGTCGCCACGCGCGACGCTCCCGGGATTGAACAGCCGCAGTCGATCAGCACGCTCTCCCGCGTCGAGCTCACGCGCGGCACCGGCCTCTTCCTGGACGACGCGATCAACCTCGTACCGGGCGTGCGCATGGAGCGCCGAACCATGGCCGGCGGACAGCGCATCACCATCCGCGGCTACGGGAACCGCACGAACTTCGACGGGTCGGGCTACAAGGCGTACCTCAACGGGATCCCGGTCACTGACGCCGAGGGGGTGACCGTTCTCGACGACATCGACTTCGGCACCGTGGGGAAGGTCGACGTGATCCGCGGGCCGGCGTCGTCGCTCTACGGCGCGGGGATCGGCGGGATCGTGAATCTCTACACGCTCCGCCCCGATCGTCCCGGCCTCACGGTCGAGCAGGGGATCATGACCGGCGCCGACGGGCTGCAGCGCTTCGACACGCGACTCGCCAGCGCCTCGAGCGGCTCGTCGCTGATGCTCAACTACGGAAAGCAGGACTACGACTCGTACCGCGTCCACAGCGCCAGCCAGAAGGACTACGCCACCTTCGTCGGCGACTTCCGCCCCTCGGACCGCCGTACCATCTCGACCTTCTTCGCCTACGCGCACTCGTACGACGAGCGCGCCGGGCAGCTCGACAGCGCGCAGTTCTTCGGGAAGCAGAACGTCGGCGAGGCCCCCTACCTCGCCAATGACGGCCACGTGGACATGGAGTCGGTCCGCGTCGGCCTCACGCACGGCTACAGGGTCAACGACCATCTCCTCCCGGAGGTGACGGCGTACTACAGCGGGATCACGCGCGAGGACATCTTCGCCGTCGGTGTGACACCTAAATCGGCGCAGACATTCGGCGCTCGCGCGGTCCTCAACACCTCCTTCGCCTCTCCCACCTTGCGCCTGACGGGAGTGAGCGGGCTCGATTACGAGAAGACGAACCTCTTCAGCAAGAACTACCGCCTCACCAACCTGGTGCAGGGGCCGATCACCACCGACCTCGAGACGCACACGCAGCAGTACTCGCTCTTCTCGCAGTGGGACCTCGCCATGCCGCACGAGTTCGTCCTCACGGCCGGCGCGAGCGCGAACTTCATCGAGTACCAGCTGGTCGATCGCCTCACCAACACCGGCAACCCCACGCACCTCGACCTCACTGGGCGCAAGACGTTCGACCCGGTGGTCACGCCCCGCCTGGCGCTGCGCAAGGGCTTCGGGAGCGACCTCTCGCTCTACGTCTCGCTCAGCCAGGGGTATACGCCTCCCACCTCCAGCGACGCGGTCATCGGCTTCACTGGCGAGGCCAACACCGGGCTCAAGCCCGAGCGCGCCACGCAGTACGAGCTCGGCGCCAAGGGGAACCTCTTCGAGCGCCGCCTCGCGTGGCAAGTCGCCCTTTTCGACCTCGAGGTCATCGACAAGCTCACGTCGCAGAGCGTCTTCAACGATGCCGGGACGCAGCTCTACGCCTACACGGTGAATGCCGGGGACCAGTCCAACAAGGGACTCGAGGCGACCGCCGCCTGGTCGCTCGTCGACGAACCGACGTCGCCGGTCACGCTCTTCCGCCCCTTCGTCTCGCTCACGCTCTCCGACTTCACCTACAGCGACTTCAAGAGCGACAACAACAACAATGCCCGTACTGTCGACTACACCGGGAAGGATGTGGTCGGGGTGCCGGGAACGGTCGTCGGCTACGGCCTCGACGCCGGCGTGCGCGGCGGCGGCTACCTGAACGCCACGCTCGAGCACCGCGGCGCGATGCCGATCACGTACGACAATGTGCACGAGGCGCCGGCCTACTCGGTCCTCAACGCCAAGATCGGGATCAACCGCACGCTCGGCCAGCACCTCGGGATCGACGCGTACGTCGGCGGGACCAACCTCACCGGGGCGCTCTACTACAACATGGTCTTCCTCAACGCCAACTTCGCCGCGGCGCCGCCGGCGATCTATCTCCCCGGTCCCTACACCTCGCGCTACTTTGGCGGCGTGAAAGTGAGCGTGCGGCGATGAGACCCTTCGACCCCTCGACACTCCCCCGCCGCGTGCGCTCCCTGCGCCGCGGCGCCGGGATGCGCGCACTCCTCCTCGCCACCCTGCTGGCGCCCGCCGCGTGCGGGCGCTTCGCGAACGCCGACAAGAAGGAAACAGGCGCCGAGCGCCTGGTGTCGGTGTCCAAGCAGTACACGGAGATCATCTTCGCGTTAGGCGCGCAGCAGGACCTCGTCGCGGTCGACGTCTCCTCGGTCTATCCCCCCGAGGCCAAGCAGCTCCCCACGGTCGGTTACCATCGCGCCCTCTCCCTCGAAGGAATGCTCGCCGCCAAGCCGACGATGATCCTGCGCGGGGGACCGAACAACATCGGCCCCGAGCACGTGGTGCAGCAGCTCGAGGCGCTCAAGATCCCGATGAAGGACTTCAACATGCCGAGCGACGACATCGAGGGCGCGAAGGCGTTGATCCGCGACATGGGGAGCTACTTCCACCGCGAGTCACAAGCCGACTCGCTATGCGTCCGCCTCGACGCTGACATGGCCGAGGCGATGGCGGCGGCGAAGACTGCCACTGACACGCCGAGCGTGGCGGTGATTCACTACGGGCAGGCGAACAACGTGTACCTGGTCATGAGTGCGCGCAGCACGGCCGGGAAGATGGTCGCCTGGGCCGGCGGGCGGATGGCGATCAACGACTCCGGCGCCGGGATGCGCCCCCTCACCTCGCCCGAGATCATCGCCAAGTCCAACCCCGACGTCATCCTCCTTACGGACTTCGGCTACGACCGGCTCGCCGGCCTCTCCGACATCCTCGCGCTCCCCGGCGTCGGCTCCACCAAGGCGGCGCGCGACGGACGGATCTTCCGCGTCGAGGAAAACGACATGGTCTACATCGGGCCGCGCACCGGGGCCAACGTCCTCAAGCTGCGCGCCCTGATCCGCCAGAAGGGAACGGCCGAGAAGGGGACGGCGTCGTGACGGTCCGGTAGTGGTTCGACTCGAACGACAATACGCGGGCGTCCTTCCGGTCCTGGCGGTGGTGCTGGTCCTGGTGACGCTCGCGTCGATCCGGTGGGGGGCGGTTCCCATCTCGCTCGGCGAGATGGCGTCGGCGTTAGGCAAGGGATGGTCGGACCCTACCTCGCGGGCCCTCAACGAACGCATCTTTCTCGAGATCCGCCTCCCCCGCGCCCTCCTGTCGGCGCTGGTGGGGGCGGCGCTGGCGATGGGGGGCGTCCTGATGCAGGCGCTCTTCCGCAATCCCATCGTCGAACCGGGGCTTGTGGGGACGTCGAGCGGTGCCGCGTTCGGTGCCGCACTCTACTTCGTCCTGGGCGCGGCCTTCAAGTATCACGCGGGGCCGTGGACGTTGCCGCTGGCGGCGTGCGCCGGCGGCATGCTCGCCACCTGGCTGGTGGTGACGCTCTCGCGCTCGGGCGAAGGGGCGCGTTCGTCGGTCATCGCGTTGCTCCTGACGGGGATCGCGGTCAACGCGCTCTTCATGAGTGGGGTCGGCTTCCTCTCGTACATCGCGCGCGACCCACAGGCTCGCTCGATCACGTTCTGGAACCTCGGGACGCTCTCCGGCGCGAGCTGGGCGTCGGTCATCATCGTCGGGATCTCCACCGCGGCGTGCGCCGTGTTTGGCCTGCGCTACGCGCGCCAGCTCAATGCGCTCATGCTCGGCGAGGAAGAGGCGCGCTACCTGGGGATCGACGTACGGCGGCTCAAGGTGACGATCCTGGTGATCAACGTGATCATGGTGGCGATCGCGACGGCCTTCACCGGGGTGATCGCCTTCGTGGGACTCATCGTTCCGCACCTGCTCCGCCTCCTGCGCGGCGCGGACACTCGCTTTCTCATGTTAGGAGGGATGCTCACGGGAGGGATCATCCTGGGGGCCGCAGACCTCGTCGCACGCCTCCTGCTCGCCCCGGCCGAACTTCCGATCGGGATCGTGACGTCGCTGGTGGGGGTCCCCGTCTTCATCGTGTTGCTGCGCAGCCGGCGCTACTACTTCTGATGCGCGCCCGATGCTGACCGCCCAGCACCTCACGTATCGCGTCGGCGAGCACCGACTCCTCGACAGAGTCTCGGTGTCATTCTCCCCCGAGCAGCTCTCGCTGATCGTGGGTGCCAATGGCGCCGGCAAGAGCACGTTGGTGCGGGCACTGTGCGGAATGCTCCCGGGGCTCGAGGGAGAGGTGCGATACGGCGGGCGCGCGTTGCCGGAATGGTCCACCGTGCAGCTGGCGAGGGTGCGCGCCGTGCTCTCGCAGGGGATCGAGCTGGCATTTCCGCTCCGCACGTGGGAAGTGGTGATGATGGGGCGCTACCCGCATTTCACCGGTGGCCCCGAGCCGCGCGACGAGCGCGCCTGCGAAGAGGCGATGCGCTTCTTCGATGTCTGGGACTGGGCCGATCGCGACTACCTCACGCTGAGCGGCGGCGAGCGGCAACGCGTTCACTTCGCGCGTGTTCTCTCGCAAGTCTGGTATCCCACGCCGGGGGCACTCCGCTATCTGGTGCTCGACGAGCCGCTGACCTTCCTCGACATCCGTTACCAGTACGACTTCATGCACCGCGTGCGCGAGCTGATGGCGCCTGGTGACCTGGTGGTCGTGGGGATTGTGCACGACCTGAACCTCGCGGCGCGCTTCGCCGACCACCTGGTGATGATGCGCAAGGCAGCGGTGCTCGCCGCTGGCGCGCCGCAGGACGTGCTCCAGCCGGCGCTTGTGCAGGAAGCGTTCGGCATCCTCCCCGAAGTGCGCCACGACAGCGACGACGGGCGCATGCATCTGATATTTGGCTAGCGACACACGGTCACCCACGGCGCACGACGCAGCCTCTCCCGTACGCGTGTCTCGCGCACGCCGCGTCGTCAGCTCAACAACAACTCCAGCTCCTCTCTCCCCAGGCTCGCCACCACCGCGTTGTCGGCGCGCACGATCGCCTCGGCGAGATCGCGCTTGCTCTCCTGCAACGCCAGCACCTTCTCCTCCACGGTGTCACGGGCGATGAGTCGCGAGGCGAAGACGCGGTTGGTCTGCCCGATGCGGTGCGCGCGGTCGATCGCCTGCGCCTCGACCGCCGGATTCCACCACGGGTCGAGGAGGTAGACGTATTCGGCGGCAGTGAGGTTGAGTCCCACGCCGCCGGCCTTGAGCGAGACGAGGAAGATCCGGCACTCCGGGTCCTCCTGGAACTCCCCAACCACGCGCTGCCGGTCGCGGGTGTCGCCGTCGAGATAGGCGTAGCGCATCCCCGCCGCGTCCATCTGGTCGCGCACGATGGAAAGGAGCGACGTGAACTGAGAGAAGACGAGGACCTTGTGGTCCTCGGCGGTCGCCTCGGTCACGCGGGTGAGGAGCATGTCGATCTTGCTGCTCGAGTCGCCGCGGCGCCCGGGATCGACCAACCCCGGGTGACACGCTGCCTGGCGCAGTCGCAACAGCGCCTCGAGGACGTGCATCTTGCTCTTCGCCAACCCCTGGGTGGCGATGCGCCCCAAAAGCGAATTGCGGTAGTGGTCGCGCAGCTCGTTGTAGAGCGCGCGCTCCTTGGGGCTCAGCTCAACGACGAGCGTTTGTTCGAGGCGCTCGGGGAGTTCGGGGGTCACCTGCGCCTTGGTACGGCGCAGGATGTACGGACGCACGGCGCGGGCGAGCATCGCGCGCGACTGCTCGCGCTCCTCGGCGTTCCCCGGCCCCTCGAGGCGCCGCACCAGCGTCCCGAAGACCGAGGCCTTGCCTAACAAGCCGGGATTGAGGAACTCGAGCAGCGACCAGAGCTCGCTCAATCGATTCTCGATCGGTGTCCCCGACATCGCCAGCCGGTGCTTCGCCCGAATGAGACGCGCCGCCTTGGCCCCTTCGGTCCCCGCGTTCTTGATCGCCTGCGCCTCGTCGAGCACCGCGTAGTCGAACTCGAAGCCGCGGAGCGACGTCACGTCGCGTCGCAGCGTTCCGTACGTCGTAATCACGAGGTCGTAGTCGGCGAGGTGCGAGATCCCGCGGCGTCGATCGGGGCCGCCGTGCACCAGGATGCGCAGCTTGGGGGTAAAGCGCGTCGCTTCCTGCTCCCAGTTGAAGACGAGCGAACGCGGGACCACCACCAGCGACGTTCCCTGTCCTTCGACCCGTCGCTCCTCCAGCAGGGCGAGTACCTGCACCGTCTTCCCCAGCCCCATGTCGTCGGCCAGGCATCCTCCAAAGCCGAACTGCCTGAGGAAATTCAACCACCCGAGCCCCTCCCGCTGGTAGGGGCGCAGCGTCCCGACGAAACTCTCGGGGGCATCGGCGGGCTTGATCCCGTCGAAGTGCAGGAGTTCCTCACGCGCCTTCTGGAAGGCAGCGTCGGTATCGGCCGGCGGGAGTGCGCTCAGCAGCACGTCGAGCACGCCGAGCTGCTTGGTCGTGAAGCGCAGGTTGCCGTCGACCAGCGTCCCGGCAGCTGCAAGAAAGCCCGACTTCTCCAGCCAGTCGCCCTCGAGCATGCCGAGCGAGTCGTCGCTGAGGCGCACCGTACGCTCGCCGCGCCGCACGGCGGCGAGGAGCGCCGGGAGCGTCGCCGTCACGCCGTCACCGAAGCTGAGCGACGCGCCGAGGTCGAACCAGTCGATCCCGGAGTGCACCTCGACCGACAGTTCTCCAGCGGTCCGCAGCAGGTGTCCCTCGAACTCGACATGCCACCCCTCGGCGCTAAGGAGGAAGGCGATCTCCTCTCCCTTCGCTTCGGCGACACGGCGGGCGTAGCGCGCGGTGGAATAATCGTACTCCCACTTGAACCCCAGCCGCTCGAGGCGACGCGCGAATACCTCCTCGGCACCGCGATTGCGCCTGACGATCCGTCGCTCCCCTTCCTGAAAGAGCGCGGCGCTGGCCGCGTCCTCGTCGACCACCGTTCCGGCGTAATCGAAGCTCAGCGCCACTTCGTACTTCCCTGGGCTCCACGGCGTGCGCGAGATCTGGCGCAAGGCGACGCGCGGCTCGGGGGCAGCGTCGAGCGTCGACAGCTGCAACTCGGGGGGGAGCTCGAGCGGGGGGAGGCGCGGAAGCGAATGCAGTTCGGCGACCAGGTCCTCGGCGTCGCCGCGCGGCACCTCGACCTGCAGATCCGTGCGGAGCGCCGGCACGAGGTCGAAGGCGCCGTGGTCGATCCAGCGCGATGCCTTTCCGCGCGCGATGAGGAGCCCGTCGCGCATGAAGAGCACCGGCTCGGTGAGGGGCATGATCTCTTCTCCGCGCGCGAGGTGCCCGTCCAGCCGGTACGTCTCGTGATCGGGAGTCCCCTGCACCGCCAGCCGCAAATCCCACGGTTCGCCATCGTCCCAGGCGAGAGGCGAGAGGTCGTCGCTGCGGGGCGAGGGGCGCACGAGGCAGCGCCCCGATTCGCACATGCGCTTGAGCGTCGTCTCGATCGCCGATGCCGCGAGGATGAATCGGCGGGTGCTGCTCCCCGGGGCATGATGCCCGAACTCGGGCTGCGCGCCGAGGAGGAGGTGCGCGATTTCGCGGTCCACCAGCTCGGGGGCCGCGAGCCATTGGGGCCTCGTCAGGCGGAACTGACGCACCGCTCCCCACTCACCGCTCTTCTGCAGCGACTGCATCGCCAACTCCACCACCAGCCCTTCCTGCCGCTCGAAGGTGTGTGGGATGTCGACGATGTAGAGGATCTGCTTCCCCGCGGGATACTCGCTCGCTTCGCGCTTCTGCGCGTCGGCACCGGGCGCCAGCGCGGGTGAGAGCGCTCGCAGCTTGTTGACCCACGGGCGCGGATCGGCGGGCGGCGCCTGACGCACCGGGGGGAGTGCGGCCTGCATCTCCGCAGCGTCGCGCGCACGGGCCTCTTCGGCGAGGCGCGTCGCTTCGCGCTCGGCCTCACGCCGGCGTTCGGCCTCCTTTTCCTCCGCCTCGCGCAGCGCGCGCGACTCGGCGTGATAGGCGTCGTCGGGGGTGTGTGGAAGGATCCCCGCGCGATCGCAGGTGACGATCGCGGCCCAGAGATGCTTGCAGTTGCCGTATTCCTGTGCGTACGAGCAGGTGCAATGCAGCTCGAGGCGATCGCCCGGAATCGCCCGGATCACCACGTCGTACGTCCCCGACGACCCTTCGACGGTACCGCGGACCACCGCGGCGTCGGCGTGCTGTACGTGCACGCGTCCCTCGCGGACGTAGTCGTCGCCGCGCGAGCGGAGCGGAGGAGAGAATGTGGCAGCGACCTTCTTGGGAATCGTCACAGGCGGGATCGGAGGGAACCCAGCAATTTAGTGCGGTTGCGGCGCAAAGCGCTGTGCGCGGATCACATTCGAAGTCATCTCACCGATAGTCGACCCCTCCGGTCGGCCGTGGGCGCCGAGCCGACCGGCGGCTCCTGGTGAGTTGGCCTGTCGTCAGGGCGCCGCCTCCGGAACGCCGCTGGATCCGTCAGATGCAGCGCTTCGTCCCACTTCGCTGGCACTTCCCCCCACCCGACGTCGTAGGTTGGTCGCATCGCGAGACGCGACAACGCTCTCCGCTGTTGGATGGCACTGGCGTGCTCGTCGGTTGTTCTCCTCCCACCGTTCCAGCTCACCATGACTTCTCGACGTGATTTCCTGAAGACCGGTAGTGTGGCTGCCGGCGCGGTCGCGCTCTCGGGCGCATTGCGCTCGGCTGAAGGCGCAGTTCCACGCGTGCGAACCGTCGCGGCGGCGCCGGAGATGGATGCCGCGGTGAAGGAGCTCCTGATGGAGGCGCTCAACGCCGCGAAGCTGGCGGGCGCCTCGTACGCCGACGCGCGCATCGGGCGCTACCTGCAGAACTTCGTGGTCACACGCGAACAGCAGATCATCAACGTCGTCGACACCGACTCGATCGGGATCGGCATTCGCGCGCTGGTCGACGGGACGTGGGGCTTTGCCGCCTCGCGCGACCTGACCAAGACCGGCGTCGCTGCAGCGGCGCGAGAGGCCGCGGCGATTGCCAAGGCGTGCGGCGTCGCGCGCGACAAACGCATCACGCTCGCCCCCGCGCCCGCGGTGCCGCAGGCGTCGTGGAAGAACGCCTACGAGATCGACCCGTGGACGATCCCGGTGGAGGAGAAGGCCGACCTCCTGATCAAGAGCAACGCCGCCGGCATGAAGGCGAGCAACGTGAAGTACGTCTTCAGCGCGCTCTTCTTCCGCAAGCAGGAGCGCAACTACGCCAACACCGACGGTTCGGTGATCGCGCAGACGATCGTGCAGACGGCGATCCAGCAGCAGTTCACCGCGGTGAGCCCCGACTTCTCGGACTTCCAGAACCGCGGCAACACCATTCAGCCAGTGGGGCGCGGATGGGAGTGGGTGCTGCAGAAGCAGCTCGTCGACAACGCGGCCAAGTGGGGAGAGGACGCGAGCGCGAAGCTCAAGGCCAAGCCGGTCGAAGTAGGACGCTATGACCTGGTGCTGCACCCGTCGCACCTCTGGCTCACGATCCACGAATCGATCGCGCACCCGACCGAGCTGGATCGCGCGATGGGATACGAGGCCAACTACGCGGGAACCTCGTTCGTGGCACCGCCGGCCGACGTGCTCGGGAAGCTCAAGTACGGCCCCGAGTTCATGAACATCCGCGGCGATCGTTCGCAGCCCGGTGCGCTGGCCACCGTCGGCTACGACGACGAGGGCGTTGCACCTGACGAGTTCCTGATCATCAAGAACGGGAAGGTGAACGACTACCAGACCACGCGCGAGCAGGCGAGCTGGCTCGACTGGTGGTACAAGTCGCAGGGGCGGCCGACGCGATCGCACGGCTGCTCGTATGCCGACAACTGGAGCTCGGTGCAGTTCCAGCGCATGCCCAACGTGAGCCTGGTGCCGGGCGAGAAGGAGCAGTCGTACGAGGACCTCATCGCGGCGACCGATCGCGGGATCGCCATCGTCGGCGACGGATCGTTCTCGATCGACCAGCAGCGATACAATGCGCAGTTTGGGGGGCAGCTCTTCTACGAGATCAGGGGCGGGAAGATCGTGGGGATGCTCAAGGACGTCGCCTACCAGATCCGCACCCCCGAGTTCTGGAACTCGATGGACATGATCGGCGGGAAGCAATCGTACGAGGTTTGGGGGTCGTTCTTCGACGGGAAGGGGCAGCCGGGACAGGTGAACGCCGTGAGTCACGGCTCGGTCCCCGCGCGCTTCCGCAACGTCAACGTCATCAACACGGGCCGAAAGGCGTAACCCCCAGGGATCTCACTCATGCGACGCGACAACATCACCGAAGTCCTGAGCGCCCCGGCTCGGCTCTATCACGCCGACGGCAGCGCGCCAGCGAACGACTCGATCCTCTCCCGCGACGACGCGCAGGCACTGATCGAGCGCATCAAGAAGTTCTCGACGGCCGACGCCATCGAGGTGCAGGTGAACGGCGGCTACGCGACCAACGTGCGCTTTGCCGACAACCAGATGTCCACAGCCGGCGGCGTGAGCGACTTCCAGGTCGCGGTACAGAGCTACTTCGGCGCCAAGCACGCCGTGGTCACGACCAACGAGCTCACCGACGAGGCGCTGCGCCAGGTGGTGCAGTCGTCGGAGAAGCTGGCCAAGCTCGCCCCCGACGATCCGGAGTCGATGCCGCTCCTCCCGCCGCAGCAGTACCAGCCGGTGGAGGCCTACTTTCCGTCGGTTGCTGATATGCCCGCCGAGGCGCGGGCGAAGATCGCCCTGACGGCGTTGGAGCCGTGTCGTCGCGCGGGCGACCTCACCGCCGCCGGTTTTCTCCAGAACAACGCCTTCTTCACGGCCTACGGCACGAGCACCGGACTCCTCGCCTACCATCGCGGGACGAGCGCCAACTACACGGTCACGGTGCGCACCAAAGACGGCACCGGTTCGGGGTGGGCCGGCGCCGAGCATAACGACGCGAACCAGGTCGACTTTGCGGCGGTGAGCAACCGGGCCATCGAGAAGGCGCGCGCCTCGCGGGCACCGGTGGCGATCGAGCCGGGACGCTACACCGTGATCATGGAGCCACAGGCAGTTGGTGATTTGTGCCAGCTGATCGGCTTCTACGCCGACGCGCGCGCCACCGACGAAGGGCGCTCCCCGTTCGTGAAGCAGGGGGGCGGGACCAAGATCGGGGAGAAGATCCTCGACGAGCGTATCGACATCTACGCCGACCCGTTCGACCCGATGGTGCGTGCGCAGCCGTTCGACGGCGACGGGCTTCCGCTCGGGCGCCAGGAGTTCGTGAAGCACGGCGTGCTGAGTACGCTCTACTACTCGCGCTTCTGGGCGAAGAAGAAAGGGGTGCAGCCGACGGGGGCGCCGACGTCGTTCCTCATGAGCGGCGGGACGTCGTCAGTCGATGACATGATCAAGGCGACGCCGCGCGGGATCCTCGTCACGCGCCTCTGGTACCTGCGCGAGGTGGATCCGCGGACGATTCTCTACACGGGACTGACGCGCGACGGGACCTTCCTCATCGAGAACGGGAAGATCTCCAAGGCGGTGAAGAACTTCCGCTTCAACGACTCGCCGCTCTTCATGCTCAACAACGTGGAAATGCTGGGGCGCCCCGAGCGGTTGGCGGGGACCGAGGCTGGAGGTGCGGTGGTGGTACCGGCGGTGAAGGTGCGGGATTTCAATTTTACGTCGCTCTCGGATGCGATATGAGTGAGAGCGGACGGGGGACGGGGGACGGGGGACGGGAGTGCAAACGGCGCCGCGATGCGGCGCCGTTTGCGTTAGCGGTGCGTAGGGGCGAGTGACTCGCCGGCTGCTACGCGGGCGTCTCGCGGCGCGGCCTTCCAAAGAGGCGCGACGGGTCGAAGACCGGATCGCGATAGCGGTGCGGCCAAGCCACGCGCGAGACGCGCCGCCCGGTGACGGCGGCGTAGACTGCACGCTCCACGTCGGGCGCGAGCGCGTCGGCGCTCGTGAGTGGCGCGGCGACGAGCGGGAGAGCGCGCAGGCGATCGGCGCGCGGCTTCTTGAGCTTGAGGCGCCGACGGTCGGGATCGAGCGCGCCGATGCCGATCGGGATGAAGAGGTATCCGTCGCGATCGGCGGGGGTGACGGCGAGGTAGCGTGCGCGCCGCGCCTCTCCTTCCAGCACGTAGCTGTCGATCACACCGAGGATCGACTCATCGGCGAGCACGACTTCCCAACCGCGAACGTCGAGGCTGGGTGTCGGGGGCGGCAGGTCGGCGTGCGAACCGCCAGCCGCAATCGGTGCATCGTGGGGTCGATCAATCATCGGTTCACTCGGCAGCTGCAACTCTGACAAACCATTACTAACGCTCACCTGCGTTCGTGCTACGATCGCTTCACATCCTCCCACATCGGGATCTTGCCGGTCAGCCGCACACCCAGCCGCTCGAGGTCGGCGAGCGAGACGAGGGCGGCGACGTCCTTGCCGTGTCGCTGGAGGATGATGCGCGCGCCGCCGTAGGCGACCTCGTTCACCAGCTCGGCAAGGTCTTCGCGCGCATCGGAGGTGGCGATGCGCGCCAGTCGTTCGGTTTTCATGCGAGGGGGCGGTAATGAGGGCCGCCTCACCACCTGCGCAATGGCGGAGAGGAGACACGACGATGGGCCGACGGGAATGTGTTGCCCACGGCGCCCATTCGCATTGTCGTGGAAATTGTACAAAATGTCAACACGCACGAAATGCGCACGTCCCGTCGGCGGCGAACAGCGAGAGCGTCTCGCAGCTCTCGCGCTACAGCGACTGCGGCCCAACTCGGCTCGCCATAGGGCGACCCCAGACGGCCGGTAGGGGCATGTCCCCCTTGCGATCGCTCGGGGTTACGATGAAGGATCGGGGCGCGGCGTCGGACGCGCGCGACTTCCCTAACTATCCAACAACGGTGCCACTCGTCAGTTGTCACCCGTGAACCGTCCATGCTGAACCAGCTGCTCGAAGCGCTCCGGAGCGTCGGGGGAGACCGGTGGGCGCGCGTCGCGATCGCGCTCGTGCTCTGCGCCATCGCAGTGCGCCTCCTCCGTGCGGCGGTCGATCGCCAGGTCGAGGATCCATCGGCCCGGTATCGGCTCGCGCGCGTCATCGGCATCGGTGGCTGGATCGCCGCCTTCCTCCTCGTGGTCAACTCCTTCGCCGGTTCGCTCAGTGGGCTCTTCGCCTCACTCAGCATCATCGGCGCCGGGGTCGCGTTCGCATTGCAGGAAGTCATCGCCAGCGCCGCTGGGCGCCTCGCGCTTACGACGGGACGCTTCTATCGCGTCGGCGATCGCGTACAGCTGGGCGGGATCAAGGGCGACGTAATCGACATCGGGCTCCTGCGCACCACGGTCATGGAGATCGGCGACTGGGTGAAAGGGGATCTCTACACCGGGCGCGTGGTGCGCATCGCCAACAGCTTCGTGTTCAAGGAGCCGGTCTTCAACTACTCCGGCGACTTCGGCTTCCTGTGGGACGAGATCACGCTCCCCGTCACCTACGGAGTGCATCATGCCGCCGCCCGCGAGATGCTGACGCGCGTGGTGCAGGGGGTGGCCGGGCAGTACGTGGAGCCGGCGCGACACGAGTGGCGCGAGATGCTGGCCCGCTATCGCGTGGAGGATGCGCGACTCGAGCCGATGGTGTCGCTGGTCCTCACCGACAACTGGCTCGAATTCACCGTGCGCTACGTGGTCCCGTTCGACAAGCGCCGAACGGTGAAGGATCTCCTCTTCACACGCGTGCTCGACGAAGTGGAGGCGTCGGGGGGGAAGTTGCAGCTGGCGTCGGCCACGTCGGCGGTGGTGGCGCTCCCGCGCGTCGACGTGCGCCTCGTCGACGACCGAAGCGGGAGCGGCGCCCAGGGGGTGGCCGAGGTACTTCCCCGTGTCACACCGGCATCGCCGCCAGGCGCAACCGGCGATGCGGCAGGGAAGCGGTCCGGCGACGCCTAACGACTCGAGACGCGCGCCCGTACCCGCACGGTGTCGGCGACTCCGTCGGCGGCGATCAGGAGGAGCTGCTCCCCCGAACTCCCCAGCTGCCACTGGGTTGGTGCAGCGGTCCCGTGTTCGTTCGTCACGAGTTCGGCGGGTTGCACCGACGCCCCTGGCGACGCCGTGGAGAATCGCACGCGGACGGCAGTCACCGGGTTGCCGTACTTGTCGACCACACGCACGACCGGTGGACGCGCGACTGCCGCGCCGGCGCGTGCGCGCTGGTTGTCACCCGAGACAAGCGAGATCTCGCTGGGGCTCCCGCCAATCGTGCGCACCACGAGCTTGAACGAGGTGTCGCGCGTCTGAAAGGCGTGGACCTCGAGCGTATCGCTCCCGGCCGCGGTCCCGGTACGCCAGCGGGTACGCACCAGTCCGGTCGAGTCGCTCTCGAGGCGCGGCGGGATCACCTCGCCACTTCCAGCGCGCGTGCGGAAGGCGAAGACGGCGCCCTCGACGCCGTTGCCGAAGCCATCGAGTGCGCGCAGCCGCACGACGACCGTGTCGCCAGCGCTTATCCGCCGCCCGACGGGATCGACGTCGACTACACGCGCGAAGGCACCCGCCCGCGCCGTGGCGTCGACCGTCGCGGTCGCGAGGCCCGCCGAGTCGGCCTGGACCACGAGATACTGCGCGCCGGCGAGTGGGCCCAGCGTCCAGAGAACGCGCGCGGTTCCTGCCGCATCGGTCGTGGCGCTCGCGGGTACCGCCTCCCCCCCGGACTCGGCGTTGAAGCGCACCGCGCTGTGGGCGACCGCGTTGCCGTACGCATCGCGGATGGTGACGACCAGCGGCTCGGTGAGCGTTCCGCCGGCGAGCCCAGCCTGATTGGCGCCCGAGATCACATCGACCACCGTCGGGTGGCCGGCGCTGACGACGACGGGGACCACGCGGGTGAGCGAGTCGCTGCGCACGACGATCGAGTCGCGTCCTGCGACGCCGACCGCCGAAATGAGTCCCGATCCCGAGACGCGCACGATGCTGGTCGACTCGGCGCGGAAGAGGAGCGCCGCACCGCCGACTGGCGTTCCGCGATCGTCGTTGACTTGCGCTTCGAGCTGCACCGTTTCTCCCGCGCGCATCGACACGGCCGACGGGCGCACCAGCAGCTCGGTCGCGCGCGAGCTCGGCGCTTCGTCCCGTCTCGTTATGCAGCCGACGGCGAATGCCGTTGCGAGCACGAGTACGGCGGCCTGCTGCATCGGGGATCGCATGCGCGGCAATCTGCGCGTCGCGCTCAGCATTGACAATCGCTGGTCTGCGCATTGCGTTGTGTAGGTGACCCGACTTCTTTCGCGAGCAGCGATCCGTTGTTGGACCAACCGTGCACGCCGTCGCGGCGTGCCGTTGGTGATGCAGGTACTGCGACCGGCGGTACTCCTCTTCTTGCTCTCGCGTCCACTGACGGGACAGGTTGCGACCGAAGAAGGGCTCACGCAGTCGCGCGCGGCGATCGTGCACTTTCGCGGCGTAGACCTGTTCGAGGTGCGGTCCTCGATGGGGAAGCTGCAGCCGGCGGAGCGGGCGCGCGCGATCGAGGGGCGTCTGGCCGCCATCGCCGCGGGCTCCGCCGACGCATTGGACGCCATTCATGTCGTGGAGCGCGAGCAGACGAGCGATGTGCTCGCGGGCGACGCACTCGTGCTCTCCGTGGCCGACTCCGACGCCTCGCCGCTCGGGCGCACGCGACAGCAGCTGGCGGCCGACTATTCGGTGGCGCTGCGCAACGTGCTGCAGAAGGAGTTCAGCGGGCGCTCCCTGCGCGGGATCACGACGGCGCTCCTGCTGACAGCGCTGGCGACACTGCTCTTCATCGTGGCGTGGCGGGTTCTGGCGTCGCTCTTCCGCCGAGCGGTCGCGTGGGTGCGGTCGCTCGAGGGGACGCGCATCGTCGCGTTGCGCCTGAAGGGAGTGGAACTGGTCACCGCACACCGCATGACGGCGCTCGCCGCGCAGAGCGTGTCGATGCTGCGCTGGCTCCTGACCTTCATTGTCTCGGTGATCTACCTCGAGACATCGCTCGGCTTCTTCCCGTGGACGCGGGCGGCAGCGGTGCAGTTTCGCGCCTACCTGTGGGGTGCGCTGTCGACGGTTTTCCTCGCGACCATCGACTACCTCCCCAACCTGGTCTACATCACGCTGATCGTCGTGGTGGTGCGCCTGATCCTGCAGGGGGCGCAGCTCGTCTTCGATTCGCTCTCGAACGGGCAGTTGTCGCTCGGCGGCTTCCATCGCGAATGGGCCGAGCCGACGTCGAAGATCGTGCGCTTCCTCATCGTCGCCTTCGCGGCCGTGGTGATTTTCCCCTACCTGCCGGGAGCGAATTCACCGGCGTTCCAGGGCGTGTCGATCTTCCTCGGCGTGCTGCTGTCGTTCGGATCCACGTCGGCGGTGTCGAATGTCGTAGCCGGCATCGTGATGACATACATGATCCCGTTCCGCATCGGCGACCGGGTCAAGGTCGGCGACACGGTGGGCGACATCGTGGAGACGAACCTCCTCGTGGTGCGCGTGCGGACGATCAAGAACGTCGACGTCACGATTCCTAACGCCGCGGTGCTTGGCGGGCACATCATCAACTATTCGGCGCGCTCGAAGCAGGAGGGGTTGATTCTGCACTCGACGGTGACGATCGGGTACGATGTGCCGTGGCGTCAGGTACACGAACTCCTGATCGATGCGGCGCGCGCGACCGACGGGATCCTTGCGGAGCCGACGCCGTTCGTCCTGCAGACGTCGCTCGACGACTTCTACGTGAGCTACCAGATCAACGCGTACACCGACCAGGCCAACCGGATGGCCGCGTTGTACGGCGTCCTGCACCAGAACATCCAGGACGCGTTTGCAGCTGCCGGCGTGGAGATCATGTCGCCGCACTATCGCGCCGTGCGCGACGGGAGCACCGTCACGTTGCCAGCGGACCAGCTCCCCGAGGGGTACGTCGCGCCCCCCTTCCGCGTCGCGACCGTCGCCGATCCAGCGGCGCGCGCTCCAGGGTAGGGCGCAGCACCCGGCACGCCGGGCGACGCGGCTCCGCTGCGACGTCGTCGCGACCTAACGAGCGCCGGGCACGCTCCTTCCCTTCTGCCGTACCCGATACACGGAGTCTCCGATGAATGTGATCGCGAGTTGGTTCGATCCCGAACGCGCCCGCACGCTCCTGACCGCGGCCGTCCCGCGCGTGGTGTCGGCGCTCTTCGTCCTCGCCATCTTCTGGGTCGTCTGGCGCTCTACGCGCCCGTTGCTGCGCAACATCCTCGCGCGCGCTGGCTTCGCGCCGGCGCTGATCGACATGCTGATCGATGGCCTGTGGAAGGCGACCATCGCGGTCGTCGCGCTCATTACCTCGGCGAGCCAGGTGGGGATCAACGTCGCGGCGGCGCTGGCCGGCCTCGGCGTGGCCGGCATCGCGATCGGCTTCGCGGCGCAGGAAACGGTGGCGAACATGATTGCCGGCTTCCTCGTCTTCTGGGATCGTCCGTTCAAGATCGGCGACTACATCACGACGCAGGACCGCTACGGTCGGGTGCAGGAGATCACGATGCGCACCACGCGCATCCGGACCATGGAGAACACCTACGTCGTCATTCCCAACAAGCAGATCATCGGCGACATGCTCGTGAATCACTCGCTGTACGGGGAAATGCGCATCAACGTCCCGATCGGCATTGCCTACAAGGAGAGGATCGCCGAGGCGCGCGCGGTGCTGCTGCCGGTGATCAATGCGGTCCCCGGCGTGCTCAAGACGCCACCTGCCGATGTAGTGGCATGGTCGCTTGGCGACTCCAGCGTGAACCTGCAGGCCCGCGCGTGGATCGCCGACGCGTCGCAGGAGCGTCCCACGCAGTTCGCTATCCTCGAGGCGTGCAAGGTCGCGCTCGACGACGCCGGCATCGAGATTCCGTTCCCGCACTTGCAGCTGTTCGTGGAGAACGTGAGCGAACCGGCGCTTCGCGGCCTCGCCACGCTCACGCGTACCGCGTCGTGACGCACGTCGCATCACTCCCCCCCACCCCCGCATGTCGCCCGAGTCCGAACTGCTTCGTAACGAACCGCGCAGCACCGCGCGCTCAACGTCACGCGCCGCCGGCAAGAAGATCGAGCGCACGACGGTCCGCGAATTGACCGATCCCGCCGATCCTGCGGTGCGTCGCGCGTATGCACTCCTCAAGCAGACCTTTCATCGCGGCGAACGCGTCGCGCTGCGCGAGTGGCTCGGGAGCCTCGAGGAATCACGCAACGGGCTCGCCACCGACACCGCGTGGCACCTGCTCGTCGCCGAGCAGGGGAGCAAGGTCGTGGGGCTGGCGTCGGGAACGTACCTGGGGAATGTGAACATCGGCGTGATCGGCTACCTCGCGATGGTACCCGAAGTGCGCTCGCGCGGCATCGGGTCACGGTTGCGCGCGCGGCTGCGCACGCGCTTCGCGCGCGATGCCGAGCGTATCGCGGGCGAGCCGCTGGCGGCGATCATCGGTGAGGTGAGCGCGAAGAATCGCTGGCTGCGTTCGCTGGCTTCGCGCCCCGAAGTGCTCGTGCTCGACTTTCCGTACTTCCAACCCAAGCTCACCGACGACGACGAGCCATCGCCGTTCGTGCTCTACTACGAATCGCTCCGCGGACAACGCGAACGACTCCCGGTTGGAGAGTTGCGGCGCATTCTGTACACTGTGTGGCGGCGCGTGTATCGCATCGGCCGGCCGCTCGATCGCCCCGCCTTCCGGCTGATGCTTCGTGCCCTCGCCAACCGGCGCACGGTCGGACGCTACAAACTCCAACCCCCCGCGACGACATGATTGTTGACTGTCACGTCCACCTCAACAACTACCACGAGCAGCTGGCGGTCTCGCTGAAGGACAGCCTGGCCAAGCTGCAGGATAGCATGGCCGAGGCGGGGATCGATTACTCGCTCGTCCTGACGAGCTACCTGGTGAGCCCGCACCGTCCCAGCACGGCGCAGGTAGTGGAAGCGATCGCCAAGGTCCCGAACCTCGGCGTGGTGGCGGGGATCAGCTACAACAACTATCGGCAGCGGGATCTCCGCGAGTTGGCGGACTTCCTCGAGAACGGGCTGGTGAAGGGGCTCAAGCTGTATCCCGGGTACGAACCGTTCTATCCCCACGACAAGCGACTGCAGGTCGTCTACGATCTCGCCGAGGAGTTCGACGTTCCGGTGATGATCCACTCGGGCGATACCTACAGCCCGAAAGGAAAGCTCAAGTACTCGCACCCGCTGGAGATCGACGAAGTGGCCGTCGATCACCCGAACGTGAAGTTCATCATCTGCCACCTCGGCAATCCGTGGCTCACCGACTGCATGGAAGTGGTCTACAAGAACGCGAACGTGCACGCCGACATTTCGGGGCTCGTGCTCGGCGAGTTCACCGAGGCGTTCGAGGACTACATGACGGATGAGATCAGGGATGTCATCCTCTACGCCGGCGACCCGCGCTTCTTCCTTTTCGGCACCGACTGGCCGATCTGCTCGATGCGGTCGTACGTGAGCTTCGTGAAGCAGCTCGGACTCCCCGCCGACGCCTACACGGCGATGATGTACGAGAATGCGCGCCGGCTCTTCAAGCTCCCGCTCCCTCCCGCTCCCGCCCCAGGCAAACCCGCGGTCGAAGAGTCGTAAGTGAGCCCATCGACGGAGGTCGACCCGCCGGGCGGTCATCACATTCACGGCGGACCACTCAGCGAGACCGAGGCGCAGTCCTTCGATTTCGCGGGATGGGGCGAGGCGAGGCGCATTACCGATTTGGGGCCGACGCCTCCGCACGCTCCGCAGATCTCGCATCAGCATCAGCTCGGGCAGTGGAAGGCCACCGCGCTCTGCGGCAACGACATCACGTCGAGCGTGCTCTACGTCTCGGCGCTCTGCGCGGCGCAGGCGGGTGCGCTCGCGCCGGTCGTGCTGCTGATCGTGAGCGGCGTGCTCTACCTGTTCCGGCAGGTGTACGCCGAGGTGGGGAGCGCGCTCCCGCTCAACGGCGGCTCCTACACCGTGCTCCTCAACACGACGAGCAAGCGGGTGGCGGCAACGGCGGCGTGCCTCACGCTGCTCTCCTACATCGCCACAGCGGTCATCAGCGCGGGTGAGGCGGCGCACTACGCAAAGAACCTGGTGGCGGCGCTCCCGGTGGGAACGGCTACGCTGGCGCTGCTCGCCCTCTTCGCGGCCCTCACGCTGTGGGGGATCGGCGAGTCGGCAGTAGTGGCGCTGGTGATCTTCGTGTTGCACCTGACGGTGCTCACCGTGCTGGCAATCGCGGGTACGATCGCGGTGGTGCGGTCGCCCGACTTGTTGCTGGCGAACTTTCGCCTCCCGACGCCGGACGGCGTGGGGCACGCGCTCTTCTTCGGGCTCGCCGCAGCGATGCTGGGGATCAGTGGCTTCGAGTCGTCGGCGAACTTCATCGAGGAGCAGAAGCCGGGGGTCTTTCCCCAAACGCTACGCAACATGTGGCGGGCGGTGACGATCTTCAATCCGTGGGTGAGCCTCCTCTCGCTCGGGCTCCTCCCGCTCGCCGAGATCGAGTCGGTCCCCGCCGACCTGCTGGCGCAAATGGGGACCCGGAGCGCCGGCCAGTG
Organism: Gemmatimonadaceae bacterium; assembly: GCA_044225935.1. Taxonomy (GTDB): domain Bacteria; phylum Gemmatimonadota; class Gemmatimonadetes; order Gemmatimonadales; family Gemmatimonadaceae; genus SCN-70-22. The sequence goes on from JBGAHX010000005.1 coordinate 23,312, forward strand.
GCTCGCATGGGTGGTGAGCCTCGACGCGGTGCTCGTCCTCTCCGGCGCGGTCCTCACATCGTTCGTCGGCGTCACCGGGCTGGCGCGACGCATGAGCCTCGATCAGGTGCTCCCGCAGGTGCTGCTCAGCGAGAATCGGCTGCGCGGGACGAACCACTGGATCATCCTCTCCTTCCTCGCGCTCTGCGCCTCGATCCTCTGGATCACCAGCGGGCGGGTGGAGCTGCTCGCCGGCGTCTACACAATCTCGTTCCTGAGCGTGATGGCGCTCTTCGCCATCGGCAACCTGTTGCTCAAGCAGGAGCGCGGCGAACTCCCGCGCGCCACCGAGGCGAGCGTGGCCACGGTGCTGGTGGCGCTCCTTGCCGTGCTCATCGCACTCCTCGGCAACATCGCACTCGAGCCGATCAACCTGCAGATTTTCCTCCTGTACTTCGGCATCGCGACCGGCGCGGTGATGCTGATGTTCCTGCGCGTGGCGATCCTCCGCATGCTGCTTTCGAGCAGCCAGGACTTCGTGGCGCACCTCTTTCGCGTCAACTCGCGGCTGCGAGCGAGCGTGGAGGCCAAGTTGCGCGCGATCGGCGACCGCGGCGTCATCTACTTCACCAAGGGGGACGCGATCGATGTGCTCAACCGCGCGGCGCTCTACGTGCTGCGCAACGAGCAGACGAGCCGCCTCACGGTCGTGCACGCGTATACCGAGGATCACGACATCCCGCCGGGACTCGCCGACCAGCTGCGCCTGATCGATCGATTGTATCCGTCGCTGCGCATCGACTTCCTCGCCGTGCGCGGGACGTTCGGTCCGGACTTGATCGGGCAACTTTCCGAGCGGCTGCGCGTCCCGCGCAACGCGATGTTCATCGGCACGCCGAGTGATCGCTTTCCGCATCGCATCGAAACGCTGGGCGGCGTGCGCGTGATCCTGTAGGGCGCGCGGTACGCGGCGGCGCGTGGGTGCACATTCGGCGGGGTACCGTCATTCACGCGACACCCGTACGTTGCGAGGGTGACGGCCAGCTCTGCGCGAGAACTTGCTGCGCTCTTTCCGCCCGACTTCCGGTGGGGCGTGGCGACGTCGGCGTACCAGATCGAGGGAGCGCTCGACGCCGATGGGCGCGGGCGTTCGATCTGGGAGACCTTCAGCGAGCGCCCGGGCGCGATCGAGCGCGGCGAGAACGCAGCGATCGCCTGCGATCACTATCACCGCCTCGACGAAGACCTCGCCCTCATTCGCGACCTCGGCGTGGGGAGCTACCGCTTCTCGATCGCCTGGCCGCGCATCCAACCCGACGGCAGGGGAGCGCCAAACCGCGCGGGACTCGCGTTCTACGAGCGGTTGGTCGACGGGTTGCTCGAGGCGGGGATTCGTCCCTTCCCCACGCTGTATCACTGGGACCTGCCTCAGGCACTCGAGGACCGCGGTGGATGGGCGGCGCGCGACACCGCGGCGCGCTTCGCCGAATACACCGCACTGATGCTCGAGGCGCTTGGCGATCGCGTTCGCGATTGGTCGCTCTTCAACGAGCCCTTCATCTTTTCGTCGCGCGGGTACCTGCTCGGGCGCTACGCCCCCGGACGTCGCTCGCTGCACGACTTCCTGCGCGCCGTGCACGTGATCACCATGGCGCACGCCGACGGCTTCCGCGCGGCGAAGGCGGCGCGCCCGGCAGCACGCGTGGGATCGGTCTTCGCCATGGCGCCCTGCGAGCCGGCGACCGAGTCGGCAAACGATGCAAAGGCGACGGCGTACGCCGACGCCGTCTTCAATCGCCTCTTTCTCCAGCCGCTCCTCACCGGCGCCTACCCCACGCCATTCCTCGCCAGCATTCCGCTCCCCGCGCTGGGCATCGAAGACGGTGACATGGAACGCGCACATGTGCCACTGGACTTCATCGGCGTCAATTGCTACTACCGGCTTGTAGTCAGTACCGGCGGCGACAATCGTCCGGATCTTCCCTATTTCCTCTTCGACGTGCTGTCGGACGAGCGGAGCACCGGCGGTCACGCAGACCTCACCGAGGGCCACCCAACCGCGATGCGGATCGAGAACGCATTCGGGCGGAGCGACGGCCAGCGGACCGCGATGGGATGGGAGATCTGGCCGCATGCGTTGCGCGACGTGCTGTTGTCGCTCACCAGGGAATACGGCGCGATCCCGATCGAAGTATGCGAGAGCGGGTGCGCCTTCGACGAAGTTCCCGGAGCCGACGGACGCGTGGCCGACCACGCGCGCATCGCGTATCACGATGCGCACCTGCACGCTGTCGCCGAGGCGAGGCACGCCGGCGCGAACGTACAGAGCTATCACGCCTGGAGCCTGTACGACAACTTCGAGTGGGCCTCCGGCTATCGTCCGCGCTTCGGGCTGGTGGCCGTCGACTATCGCACCCAGCAGCGCACCCTCAAGGCGTCGGCGCAGTGGTATCGCGACGTCTGTCGCGCCGCCGCCGGCAACCTCGATCCCGCGAGCGGGTAGGAGCGCGGATGCCCGAGCGCCTCCTCTTCTCGGACGTGGATGGGACGCTGCTCGGAGCCGACGGACGCTATGCGATGTCGGCCGAAGAGTTGGCGCCGGCGCTGTCGCATCTCGAGATCATCCTGGCATCGAGCCGAACCGTGCTGGAGCTGTCGCGCAACCAGCGCGACCTCGGGATCGTGGGACCAGTCGTCGCCGAGAATGGCGCGGTGGTGGCATGGCCGACAGAGGCGGCGCTGTCGGGTGTTGGAGTACATGAGACGATCGATGCACGATCGTGGCAGGTGGAGCTGATCGGAGCGTCAGCGGAGGAGCTGCGCGGCGCATTGCAAGAGGCTGCGCAGCGTCTGGGGACCGAGTATATAGACCAGGCGGACGTCGACGGCACGCTCGGTCGGCGCTGCTCGGTGTTGGTGCGCCCCGTGGCGGGGAAGGGGTTCGATTCGCTCGATGGTCTTGCGGATGCAGTGCGCGCGCAGGGATTGTCCGTCGCGTCGGGAGGGAGTTGGCTCGCGGTGACGGGGGGCGCGGACAAGGGCGATGGCGTGCGGGCGGTACTCGCGACGCGACGGCGGCTCGGACGATCTCCCGTGTTGGTCGCAGCCGTGGGAGACAGCGACAACGATCGCGCGCTCCTCCTCGCCGCCGCGCGACGCTTCGTGGTGGCGCGCTTGGATGGTACGTGGCACCCGGCGCTCCGCGCACTCCCTGGCGTGGAATGCCTGACGAGAGCGGGGATCGATGGTTGGCGGGACGTGGTCCAGCAATTGACTGCAGCGCAGGAGAGGTGATGCCGAGCCCCAAGACACGCTCCCGATGGACGCTCAGCGTCCTGACGATCCCCAAGCGCGAGAAATACCTGGCGCAGTTGCTGCGTTCGTTAGGCGATGCGAACCTCCCCTCGGGGACGATCGTCGACGTCGTGTACAACTGGGACACGCGCGAGCGTCCGCTCGACGTGGAGCGTCGGCTGCGCCGGGTCTCGGGGGGGCTCGAGATCAACGTCCACTTCAACTCGCAGCGCACCTCGATCGGCGGCGGGCGCGTGCAGCAGCTCAACCACTGCAAGACCCCGCTCCTCGCCTTCATCGACGACGACGTCACCGTGCACGGCGACATCCTGCACGTCCTCGAGGAGGCGATGCGCCGCGAGCCGCTGGGGATTGTTGGGGTGCAGTCGCTCGTGGAGGACTCCGACCGGCGCTTCAAGCCGCGGCGCACCACGCCGAGCATCGCGCGCAACGGGCTGCGCTTCATGCCCGTACAGGGGATGCTCGTCGCCGGCTACCGCCGCCTCTTCCTCGACATCGGCGGCTTCAACCCGCGGCGCGAGTTCTGGGGGGAGTGGACGGAATTCAACCTGCGCATGTGGCGGAGCGGCTATCCCACCGCGTACGTGATGGACGGCGCCTACCTGCGACATTGGGAGCGCGCGCCCGAGTCGCCCACGCGCAACATGGCGGGGCGCGAGGACCATGTGATGTGGGGGCTCATGTGCACCGCCCTCGAATACGAAGCGATCGACTCCAAGGACGAGACGCGCGCCTTCTGGGATCTCGTGGAATCACGCTACATCTCGTATGCCTTCGGCCCCTCCGCGCCGATGCGCGACCTCCTGCGCTCGGCGCTCCGCCTCACGCCACGACTCAGCGCGGAGTATCCGGCGATCGCGGCCTTTCGCGATCTCGTGCGACAGCATCCCTTCCCGTTCATGCCCTTCCACCGCTTCACCGCCGACGAAGTGACACAGGTGCTCGCACACGCGCAGCGGCACATCGCCGAGTATCGCGACGATGTGTGGGATACGCCGCGCATGCGCGCTACGCGCTGGGTGCGGCGCAAGCTGGCGGTCTAGCCGAGGGGATGCGCGTGGATCGAGCTTGCCTGACAGATAGCCGGGGGCCCGTGATTCGGAGGCGGTGGAGCCGCGCGAATGCGAGTGTGCCGCTGCAGCGGTTTGGATCGACTGCCGCGCTCTTGCTCGCCGCTGCCTGCTTTCTGCCGTTGGGGCTGGCGGCGCAGGGCGTCGCCGGAGAACGTAACGCGGCCGCGTCTTCTGCGAGCGTCGCATCAGGCGGCGATCAGGAGGAATACCGTGCGGCGTTGCGCCCGCTGCTCGAGCGTGCGCTCGTCTCGAACGACTCGTTGGCCTACGATCGCGTCGTCGCGTACACCGACGCTGGGCTAGCGCGATTCCCCAACGACCCGGTGCTACTCCACTACCGTGGATTCGCCCTCTTCCGCAAGGCGAGCGTCCTCACCGCGGCGTACGGCGCAAAGGGTGATCGCGCACGACCGGCCAAGGCGCTCTTCGAACAGGCGGACCGCGCGCTCGAAAAGTCCGCCGAGCAGCTCTCCTGGCCCGAGACGCTCGCGCTGCGCTCGGCGGTGACGGGGCAGCTCATCGCCTTTGGGTCCGCCTTCACCGCCATGCGACTCGGTTCGCGCGCCGGCCATCAGATGGACGAAGCGCTGGCGGCCGGACCGGAGAACCCACGCGTGTGGATGCTGCGAGGTGTTGGCGACTTCTATCGCCCGCGCCTCTTCGGTGGAGGGCTCGACAAGGCCGAGTCGCACCTGCGCCGTGCGATCGAGCTGTTCGCCAACGACCACCCCGCGCCTCCCGCGCCGTCGTGGGGGAATGCAGAGGTGTACGGGTGGCTCGGGCAGGTCCTCGCCAAAGGCGGAAAGCGCGACGAGGCGCGCGCAGCATACGAGAAGGGGCTTTCGATGGAGCCGGGCAACGTATGGATCGCGGACTTTCTCCTCCCGGCGCTGGAGAAGGGAGGGCGTTAGGGCGCGCGCGGGCGCGCGAGCGACGGCGATGGCCTCTCGCCATCGCCGTGGCGTGTGTCCCATGGCTCACTGGCTGCGGCGCGCGCGGAGCGACCGATCCTACACCGCGCACGTGCGCGCCGGCATTCGCGATCTCCGGAGCGACATGCGTGCGCTTCGCCGAACGCTCCGTCGAGCGGCTCGCGACGCCGTGGAGCGAGGGAGGGAGTGCGGTCACGCTGGAGATGGTCGTCTATCGACCGCTCACCGCGGGCCCGTATCCCACCATCATCTTCCATCACGGCTCGACGGGGAATGGCGACAACCCCGCGTTGTTCACGCTCACCTACACGAGCGAAACAGTGGCGAAGGCGTTCGTGGACCAGGGGTGGATGGTCCTCTTCCCGCAGCGGCGAGGGCGCGGCGCGTCAGGGGGGTTGTACGATGAGGGGTTCGAGCCCGACCGGTCGCGCTACTCGTGCCGCGCGGCGTACGCGCTTCCGGGGCTCGAGCATGCGTTGGAGGACGCCGCGGTGATCGCCACTGCCATTCGCGCGCGAAACGATGTGGACACCACACGGTTGCTCGTCGGCGGTGTGTCGCGCGGCGGGATCCTGTCGATGGCCCACGCGGCGCGCTTTCCGCAGTTCTATCGGGGCGTGGTGAACTTCGTGGGCGGATGGATCGGCGAAGGGTGCGTCGACGCGGTCACGGTGAATCGGTCGACGTTCGCGGCGGCGGCGACGGGAGGGCGTCCGTCGCTGTGGATCTACGCCGAGAACGATCCGTTCTATTCGGTGGCACACAGCCGCGCGAACTTCGATGCCTTCGTCGCCGCCGGCGGGAACGGGAGCTTTCACGTGTACCAGCGGGCGAACGCCTCGGCGAGCGGGCACGGGATTCCTAACGAGCCACAGCTCTGGGGCGGCGATTTGCTGGCGTTTCTGCGAAGCGTCACGCCTTAGCCGAACGCGAGCGACCGACCCGCTTGCGCGCGGTCCTGCGGTCGCGAGTCAGGCGTGTGGAGCGCGCGCGGCGCGCGCGGGGGGAGGCGTGCGCGGAGCTATTGCTCCCGCCACGTCGCGACTCACAGATTGCGGCCCCCTCGCTGGAGGTCCCGGTGCGTCGTGTTCGTTACTCGGTCGCCATGAGCCTCGACGGCTACATCGCCGGCCCGAACGGGGAGTCCGACTGGATAGTGATGGATCCGGCGATCGACTTTGGGGCGCTGATGGCGTCGTTCGACGCCGTGCTGATGGGGCGTAGGACGTTCGAGGCGTCGCGCGGGCACACGGGAGGCGGGATGCCGGGGGTGGAGGCGTACGTCTTCTCGCATACGTTGCGACGGGAGGACTGTCCCGGCGTGACAGTCTCCGCTGATCCGTCGCGCACCATCGCCGAACTCAAGGCGCGCGAAGGGAAGGATCTGTGGCTCTTTGGCGGTGGCGGCTTGTTCAGAAGCCTGCTGGAGCTAGGGCTGGTCGATCGCATCGAGGTCGCCGTCGTTCCTGTGCTGCTGGGCGGAGGCATTCCACTCCTTCCTCCCACGCAGCGGCGCACGCGGCTGCAGCTGGTCGGGGAGCGGGTCTACGCAAAGACCGGGACGGTGGCGCTCGAGTACGAGCCGCTGCGCGCGGCGCAGCGCAGGCGTCGTTAGGCCGGGGCGTTGTGGCCGCGAAGCGCGAGCCTGCATCGGGCGACGCGTCCGTGCGTGGAGCCTCGCGCAGCGCGCGCGACTTCGATGCGCGCGCGATGTTCGACGCGATGGACACCGAGCGTCGACGACGTGACTTGAGCTGGCGCGACGTGGCGAAGGAGATGTGGGCGCAATCGGACGTACTCAATGCGCGCCGCGTGGATCACCCGATTTCTCCATCGACTCTTTCGGGAATCGCTGCGCGCGGTAATTGCAGCTGCCAGCACGCGCTTTTCGTACTGCGATGGCTCGGCCGCGCCCCGGAGCACTTCGTCGTCCCGTCGCGCCCGGCCGATCGCGACGAAGCGCTCCCCTTGGCTGGCGCTGACCGTCGGCTCCGGTGGAATCTCGCAGCGCTCTACGACGCACTGGAGCAACGTCGGGAGGAGCATGCGCTGAGCTGGCGCGACGTGGCTCGGCAGGTGCATTGTTCGGAGAGCCAACTGCGCGGGCTGCGCACGGTGCGCTACGCGATCGCGATGCGACTCGCGATGCGCATCGTGACCTGGCTCGATCGTCCCGCAGCGGCGTTCATTTTCCCGGAAGAATGGTAGCTGCGTTCGCTTCTTCTCCGTGCCACGACTCGAATGTCAGGGATCATCCCGCGGCTCATTGCCGGAACGCTCGTCGCGCTCGTTGTGCTTCCGCGCAGTGCGCACGCGCAGTCGCTCCCCGACTCCCTGATTCCATATGGCGCGACAAACTGCCGAGTGACGGCGCCGCCCGCGAGTGCGGGGCTCGCGGTCACGCCCGGGGGATTCGTTCTCGTCTTCCCGCGCAACGACGCGATCACCGAGGGTTACACCGGGTGCAAGATGCTGTGGATCGTCGACACTGACCGCGCGCCTCGCCTCGCGACGCTGTACTTCGAGCGCGGCGAGCTTTCACGCGCCGTGGCGCACGATGTACGTGACTCGTCGGGTGCAGCAACCGGCGCCTGCGCCTTCCCCGCTGGTCGATCCCTCCTCCCCAACGCCGGCGCGCGCTTCAGCGATTCGGCGTGCAAGGGGATCACCGGTGAGTCGATGTACGCGCTCCGCCTCGCGACGTGGCCGCGAAGCTGCATGACAACCCCCGACGCCCCGGTGTGCAAGGAGGATCCTCGTTAGGGCCGACCGCGAGGCGTTCGGCACATTCCGCGCTCAGTGCGTCGCATTGGCTCACCTCGGAGCGTCGGGTCCAACGGTGAACGTCGCCGCCTCGTGCGTCACGGGGAGCACTTCCTGCACAAGCGTCATCAGGAATCGCCCCGGCTCGGCGAGAAACGGGTAGTGCGCGCTGCGCTCGAAGGTGATGAACTTCCTGGTCGGCGCCTGGAGCGTCGCGATCCAGTCGCGGGCGACAGCATACGGCGTGTACAGGTCGTAGCGCCCCTGCATGACGAAGACGGGGACGGCAAGGCGCTTGTACTGCCGCAGGTCGACGGTGAGGAGCGCGCCGAAGAGTCGCCCGCCGGCGAAGCTCGAGCCGGCACCTTCCATCGCGACATCTGCATCGCTGTAGGTCGGCGAGAGCGCACTCATCTCGTTGACGATCGCCAGTGATGGCTGGCTGTACCATCCGCCGTGAAAGCGATTGCCCACGGTGCGCACCATCATCGTCGCCTCGAGATTGGCCTGCCCGTCGGGGCGCGGGTAGGGCGCGACGCGTTCGAGGTCGGCGACCGCGCTGTCGAGGTGATGCGATTTGGCCAGCTCCATCACGCGCTTGTAGAGATACTCCTCCTGGCTCCACGCCATCACCTGCCCCACGCCGACGTACGCGTGCAGCAGGTCGGGGCGGCGCGCGGCGAGCGTCATCCCCACGATGCTCCCCCAGCTGTGGCCGAGCACGACGACCTTGCGCTTGCCTAACAAGTGGCGCACCGAGTCGATCACCACCACGGCATCGTTCACGATATCGTCGACCGTCCAGGCTTTCGCCGCGCGCGCCGTGTCGATCTCGGCGAAGCTCTTCCCCGTGCCGCGCTGGTCCCACTGCACGATGGTGAAGAAGTCCTCCCACGGCTTCTGGAAGCCCCACGAGCTGGGCATCGTCGGCGACGCCGGCCCGCCGTGGATGAAGACGAGCACCGGATTCGCGCGATTGAGGCCGCGGATGGAGACCCACTGCTTGTTGTCACCCACCTGGATCGGGAAGAGCGTGTCGATCCCCTCCGGCGTGGCGATGCGCTGCACCCGGCGAATGAGGTCCGACGCCGAAGCGCGCGTGACCGGTGCGGCGTGACCGGAAACCTGCGCGCGTGTGGCAGCCGGGGTCGCGAGCGCGAGCGCGGACGCAATGGCGAGACGGGCGAGTGGTCGCATGTGAGGGGAGGGAGGGCGAGCGTGAGACCGGCGATCGGCAACGGGGAAGAGGCGCGAGTCTCGCCTCGCGCGCAACTCCTGTTGCGACCCGTGTGGTCGCGCGCTCCTCCTTGACCGATTCGGCTTCGCCCCCGTTCTTCGGGCGTCCTCTCAGGAGCCTCCCCCGTGCACCACTTTTCGCTTCGCCCCCGTGCCGGCGCGTTCGCCATCCGCGTCGCCGTCATCACCGCGATCTTCGCAGCGGGCGCTTCGGCCCAGTCGGCGCATCCACAGGCCTCGACATTGCGATATGCCCGCGCCGAATCGTTCCTCGGCGCGAACGTGCAGCGCCTGGTGTCGGGGAATCAGCTCGACCCACGCTGGTTCGACGGAGACCGCTTCTGGTTTCGCGGCTCTCGCGGGTTAGGGAGCGAGTTCATCGTGGTGGATCCGGTGCGCGGCACGCGATCGGTCGCCTTCGATCATGCCAGGCTCGCGGCTGCGCTGTCGGTGGCGGCCGACACGACCTACAGCGCCGAACGACTCCCGTTCACCGAAATCACCTTCGTACGCGACGGGAGGGCGGTCCAGGTGCAAGTCGCCGACTCGGCGCGCTATACGTGCGACATCGTGGCGTATCGCTGCACCGGTCCCGAGAAGCTGGCGGCGCTCCCGCTCGACGAGGTGCGATCGCCCGACGGCAAATGGGCCGCCTTCTCGCGCAATGAGAATCTCTGGGTGCGCGATGTCGCGTCGGGAGTGGAGACGCAGCTCTCGACTGATGGCGAGGCGAACTGGGGATATGCCGTCGTCCCCGAAGGGTGCTGCCAGGAGATCACCAATCGCCGGTCGAAGAAGAAGGTCTTCCCGCTCCTGCGCTGGTCACCCGATTCCAAGCGCATCGCCACGCATCGCTACGACGAGCGACGCGTGGAGCTCCTCCCGTTGATCGAAACTGTCCCCGGCGGGCGTCCGAAGCTGCACACGTATCACTACGCGCTCCCCGGCGACTCGATCATCCCCACGTGGGAGGCGTACGTCTTCGACGTGGAAAGCAAGCGCGCGACGAAGCTCGACATCCCCCCAGTGCCAGGCTTCTTCACGTCGGCCGACTCGGCATTTCGCGACGTGCAGTGGACGAAGGACTCTCACGCGCTCTTCGTGACGGCGCGAAGCCGCGACTTCAGGACGTACACCGTCTATGAGGGCGATCCGGCATCGGGGGCAACGCGCGTCGCGTTCATCGAGCAGGGGAAGACGTATCGCGAGCTCAACCAGTTCGGCGGCCCCCCTAACTGGCGCGTGCTCAAGAACGGGAAGGAACTGCTCTGGTGGTCGGAGCGCGACGGGTGGGGTCATCTCTATCGCATCGACGCGACCAACGGTCAGGTGATCGCGCAAGTGACGAGCGGTCCCTGGCTCGTGTACGACCTCCTCTCCGTCGACGAGACGCTGAGCGCCGCGTACTTCACCGCCGTCGGGCGCGAGAACGCGATCGACCCGTACTATCGCGCGTTCTACAAGGTGGGACTCGACGGAAGCGCGCTCACGCGCCTCTCCACCGAGAACGCCGACCACACCGTTTGGGCGTCGCCGTCGGGGAAGTACTTCGTGGACCTCTACTCGCGGCGCGACATGGCGCCGGTGGGCGTGGTGCGTGCAGCTGACGGGCGCGTGCTGCAGACGATCGAGCAGGGGGATATCTCGCGCCTCCTCGCCGACGGGTGGAAGCCGCCCGTGCCGTTCCACGCCAAGGGACGCGACGGCGTGAACGAGGTCTACGGCTACCTCTACTTCCCCACCGACTTCGACTCGACGAAGCGCTACCCGGTGGTCGACTACATCTATCCGGGCCCGCAGATCGGTGCGGTGGCGACGCGGAGCTTCACGCCGAGCGCACCGGGGAACGGACAGTCGCTCGCCGAGCTGGGGTTCATCGTCTTCACCGTTGACGCGTTAGGCTCGCCGCTCCGCTCGAAGGCGTTCCACGACGGCTACTACGCCAACATGGCCGACAACGGGATCCCCGACCACATCTCGGCGATGAAGGAGCTGGCGCTCCGCTACCCGCAGATGGATCTCGACCGGGTGGGGATCTACGGCCATTCGGGCGGCGGCTTCTCGGGGACCGATGCGATCCTGCGCTACCCCGACTTCTTCAAGGTCGCGGTATCGGGGGCGGGGAACCACGACCAGCGTGGCTATCACTTCCCGTGGGGGGAGAAGTACCAGGGGTTGGAGGTGAAGGACGCCGCCGGCAGGAGCAATTACGAGTCGCAGGCCAACCAGAACATCGCGGCCAACCTGCGCGGGAAGCTCCTCCTCACCTACGGAACGCTCGACGACAACGTGCACCCGAACATGACGCTGGCGGTGATCGACGCGCTGATCAAGGCCAACAAGAAGTTCGACGTTTTCGTGTATCCCAATCGCAATCACTCGTACGCAGGGGAGTCGTACGTGATCCAGCAGACGTGGGATTATTTCGTGCGGAACCTGCGAGGGGAGGAGCCGCCGCCGGACTACGTGATCCGCCTTCCGCGTTAGGCGCCGAGGGGTGCGCCCAGCCGGCGGGCGGCGCACCCTCATTCAACCTCGCTCGAGCGCGGCGGCGACGCCCCTGATCGGGGTGGGGAGGTAGAGGTGCATCCCGAGCGCACTCCACCCCGCTTTTCTGAAGAGCGTGCGCCACCACGCCGGCGCGCGCGCCTCGCGCGCGTGAAGTCGCCTTCGGCGTCGTCGGCGGAGCTGAAAACCTCGAAATACGCGGCGCCGGGGCAGAGCGTGGCGAGAAATTCGAGCCCGCTCCGCAGTTCGCGCGGGGCGACGTAGTTGAGCACCCCGCAGCAGAGCACGAGGTCGAAATCGTCGGGGAGCCCGAGTTCGGGCAAGGTGGCGAACGTCCCCAGCCGGATGTTGCGCTTTCGCCCGAATCGCTCGACTGCGTACTCGCTCGCATCGACGCCGTAATACTTGGCACCCGGGCGGATCTTCTTGAGGGCGAGCGACCAGTTCCCTTCCCCAGCGCCCACGTCGAGCACCTTGCGCACCGGGCGCTCGAACAGGTATTCGGTGGCAGAGACCACGAATCGCAGCTGCCGCTCGATGTCGGTGGGCGACTTGACGCGGTGGCGCGGATGCCGGTACCACTTGTCGAAGTAGGCCTTGGTGTAGTGCGACGCCGGTCGGACGATGGGCATGCGGAGGACGGGAGACGGGAGACGGGAGACGGGAGATTGTGAAAACTACCGGGTGAGAGTGGTCGGTGCGTCGTATCCCGGCGATGTTCAGGGGAGCTGCAACGACCGGGGACGCGAGACCACCGACGGCGGGCGATTCGCCGAGCTCATACACCTTTTCTGCTTCACTCCATTTGACTGGACAACCTGCTCCCGCCGTCACGCGCCGCTACTGGGGGACGACGCCGGCGCGTCGTGCCGTGTACGCGTACGACCTTACCAACCGACGGGGGACGCGGCTCTCCGCGATCACGTTAGGCGCGACGATCATCTCGCTCAAAGTTGCCGATCGCGACGGAACGCTGGACGACGTCGTCCTCGGCTTCGACGATCTCGAGGGATACCTCACGCGTTCGCCGTACTTCGGCACCGTAGTCGGACGTTACGGCAACCGCATCGCGCACGGGCGTTTCACGCTCGACGGAACGACCTACCAGCTCGCGACGAACAATGGCCCGAATCACTTGCATGGCGGGCGTGTGGGATTCGACAAGCACCTCTACGCGGCGCGGGCGGTCACGACGGCCAACGGCGTGGGGGTGCGTTTCTCCCTCACCAGCCCCGATGGTGACGAGGGATATCCCGGCGAGGTGCACTTCTCGGTGCGCTACCTCCTGGACGACGACGACACGGTCTCGATCGAGCTGCAAGCGACGACGACGCGTGCAACGCCGTTCAACCCCACGCAGCACACCTACTGGAACCTCGCGGGGAGTCGGCGCAACGACATCCTCGGCCACGAGCTCGAGATCTTCGCCGATGAGTACACACCGGTCGACTCCACGCTGATCCCCACTGGTGAACTCGCGTCGCTCGCGGGGACGCCATTCGACTTTCGCGCCGCGACCGCCATCGGCCAGCGCATCGATGTCGACGACGAGCAGCTGCGCTATGGCGAAGGCTATGACCACAACTACGTGCTGCGGGCCGCGCCGCAGCGCGGCGCCCTCGCGCCGGCCGCGCGCGTGCACGACCCCCTGAGCGGGCGCGCGCTGGAGGTCTTCACGACCGAGCCCGGGATGCAGTTCTACAGCGGCAACCACCTGCACCCCGGCCTCCTGGGGCGCGCCGGGCGCATCTACGCTCCCCGCTCCGGCGTCTGCTTCGAGACCCAACACTTCCCCGACTCCCCCAACCACCCAGAATTCCCGAGCACGATCCTCCGTCCCGAGAATCCGTTTCGCTCACGCACCGTCTGGAAGCTCTCCGCGCCGTAGAGCCTCGTCTTCTCGTCTTCTCGTCTTCAGAAGTTTAGAACGATCTGGGTCACCGTTCGCCCGACGCCGGTGAACGTGCGACTCACGCGCACGCCGGTTCTCAGCGTGGTGCGGAGCCCGAACGGCGCTACATCGAAGGTGACGGCTCCCCCGGCCGAGCGATAGTCGATCGACGTCGCGCCGTTCTGCGACTCCCCGCGCCCTACATCGCCAAAGACGTATCCTTGCACCCGGCGGAGGTAGAGCCAGTTGCCGAGGGCGAGGTCGGGATAGGCGAGCGGAAAGTGGTACGTTGCGCCGGCGCGCGTGAGGATGTCGTGGTAGCGCGAGTCGTACCCACGCGGGAAGAGAACAAACGATCCGAACCGATAGTTCTCCGGGCGTTGCTCCTGGCGGGCGGCGTCCAGCACGAGCGCATGGTGCGCGAAGAGCCCGCGGAGATACGCTGCGCCGAGTACGGCGCTTTGGCGCGAAGTGTAGTCGCTCCCGAATGGCGTGTCGCGATAGATCCCGGTGACCACCGCGCCGACCGGGTACAGGTCGCGGTACGCCATCGCCCGCACCTGCGACGCGGAGATGGCGTAGGTCATCGTCGAGAAGTCGCCGTTGTTGTTCTCGAAGCGAAAGGCGACGGGTTGGTCGCTGATGTGCGTGCGCCCCAACGTTACGCTGCTGGTCAGGGAGCGGCGCGTCTGGCCATCGAGGCGGGTGAGCGGAAGGCGAAGCGAGGTGGCGATCGATCGCTCCTTCCAGCTGAAGGAGTGGATTGTCCCGCTGGTGTCCTCATACGTGGAAGCGCGTTCGCCGATGCGCGCAGCGCCGTCCACGATCACGTGGAAGCCGGCGTAGCTCACTGCGGCGTCGAGCGAGACGGTCTTCTCGTCGACGTTGTAGGTGGGGCCGATCATCGCCCCCATCGTGTTGAGCACGTTGCGCGAGTAGAGCACGAGCCCCGTGTTCACCCCATCGGTGGTGGGCGAGAGGGAGAGGGAGTGAAAGTCGAAGAGGCGCGACCAACCGGTGAAGGGGCGCGACTCCCACGGCGCGACCACCAGTGAGTCGAGGATGCTCCCTCCCTGTTCCTGCGCCACGAGCGGGTCGGCGAAGCTCGGGCGGGGCTTTGACGTCGTCTCGATTGGGCGCAGCGCCGCGGGATCGAGCGCCATGGTCGCGATGTCGTAGCCTCGCACGCTGTAGTCGGCGAACACGACCGAGTCACCCGACGGCGAGATGGCCGGCCACACCGCGCCTAACGGGCGCGACGACAGCTGTTGCAGCTGGCGGGTAGCGACGTCGAGGACGTAGAGGTTGTCGAGTCCCGAACGCGGACTCCCGAAGACGATGCGTCCGTCGCGCTCCACCGGGCGCGAGATCGCGTCGTGAGTGAACCCGATGAGCGTGTCGGCGGGGGAACCGTCGAGCGGGACGCGCACGAGCGCGTTGCCGCGCGTGCGATCGACGGCCACGACGTCGAGCGATGCGCCATCCGGTGCCCACGAGGGTGTGAGGAGGAAATGCCCGGAGCGGTTTGGGATGCGCTGCAGCTCCGCGCCGGTTGCCGCGTCCAGCACAACGAGCGAGGCGACCCGCTGGTACGAGAACTCGATCGCGGCGATGCGCTTCTCGTCGGCCGAGAGCGCGGGCGCCACGAAGCGCGATTGCGAGGTGAGTTGCCGCACGGCGCCGGTCGCGAGGTCGAGCGTCTTGACCACCAGGAAGCTCTCCTCTCCCCAGCGCGGCGACACGGTGTACTCGCTCCAGACCACCGTGTTGCCCTGCACGTGGAACGGCATCTCGCCGTACAGGCCAATGTTCGAGTGCAGCACCTCCACGTTCCCGTTGCGAACGCGAACCAGACGTGGCGTGTGGTCGAGGTCCCAGGAGATGGCGATGATGCTCCCGTCGCCCGCGTACTGCGGCATGCGGAACTCGTGATAGTCGGCGGGCGACAGCGCCTGCACATTGGCTGGCGTCTCGTGGATCGAGTCGCGCTGTGCGCGCCACATCGTCCCCATCGCGGCGACCGCATCGCGATGCAGCTGCACCAGCGAGCGCCCGGTTTCGTGCTTGAGCGCGCTGCTCAGCGCAGTTGGGGGAATCGGGTCACGCGTTGCGCGCGCGATCACGCGGCGCCAGGTCGAGTCGCCGTACGTGCGCTTCACGTACGTCGTGATGACGTAGCCCAGTTCGTACCAGTCCGGATAGTAGGTGCGGTACGATCCCTCCCACGCCGGATAGTACGGGTACGGCTCGCCGGCGAGCGTCAACGCCCGAATGCGCTGCGTGAAGCTCGGCTGCCGCCCGCGCCCATCGGCAGTCAGTGCAGTCTCGGTCCCCACCGCGTCGCCTTCCCAGAACCACGATGGGAAGTACAGTCCACCCGCCAGCAGCGAGGTGGTGTTGTCGCCGAAGAGGCGGTCGAGAAAGCCGATGATCCCGCTTCGCATCGCCCGCTCCTGCACGATGTGCCGCCCCTCGTGTACGGCGAGGAGCGAATACCACTCCACCGGCCCCATCACGTCGGTCGAAGACGGCGGAAGCGCGTACCACTGTGAGCGACGCGGCCCCCAACCGACGTATGCGTTGGAGATCATCGATCGCGTGTCGAGGACCACCGGAATGCGCTCGGGCTTCGCGGCGAGCGTCTTGGTGAGCGGTTCGTACGCGCGCTCGAGAATCGACGCCGCGCGCTGCGCCTCGCTTCCGAGGTCGGCGGGAAAGACCACCGTGAAGTGCGGCGTGTCGATGCGGCGCCAGTGGAGTCGCGGGGGCGCCTGTTGCGACGAGAGCGCCGTGAAGATGGGGACCTGCGCGTGCGCCGAGCGTGCGCCTAACGCGAACGCAGCCATCTGCAGGGCGAATAGCGTAGCGAACGGCCCGCCGAACAGCGCGTGCAGCAGAGTGAATGGCAGCGGGCAACGAGGCGATCCGCGCCGCGCAGCCGATTGCGCCGCGCGCCAGAGTTTCCGCGCGACGCGTCGCCGGATCACGGCGCGGCGCGGCGTATCCCGCGCCCGGCCAGCACTCCGGTGACCTTCCCGTCGCTCACCGCCACTTTCCCGTTCACCAGCACGTACTGCATTCCCTCGGCGAGTCGCTGTGGCTCTTCATAGGTCGCACGCTCGGCGACCTTCGCCGTGTCCATCACGATCACGTCGGCAAAGTAGCCGGCGGCGATCGTTCCGCGCTCTCCCAGGTGGAACGCAGTCGCGACGTCGCGGCTCGAGCGCTGCACCATCTGCTCGAGCGTGATCACGTGCTTGCCGAGGACGTAGTCGTGCAGCTTGCGCGGATAGGTGCCGTACTTTCGCGGATGTCCGTCGGATCCATCGGAGCCGGTCATCACCCACGGCTGCCGCATGAAGTTCTCGATGTCCTTCTCGTTCATGTTGAACGAGGCGACGCCCGCATCGCCGGCCATCACGATCTCGAGCGCGGTGAGGATCGGGTCGGCGTTACGCGACTTTGCGATCTCGTCGAGGTTTTTTCCGACGAGGGATCGATCGCTGCCACCGGTGATGAGGAGCGACTTGGCGCCGCCGCGCCGGCGCATGTTGTCGGTCATGTCGGCGACGAGGTGGTCGCGCACCTCGGGATTGCGGATGCGCGCGCGCAGCGAGTCGCGCCCGCCGGCCTCGGCCCAGCGCGGGAGGAGCGATGCGGCCACACTCGTCCCACTCGCGGTGTAGGGGTACTGGTCGGCGGTGACGTCCATCCCGCCGGCGCGCGCGCTGTCGACGAGGGCGATGACCGAGTCGGACTCCCCCCACACGTCGATGCCTAACGCCTTGATGTGGGCGATGTGCACCGGGAGGTGCGCTTCCCTACCGACGCGCAGCACCTCGCGCACCGCCCCCATGAGCCCCACGGTGTACGAGCTCTCGTCGCGCATGTGCGAATCGAAGATCCCGCCGCGGCTGGCGGCCTCCTTGGCGACCGCGATCACTTCCTCGGTCGTGGAGTAGCTCTGCGGCGCGTAGTACAACCCGGTGCTCAGCCCGACAGCGCCTCCCTCCATCCCCTTGGCGGCCATCTCGCGCATCGTGGTGAGCTGGCTCGCGTCGGGGGCGCTCGAACGCATCCCGAGCACCGACTCGCGAATCGTGCCGAATCCCACGAAAAGCGCGCCGTTGGTGCCGATCCCCCGCGCGTCCCACTTGCTCAGGTGCGCGGCGACGTCGACCGGGCCGCCACCGTCGTTCCCGGTCACGACCGTGGTCACGCCCTGCATCAGGTACGCGGCGTTGCCGCGGCGCTCGACGCGATCGCTCTCGAGGTCGCCGTAGGTGTGCGTGTGCGGATCGATGAAGCCGGGGGCGACGATCAGCCCGCGCGCGTCGATGCGACGCGCGGCGTCGATGCGGGCCGCGCGTGCGTTGCCCACGAAGGTGATCCGGTCGCCCGTGATCGCGACGTCTCCCTGGCGGGCGGGAGCGCCGGTCCCATCGACGATAGTCCCGCCGGTGATCAGGATGTCGGCCCGCCGACTCCCTTGGCCGCTCGCGCTGACAAACGGGACTGCCATGGCGAGTGCCATGGCGAGTGCCATGACGCGCGCCAGCAGGCCGCTCGCGCGCACCGCCAACCGAGTCGCGCCGTGCCCGAGGGGTGGAGTGCGGAGTGGAGCGGCGAGACGATGCATGGCAGGGAGCGGGGCGAGGGTGGAAATGGATCGCGACCGAGCGCTGGGAGCACGCGTGCGCCCGCCGCTGTGCGCTTGGAGCGGGACGGCGAGTCACCCTCCCGAGTGGGCGCGAAGCTACTGCCCCCCATCCACTGCGACCACTCCCGCCTTCGCCGACCCTCGGGCGGCGACCGCAGCCTCCCGATCAGGAAAACGCGGGGCCGGACCGAAGTCCGACCCCGCGCATGGGTCCCACTGCGTCACGACCGGACCAGAAAGGGGAGGAAGCAATCCGCCCGCGCCGACCGTGGATGCCCATCCGATGATACCCGGAACTTGACGAGCGTTCCCTCCGCACGCGTACGGGGCCGGGGGCAATCAGCGTCCCGTGCGGCGCCTCCGTAATACGGGCGGTTGCCCCGGGGCACGACGCCTTGCATCGTTGCCCCCCCGCTTCGTGGCCCGCCGTTCATTCCCCCCAGGAGCCGCTCCCATGCGCACCGCTCGTTGGATCTGCACTGCCCTGTTCGCCGGCACCGCGCTCGCGAGCGCTTCGGTGCGTGCGCAGCAGGGTTCTCGCCCCATGACCTTCATGGACCAGCAGCTCCTGCGGCAGGCCGGGTCTACTGAGCTGAGCCCCGATGGAGCGTGGATGCTCTACACCCTGTCGGTCCCTAACTGGAAGGAGGCCAAGCGCTACACCGACATCTTCGTCGTCTCCACGAAGGACGGGCTCCCGAGCACGCGCCAGCTGACCTTCACGCGCGACAAGAGCGAGAACTCGCCGACCTGGTCGCGCGACGGATCGTTCTTCGTCTTCTCGAGCAACCGCGACGCGACGGGGAACGCCAACACGCAACAGCTCTTCATGATGCGCCCCAACGGGGGCGAAGCCGAACGCATCACCGACGTGAAGGACGGCGTGGGGAGCTTCGCCTTCTCACGCGACGGCAAGTGGCTCGCCTTCGCGGCGGGCAAGAACGACGAGCAGCAGCTCATGGTCCTCCCGGTCGCCGGAATGGACAGCAGCAAGGCGCGCGCGCTCACCAAGCACGCGACGCCGATCGGGTGGTGGCGATTCAGCAACGACAGCAAGACGCTCTACTTCGTGGCGCAGGATTCGGTCGACAAGGCCGACAAGGAGCGGATGGCCAAGCTCTTCACGGTGAAGATCCGCAATCAGGACATTCCGCTCAAGCACCTCTGGGCGCTCGACATCGCCACCGGAACCGAGAAGCGTCTCACGCAGGGCGACACCTACTCGGTCGAAGGGGTGACGCTGTCCAACGACGGAAAGTGGGCGGGGATCCGCGCCTTTCCCAACGACCGCTACGCCCGCACGACGATGGAGGGCGGGAACCACAGCGATCTGTACCTCCTCGACCTGCAGTCGGGCGCGATGGAGCGGCTCACCACCAACGCCGACATCAGCGAATCGCAGCTCTCAATTGCGCCTGACGGACAGACGATCGCCTTCTCGGCGTCCGACGACTTCAAGTACTTCCGCGCCAACAAGGTCTACACGCGTGCGATTGCCGATAAGGGCGGGGCGTGGAAGAAGCTTGGCGGCGCCTACGACGGCGACGTGACGATCGGGTGGTGGTCTCCCGACTCGAAGACCATCTACTACACCGACGGCGTGCGGGCCACCAACCAGCTCATGGCGCTCGATGTCGCCTCCAACTCGGTGAAGCAGCTTACCGACGTCAAGGCCTCGCTCAATGCGCAGCGCGACGAGGACAGCGGGAAGATCCTCGTGTCCTTTGCCGATCCGCACACGCCGACGATTCACTTCGTCGTCGACAACGTCGCCGATGTCGCCAACCGTTCGGCGTGGCGCCAGGTGACGAACGCCAATCCGCAGGTGGCCGACTTCCAGCTCGGCGAGGAATCGGAGATCTGCTGGACGTCGGTCGACAAGAAGAACACCTGCGGGATCCTCGTGAAGCCGGTCGGCTACACCCCGGGGAAGCGCTACCCGCTCATCGTCGCGATTCATGGTGGTCCGCAGTCGGCCGACGTGCTGGGATTCAACGGCGGCTACGGCGCGCAGGCCTACGCCGGCGACGGGTACATGGTCCTCAAGCCCAACTACCGCGGCTCGACCAACTACGGCGAGGCGCACAAGTGGGGGATCGTCAACGACTACTTCAAGAAGGGCTACGAAGACATCATGACCGGCGTCGACAAGCTCATCGCCGACGGCATGGTGGACGGGGACAAGATGGGAGTGCTCGGCTGGAGCGCCGGTGGTCACTGGACCAACTGGATCATCACCCACACCACGCGTTTCAAGGCCGCCTCGTCAGGCGCCGGCACCGCCAACTGGATCTCGATGTACGCGCAAAGCGACATGCAGGACGTGCGCGCGAACTACCTCGGCGGGAAGCCGCCGTATGATGACTTCGAGGCCTACTGGAAGCAGTCGCCGATCCGCTACATCAAGAATGCCAAGACGCCGACGATGATCCACGTCGTCGATGGCGACCCGCGCGTGCCGCGTCCGCAGAGCGAGGAGCTGCACATGGGGCTCAAGAAGGTCGGCGTCCCCACGGAGCTGTTCGTCTATCCCGGCAACACGCACGGCATCCCCGACCCGCGCAACCAGCTTTTGAAGTCCGTCGCCGAGAAGGCGTGGATGGATCACTGGATCCTCGGGAAGGGGATGTTCAAGTGGCAGGACGTGCTCAAGACGCTCGAAGACTCCACGCCGAGAACGAACGCCGCGACGACGTCGAACCCCTAACGGAAGATAGCACCGAGCGCTGTCGCGCATGAACCTCGACGCCCTCGCGTCGCCGCTCGTCGCGCTCGCACTCCTCGGTGCGATCGCCGTCCTGATCGCGAGCGCGAAGTTCTTCACCGAGGCGGCTGAGCATGTGGGGATTGCCTTCGGGCCTTCCCCATTTGCCGTCGGCGTCTTCATCGTGGCGCTCGGCACTTCGCTCCCCGAGCTCGTGTCGTCGGTGCTGGCGGTGAGCCGCGGCACGTCGGAGATCGTGAGCGGCAACGTGCTCGGGGCCAACACGGCGAACCTGCTGTTCATCCTTGGAGTCGTCGCCGCGGCATCGGGGCGTGGCATCCAGCTCGGTGAGCAGTACATCGCCATCGACCTGAACTTCATGGTCGGATCGGCGATGGTACTGGCGCTGGTGATGTTCGACGGTGCGGTGGGACGGCTCGAGGGAGTTCTGCTGGTCGCGGGTTACGTGGCGTACATGGGCTATCTCATGACCGAGGGGCGGAGTGCGAATGCGGAGGAGCACTTCACCTCGGCGCTCGAACAGCCCCCGGCGAAGGGCATACAGTTGCGCGACGTGGCGATTCTTCTCGTCGCGGGTGCGGGGATCTACCTGAGCGCCGGCGTCACGCTGGACGCGCTGATGGTGAGCGCGTCGCGCATCGGGATCTCGCCGGCGATCGCGTCGCTCACGATCCTGTCGCTCGGCACGACGCTCCCGGAGCTCGCGGTGAGCATTACCGCGGCGCGCGCCGGCCACGCCGAGATGGCGGTGGGGAACATCCTCGGGTCGTGCATCTTCAATTCGTTCAGCGTGCTGGGTATCGCGTCGCTGGTCGGGCCGGTGACCGTTCCCGAAGAGTTGGTGCGACTCCCGCTCCCGGCGTACGCGGGGAGTGCGCTGCTCTTCTACCTGCTCACGCAGGACAAGCGTGTGTCGCGCTGGGAGGGGGTGCTGTTCGTGCTGTTGTACGTGTTGCTGCTGTCGGAGTTGAGCGGGATGGCGTAGGGCGCGTCAGGTATCGCTGCGCAGGGTTTCGACGGGGTCGACGCGCATGGCGCGCCAGGCGGGGATGAGGGCGGCGCAGACGCTGATCGCCAGCAGCAACGAGCCGACGGCGATCATTGTCGACGGATCGTTCGGTGCGATCTCGTAAAGCAGGTTCGCAATGAGATGGCCGAGCGCCAGCGAGCCCGCCACGCCTAACAGGACCCCGAACGCCACCGTGCGTGTGCTCTCCCCCAAGACCTGGCGCAACACTTTGCCGACCCCTGCGCCGAGCGCGAGACGTATGCCGAACTCGCGCCGACGCTGCGTGACGTCGTACGACACCGTCCCGAAGATGCCAACGGCGGCGACGAGCACGGCGAGGATGGCGAAGGTGCTGAACAGCGTCGCTCCGAGGCGCCACGGCCGATATTCCGGTTCGAGCGACGCGGTCATCGGTGTGATCTCGGCGGCCGAAGCTGGCCACGTCTGTCGAATGAGAGAGCGCAGTTCCGCGCTGACTGCGCCGAAGGCGGCCGGTGCCGCGCGCACCATGAGCGTGGTCCCTCGGTAGTCTGGAAGTATGCGGTTGCCTAACGGGAGGTAGATCTGTGGCAGAGGTGATGCTTCCAGCAGTCGATCGCGCCGCGTTGTCTCCGACACGCCGACGACCGTGATGCAGGGCGTGCCGCGCTTCTCGAACACCAGGCACTCACCGAGCGCCGAGCGTCCCGGCCAGAGCAGCTGCGCGGCGGCATCGTTGACGATCGCTTCGGGCGGGGGAGTATCGGCCGAATCAGAGGCGAAGCCTCTGCCTTCGCGAATGCCGATGCCGGCAGCCGCAAAGAACTGCGGCGAGACCACGGCGACAGTAGGCGTGTTGGTGCCGAGTGCAGTCGCCGAGTCGGCGCCGTAGAAGAACTGTACGATGCTGAACCCCTGCATCGGCTCCATGGAGATTGGCGCAGTCACTTCCACACCGGGGTGTCGTTGCAGCCGATGTGCAACGTCTCGCATCCCCGCGGCGATGAGTGCAGCTGGCGGCTGCTCCCCGTCGGCAAAGCGCGCGCGCGCATAGAGCAGGCGCGAGGCGTCGTATCCGATGTCGAGCGACTGGATGTTGCGAAGACTGCGCACGAAGAGCGCCGCGCCCAATAGCAGCGCCATCGTCAGTCCCGCCTGCGCGACTACCAGCCCTTGCCGCAAGCGTGAACGATGCCGTCTACCTCCTCCCTGCACCGACTCGGTGAGCGCAGTCGCGACGTCGGCACGGCTGGATTGCAGCGCAGGGATAAGCGACGCGATGATTCCTGCGGCGCCGGCAATGGCGATCGTGAAGAGCGCGATGCGTACGTCGAATGCCGGCGTAGACCATTCGACGTCCGGAAGCAGTAGCCGCCGAAGCGCCGCGCCTCCCCACCAGCCGACGAAGCCGGCGACGATCGCGGCGAACACTGTCAGCAGCAGCGATTCGGTCATGAGTAGCCGAATCAGCTGTCGCCGCGAGACGCCCAAGGCGAGTCGCAACGCGATCTCCCGACGACGCGCGACGGCGCGGGCGAGGAGCACGTTGATCACATTCGCGGCGGCGATGAGCAGCAGGATGACTGCCCCGCCCCCGAGTCGGGTGCTGATGAGGAGTTCCTGCCCCGGAGTTCCGGGGCCGCGCGCTTCGATGATCGAACCGGTTTCGGCCGTCATCAGCGTGTCGGCGCGCGCGCCGTTCAGCTCGCGATTCAGTGCGCGCACTTGTTGCGTGGCACGCGCCGCGAATGCGCGCTCGCTGAATGACGGCGACACGCGGGCGACGGCGCGAAAACTGTAGACGTTCGTCGATTCCCACCACGGTTCACGCATCCAGCTCGGCTGCGGATGTGTTGCCAGCGGCACCCAGGCGTCCGCACGTTGGACGTCCAGCCCACGGAAGGGTGGGGCGATGATGCCCACGATTGTGTGCGCTCGACTCCCCACATCGATCTGGGTACCAAGTACGTCTTCCCGCGCGCCGAAGTGCGATCGCCAGAAGGCGTCGCTGATGACGACGACGTACCGTGGATCGACGAATCGCGACTCGTCGGGTGTGAAGAAGCGCCCTCGTTCGGCGCGCACGCCGAGGACGTCGAAGTAGTTGGCGGAGGCGTAGACGGTCCGGATACGTGGCGCGTCGAGCGCACGCCCGGCCCGGAGGCCGAAGTCGGTGGTGGAGAGAGCGACCGAAGAGGAGTCGCCTGTTGCCGCCGCCATCGTTCGGTACATCGGGTAATGCATCGCCTGCGATTTGTTCGGCCTTCCCTCGCCCGTGCGAGTGTGCTCGATCCAGATCCGACGTAGCGTCGCCGGCTCGCGAATGCCTTCCGGAGGTCGCAAGTACATCTCGTCGAGGAACGAGAACGTCGTCGCGTTCGCGCCGATCCCGAGCGCGAGCGTCACGACCACCGTCACCGCGACACCCGGCGCTCGCCGCATCGACCGCCACGCAAACGCCCAGTCGCGCCTCACCGTATCGGTCGCATGGAGCCACGTGTGTGACCTCGTCTCCTCCACATGCCCCGTCCGATTCCCAAACCGCCGCCGCGCCGCCCACGCATCCCCCTGCTGCTGCGCGTCGAGCTCCAGGTGCAACTCCATCTCCTCGCGCAGCTCGCGCTCGTACGCTTCCGAGCGGAACAACGTGCGCAGGCGATGCCGCATCCCGTCGAGCCAGGACATCAGGGCGTCTCCGCTCGGCCCAGCACACGGGCGATTGCGAGGACGACCGCGTCGAAGTCAGCGAGCTCCTGCCCCAACTGCTTCCTGCCGCTCGCCGTGATGGTGTAGTAGCGCGCTCGTCGCCCCGTCGGCGACACCCCCCACTTGGCCGTCGCCCAACCGGCGCGCTGCAGGCGCTCGAGCGCGGGATAGAGCGATCCCTGCTCCACCTGCAGCACGTCGCCCGACACCTTGGCGATGTGCTGCGCGATCGCGTACCCGTGCAGCGACCCGAGCGTGAGGGTGTGCAGCACGAGCATGTCGAGCGTGCCAGGGAGCAGGTCGTTCTTGGAGTCGCGCTGCGGCATGATAGGTAGACTACCTGACTATGATAGTCAGACAACCTATCTATGCCCGATTTGGCGTCAAGAGCGACGGCGGCGGCGGCTTGCCGGCGCGGATGCGTCCGAGCCGAGACGTCGGCCGGGATCAACCGTCGTCCCGTCGCACCACTGAGTACCAGATTGTGGTCGCCATGCGGTGGCAGTTCCCCGACCAAGCTGCGATTTTCGACGGATACGTCTCAGGCCTCCGTTGCTCGCCAGCAGGGGCCGCGAAGACCGGCCGCCGCTCCCCACTCACGAACGACGCTCCCCCCATGGCCACGCGCCCCGACGTCGCACCGCTGACCGATAGCCACGACGACGCCGACAGTTCCGCCGACCGCCGCTACTCCCCAGCCCTGCGCCAGACGTTCGCCGTCCTCGCCCTCCTCAACGCCGGCGTCGCCACCTACCTCCACCTCTGGAAGCTCGGCTACATGGGGGCATTGCGCTGTGGGGCCGGCCACGGGTGCGAAACCGTGCAGCTCTCGCAGTGGGGATACTTCCTCGGCTACGACGTCGCACTCATCGGCGCGGTCGGCTACACGCTCATCTTCATCGTGGCGCTCGTCGGTGCGAGCGAACGCTTCGTCGCCGCACGCTGGCCGACGATCGCGCTCGCCACGCTCGTCTATCCGGCCTTCCTCTTCACACTCCGCCTCAAGCACGCCGAGTTCATCATCATGCACACCTTCTGCCCCTGGTGCGCGATCTCGGCGGTGACGATGACGCTCTTTACCGTGCTGGTATGGCTGGACTGGAAGCGCGTGCGGTGACGCTGGGCGCGCCGTTCGGCGTGCCGTTCGCTGCGCTCTTGTAGACCGGCTCGAGCCACCTGCGGTAGCGTGGCGCGCGCCCGGCCACCACGTCGAAGAACAGGGTGCGCAACCGCCCGGTGATGTCGCCCATGGCGCCACTCCCGATGGCGCGGTGCTCGATGCGGGTGATCGCCGCCAGCTGCACGCCGGTCCCGCACATGAAGGCCTCGTCGGCCAGATAGACCTCGCTCCGGTCGACGTTGCACTCCAGCACTTCGACGCCGAGTTCGTCGCGCAGGAGCTGGATGAGCGAGCGCCGCACGATCCCCTCGAGCACGTTGGACTGCACCGGTGGCGTGATCGCCACGCCGTCTCGCACGATGAAGAAGTTGGCCGAGCTCATCTCCGAGACGTGCCCGTCGTCGTTGAGTACCAGCGCTTCATCGTAGCCCGCCAGCCGCACGTCGGTGGAGCTGAGCGCCGAGTTCACGTAGGCCCCGCCGATCTTCCCGCGCGCGGGGATCGCGTTGTCGTCCACGCGACGCCACGCCGAGAAGGCCACGTGCGCCCCCTCTTCATTCTCGATGTACGACCCGAACGGCATTGCGAAGATGGTCAGCGCGGTATCGAGATCGTGCACCTTCACGCCGATCGTGTGCGACGACGCAAAGGCGAGCGGGCGGATGTAGCAATTCTCGCGATACCCCTCGGCGCGGAGCAGGTCGACCAGGATCGCCGTCAGCTGCTCCGTCGTGTACGGGAGCGACATGCGCATGAGCTTCCCCGACTGCAGGAAGCGCTTGAAGTGGTCGTGCGGGCGGAAGATGTAGAGCTCTTCCTCCTCGGCGTTCCAGTAGCCGCGCATCCCGGCGAAGATCGAGGTGCCGTAGTGCAGCGCGTGGGTCATGATGTTGACCTGCGCCTGCTCGATGGGGACGATGGAGCCGTTGAAGTAGGCGAAGCGTGGGGAGGACATGGAAGCGGACGGGAGACGGGGGACGGGGGACGGGAGTTCGGTCGGCTACGACGCCAGGGTCTTGAGCGCGGTGACCAACTGGTCCAACTCTGCTGTGCTGGTGAACAGGTGCGGGGTTACCCGCACACCATGCACATTCTCGAAGTCGATGGCAACCGTCCAGATGCGGTACTTCTCCATCAGCGTCTTGGCGAGGTCGGCTGGCGTCATCCCGGTGATCCCGACG
Source organism: Gemmatimonadaceae bacterium (assembly GCA_044225935.1). Lineage (GTDB taxonomy): Bacteria > Gemmatimonadota > Gemmatimonadetes > Gemmatimonadales > Gemmatimonadaceae > SCN-70-22. The sequence goes on from JBGAHX010000005.1 coordinate 50,389, forward strand.
TTGGCGATCGCACACGAACGTGCGGGATCGACCGGCGTATTGACGACGATATTGCGATGGCCGCGCACCTTCGTGGTCCAGTAGCGCTGCAGATAGCGCAGGCGCGCTTCCTTGCGGGAGATGCCGATCGCTTCGTGAAAGTCGATCGCGCCGAGGATCCCGAGGTCGGTGGCCACCGGATGCGTCCCCGTGTGGTTCAACTTGCGGATATCGTCGTCGGCCATCCCCAGGTCCGCATAGATCGGCCAGAGCGACTTGATGCGGTCGCGGCGCACGTAGAGGAGCCCCGCGCCTAACGGGGTGCCGAGCCACTTGTGGAGCGAGGCGCCGTAGTAGTCGGCGCCGAGGTCGGGGATGCGGAAGTCGAGGTGCGCGAAGGTGTGCGCCCCGTCGACCATCACCTGCACCCCCTTCGCCTGCGCCATGTCGACGATCTTGCGCACCGGGAGGATCTGCCCGGTGACGTTCACCATGTGGCTCACCATCAGGAGGCGCGTGCGCGGCGTGAGCGCCCCGGCGTAGAGCTCGACGATCTCGTCGTCACTCTGCGGATCGTTGGGGAGCGACACCATGCGGTTCACGGTGCCATATCGCCTCGCTTGCAGCTTGAACATGTCGAGCATGGCGCCGTAGTCCTGCACCGCCATCACCGCCTCCTCTCCCGCCTTCCAGTCGAAGCCGGCGATCACCGTGTCGAGCGACTCGGTGGTGTTGCGGGTGATGATGAGCTCTCCCGGCTCGCACCCCGCCATCGTCGCCAGGCGGTCGCGCACCCGAAGCTTGTCCTCCACCTGGCGCGTGCGCATGTAGTGCGACGCCTCGCGATTGATCTCGCGCACACGCGCGACGAATCCGTCGAGCACCTCTTCCGCCTGCAGGCAGAAGTAGCCGTTCTCCAGGTTGACGTAGTCGGGCGTGAGCTTGTAGCGCGCGCGAATCGCGTCCCAGAATGGCTCCGTGCGTGCCAACGCCTGCGGCGCGAGCGCTGCATAACGAGTGAGCAGCTCCGGTGCGATCCACGCCCCGAGCGTGGCACCGCCGATCGTGCGGAGGAAGGCGCGTTTGTCCATCGGTCCGGGGATTGATGTGATGTTCGGCACGCCTTGAAGAGAACGCCGCAACCGCGCGCGCGCGAGGGAGCGTACCGACTCGTGACCGGTGCCTGACGAGTCGCCAGCGAGGCTCAACCCATCATGTGCAAAGACGGGTCATTTCACCCATTCGGCACGAATCGGGAAACGGCATCATCCCTCCACATCGATCGCACCAGCTGACCACGTCTTCATACGATCCTGAGGCACACTGCCATGTATTCGATCCTTCCCGCCGCCCTCGGCCTGTCGCGCATCCCGGCGCTCCGCACATTGCATCGCGCTGCCACCGCCGTGGCACTCGTCGCCCTCGCCACCGGCGCCACCGCCTGCTCCAAGGAGAGCACCTCGCCGCGTGGCCCGCGCCTCGTGTACGGCGCGTCGCAGGCGCTCGGCGATGGCACCGCCCGCACCTTCATCACGCTCGACAACGCGGGGCAGATCAAGTCGCTCGGCGTCGCGATCTCCGAGACTGCGATGAACTCGCTCCCGATGACGCCGATGCCGGGAATGCCGTCGGCGGCGATGCTCTCGCTCGCCGTCCCCGCCGAAGGGGCGTCGACCGGCTACAAGCACGTGATGCTCGACTGGAACCCGATGGGGCACGAGCCGGAGCACGTCTACACGCATCCGCACTTCGACTTCCACTTCTTCCAGATCACGCCGGCCGAGCGCGACCAGATGAACCCGGTGAACCCCGAGTTCCCGGCCAAGAGCGCGATCTTCCCCGATGCGTCGTACGTCCCAGCCGGCTTCGCCGCCGCGTCGGTCCTGGCCAACGTTCCGGCCGAAGCCGCCGCCGTTCCGCTCATGGGGATGCACTGGCTCGACACGAGCTCGCCCGAGCTGCAGCCGCCGCCTAACAACCACATGTTCACCCGCACCTTCATCTACGGGTCGTACAACGGGCGCTTCATCTTCGCCGAACCGATGATCACCAAGGCGTTCATCGAGACCGCGAAGACCAAGGCCGAGGGCTACTCCTACAATGTCAGCGTCCCGACCAAGGTCGCGATCACTGGTTCGTATCCCGCGGCATACTCGATCACGTACAACGCGGCGGCGAAGGAGTACCGCATCGCCCTCGACAACCTCGTGAAGCTCGTCGCGGCCCAGTAGGCGCAGTACCTCGCGCCTCCCCGCGGCCGCATGTCCGCGGGGAGTACGTGAGGTGATCGTGCAGGACCGAGCGGTCGACGCCCCCCGTGGCGGCGGCCGCTTCGGCTTGCGTCATCTCGCGGTCGGTCGTTGCTTAGGTCAGCCCCCGCGCACACGCACGAGCGGGGAACGCTCCCTCTTTCGCCTCACATCAGGAGCCTGACATGCCAGTCGCCAAGGTCACCGAGATCATTGCGTCATCCAAGAAGTCGTTCGACGATGCCATCGAGGTTGGCATCAAGCGCGCCCACAAGACGCTGCGCAACGTGAAGGGGGCGTGGGTCGAGAGCCAAAAGGTCGAGTGCGAGAAGGGAAAGATCACCGAGTATCGTGTCGCGCTGAAAGTCACCTTCATCCTCTCCGACTGACCTGGATCACGCCATGACAGGACGCCTGCTCTCATTCGCCGTTGCCGGATTGCTGCTGACGGGTCTCGCTGCACGCCCCGCGACCGCGCAGGATGCGGGGCGCGTGTGGAAGGTCCACGACCTCTCGCGCCCTAAGCCGAGAGTGGTTACTCCCGGCGCTGAACCGGGTGCACCGCCGAGCGACGCGGTGGTCCTCTTCGACGGCAAGTCGCTCGACGGCTGGACCGCAGCCGACGGCTCCGCTGCCAAGTGGATCGTGAAGGACGGCTACATGCAGACCGTCCCCGGCGCCGGTCCCATCAAGTCCAAGCGTGCCTTCGGCGACGTGCAGGCGCACATCGAATGGGCGACCCCAACTCCGGCGCACGGAGAAGGACAGGATCGCGGCAACAGCGGCGTCTACTTCATGGGGCTGTACGAAGTCCAGGTGCTCGACTCGTACCAGAGCGACACCTACGCCGACGGACAGGCCTCCGCGCTCTACGGCCAGCATCCGCCGCTCGTCAACGCATCGCGCCCGCCCGGTCAGTGGCAGACGTACGACGTGATCTTCCGCCGCCCGCGCTTCAAGGCCGACGGTTCGGTTCTCTCCCCGACTCGTCTCACCGTCTTCCACAACGGCGTGCTGGTGCAGGACAACCAGGAGCTGTGGGGACCGACTGCTTGGCTGCAGTTCGATCCCTACAAGAAGCATGCGGACGCGCTCCCCTTCATGCTGCAGGATCACGATCACCCGGTGCGCTTTCGCAACTTCTGGGTTCGCCCGCTCGCCGATCCACCGACCGACGAACGCGGACCCCGCGAGAGCAAGCCCAAGGTGACGCTCGCCGCCGCGGCGCTCGATCGCCTCGTCGGCAACTACGGCGTAGGGAAGGACCGCCTCGCCATCGTCACTCGGCAGGGGAACAAGCTCTTCATGGATCCGTTCGGGCGCGGCGTGGCACTCGAGCTCGTGCCGCAGAGCGCCACGCGCTTCGAATTCCTGCGCACTTCCGGCACGGTGGAGTTTGCTGCCGGGAGCGGCAAGGCAGCCAAGGTGCAGGTGACGGTTGCCGGGATCGACCGTTCCCTCGACCGCCTCCCCTGACCACAGGCCGACATGACCGCTGCGGACTTTTCGAGGATCTTCGCCCGCGATCTCGCCACGCTTCGTGCCGAGGTCCTCACCTATCCCGACGATGCCTCGCTTTGGGTGCTCCCGCCCGGTGCACCGAACAGCGGCGGGACGCTCGTCCTTCACCTCTGCGGCAACTTGCGCCACTTCATCGGCGCCGGGCTCGGCGCGTCGGGCTACGTGCGCGATCGCGAGGCCGAGTTCCAGACGCGCGACACGTCACGCGCCGACTTGGCAGCGCTGGTCCACATCACCGCAGCAGAAGTCGCACTCTCGCTGGATGCTCTCGACGCGGCTCGCCTCGAGCAGTCGATGACGATCGGCACGAGCACCTTTACCATTGGACGCGGGCTGCTCCACCTCGCGGTGCACCTCACGTATCACCTCGGGCAGATCGACTATCACCGGCGTATCGTCACCGGCGATGCCACGGGCGTTGGCGCACTCCCGCTGGCGCCGCTCGCAACCTGAGCGGGAGCGCCACGCAGCGGGTCGCGAGGCGAGATGTGCCGGGCTGGATAAATACGAGCGGCCGCGGGAACTCTTCCCGCGGCCGCTCGTCAATTACCAAACCATCGATTGCTGAACCCGCCGCTCGGCGCGGCTACTCCTCGTCGTCCTCCGACGACGCGGCCGGCGTCGAAACCGGCGTGGACTTCCCCTGGTTTCCGCTGCCGCGCCCGCGCCACCGCGGTTCGGCCGGCGCCGCGCGGCGCACGAGGAGGTCTTCGTAATAGGCGACAACGCGCGGACGGACCGTCGCTTCGGTATCGCCCGGCTCGGCGCGGAACGGCGCGTAGCGATGGCGGTCATCGCTCGACACGCTGAACCACCACCACGGGTCGTCCTGGGCGCCGCGCAGCCCTTCGCGCACGCAGGTATAGGTACGCTCGTTCTCGATGAACGAGAACGTGCTCGGGACGATCGGCTTGGTCTTGGACATACTGAAAGGTAGTCGGATAGGGTCCCTCGCTGAACCGAGGGTTGCGATTCTCCAGGAAGTCTGTGTTTATTGTTGAACGATCGTTCATTCTACCTGCTGCGCCAGACATGCCACGTACCGCCGAGCAGAACAACGCCCTTCGCGCATCGACCCGTGCGCGACTGCTCGATGCTGCGCTCGTCCTGTTCGCCCGCGACGGATACGGGCGGTCGAGCGTTCGGGCGATCGCCGCCCAGGCGGGCGTCGCCACGGGACTGCTGTATTCCCATTTCGAGGGAAAGGAGGCGCTCCTCCGCGCCATCTTCGAGGAGAGCATGGCCGACGTCGCGCAGTCATTTGCGATCGCCGACGCTGCCACACCCAACGCCCGCCTCGCCGCTCTCGTCCGCGGGAGCGTCGAGATCGTACGCGAGCATCTCGATTTCTGGCGCTTGTCGTACGCGACCCGCACCCAACCGTCCGTGCGCGCGGCGCTTGGCCCCGCGCTCGACGGCTGGACCTCGACGATCCTCGGCACCCTCAGGCGATACGTCGAGGAAGGGGGTTCGCCCGAACCCGACGCCGATGCGCACGCGCTGTTCGCGCAGATCGACGGCATGTGCCAGCACTTCGCCCTCGACCCCGGACGGTACCCGATCGACGCGGTCGCCGAGCGGGTGATCGCGCACTGGGGGCACCGCGTGAGACTTCGTGAGGAGGATGCATCGTGACCATGACAGAAGCGGCGCCAGCCTCGCCCGGCTCGCGCATCGTCTCAACGCAGGATGCACTTGGCGCCCTCGTCTCGGACGGACTCGTGGCGCTCGATACCGCGGTCGATCAGCTCGTGCGGACGATGGAAGTGAGGGACCGCTCAACCTCTCCAGGCGAAGGCGCGTGGAGCATCGATGCGATCCTCGAGCATCTCTGTATCACCAGTGACCTCTATCTCGAGGAAATGCAGGAGGCCTTGCGCGGGCAACGTGCCCCGCGCGAGCGCGGGAGGTGGCGCGCAACGCTCAGCGGTCGCCTGCTCGTCTGGTCGATGACCTCGACCTTCAAGCTCCCCGCGCCGCGAGTCGTCGTCCCGGGTCCCACGCCGCGTCCCGACGTCCTCGACGCATTTCTCCGCGGCAATGCGTCGCTTCGCGTCCTGATGGAATCGGCGCGCGACCGGGAATGGCGCCGAGTGCGGTTTGCTTCACCACTGGCGCGGCGGGTCTCGCTCAATTTCGGCGACGCGGCACTCGTCATCCTGCGACATGGCGAGCGCCATCATCAGCAGATGCGGCGCGTTATCCGTTCCATTTCGGGATAGCGCCGCAGGAATTGCCTCGTGATGGGTCGCGCCGTAGAGTCCCCCTCTTCCCCGACCCCGTGAAAGCCATGAAAGGTGCAGGCGGAACGACCGGAGGACTCGGCATGTTCTTCGCCGGTGCGGCGATGCTGATTGCCGGGCTCTACCTCCTCCTCACGCACGTGATCGTCACGAGCGGCGGATGGCAGTTCTACGGCTACAACGCGTTTGGGCTTTCGCTTTTCCCGCTGGTGATCGGCGTCGGCGCGCTCTTCTTCAACGGGCGATCGGTCCTCGGGTGGGGGCTCACCATGGCCGGGGCACTGATCATCCTCGTGGGGATCGTCGCCAACCTCGGCGTCTATTTCCGTCCCACCACGTTGTTCGATACGCTGGTGATGCTGGTGCTGGTGGGCGGGGGGATTGGTCTCGTCGCACGCTCGGTCAAGGCGATGCCCGACCCCGAACGCGAGCCGCAGCGGTAGGCTTCTCCGGACGTCTTCTTTACTCCTGACTCTCACATGATGCGCCGTCACTCCGTCGTTTGTGCAACTACCGTGTTCGCGCTCGCGCTCTCGTCGCCGCTCTCCGCCCAGGGAGCACCGGCCGATTCCACCGACCCGATCCCGGGGATGGTCGAGCGGCTGCACCTCGAGAAGTACAAGGCGACGATCAAGGGATTGACCGCCTTCGGCGACCGGCGCCAGGGGACCGACCGCAACCGCGCCGCGCTCGACTGGATCGAGGCACAGCTCAAGAGCTACGGCTGCACGAACACCGAGCGGGTGACGTACCAGTTCAACCCGCCAGCTGCAACCAACCGCCCGGCGGCGCCGCCGCAGGGAGCGCGTCGCCCCGCCAACGCGCCGCGAATGGGGCAGGGAGGGTCGCGTCTTCGCGGCAACATCGCCCGCACGGGGGTGAACAACGACTCGCTCGCCCAGCGCGACGCCACGCTCCGCAAGCTCAACTCGCAGCCGAGCACTCCGGGCGAACGCCAGCTCGTCTACTGCACCAAGGTCGGGACGACGCACCCGGAGGAGATGTACATCGTCGGTGGGCACATGGACGGCATCGGCTGGGGGGAAGCGGCCAACGACGACGGCTCGGGAACGGCACTTGTGATGGAACTCGCGCGCGTCTTCTCGAGCCCCGACATCACCACCGAGCGCTCGATCCGCTTTGCGCTCTGGAACAACGAGGAGACTGGGCTCAACGGCGCGCGTGCGTATGTCGAGCAGCGCGCGCCGCTGCAGGGAAAGGAATCGCCGGCCGGTTCGGGGAAGTATCCCGAACCCAAGTGGCTCGGGATGATCCAGCACGACATGATGCTCTTCGATCACGGAATGCCGCTCGCCGACGGGACGCTCCCGAAGGAGCAGCGCCCCGAGGCCGACGTGAACGTCGAGTTCCAGTCCAACTCGAAAATGGCGGAAGCGTCGGCCAAGCTTGCCTGGTTCTTCCACGCGGCGAATGAGAAGTACGCGACCGACTATCCGGCGACGGTCGGCCCGCACATGACCAATACCGACTCGGGGCCGTTTCAGGACCTGATCCCCGCGATCTCTCTGCGAGAGAACGAGCGCGGCGCACAGGTGGGCGCCGGGTGGGACCCGAACTGGCACCAGGTCACCGACCTCTATTCGACCTACAGCGACAAGGATTTTCGTCTGGGACTCAATGCGGCGCAGACCACGTTGGGCGCTGTCGCCCTGCTCACCGGGGCCAAGCTCACTCGTTAGGTCACCGGCCGGGCGCGCCGGGCGTCACCACGCCTCGACGCGCTCGGCGACCCGCCCGGTCGCCAGGAGATCGGCGAGCTCGTCGCCGAGCCGTGCGCTCTCGTCCACCACGCGCTGCCACGTTAGGCGCCGAGTGGCGTCGTCCATCGCGTAGAAATCCTTGCGGTCGGGGATCTTCTGGCGGGGGAGCGCCGCGACGAATTCGTCGGACGGCGCGATGAGGAGCGCGCGGCGGAAGTTGTCACCGCGCGCGCGGCGCCAGGTGAGCGACTTGTCGAACCAGCCGGGGACGACGTGGCTGTAGAAGTGCGGATAGAGCACGAGCCCGTCGCCCGGCCCGAAGTCGAGGTCGAGGTGATAGTCGAGCACTCCGCCGTCCCAATGCACGCCGCGCGGAGTTCCGGGAACGCGCACTCCCTCGAGCAGGAGCGGGATCGAGCCAGACGCCAGGAGCGCCGCGCGAAGGTTCTCCGACGTTAGGCGGTGGTGCACCGTCGGGAGGTCGGCCAGGTGCGCGAACGGCGTGAGGTCGCCCGCCGAGTGAAAGATGTTGCGCCGCATCTGAAGGGCGAGCGACTTGCGGCTGACGAGGTTCCCGGCGGCGGCAATCGCGATCGACGCGGTCAGGAGCAACCGACGTTCGCTCGCCGCGAGTCCGCGCCCCTCGGCGGTGATGATGTGCAGGCGCGCCCACGGGTGCGAAAGGATCTCGTCGACACCGTGCGTACCGAGGAGCGTGTCCAGCGCGCGCGTGAGGACCTCGGTGACTTCGCGGGTGGAGGGGCGCCGCGAATAGTGCTGGTCGTAGATGTAGGCGTGGTGCCCGCGACCGAGCGCGGCGACCGGGTCGCGCTGGGCGAGGCAGGCCATGCGCCAGCTCCCGATCGACGAGCCGATGAGATGGAGAGGGCGCGTACGCGGTTCGGCGAGAAAGGTGCCGAACAGGAAGCGATCGAGCCCGGCGAGGACGAGCCACTTGGCGCCCCCCGACGCACCCGGGACGATATCGATGTCCTGCGCGCGCAAGCCGCGCTCGCGGATGAGACGGAGCGCGTCGGGGCCGGCTCGGAGGGAGAGGGCGCGCATGGGCGGGTCCCGCGTGGACGACTCCCGCGCGAGGAACGGGCGCTCGCATCAGGAGCGCGCGCCCCGCGCACGAAACGCGCGTCTCGCGGCGGGAGCCGGAGACGCGCGCGGGTTCTGCGATCGGAGATGTTCTGCCAGAGGCGCCGGCCGGAATCGAACCGGCGAATAGCGGTTTTGCAGACCGCTGCCTTACCACTTGGCTACGGCGCCGTGGAGCGGGGAAGGTAGGGGGGCGCGGCAGCGTCCTCAAGGTGACGCGGCCCCCCGCATCTCGTTGCCGCACCGCAATCTTTCAGAAATCTGCATGGCGCGAATGCAGATTAGAGCGCATACATATTCGCCATGAACGCCCCTTCCCCGTCGCCGCTCGTCTCGCTCGACGCCATCCGGGAAGCGCAGGCGGCGATCGCACCGCACGTCCACATGACGCCCGTGATGGGGTCATCGTATCTCGGACGTCGCGCCGGCGCGTGGGTCGTCCTCAAGCTCGAACTCTTCCAGAAGACCGGGTCGTTCAAGGCGCGTGGCGTGATCAACACCCTGCGGCAGCTCACGCACGATGAACGCGAGCGCGGTGTGATCTCGCTTTCGGCGGGAAATCATGCACAAGCGCTCGCTTGGGGGGCGGCACGCTTCGGCATTCACGCGACGATCGTCATGCCGGCGAACGCGGTCCCCTCAAAGGTCGCGGCCACCCGCGAATACGGCGGTGAGGTGATCCAGACATCGGGAGATCTCCTGCAGACCGCGCTCGATCTGCAGCGCGAACGCGGACTTACGCTCGTGCACCCATTCGACGACCTGCGAGTGATCGCTGGGCAGGCGACGGTGGGAATGGAGATCCTCACGCAGGTCCCCGAGGTCGACGTGGTGATTGTCGCCTGCGGTGGCGGGGGACTCATCTCGGGGGTTGCGGCGGCAATCAAGCAACGGCGCCCCAAGGTGCGGGTCATCGGCGTCGAGCCCGAGGGGGCTCCGGGGATGACGCGGTCGCTCGCCGCCGGTTCGCCGCAGCGTCTCGAGTCGCTCGATACGATCGCCGACGGACTCGCCGCTCCGTTTGCCGGGACGCGCAACCTCGCGCACTGCCAAGCCTTCGTCGACGACTGGTTTGTCGTCCCCGACGCGGAGATCGTCGAGGCGATGCGTGTCCTGATGTCGCGCTGCAAGGTCGTGCCGGAGCCCGCGGGTGCGGCTGCGGTCGTCCCGCTCCTCACCGAGCGCCTCACGATTCCGCCAGGCGCAACGGTCGTCCCCATTGTCTGCGGTGGGAACATCGAGCTGTCGCGACTCAAGGAACTGCTGTAGGGGATCGAGGGAGCGCGCCACCGCGTCACATCCGCGAAAGCGCGTTGAATCCGCGGACGCGCGCCACTCCCGCGGACGCGCATTGCAGCTGTCGGGCTCGCGACACGCTGGTGTGCTGACGCCCGGGAGCGTCGGGGAGTCGCACTGATCAATCGTCGAGCAGCACCACGCGCGTCGTGCACGCCCCGTGCGCCCCGATCACCAGCGACTGCTCGATGTCGGCGGTCTTCGACGGGCCGGCGAGAAACACACCGAATGCCTCGGCCGACACATCAACCGCCGAATACGCCGCGTGCAGGTCGCGCACGATCGCATGGCGTGAAAGGAGTACCACCACGTCGTGCGCCAGCACGAGCGCCGCGCGCATGCCCAGACGCGACGTCGGGAGCCAGATGGCGCCGTTTTCGGCAACGCCGATCTCTCCCTCGCAGACGAACAGGTCGAGCGCGCGGAGTACATGAGGATCGCTCGGGAGCTCCACATTACCCGGCACGTCGGAAACCATCGAGAACATCTGCGTGGCCTGCGGAAACCACGACCGCACGAGCGTGTCCACCTGCGCGCGCTGGCAATGGTCCACCTGCGCGGCCGCCGCTCGCGTCGCCGCGGTGAAGCGTTCGACAAGCACGTCGCGCGCATCGTCATCGTCCGCGCGCGTCTTTGGGAGCGTGGGGAGCCCAGGAAGCGCACTCCTCCCAAACGTCGCCATGCGCGCCTCACGCACCGCCCGGAGAATCTCGTCGCGCGCACTCATGAGCGCGGCCGGTTGCTGCGATACCAGTCGCGGAAGCTCCCCTTGGGCGCCGTCGGGAGCGTGCGCGTGCGCCCCCACCCGCCGGCGAGGCGGCGCGCTACGCCGCTGGGGAGCGCGCGCAGCGCCGTGCGCACGACCGCTCCCGCCAGCTGAACCAGCTGGGCATCGGCGAGGAGCGCGCCGAGCCGGCGCATCCCCCACGCCTTCCGTGCTGGCACCAGTCCCGCCGCCGCCACCTGCTGCCGCCATTTGTACAGCTGTGTATCGAGGTCCACCTTGACCGGGCAAACCGCGGTGCAGGAGCCGCAGAGCGTGCTGGCAAACGGGAGCGACGCATAGCGCTGCAGATCGCGCCCCGGGGTGAGCACCGCTCCGATCGGCCCGGACACCGTCGCCCCGTAGCTGTAGCCCCCCGATCGTCGGTAGACCGGGCACGTGTTGAGGCAGGCCGCGCAGCGAATGCACTTGAGCGAGCCCCAGAAATCTGCGCGCCCCAACTGTTCGCTGCGCCCGTTGTCCACCAGCACCACGTGCAGCGCCTGCCCTGGGCGCGGCGCATGCATGTGCGACGCGTACACGGTGCTTGCCTGCCCGGTCGCGCTCCGTGCGAGCAACCGAAGGAAGACTCCCAAATCTTCCGCACGCGGGATCAGCTTCTCGATCCCCATCGACGCAATGTGCACCGGAGCCAGCGCGGTCCCCAGGTCGGCATTCCCCTCATTGGTGCAGACCACGATCCCACCCGTCTCGGCAATCCCGAAGTTGACGCCGGTCATCGCCGCGTCGGCGCCAAGGAAGTGCTCGCGCAGCTGTGCCCGCGCTGCGGCGGTGAGCAGGTCGGGATCCGAAAGCCCGGCGGGCGTCCCCATCACCTCGTGAAACGTCTCCCCGATCTCCTCCTTCTTGAGATGAATCGCCGGCATAACGATGTGGCTCGGCGGTTCATGCCGCAGCTGAACGATGCGCTCGCCGAGGTCGGTGTCGATGACCTCGATCCCGCGCGCGTTGAGATACGGATTGAGCCCGCACTCCTCGGTGAGCATCGACTTGCTCTTCACCACACGCCTAACGCCACGTTCGGCGAGGATGGCGTGGACGATGCGGTTGTGCTCCTCGGCGTCGCGCGCCCAGTGCACCACGATGCCGCGCGCGGTCGCAGCGCGCTCGAAGCGTTCGAGATACTCGTCGAGGTGGGCGAGGGTGTGCGTCTTGATCGCCGAGGCGAGGTCGCGCAGCGTTTCCCATTCGGGAACCGACGCGGCGGCGCGGTCGCGCTTCTCGCGCACGAACCAGAGCGCGCCGTCGTGCCACCCGGTGCGTTCGGCGTCGGCATTGAAGCGTGCGGCGGCGCCCGCGTGGTCGACGGCTCCGCGCGCATCGAGGAGCGGGAGTGCGCGCGCGGCGTGATCCCCTCGAGGTGCAATCACCTCGTCTCCGGCGGAGCGATCCTCGCCAGCTGCAACCGGCGGTATCATCGAGCGCGTCCGGCCAGCACTTCGGCAACGTGCCACGACGGGAGCGCGTTACCGCGAGCTCCCGCGACGCCTCGCAGGTGCAACAGGCAGGAAACGTCGGTCGAGACGAGCGCGGTGGCACCGGCGCCGTGCACGTCGCGCCAGCGATCGTCGCCCATGCGCGTGGAGACTGCTCCCTCGTCGACACTGAAGCTCCCCCCGAAGCCGCAGCATTCATCGGGGCGTGAGAGCGCCGCGAAGGTGAGTCCCTGCACGGTCTCGAGGAGCGCCCGCACCAGATTGTGCGGCGGGAGCATCCGCTCGCTCGGCGTCGCCAGTCCCAGACCGCGCAGTGCGTGGCACCCGATGTGGAGCGCGACACGGGCGTCGAGCGACGCCCCCAGCGCGGCGACGCGATCGACCCCAACGACATCGTGCAGGAAGGCACAGAACTCCATCGTACGTACGGCAACGCGGCGTCCGGCGCCGATCAGGCCACCGGCGTGCGCGCGCACGTGCAGCGCGCAGCTTCCCGAAAGCACCACGACGTGCTCGCTCTCCGCATACGTCTCCACGAAGCGCTCGAGCGCGGCTTCGCCTGCTTGGGCAAATCCGGCGTTCGCCGGCGGCTGTCCGCAGCACGGTGCACCGTCGGGAACGTCGATCTCGACGCCGAGTCGCTCCAGCACCTCCACGGCGGCGATCGCCGCGGCGGGATAGAGCTGGTCCACGAAGCAGGGGACGAAGAGCGAGGCGCGCACTACGAGCGCGGGATCCGGTTCAGCGGCGAGCCGCGCTTACCGCGCGCCGCGCATCTTCCACCAACGCTTGCCGCTGCGCTGCGTCGAACGGCCGTCCGTTGGCAACGACGACCGCGATACGCGCGACGTTGCCAATGTCCACCAACGGATCGGCGTCGAGCACGAGCAGGTCGGCGACTCGGCCAGCCGCGACGCCACCGATGGAGTCGTTCGCGAAGTAGCGCGCCGGCTCGGTAGTCACGGTGCGCAGCGCTTCACGCGGTGTGAGCCCTGCCTTGACCAGGAGCTGCAGCTCATTGACCAGGGATTTGCCCGGTCCGCCAGCTGCAAGTGGCGTATCGGTACCACCCAGGAGGCGAACGCCGGCCTTCTCGAGCTTCCCGACCAGCGCCATGCGCTTCTGGAAGAGCATCGCCCCCGCCGCCCGGACCGGTGCAGGGACGTCGGGCGGGATCTCCAGCTCCATCGCGATGCGGCGCATGAGCGAGTCGCTGTAGAATTGCGCCGTGCTGTCGCCGGGAACGATGGTCGGGCGCATTTCTCCCAGCGCGACCTGCACGATGAGCGTCGGCGTCACCCACATTCCCGTCGCCGCGATCCCCGCGTACACCGGCGCCTGCGACGTCGACGTGCACTCGCCCATGATGAACCGCTGCAGCGGCTCCCCGCCCGCCACTACCGCGGAGTCGGCCGGCGAGCACTCATTCAGGAAGGCGTAGAGGTGCTCCTGCGATCGCTGGCCACGCTGGGCCGCCTGCAGCGGCGTGGTAGGGAGCGCCACGTGTCCCGCGACGGTGATGTGGCGTCGCGCCGCTTCCTGCGCGATCACCCGCGACGCGGACGCGGGAATCCAGTTGTGCACCTTGATGAAGTCCACGCCTAACGCGGCGAGGGTGTCCACGCCGCGCACCGCGCTGGCCGAGTCGTTGACGACGAAGTGCTCCATCCCGAAGGCCGGCGGGAGCGCGCGCCCCACGAGGTACGGCCCCGACACCACCATACGCGGCCCCACCAGCGTTCCCGCCGCAATGTCGCGCTGGAACGCGCGCAGGTTCCCGAGGCGCCCGTTCATGTCGCGCACCCCGGTGACGCCATTCGCGATGTAGAGGGGGAGGAGCGTGCGTCCGCCGGCGAAGTCGTTATGCACGTGCATGTCCCACATCCCCGGGATGACGTACTTCCCGGTGGCATCGATCACGCGCGCGCCAGCAGGGACGGCGCCTGGCGCGCTCCGTACCACGCGCTCCACGCGGGTCCCGCGAATGACGATCGTCATGTCGCGTCGCGGCGTGGCCACGTCGGGATCGATGACGGTGGCGTGCGTGATGGCGACGAGCTGCAGGGCGAGCGAAAGGAGTGGCATCGTCGGGATCGGCTGGCGTCGTGAGTCCTAGATCCTACCGCGCGGCGGGCGGATCGCCACTGTCAGCTGCATCCGGACGGTACGCCGCGATGCGCGCCTCGTTGACGGGCGTCTCATTGATGGGCGTCCCGTCGATGCACGCTGTCCCGATTGCCGACGAGAGATCTGACGCGACTGGCGGCGCCTGACTCGGCGTCAGCTGCCACGCTTCCACCATCCGCTTTCCCAGCGCGCGCTCGTCCCGCGCACATCCACGTGCGCAAATGGCCCGCTCGGACCGGTCGCCTGGTAGGTGCCGAGCCCTCCGACCAGATCCGGATAGCGCTTCTCCACGCGGGCGATCGCGTCGGAGAGCGGGCCGGTGTCGCGCAGGTCCACGCGCCCGTCGCCGTTCAAGTCGTCCATGCGTCCGTCGCCATCGTCGTCGATGATGATGTCGGCCGCGTCGCCGTACTGATGACGGCTCGCCCGCGCCATCCCTTCGCCCACGCCGCGGTCGTTGTAGTACGGCGCACGAAAGCCCGACAGCACCTTCACGTGCCCCGTCGGGATCTTGTGCGCCTGCAGGTCGGCGAGGACGAGTTCCAGCTTGTCGATCAGCTTTTCTTCCAGCACCACGTACTTAGGCCACACGTCGCGCTGGTCGTGCGTGACGAAGTCGCCTAACGTGAAGTGTGGCGACAGCGCGAGGCCGACGTTGGCCGGCGTCACTTCCACGAAGCCACCGGGATTGAAGTAGTTGCGCGCCATGATCGCCTTCTCGGCGGGCCACTTCCCGAGGCGATAGCCGTTGAGCAGCTCGCCGCGCTTCGCGCCGAACGGGCGCTCGACGATGAGCGAGAAGGTCGACGTGTCGTGCGGGTTTGCCACGCCGTGCACTGCCGGCGTGCGCAGCGCCGCCTCACCGAACTGCTGCACGAAGCCCGGGATCGCCAATGCTTCAGCGGCCGTCAGCGCGCGAAAGCGCAGCGCCCCGCTCTTCCCCATGAACGAGTCGGGGAGCGCGACGCGCGTGCCAGGCGGGAGGTTGGGAATCGGCGGGAGGTCACCCGGTCCCATCGACGTAGTGGAGCTCCCGTCGAGCTGCAGCGCGCGCACGGTCGTCGTGACCCACGCCGCCGCGATGATCGCACACAGCGCGACGAGCGCGAGCAGGGCGCGTCGCCACCACGGCATCGGTGCGTGCTGTGGCTCATGCGGCGACCGGTCTATCGAGGACATGTGCGAAAAGTAACGGGGCTGGTCCCTGCCTCGTGCGCGTGCGAGTGTTGCGACTCCCCGGTCCCGCGCGTTACTCGGAGTGATGCCAGGTTCTCCCCCATCGTACCCCTCGGACGACGTCTTTCGCGCCCTCGCGCAGGCGACGGACGACGCCCTTTTCGTCGTGGACGAGTGGTGGCGCACGCAGTGGAGCAATCGCAGCGCAGCGGCGCTGCTCGACGCCGCGCGCCTCCCGCGTGATGGCGGCGAACTCCTCGCGCTCTTCACCGCCGAATCGCGTGACCGACTCGTCCTCGACGGTGCGGTCGTCGCCGGAGGACGCTGGACGCATGACGCCGACATCCTCGCCGGCGAGGCGCGCGCGGTTGAAGTCCTCGTCACCACGCTCGACGCCGGCGTCCCCCCGGGCTGGCGAGCGGTGCGCCTGCGCGATCGCTCGGCGCAGCGGGCGCTCGAAGGCGAGTTGCGCGACGCGCGCGCCCTCGACGAAGTCGGGCGTCTCGCACTCGCACTCGCGCACGAGTTCTCCGATCTGCTCACGACGATCACCGGCTCGGCAGAACTCATCGCCAGCGAGCTCGCGCCGCGCGATGCGCTGCGGACCGATGTCGAGACGATTCGTCGCGCCGCCGATCGCGCCGCGGTCCTCACTCGACAGCTCTCACGCACCGCGTCGTCGCGCAGTGCGGCGCCGCAGGCGACCGATCTCTCGCGGGCGATCGCCGCGCTCGACGCAACGCTGCGAAAGACCGTCGGCGAGACGGTCGTGCTCACCCTGGCCCTCGATCCCGACGCGGGACAGTCGGTGCTCGATGTGTCGCTCCTCGAGGCATCGATCCTTCATCTCGCGCGCAACGCGAAGCAGGCGATGCCCGGCGGTGGAACGCTGCACGTCTCGACCGACTCCTTTGAGTGCGTGACGCCGCGCCGCGCGGTGCACGGCGTCATGCGCCCCGGGCGCTATGCGCGCATCGTACTGCGCGACAGCGGTGTGGGGATGGAGCCGGCGACGCAGGCGCGGGCATTCGAGCCGCTCTTCTCCGCGTGGGGAGGCGAAGGACTCGGGCTTTCGCTGGTCTTTGGCGCTGCGACCCAGATGGGGGGCTACGTGACGTGCGAGAGTACCCCGGGAGAGGGGACGTCGGTCGCGCTCTTCCTCCCACAGGTGGACAGCGCGCGGACGACGCCGTCGGCCGAACTCTCGATGTGGACGCGATCGGTACTGGTCGTGGACGATGAGGAGTCGGTGCGTCGGGTGACCGCGCGTACCCTGCGGCGCGAGGGATACCGGGTGTCGGAAGCGCGCGACGCCGACGAGGCGCTCTCGCTCGTGTCGCAGGATCCGACCGTCGCCGACCTCCTGCTTACCGACGTGGTGATGCCGGGATTGAGCGGGGTCGAACTGGCGAGCTGCATGGTGGCGGCGCGCCCAGATGTGCGGGTGCTCTTCTCCTCTGGCGCGTCGTCGCTCGCCTACGGCGAATCGGCGCGACTCCCCCGCGGCGCCGCCTTCCTCCCCAAGCCCTTCACCTCCAAGGGGCTGGCCGACCGGGTGCGCGCCCTCTTCGGGCTCTGAGCAGCGCCCTCGCGTCACCGACTTTCGGCGACCGACTCGGATTTTGTGCGTGAAACGCACGCCGCACTGCCAAACGGGGATCAGACTCGTTTGATTTGTGTGTCCGTGTATTGCAAATCGTGCAGAATTTGCACGTTTGGCGTTACACCTATACCGCTCGGCATGCTTTTCGCCCACGCGGTGCGCGTACGCAGTGCCCTTCACGCTCCTTTTCATCCGACCCGCCCCCGACCTCCATGTCCAGTTCGTCCAGTAGTGCGCGCAAGTCTGCCACGGCCGGCATCGCTGCCCGCGGCGCGAAGGCCGCTCCCTCGCCCAACGGCGACAAGGCCAGCGTCTCCGAGCTGTTCGGCATCAACACGTTCAACACGCGCCTCATGCGCTCGCGCCTTCCCCAGGAAGTCTTCGCGAGCCTGAGCGATTCGATCCGGCTCGGCAAGAAGCTCGATGCCGACATCGCCCCCACGGTCGCGCAGGCGATCCGTGATTGGGCCGTCGCGCGCGGCGCCACGCACTTCACGCACTGGTTCCAGCCGCAGACCGGACTCACCGCCGAGAAGCACGACGCGTTCCTGACGTTCGACGAGAACAAGAACGTCATCGAGCAGTTCTCGGCGTCGCAGCTCATTCAGTCCGAGCCCGATGCGTCGTCGTTCCCGTCGGGTGGGTTGCGCGCAACGTGGGAAGCGCGCGGCTACACCGCGTGGAACCCGGCATCGCCGGTCTTCATCCTCGAGTCGGGGAACGTGAAGACGCTGTGCATCCCGTCGGTCTTCATCGGCTACAACGGCGAAGCGCTCGACGAGATGACGCCGCTCCTGCGCTCGTCGGACGTGCTGTCGGAAAAGGCGATCGAGCTGCTTTCACTCCTTGGCGACAAGGGAGTGCAGCGCGTGTACACGACCCTCGGCCCCGAGCAGGAGTACTTCCTGATCGACCGCACGCACTTCGCGATGCGCCCGGACCTGATCATGTCCAACCGCACGCTCGTCGGTGCGGCGCCGCCGCGCGGGCAGCAGCTCGAGGATCACTACTTCGGTGGCATCCCCGAGCGCATCCAGGCCTGCATCAGCGAGGTGGAGTACGAGCTGTACAAGCTTGGCGTCCCGATCATGACGCGGCATAACGAGGTTGCGCCCTGCCAGTTCGAGATGGCGCCGGTCTACGAGGAGACCGACATCGCCGTCGACCACAACCAGCTCGTCATGTCGGTACTGCGCCGCGTGGCGTTGCGCCACGGGTTGCAGGCGATCGTCAACGAGAAGCCGTTCGCTGGCGTGAACGGCTCGGGGAAGCATTGCAACTGGGCGATGGCGATCACGTCGGAGAATGAGCTCGACGGGATCAACCTCCTCAAGCCGGGGAAGACGCCGCACCAGAACATCCGCTTCCTCGTCTTCCTCGCCGCGGTGCTGCGCGGCGTGCACAAGCACGCCGGGCTCCTGCGCGCGGGTATCGCGACGTCGGGGAACGAGCATCGCCTCGGTGCGAACGAAGCGCCGCCGGCCATCATTTCGGTCTTCATGGGCGCCATGCTCACCCGCGTGATCGAGGACATCGCGAGCGGCAAGGCGTCGGCCTCGAGCGCCGAGCAGCTCCTCATTTCGTTAGGCGTCAACAAGCTCCCGGAGATCGAGAAGGACAACACCGACCGCAACCGCACGTCGCCGTTCGCCTTCACGGGCAACAAGTTCGAGTTCCGCGCCGTCGGTGCGTCGCAGTCGATCGCCTTCCCCGTCACGCTCCTCAATGCCGCGGTGGCCGAAGCGGTTGCCGACATCACGGACCTGATCCGCGAGGAGAAGAAGTCCACCAAGAACACCGACGACGCGGTGATGAAGGTGGTGCGCAAGGTCTTCCGCGAGACCAAGAACGTGCGCTTCGAGGGGAACAACTATTCCGACGCCTGGGTGGTCGAGGCCGAGAAGCGCGGCCTTCCCAACCTCCGCCGCACCCCGGAGGCGCTGGCCCAGCTCACCGTGAAGCGTTCACGCGACCTTTTCGCCGCGCTCGGCATCCTGAGCAAGGAAGAGTTGGAGTCGCGGTATCACGTGCGCCTGGAGCGCTATCTCAAGGACATGCTGATCGAGCTGCACACGATCCGCGAGATGGCCGACACGCTCATCCTTCCCGCGGCGTACGCCTACCAGGGTGCGCTGGCCCGCTCGGCGGCGGAGGCGAAGGCGGCGGGGATCAAGGAGATTGCCGGTGTTGATCGCGCGAACGAGGTGGGGGCGCTGGCCCGTCAGCTCAAGACCAAGCGCGACGCGCTGCAGAAGCTGATCGAGAAGGCCGAGCACATGCACGAGGATGTGGCGGCGTGCGCCACGCTCCTCACCTCGGACGGTGCCGATCGCATGGCCGAGGTGCGCGCGGCGTGTGACGCCCTGGAAGGGCTCGTCGGTGACGAGTACTGGCCGTTGCCGAAGTATCGGGAGATGCTCTTTCCCGTCTAGTTCTCCGAAGACGAGAAGACGAGGAGGGCCCGGCGATGCCGGGCCCTTCTGCGGTTTCGGGGGTCGCGTGCGTGTGCGGCGCGTGCGCGCGTTGCGGTGATCGACCTCACGCTCGCACGCGGGCCATCGTTGTCGTGGTCGCTGCGCGGGGCCTAACGAGGCGTACTGCCGGTCGCGCGGTCGGGCTCGTTAGGCTCACGGGTGTTTCGCGGCGTGCTCGGGTGTGTCGTGCGACTTTCTTCGCGATTCGGAGATCTTTGTCTCGTTAGTGTGACACGCGACACGGGGCGATGCGGGACCGCGCGTGTATTGCTCGCGCCTCTCGTGCGCACGTCGTCGCCTGTCGTCGTACGTCGCTGCCTGCATCGCGCTCCTTGGGAGACTCGACCATGATCCACACCCGCCTCGTCCGCGCCGCTGGCGCGTGCGTCCTTGTAGTGGCCGCTGCCTGCGGCGACGACAACGGCAATGCCCCGCCCCCTCCGGGGGCGTTCACCCTCACTCTCGCCACCACCGTCGCGTCCGTCGTGCAGGGGGCGACGACCACGCCGATCGTCGCCACCATCGTGCGCACCGATCCGTTCGCCGGCGCCGTCTCGCTCGCCGCCGAGAGCACCAATGGCGGCATCACCGGCACCTTCGATCCTGCCAGCATCCCCGCCGGTGCGACCACGAGTTCGCTCACGGTCACCGTCGCCGACACCGTTGCACCTGGCGACTACCCCGTCACCATTCGCGGCACCGCATCGGGGCTCACCGACCAGACCGTGACGCTCACCGTCACCGTCACCGCCGCCCCCACTCCCCCCGGCATTTCGATCACGACCGCTCCCGCCGCGCTCTCCATCGCGCAAGGTATGAGCGACTCCACTGTTGCCACCCTGGTGCGCGCCGGCGGCTTCGCCGACACCGTGCAACTTGCCGTTGCCGGTCTCCCCGACAGCGTCACCACCACCATCGCCGCGCCAGCACTCGGCGGCGACACCACCACCATCGTCTTCGACGTGGGTGAGACAGTGACACCCGGGAGCTACTCGGCAATCGTGAGCGCCAGCGGGACCGGGGTGAGCGCCGTCGCCGATACGATCGCGCTGACGATCACTGAAGGGGCCGCGTACTCGCTGAACGTCGCGCCGGATTCGATCAGCGTCGTGCAGGGTCAGCCGACCCAGGCCAACATTGCGGTCACGCGCGACAGCGGCTTCACCGACACCGTAGCGCTCTCGGTCGATTCCCTTCCCGCCGGGCTGGTTGCGACGGTGGCCACTCCGGCGCTCACCGGCGACAGCACCGCGCTCGACATCACCGTCGATAGCGCGCTCGCGCCGGGAACGTATCCGATCGTCGTGCGCGGGAACGCCGCGGGGCGCACCGAGCGTGCCGACACGTTGCAGCTGACCGTTGTGGCGAGTGTTTCGAGCTCTATCGCGCTCGCGCTCGAGAAGGACAGTGTCAGTATCGAGCAGGGGCACGATTCCACCCTCGCCGTCATCGTGACCCGCAGCGCCTTCACCGACTCGGTCCACCTGGCGGTGACTGGCGCTCCGGCAGGTGCAACGGTGGCGACGACCTCCACGGCTGGCGACACGGCGAGCATCACCGTGACCGTATCGGACAGCACGGTTCCGGGCGCGTACGTCCTCGTCATCACGGGATCGGGGACAGGCGTCGGCGACGCGACCGCCCAGCTCTACCTCACGGTGACACCAAAGGCGTCGAGCATCGGGCAATCGAGTTGCGCCTCGTGCGGCGTACGTGCCTCTACGTCGGCGGCGGTCTCGCCTGCGCTCTCTCGTCAGGCACGGCGGGTTCCCTCGCGTGTCTCGACGCTCACTCCCGTCTCACCTGAGCGCGCGCGTCCGGCGCGCACGCCCAGCAAGACGTAGGGCACTGTACGAACGATGAATCCTCACGAGGCACGACGGCAATCTCTCCGTCGTGCCTCGTCTGGACGTCTGGACGTTTGGATGTTTGGGCGTGGGCGCGTCATCTGATTCGACGTACCTCGCCCCGCACGTCTCGGTCGCCAGTCTCGTCCGCGAGCCTCCTCCCTAACGAGTCGGCTCAGGCCCCAGCCGCACCTCCGCGCAACACCTCCAACAATCGAGCATTGCTGATGTTCGCCCCGCACAGCACCACTCCGATGTGCGAGTCGGCGACGCTCCCCGACTCGACGCTCGCCGCCGCGTAGCGCTCGGCCGCCGCCACCGCAACGGCCGCCGACCCCTCGATGAGCTGGTGATGCTCCTCGATGAAGCGGCGCATCGCCGCCCCAATTGCGTCCTCCTCGACGAGGATCCACTCGTCGACGAGCGCCTGGCAGAGCGGAAAGGTCACCGCCCCCTGCTCGATCCCCCCCGCCGTTCCATCGGAGAGCGTCGGCAGCGACTCACGCTCGACGATCTTCCCAGCAGCCACCGACTCGGCCATCACAGGGGAATTCGTCGGAAGCGCCCCGATCACACGCACCGCCGGCATTGCGTGCTTGAGATACGCCGCGATCCCACCGATCAACCCGCCCCCTCCCACGGCCACCACGATCGCATCGAGCGCGTGGGTCGTCTCGCGCGCACTGTCCCCCGCATGTTGCAGCTGCTCGACGATCTCCACACCGATCGTCCCCTGCCCGCAGACGACTTCGAGGTCGTTGTACGGCGAGATGTACGTGCGCCCCTCGCGCTCAGCCACCGCTCGCGCGTGCTCCTCGGTGTCGAGTCCATCCACGCCGAAGCGGCGCACCTCGGCCCCATAGCGCTCGATCATCGCGATCTTCGCCGGCGACGCCTGCTCGGGAACGTATACAACCGCCGAGGCGGCGGCGCGTGCGCATGCCCAGGCCACGCCGGCGCCGTGGTTCCCCGACGACGCCGTCACGATACCAGCAGCACGCCCCTCAGGCGTTAGGCAGAGCACCTTGTGCAGTGCTCCGCGCGCCTTGAAGGAACCGGTATGCTGCAGGTGCTCGCCCTTGAGCCAGATCGTGGCGCCGAGACGGCGGCTCATCGCCATGCTCGGTTCGAACGGAGTGCAGCGCACATGCGGGCGCAGCCGCGCGCGCGCTGACTCGATCGCGGCGGGGAGTGTCGTCGGATCTGGCGTCTTCTGCATGCGCGCAATCTGACGCGGCGCCCCACCTTTGCCACCCTCCCCTGCTCGCGCTAGGGTTCAGCATGCGCCACGAGCCATCTCACTCTCTTCGCTGAACCGTGCCGCTCGTCGTACGCAACGTTTCCTGCACGTATCCGTCGGGGCTCAAGGCGCTCGACGACGTATCACTCGACGTCGAACGCGGGCTCTTCGGGCTCCTCGGCCCCAACGGCGCCGGAAAATCGACGCTCATGCGGATCATCGCCACCCTCCAGCGCCCCGATCGCGGCAGCGTCACCGTCGACGACATCGACGCGCTCGTCGAGTCGACGCGCGTTCGGGCCTCGCTCGGCTATCTCCCGCAGGATTTCGGCTTCCACCCAAACGTTCCAGTGGAAGAAACGCTCGAGCACTTCGCCACGCTCAAGGGCTACACCGAACGTGACGAACGGCGGGCGGTCGTCGACGCGCTGCTCGAGCGGGTGAACCTCTCGTCTTCACGACGCCGCCTGGCCGGCGCACTCTCGGGCGGGATGCGACAGCGCCTCGGGGTGGCGATCGCGCTCTGCGGCGCGCCGCGCCTTCTCGTCCTCGACGAACCGACTGCCGGACTCGATCCAGCCGAGCGTCATCGATTGTACGACGTGCTCGCCGCGTGTGGAGAGGGAGCGGTCGTGTTGCTCTCCACGCACCTGGTGGAGGATGTCTACGCCCTCTGTCCGGCGATGGCGATCATCGACCGCGGTCGCGTCGTGGCGCGCGGGACGCCCGATTCGCTCGTGTCGCCGCTGCGCGGACGGCTGTGGCATCGTCCCGTTGCACCTGGCGAGCGCGCGTCGCCGCGCGACGGTGAGCGCTGGATCGCCGTGCGGCGGCGCGGCGCGCAGCCGGTCGCGTACATCGTCGCCGACCATCGCCCCGACGGCGCGTGCGTTGCGGCGGAGCCGACGCTCGAGGATGCGTACTTCGCCCTCGTCGCCAACGCCGCTACCGAGGAGTGAGCGATGTGGCGTGAAGTGGCGCGCTTCGAGCTGCAGCTGCAACGTCGCGAGTTCCTCACCGGCGTGTACGTCGCCGTCTTCTTCTTCCTCACGTTTGGCTACACCGCGTCGAGCGCGGTCGAGCTGGTGACCGGTCGCGGTGCGGTCCCGCGCAACGCGCCGTGGGCGCTGGCGCAGGCGATGGCCGGCGTGACCGCCTTCGGGCAGGTGATCACCACCATGATCACCGCGACTGCGATCATGCGCGACGTAGCGACGCGGCAACAGGAGCTTCTGTTCACCACTCCGCTTTCGCGTGGCGACTACCTGTGGGGGCGCTGGCTCGGCGCGCTCGCGGTGATGCTCGTCGTCTATCTGGCGATCCCGCTCGGACTCGTGACGGGAACGCTCATGCCGTGGGTCGATCGTGCGTCGCTGGTGTCCTTCGACGCATCGGCGTACCTGCGCCCGTTCGTATGGCTCGTGGTCCCGAACATTCTGGTGGTGAGCGCCATCTTTTTCAGCGCGGGGGCGCTCCGGCGCAGCTTCATGGCGATCCTGCTGTTGGGCGTTGGGCTCGTGGCGCTCTGGGGGACTGGCGTCTCGCTCGCCCGCGATGGAATCGCCTGGGGAACGCTTGTCGATCCATTCGGCAACGCAGCGCTCGAGTGGGGCACGCGCGACTGGTCAGTTGCCGAGCGGACGACGCGAGCGATCACCGCCGACGGCTGGCTCCTCGCCAACCGTGCGCTCTGGCTCGCCATTGCGACGACGGCGTTGCTCTGGTCGGAGCGCGCCTTCCCATTCGAGCTCATACCTCCCGCCGATTCCTCACGCGGCGCCGAGCCCGAGCCGCCGCGCCACGCCACAGCGCAGAAGTCGCTCGTTGCTGCTGACGGACACCGCACTCCCCGCGATCTCTCTCGCCAGGTTGGCGCCTTTCCGATCGTACGCGCCGAGTCGCGCTGGATCTTCCGCTGGACGCTACGAGAGCAGGGCTTCGTGACACTCGGACTCCTCGGCGCCGTCAATGCACTGGTGAACGCCTGGCGTGCTGGCGGTGCCGATCCATCCGCAGGCGACATCCTCGGCGCGGTGCAGTTTCACTCGCGCATCTTCCTCATCCTGGTCGCGACGATCTACGCCGGAGAACTCCTCTGGCGCGAGCGCGACGTGCGCGTCGACGCGCTGCGCGACGCGCTCCCCCCGCGAACCGCTACGCTCGTCGCCGGCAAGATCATCGGATTGCTGCTGGCGGAGCTCGTCCTGATGCTCCCGCTCCTCGCCGCAGCGCTCATCGCCGGCTTCGGTCGAGGCGTGGATGGCATGTCGGTGTGGCTCGCCGTCGTCTGGATCGGAGGGCTGGTCTTCCCCGTCCTCGCGCAGCTCACCCTGCTCTCGCTCCTCGTGCATGCCGCCGTACAACACAAGGTTGCCGGCCACGTCTTGCTGATCTCCGGCTGGGTAATCGCCATCGCCCTCGATCGATCGCTGCACGTCCCGATGTGGCTGCGATACACCACCGTCCCCCCCTACACATGGAACCCCGCTGCGGGTTTTGGAGGTACAGGCCCAAGCCTGGCCATGTGGACGGGCTACTGGACGCTCGCCGCCGTAACCTTCGCCCTCCTCATCGCCCGACTCTGGCGCCCCCGCCCCTCGTCTTCTCGTCTTCCCGTCTTCTCGTCCCCTAATACTTGAGCAGATACCGGTCGAGCTCCCACTGGTGCACCTGCGCGATGTACTCGCGCCACTCCTCCCGCTTGGCATGCAGGAACTGCCGCGCCGCGTGTTCGCCTAACGCGTCGATCATCACCGCGTCCTTTTCCAGCTCGTCGCACGCCTCGTTCAGGTCGCGCGGGAGGTCGTCGATGCGCAGCCGACGCTTCTCGCGGAACGACATCTCGAAGATGTTCGTGTCGACCGGCTCGCGATAATCGGCCTGCGTGGCGATGCCGTCGAGCCCGGCGGCCAGCATGACGGCAAGCGCGAGGTATGGGTTGGCCGACGGATCGGGCATGCGCACCTCGACGCGCGTCCCCATCTCGCGGCGCTCGGGGACGCGAATGAGCGGCGAGCGATTGCGCATCGACCACGCCACGTTCACCGGCGCCTCGTATCCCGGCACGAGTCGCTTGTACGAGTTCACCAGCGGGTTCGTCACCGCGGCAAAGCCGCGCGCATGCCGCAGGAGTCCACCGATGTAATGCAGGGCAGTGTCGCTCAGCTGCCACTTGGCATCGGGGGCGTAGAAGGCATTGGTCCCGCCGGCAAAGAGCGATTGGTGCGTGTGCATCCCGCTCCCGTTCTGCCCGAAGATCGGCTTGGGCATGAACGACGCCGTGAGCCCGAAGCGCCCGGCCACGTACTTCACCACGAAGCGAAACGTCGCGATGTGATCGGCGGTCGTCAGCGCGTCGGCGTAGCGGAAGTCGATCTCGTGCTGCCCGTGCGCCACCTCGTGGTGCGCCGCCTCCACCTCGAACCCCATCTGCTCGAGCGTCGACACGATCGAGCGGCGCGCATCCTCGCCCAGATCGGCAGGGGCCATGTCGAAGTAGCTCCCCACGTCGTGCGTCACGGTCGCCGGCGCCCCCTCCTGCCCCGGCTTGAACATGAAGAACTCCGCCTCCATCCCTGCATTCATCGTGTAGCCCATATCGGCCGCGCGCGCGATCTGGCGCTTGAGCACGGCGCGCGGGTCGCCAGCGAACGGCGTCCCGTCGGGCATGTGAATGTCACAGATGAGGCGCGCGACCTTGGAGTCGTTCCCGCCCCACGGAAATACGAGGAACGTCTCGAGATCGGGGACGAGAAGCATGTCCGACTCCTCGATGCGCACGAACCCCTCGATCGACGAACCGTCGAAAAGGATGTCCCCCGCCAGTGCCTTCTCGAACTGCGAGCGCGGGATCTCGACGTTCTTGTTCACGCCGAGGATGTCGGTGAATTGCAGCCGCAGGAAGCGTACGTCCTGCGAGGCGGCGAGCTTGAGGATGTCCTGCGCCGTGGCGCCGGCGAGTGGTTTGGGCATTCCGGAACAGTAGGGTCTCTCCTTCGCGTGCTCAACACGACGACGCGCTCTCGCCTCACCCCCGGCATCGCCCCTATCTTCTCCGCATGTCCAAAGCCTCCAATTCGGGCGTCACCTGTCCGTCCTGCGGCGCAACCTCCAGCGGGAAGTTCTGCTCGGAATGCGGCGCCGCGCTGCTCGGCGTCACGTGCTCGTCCTGCGATTCGCCGCTTACTCCCGGCGCGAAGTTCTGCCACAACTGCGGCGCTCCCGCCGGAGCAGCCGGC
Source organism: Gemmatimonadaceae bacterium (assembly GCA_044225935.1). Taxonomy (GTDB): domain Bacteria; phylum Gemmatimonadota; class Gemmatimonadetes; order Gemmatimonadales; family Gemmatimonadaceae; genus SCN-70-22. The sequence continues at coordinate 77,427 of JBGAHX010000005.1, forward strand.
GGTGCATCGGTCTCGCGCGCGCCGTCGCGTGCGGCGAACGCATCTGGCGCTCGCGCTGAGGCGCCGCCACCGCGCAGCGTCCTCCCGTGGGCGATCGGGATCCTCGCGATCCTCGCCCTCGTCATCGCCGTCGCCGTGCAGCAGAGCGGCGGCAACACCGCCGCCGCGGGGATGGGGGCCAACGTACCACTCGATGGCAGCGGCGGCGCTCCGTTCGCCGGCGGCGCAGGTGGCGGCGGTGCGATGCGCGCACCCGACATCTCCTCGATGTCGCCGCGCGAGCGCGCCGACCGGCTCTACGATCGCGTCATGCGACTCGCCTCTGAGGGAAAGACCGACAGCGCGTCGTTCTTCGCGACCATGGCCGCACAGGCCTACGAGATGCTCGGCCCGCTCGACAACGATCTCAAGTACGACTACGGGCGCATGGCCGAGATGGCGGGGAATCTCCCGCAGGCCAAGCAGCAGGCCGACGCCATTCTCGCGAGCAACCCCGATCACCTCCTCGGCATCATCCTGAGTGCGCAGGTGGCCCAGCTCCAGAACGACAACGCGACTCGCGACAAGCTGTACAAGCGGTTGCTGTCGGTCGAGCAGGTCGAGCAAGCCAAGAGCATTGAAGAGTACACGCGCCACAAGGGCGACATCGATGCCGCCATTGCCGAAGCGCGCTCGGTGAAGTGAGCCGCGCGGCGCGGGGTTCGTCCCCGATCGACGCTCCTGCAGTCAGGACCGAGCGAGCTCGCGGCGTGTCGACAACCGTGGACCAGGATTCGACCGCTCCCACGGAGCACGCCGCCGAGCTTCTGACGCTCGCGCGGCGGCTCGCCGGCGCTGCCGAAGACAGCGACGCCGCGGCCTCGATCCTCGCCGAGAGCATCGCCACGCTCCTCGGCGCCGAAGGGTGCCTTGTTTCTTCGCTCGACGATGGATTCTTCCACGTCGACGCCGCCGTCGGGCGCCTCGCGCCACTCGAGGGGGAGACAAACCGGATCACCGAATCGCGCGCGCTGCAGACGCTGCGCGAGGGGCGCGTGGTGATCGTCAACGATGTCGACGACAGCACCTCCCCCGATCCCGACATCCTGCGCGAATTCGGCGTGCGGCAGGTCGCGTCGGCGCCGCTCGTCGCCGGCGGTGCGGCGTTCGGCGTCTTGCTGGCCATCAACAGCGCGCGCGGCGCCTTCAGCGACGACGACGCCTCGCTCCTGCAGCGTGTCGCCGATCTCGGCTCTTCCGCGGTGCGCAACGCGCGCCTCCTCGAACGCGAGCGGCAGAGTGCGCGCGAGGCGCGCGCGCTCGGCGAGATCGTCAAGCACCTCAACCAATCGCTCGAGGTGGAGCGCGTCTTCACCCTCATCGCCGAGCACGCGGCCGACCTCCTCAAGGGAGCCGGCGCGACGGTGACCATGATGGATGGCGGGGAGCTGCGCGTCGTTGGAGCGGCGGGGCACGCGGTCGGGCGATTCACCGGCGTCTTGCCCATCGAAGGGGTGTTCAGCGGCGAGGCCTTGCGGCGCCGCACCCCGGTGCGCACGTCGGACCTCCGACTCTTCGCGCGCTGGGAACAGTCGACCGAACTCTTCGACGACGTGTCGCCTAACGCCGTCGCCGCTCCGCTGCTCGTCGGCGACCGCGCCATCGGCACGGTGCTCGTCTACGGCAAGGCGCAGCGCGACTTCAGCGCGCACGAGGAAGAGCTGCTGCAGGCGCTCGCCTCGCACGCGGCCGTCGCCGTCGAGAATGCGCGCCTCTATCGCGCGGCCGCTCGTACCACGCGCCACGCCGAGATCCTCTCGGCCACGGGGCGCACGCTCGCCTCGGTCGTCTCGTCCGAAACGGTCTTCGACGGCATCGAGCGCGTCGCCACCGAACTGCTCGGCGCCGATGGCTTCACCGTGTACTCGATCGACATCGTGCGGCGCACCGCGTTGGTGCAGCACTCGCGCGGGCTCGGCACGGAGCAGGTGATGAAGATCGCGCCGACGCTCTGGATCGGGCGCCCGGGATGGGCGGTGCAGAATGCGGAGAACGTGATCCTTCCCGACCTCCGCGCGCTCGGCGAGGACGACCTCTCCGAGCCGCTGCGCGGGTTGCGCGACGCCGGCGTGCAGTCGATCGCCTTTCTTCCGTTAGTGGTCGATGGCATCGTGCGCGGGCTCCTCGTCATGCGCTGGTACGTGGCGCGCAAGCCCGACGAGGCGGAGTACGAGCTGCTGCGTGACTTCGCGACGCACGTGGCGATCGCCATGCGCAACGCGCAGCTCGTCGACGATCTCGAACGGCGCGCTGCACGACTTGCGGCGGTCGCCCAGGTGCAACAGGCGATCTCCCGCACCGAACTCGGTGAGGTATACGGCGAGGTCCACCGCGCCGTACTGTCGTCGATCCCCCGCACCACCGTGTTTGCCCTCCTCCTGGCAAACGCCGAGCAGACGCACTTCCTCCCGCAACTCATCGTCGTCGATGGCGTGGGGACCAAGGCATCGGCGTTGCAGAGCGTCGAGCTCACCGACTGTGGCGCCTCGCGTGCGTTGCGCGACGGCGGCACCTACATGAGCGAGTCGCCCGAGCGCTCGTGGTCCGATCACGTCGCCGGTTGCGCGGGGCGCCTCCCGGTGCGCAACGAGATCGCCGTCCCGATCCTTCACGGCGACGAACGGCTCGGCGTCCTCGTCGTGCAGGGCGACGACGCGCTCGCCTTCGACGAGCAGGACGCCGCCGTGCTGGCCCTCATTGCGCGCCAGGCGGGGAGCGCGATCGAGAACGCGCGCCTGTTCGAAGCCGAACGCCAGGCGCGCGCGGTCGCCGAAGCCGCGGCAACGATCGCCAGCGCCGCGCTCGGATCGGGCTCCGTCGCCGAGACCGGGCGCGACGTCCTCGCCGCCGTCGACGGCGTCGTCCCGTCGGCCGGCAAGGCACTCGGCGTCATGGGCGACAACGGCGAGACGATTACCTACGTGGCGGCAACAGGCGTCCTCGCCTCGCTCGAGGGACGCTCGTTCACGAGCGATAGGAGCGCGGCGCGTTTGGTGGGGACGCGCGGCACTGTACACACGCCGGCACAGGGAGCGCTCGACGAGATCGACGAGCGCGACATCATCCAGCGCGGCGCCGTCGTCGTTCCGCTCGTCGCCAAGGAGCAACTCGTCGGCGTGCTCTGGTCGATGCCGGTCGCGCGATCGCGCAGCAAGCGGCGCGACAGCGAATCGTTAGGGCGCCTGGCCGCGCACGTCGCGCTCGCCGCCGACGTCATCCTCCTCGGAGAGGAAGAGCGCAAGCGTCGCGAACGCGAACGCATGCTCGCCACCGCGCTCGCCACGATGGACCAACCCGTCTTCATCCTCGGGCTCGATCGCCGCGTCTGGTACGCGAACGCCGCGGCGGTGCGCGAGTATGGCTATTCGACCGAGGAGCTTGGCGCGATGAGCTTCGACGCACTCATCGCCACCGCGGTGCCCGCGCGCCGCGTGGGGATCGGTCCGGCGGCAGCGGCGGCAGCCTCGAGTGTGTGGATGGCCGAACATGTGCACCGTCGGCGCGACGCCACACAGTTCCCGGCATCGGTGATGCTGAGCTACATCCGCGACGACGCCGGCGCGCCGGTGGGACAGGTGATGAATGTTCGCAATCTCACCGACGAACGGCGCCTGGAGGAGCAGCTCCGCCAGAGTGAAAAGCTTGCCGCATTGGGGGAACTCGTCGCCGGTGTCGCGCACGAATTGAACAATCCGCTCGCCGGCATCTCCGCGTTTGCCCAACTCCTCCTCGAGGAGCCGCTCATCGACGAGCAGCGCGAGTCGGTGCGCCTGATCAAGCGTGAGGCCGATCGCGCGGTGGGCGTGATCCGCGACCTGTTGATTTTCTCGCGCAAGACCGGGCCCGCCATCGCGCCGGTCGACCTCAACGAGATCATCGAGTTGACGCTACGCCTGCGCAGCTATTCTTTGCGAAGCGCCGACATCGAAGTGTCGCTCGATCTGTCGCGTGAAATCCCGCGTATCCGTGGCGACGACCAGCGCCTGCAGCAGGTGCTCCTCAATTTGATCGTGAACGCCGAGTACGCGATGCAGCGCTCGCGCGTCAAGCAGTTGGCGATCCGCACGTATCCGTCGGCGCAGGGCGTCCAGCTCAGTGTGTCGGATACCGGCGCCGGGATGAGCGAAGAGACGCGGCAACGCGTATTCGAGCCGTTCTTCACGACGAAGCCCGCCGGCCAGGGGACGGGGTTGGGGCTGAGTGTGTCGTACGGCATCGTCCAGGCACACGGCGGGAATATTGCAGTCGAGAGCCAGCTTGGTTCGGGTTCCGTCTTCCACGTTTACCTCCCCGCGTCCGGGGCGACTGCGCCATCCACACTTTCGGCATGACAGAATCGACGCGAGGGAGCGCCCTCAGCAATCGGGTGATCGGTGGTCCGGAAACGAAGCGCGTGCTCGTCGTCGATGACGAAGAGACGATTCGCCTCGCGCTCTCGAAGTTTCTGCGCACGCGCGGCTTCGAATCCGAGACCGCCGATTCGGCGACCGGCGCGCTCACCATGCTCGCGCGCGATCCGTACTCGGTGATGCTGTGCGACATTCGCATGCCCGGGCTCTCCGGACTCGATCTGGTCCCGAAGGCGCGCGAGCTCCAGCCCGACCTGGCGATCATCATGCTGAGCGCGGTGAACGACGTTCCCACCGCTACGGAGTCGATTTCGGTCGGGGCGATGGAGTACCTCACCAAACCGGTCGATCTCCTCGATCTCCTCGCCGCGATCGAGCGCGTCTCGCACCGTCGCGACCTGGTCGTCGAGCAGCGCAACGTCGAGCGCCTCATTGGCGGCGAAGTCGAGCGGCGAACCGTCGACCTCACGCGCGGCAATGAGCGCATCCTCGCCGCCGCAGTCGATTCGATCGCCCACCTCGTCGCGATGCACGAGGCGAAGGACCCCTTCCGCAACGGGACCAGCCTTCGCGTCACCGCGCTCTCGCGCGCGATGGCCGAAGTGCTCGGGCTCGACGCATCGGTCGTCGAACAGGTGGTCATTGCCGGCCGGTTGCACGATGTCGGCAAGATCGCGTTGCGCGATTCGGTGCTCAACAAACCCGGTGCGTTGAGCTCCGAGGAACTCGAGCACGTGAAGGATCACGTGCGCATCGGCCTCGAGATCCTGGCGCCGCTCACGCCCTTGCACGAGGCGATGTCGTACATCCGCGATCACCACGAACACTGGGACGGCTCCGGCTATCCGCAGGGACTCATGGGCGACGCGATTTCGTTAGGTGGACGCATCCTCTGCTGCGCCGACTCCTTCATCGCGCTCACCTCGCGCCGTTCGTATCGCCCCGCGATGTCGCTCGAAGACACCGTCGACTACCTGGCGGCGCACGTCGGCGGCCTGCTCGACCCGACGGTCTACGCCGCGCTCCAGCGCGTCGTCGCCGAGCGCCGCGTCCTCGGCCTCACCGCCGACTGACCAGCAACTGATCGACCATACGTACCGATCGCGCGCACGCGACTCGCGCGCCTGCACGATTCGGCGCGCGTGCACGCTTCGGCATCGATCGCGCACGATGCCGCTTGACGGGAATGACCGGCCATTGTAAAAGGAAGTTCCCAAAGGAGGGCGATCATCGCGATCGCTCCGCGGCGGCGGTGTGCCTGCGCGTGACTGCGCGCGCCCCAGCTTCCGATTGAGACAACGAACCGTCGATCACTAGATGCAGGAGGCATTCATGCCGCGTGGCGAGGAGCGGGACGAGACACTGCGATTCTCCGACGACGACGACGACGATATGGGGTACGGTGGGTCGTCCTCGTTCGACGATGATGACGACGATGATGATGGGTGGGGCGGCTCCGGCAAGTCGGGGAGCGGTTTGTGGGATGAGCCCGAAGACGCCGCGATGGACGACGAAGACGACTCCGAGGTCGCCGGTGACGACGACCTCGAGGACGAACCCGAAGTCGAGGAGGAGGAGGAAGTCGTCTTCGGTGCACCCGCGCGCCGAGGTCGTCCGCCTAAGCCCAAGCCTCCCGCTCCGGCAGCTCCGCCACCGGCACCCGAACCCGAGCCGGAACCCGTCGTAGCCGCCAAGCCCGAGCCAGCGCCCAAGAAGGCCACGCCGGCCAAGGCGAGTGCACCCGCTCCCAAGCCCGCCCCCGCCCCGAAGGCAGCGAGCAAACCGGCGGCGAAAGCTCCGCCGAAGCCCGCGGCCAAGGCCCCCGTGAAGGCTCCAGCCAAGGCTCCAGTCAAGGCTCCCGCCAAGAGCGCGGCGAAGCCGGCACCCGCCAAGGCGGCGAAGAAGGCAGCGCCTGCGAAAGCCGCGGCCAGGAAGGGGGCAGCGAAGAAGGCCGCTCCCACGAAGGCGCCCGCCAAGAAAGCCGCGAAGAAGAGCGCACCGGCCAAGGCCGCAAAGAAGCCCGCTCCCAAGCCGGCATCGAAAAAGGCGGCCCCAAAGAAGGGTGCCGCCAAGAGCGCCAAGAAGGCGGGGACCAAGAAGCGCTAGCAGCGAGCTGCAACGCCGAAGCAAGCGGGGTGCGCCGATCGCCGGCGCACCCCGCTTGTATTCTGAAGAGCGCGCCTTCGAACCTCCCGTCTCCCGTCTCCCGTCCCCCGTCCGCTTTCCCATGTCCGCCTTCGCGCGTCAGGTCCTCGACGCCCTCCCGATCACCGTCTACACGATCGACCTGGAAGGACGGATCACGAGCGCCAATCGCAGCTGGTCGCAGTTTGCCAGCGACAACGGCGCCCCCGCGCTCGCCCCCGAATCATCGGTGTGCGGGCAGTCGCTCTGGTCCGCCGTCGCCGACCCGTCGTATCGCACGCAGCTGCAAGACGCGATGGAGCTGCTGCGACTCGGCAAGGCGCAGCGCGTGAGTTGGGAGTTTCCCTGCAGCTCGCCCGACGAGGAGCGCGTCTTCCTCATGCAGGTCACGCCGCTCCGCGACGCCGAGCATCGCGTGACCGGCTACGTCTTCTCCACCGTCGACATCACGCCGAGCCACCGCTCACGTGAGGCACTCATCGACACCGGTCTCGCGCTCTCGCGCACCATCGACCTCGATCGCGTCTTTCACGAAGTGGGGCACCAGCTGCAACGCGCGGTCGGCGCGGAGGCATTCGCGGTGTTGCTGGCCGCCGAAGACGACTCTCCGCTCGAGCGCGCCTACAGCGTTGGCTACGACGACGCCCCCGCGACGCTCACTCCGCGCCTTGCATCGCTCGCCCGCGCCGCGATCGAGAAGCTGGACGTCGTCACGCAACCCAACGATCGCGGCGTCGAAGTCTCGGCGCCGATGCGGAGCGGCGAGCGCACCATCGGCGCCATGACCATGCGCATCGAGGGCACCCCTCCGCGTCAGGCGATCGAGGAGGCACAGCGCGTCCTCGCCACCCTCGCCGCACAGACCGCGGTTGCCATCGAGCGTGCGTGGCTGGTGCGCCGCGTGGGACACAAGCGCCGCCTCGAAGCGATCGGCGAAGTGGCGAGTGGAGTCGCCCACGAACTCCGCAATCCGCTCTTTGGGATCTCTGCCGCCGCGCAGCTCCTCCGCTTCCGCTCGCGCGACGATCCCGTCGTCGAGAAGAACGTCGGGCGCATCCTGCGGGAAGTCGAGCGCCTCAATCGCATGGTGACGTCGTTGCTCGATTTCGGTCGCCCGCGCACCGCGGCACTCGTCCCCGGTGACCCCGACGCCGTTTGGGACGATGTTCTCGACGGGCAGCGCGCTCTGCTCGAGTCGCGCGCGCTCACGCTGCATCGCACCCGCCCTGCCACGCCGGTGAGTGCGCTGCTCGACGCTGAACAGCTGGCCCAAGTCTTCCTCAACGTCCTCGTGAACGCCTGCGATCACGCGCCACCCGGGAGTCTTCTCACGATGCACTCGTCGGTGCTCCCGAGCGGCGCCTGGCGCTTCCGCCTCACCAACGGCGGCCCACCGATCCCCGCCGACGCGCTCGCGCGGGTCTTCGAGATCTTCTATTCCAACAAACCCGGTGGAACTGGGATCGGCCTCGCCCTCTGCCAGCGCATCGTCGAGGAGCACCGCGGCGAGATCACCCTCGATTCCTCCCCGGAGCACGGTACCACCCTGACGATCATGCTCCCGAGCGCGGAGCAGCAGTAGGTATCTCCAGCAGGAATCGGTGCCGCTCCGGCATTTGACGGGTGACTGACACCTGCCGCGGCAGATTGTCGGCGGAATGCGCCGGACTGCACCCACCCTGCACCCGCACCTGCACCCACCCTGCACCCGCCCTGCACCCGCCCGGTGTCTTGCGGACTGTACCCGGAGGTCACATCGAATGCGCGAGGGTCGCGCGGTAGCGGCGCCGTGGGAAAAGCGCGGCACCCTTCGCCGACAACGCGAGGAAACACACTCGGCCACGCAGGTGTTGAAGCCTAGACGGTGCGTCTCCCGTCTCCCGTCTCCCGTCTCCCGTCCGCCCTTCATGCCCAACGTTCTCATCGTCGAAGACGAGCTGTCGATCCGAGACTCCCTCGCCGAACTGTTCGACGTCGACGGGACGCGCGTGATTCAGGTCGGCTCGCTCGATGATGCGAAGCAGGCGCTCGCCGCCGAAGCGTATCAGTTGATCCTGAGCGACATTCGGCTCGGTGGTAAGCGCGATGGCGGGCTGCAGGTAATGGCAGCCGCAGGGCTCCTCTCGCCTGATGCGGTGGTCATCGCGCTCACCGCCTTCCCCGATTCCGACAACCGTCTCGCTTCGGAGCGCCTCGGCGCGACCTATTTCCTGGAGAAGCCGGTCGACCTCGAGACCATCGCCTCCATCGCGGCAAAGCATGGCGTGGCATCGTCGCTCTTCCCACACCCCGCATCGACCGCGGTGAAGGCCACTCCCGGCGCCTGACCTTCGCACCGCGCAGGAGGTACGCGCGCCTCGCGCCGGTCAGGGGCACGCCGCGCGCTGGACAAGCACGCACCTCGCACCGCGATGCACGCTCCCACAAACCGCGACGCGCGCCAAGGGCCAACGCTTCGCGACCAAGGGCTCATGCTCTCCCGCATTCGTGATCGCGGGCAACGTCCGCGAATGCGCTGGCCCGAGACCCGGGCTCGGGGTAATCTTCGCGGATGGCGGAGTCTCCTGTCGCGTTACTGCGCGCACACGCGCGTCACGCCCCGTGGAATGCACGGGGTCTTGCCCAGCATGTAGCTGCACTCGTTGATGCGGCGGGAGTGCGCCCCACGAACGCATCGGCGCGCGCGGCGCCATCGGCGCGTGCGGTGCGCTTCTACGTGGCCAACAAGCTGATGGACCGCCCCGAGGGACTCGGCACATCGGCGACGTACAACTACCGGCACTTCTTGCAGCTGCTGGCCATCAAGATGCGCCAGCGCGAGGGGATGTCGCTCGAGAACATCCGCAAGGACATGCGCGAGGTGACCGGCGACGCGCTCGAGCGGCGCCTTGCGCAGTCGATGGCCACCGCGCTCGCCGCCGGCGTGCAGCAGGCGGCGCAACACGATGGCGACGCGATCGTCGCCTGGCGCCGCGTCCCGGTCGCCGATGGCGTGGAGTTGCACCTGCGCGATGATCCCCTGCTCACCCGCGAGGAATCGATCGTGGCGCTGCGCGAGGCGGTGCGTACGGCGTTAGGCAGGGCGGAGGCACGGTGACGCCCCCCAACCCTCCTCCCGAGGGCGCTGCCTTCGCCGGGCGCCTCGTCGTGCTCACCGGCGTGGCCCGTCGCGGGCAGGTCGGCGAGGTCGTCGCGCGCGCCTTCGCCGCGCGCGGTGCCGCCGTCGCGCTGCTCGACCGCGATGCCAACGAAGCCGAGGCGCGCGCAGCCGAGCTTCGTGCAGCTGGCGGCGATGCCACCGCGTATGGGTGCGACCTCACCGACCATGCGGCGTTAGGCAGCGTCGCCGCGACGCTCGACCAGCGCCACGCCGCCGGTTGCGCCGCGCTCGTCTGCCTCGCCGGCGGCTTCGGATCGTTTGGCCCCGTGGGCGAGAGCGACCCGGCGCAGTGGGTGAAGATGCTCGCCATCAACCTGGCGACCGCGTACGCCACCACCCGCGCCTTCCTCCCCGCCCTCCGCCGCGCCCGCGGGCGCATCACCTACTTCGCCTCGGCCGCCGCACTCCCCGGCGGCTCGCTCGAAGGCATCGCCGCCTACGGCGTCGCGAAGGGAGGCGTCGTCACCCTCATGCACGCCGTCGCCGCCGAAGAGCGCGCGGCCGGCGTCTGCGCGAACGCCCTCGCCCCCACCGCGATCCGCACCGACGCCAATCTCGCCGCCATGGGCGACGACACCGCCTACGTCGAGCGCGAAACGGTCGCCCAGTGGGTCACCTTCCTCTCCGACCCGGCCTCGGGCCCGGTCACCGGTCAGGTCATCCGGCTCGGATGATCACGCAAGCCCGCTAGAACTGCCGTGCCAGGGGATCCCGCCTTCTCCAGCAACCCGCGCCCGTCGCACCCGCGACGCCCCCCTGGTCGCGCCATCTTCCTCGATCGCGCGCTCGAGGCGCTCCCGCTCTTTCGCCTGAGCGATTCCGCCGAGGAGACGACCATCATCTATGCGCCGCCTGGAGGCGGGCGGTGGCGCGTCCTCCCGAATCCGGGCGATCGACTCCCCGGCACCTTCGACCAGGACGTCTACGTCGAGATCTGCCGGCGCCACCTCGACGCCGGCTCCCCCGCCGACGGCGCAGTCACCTTCACGCTGCACGCCTTTCTCCGCTCCATTGGCCGCCGCGCCGACGGACGCACCTACGAGCAGCTCCGAGCCGCCCTCAACCGACTCGAGCGCACCTCGCTGGAGTCGTACGGCGCGTACTGGTCGGCGAGCACCAACGCGCCACTTGAGGGACGATTCTCGATCCTGTCGGCGGTGTCGATCGATCGCCGTCGCACTGCCGACCGCGAACAGCTCGCCCTCTTCCCGACCTTTACGGCATCGGAACCCGGCGACGCTCGCGTGGTGCTCTCCCCGCTCCTGCGCGCCAACATCGCGCACGGGCACACCACGACGATCTCGCCCACGCTCTATCAGGGGCTGTCGTCCCCGGTCGCGCGCCGCCTCTATCGCCTGCTCGAGGTCGCCCGCGCCGACGACACGGTCACCTGGCGCATCGAACTCGAGGCGCTGGCAGAACAAGTCCCCCTCGTACAACGTTATCCATCACACCTCCAGCGCGTCCTCCAGCCCGCGCACGAGATGCTCCAGACCGCAGGCATCGTGCGCGACGCCAAGGTGCACCAGATCCGAAAGCAGTGGTTCGTCGACTACGTGCTCGCCGTTCGTCCCAGCTGAGCGCCCAAGTCCGGTGACGCGTACTAGGATGGACCCGTCCGAAGAATTGATGCGCGGGCAGGAACCCAGAATGCCCTCGAGTTGGTAGATAGCAGGTAAGTAGAACGACGAATCCCTCGTCTTCTCGTCTTCTGAAAACTCGTCTTCTCATGAAAAAACTCGCCCTGATCGGCGCCGTGCTCGTCCCCGTGGTGGCTGGCGCGTTCGTCGTACAAGAGCGCGCAGCGCTCGATGGCGGGCGACTCTTCGGTCAGGTCCTCGACCTGGTCGAAAGCCGCTATGTCGACTCGGTCGATACCGCGATGCTCTACGAGAAGGCGGCCCGTGGGCTGGTCACCCAGCTGCAGGATCCCTATTCCGAGCTCTTCTCGCCCAAGCAGCTCACCCAGTTCAACACCACCACCGCCGGGCGCTACGCCGGGCTCGGGATGCAGATCGAGGAGCAGCCCGGGAAGGGGGTGGTGATCTCCAAGGTCTTCCCGCACACCCCCGCCGAAGCCGGTGGCGTGCGCGAAGGCGACATGATTATCGCGATCGACACCACCTCGACGCGCGGCTGGTCCTCCACCAAGGTCTCCGACAACCTGCGCGGAGAGCCGGGCACCAAGGTGAACGTCTCCTTCGCCCGCCCCAGCGTCGCCGAACCGATCAAGTCGTCGTTCACGCGCGCCATCATTCACGTGCCGGCCGTCCCGTACGCCATCACGTTCGACAAGATCGGCTACATCCCGCTCCAGGGCTTCAACGAGACCGCGAACCAGGAAGTCGCCGCTGCGGTCAAGCAGCTCATCACGCAGCAGGGCGCGAAGGCGCTCATCCTCGACCTGCGCGGCAACGGTGGTGGCTTCCTCGACCAGTCGCTCGCCATCTCCAACCTCTTCCTCCCGCAGGGCACCGAGCTGGCGTCGGTGCGCGGCCGCAATCAGGACAACCAGACCTACACCGCGCGTGAGAAGCCCATCGCCGCGGACATCCCGCTCGTCATCCTCACCGACCAGTACACCGCCTCGGCGTCCGAAATCGTCGCCGGTGCGCTGCAGGATCACGACCGTGCGCTCATCCTCGGCACCACGTCGTTCGGGAAGGGGCTCGTCCAGACGCTCTTCAACCTCGACGGCGGCTACGCCCTCAAGATCACCACGGGCAAGTGGTTCACGCCAAATGGGCGCACCATCCAGAAGGAGCGTAAGCTCCTCCCCGATGGGCAGTTCGTCGAAGTGCACCCCGACTCGCTCGAGAGCGACTCGGCGCGCAAGGCTCGCCCCGTCTACAAGTCCGATGCGGGACGCGTGGTCTACGGTGGTGGCGCCATCACCCCCGACGTGATCGTCCGTCCCGACACCTTCACCACGGCGGAGCAGTCCTTCCTGAAGGCCACCGCGCCCAAGTCGCAGGACATCTACGTCGCCACGTACGACTACGCGATGGAGCTCAAGCCGAAGGTCGCGGGGAACCCCAACTTCGTCGTGTCGCCCGCGTGGCGCGAGGAGCTGTACAACCGCCTCGCGAAGAAGGGCGTCACGGTCGATCGCAAGCTGTACGATGGCGCCTCGACGCAGATCGACCGCATGCTCGAGCAGCGCGTCGCGCGTCTCGCCTTCGGCGACTCGACCGCGCGCCGCCGCGCCCTCGACGACGACACGCAGCTCCAGAAGGCCATCGAGATCCTCAAGAAGGGAACGAACCAGAAGGAGCTCTTCGCCCTCGCCCCGCAATTCTCGAAGCAGTAAGTTCCGCAGGCATGAGAACCCTACAGCACACCTTCGCCGCCACGCTCGTCGTGGCGGCGATTGCTTGCGGCACCGGCACGCCGCGCGACGCTGACTCCACGGCGACGGCAGCGGCGGCAAACCAGGGCGCAAGCAATGACTCGGCGCGGGCGGTGACGATCCCCGACACGCCGAACGAGAGCCACCTCACCAACGTTAGGCAGGTCACCTTCGGGGGCGAGAACGCCGAAGCCTATTTCTCGCCCGATGGCCAGTGGCTCACCTTCCAGTCCACGCGCGACGGACGCGCCTGCGACCAGCAGTACGTGATGAAGGTCGACGGCTCCGGCCTCAAGCGCATCTCCGACGGGCGCGGGAAGACCACCTGCGGCTGGTTCCTCCCCGGCGGCAAGCGCCTCTTCTTCGGCTCCTCCACTGCCCACGACTCCACCTGTCCGCCCAAACCCGACCCCTCCAACGGCTACGTGTGGGGGCTCGATCGCTACGACATCTACACGGTCAATGCCGACGGCACCGACCAGAAGCGACTGACCAACTACGACGTGTATACCGCCGAGGGGGTGCTCTCCCCCGATGGCACGCGCATCGTCTTCACGTCGCTCAAGGACGGTGACCTCGACATCTACACGATGAACGTCGACGGGACCGACGTGAAGCGCCTGACCAACACGCCGGGCTACGATGGCGGCGCCTGGTGGTCTCCCGACGGCAAGCGCATCGCGTACCGCGCCAATCACCCCACCGACTCGGCGCAGCTCGCCGACTATCGCGCGTTGCTCGAGAAGCACATGGTGCGCCCGAGCCGCGTCGAGCTGTTCGTGATGAACGCCGATGGGAGCGACAACCACCAGGTCACCGCGTTAGGCGGGGCGAACTTCGGCCCGTCGTGGACTCCCGACGGCAAGAAGATCATCTTCTCGTCCAACCATCCGGCGCCACGGAGCGGCAACTTCGACCTCTACCTCGTCGATGCCGATGCGAAGATGGCCGGCCACGACCAGGTGGAGCAGATCACCTTCTCCCCCGTCTTCGACGGCTTCCCGATGTTCTCGCCGAACGGGAAGGAGATCGTCTGGGCATCGAACCGCACGTCCGAAAAGCCGACCGACACCAACCTCTACATCGCCGACTGGAAGCCGTAGCGTCCCGCTGCGCGCATCACCGTCGAATTCCGGGCTCCCGCAGTTTGGGAGCCCGTTGCATTGGCGGGACCAGATCTCGCGAAACGACGACGATCGCCGCATCGTAGAGCGCGAGAGGTACGGGAGGGAAGGTCCTACCTCCCGTCCCCCGTCTCCCGTCTCCCGTCCGAAGAATGTCCTCCAACGCCGCCCCAGACTTTCTTCGCCTCCAGCGCGCCCTCATCGGGCGGTTTTCGCTGGTGCGCGAGCTCGGGCGTGGCGGGATGGGAATCGTCTACCTCGCGCGCGACGTGGCGCTCGACCGCAACGTCGCCATCAAGCTTCTCCCGCCGCAGCTCGCCGCGCTCCCCGACGCGCGCGCGCGCTTCCTGCGCGAGGCGCGACTCGCCGCCGGACTTTCGCACCCGCACATCGTCCCCATCCACCTGGTCGATGAAGTCGACGATCTCGTCTTTTTCGTCATGGGCTACGTCGAGGGCGAAACGCTCGGCGAGCGCATCCGGCGCCGCGGAACGCTCCCCATCGAGGAGGTTACGCGCATCGTGCAGCAGGTCGCGTGGGCGCTCGGCCATGCGCACGCGCGCGGCATCGTGCACCGCGATGTGAAGCCCGACAACATCCTCATCGAGCGCGAGTCCGGGCGCGCCGTCGTCACCGACTTTGGAATCGCCGGCGGCGACGGAGTGCTGACGCCAGCCGACGGAGTGGCGATGGGAACGCCACTGTACCTGAGCCCCGAGCAGGCGAGCGGTGAACGTGGCGATGCCCGTTCCGATCTCTACGCCCTCGGCGTCACCGCCTGGTTCGCGTTGACCGGCGAGCACCCGCACTCGGGAGTTGGAGCCGCCGCACTCATGCTGCAGAAGGCGACCGTTCCGGCGCGCGCCCTCCGCGAGATCAGGCCGGAGCTCCCTCACGCGATCGCCGAGGCCATCGATCGAGCGCTGGCAATGGATCCGGAGCTCCGTTGGCCCGATGGCGAATCGCTCGCGCTTCACCTCGAACGCCTTCGTGGACGCCGCGCCGCTGTCCCGGCGCGCGTGCGCGCCTTCGTCACCACCACCATGCCGCTGGCGAGCGAAGTGGCGGCTGCCGCCACCGCCTCCCTCTCGGCGCTCGGGATGATGGCGGTCCTGTCGCGCGGAGGGCTCATCGACGCGATCATCGCGCAGGCGCTCGCCGTGCCGGTCGTCGCGCTTTCCCTCGCCTATGGTGGCGTGCGCGCTGGGCAGTCGGCGCTCGCACTGCTCGACGTCGTGCGCGAGGGACACGATCACGATGTCGTCGCGCGGGCGCTCCTCGACGAAGAACGCGATCGGGAGCTCGACGTCGAACGGCGCACCGCCGCCGTGCAGCGTCGCGACGCCTTCTGGTACGGATCGTTAGGTGCGGCGAAGACCGCAGCAGCGCTCCTGGTGGCCGGCACCTCGCTCCCGGAATGGATCACGGTTCCCGCCGCGCTTGGCGCAGTGATTGTCCCCACGGTCACCGTCCTCAAGGTCTGGCAGATTCTTCGCCCGGGGCCCGGACGCTGGCCGCGCATGCTTCGCGGGCGTTTCGGTGCCGGCGTGATGCGACTCATGCAGCGCCTCTCGCGCCGCGCGCCCACGCGAAAGGTCGAGAACGCACCGACCGTGACGCTCCTCGGCGGTGCCATCGAAGAGTTGTTCGTCGCCCTCCCCGAAGGGACACGCCGTCAGCTCGCCGACCTCCCGCTTCTCGCGCGCGTGCTCCAGCGAGAAGCAGCAATCGCTGCCACGGCAGACGATGAAACGGCGCGCGCACGTGCGGCGAACATCGCCACTGCGCTCGAGACGCTGCGCCTCGAACTCTTGTCGCTCCAAGCCGGTCTGCGCGAGGTTCCCGACGTCACGCGCCACCTCGAGGAGGCGCGTCGCATCGGAGAGCGTGTCGACGCGGCACTCCTCAACCCAGAGGCAACGCCCGCCTGACGGGCGTACGCGGGAGCCAACGAGCGCGAACACCCCTCGACTCCCCCTCTGCTGGTCCGTACAATCCACCCACGACCAATTCCCCTGTGGAGCACGCAATGGAGATCATCCCCCTGGTGATCGCGGCCGCCGCCGCTTTTCTCCTCTACAAGTCGGTCAAGATCATCGGCCAGGCCGAGGTCATGGTCATCGAGCGCCTCGGCCGCTTTCATCGCGTGGCGCGCTCGGGCTTGAACATCCTCATCCCCGTCATCGAACGCCCCAAGTCGCTCGACGTGCGCTATCTCGAGAGCGACGTCGGCGGCATCAAGAAGATCTCGTCGGGATCGACCACGCGGATCGACCTGCGCGAGCAGGTGCTCAACTTCCCGAGTCAGCCCGTCATCACCAAGGACAACGTCACCATCGACATCGACGCTGTTCTCTACTATCGCGTTGCCGATCCGCAGAAGGCGACGTACTCCGTGCAGAATCTCCCGTACGCGCTCGAGACGCTCACCCGCACTACGCTGCGCAACATCGTCGGTGAGATGGAGCTCGACGCTACACTCACCTCGCGCGACATCATCAATCGCCGCATGCGCGAGGTCATCGAGGACGCGTCGATCGGCTGGGGCGTCGATGTCACGCGCGTGGAGCTGCAGTCCATCGAGCCGCCGCGCGACATCCAGCAGTCCATGGAGCTGCAGATGCGCGCCGAGCGTGAACGACGCGCCGCGGTCACCAACGCCGAAGCCACCAAGCGCGCCGCGATTCTCGAGGCCGAGGGCGTGCGTGAATCGCAAGTGCTGCGCGCCGAAGGCGAGCGCGACGCCTCAGTGTTGCGCGCACAGGGGCTCGCCGATGCGCGTCTCGCGATGGCGAACGCCGAGGCCGAGGCGATCCAAAAGATCGCTGCGTCGCTTCCCGACGGTCAGGTTTCGATGTACCTGCTAGGGCAGAAGTATCTCGACGCGCTCCCGTCCATCTCGCAGGGCAAGGGGAGCACCATCTTTCTCCCCGCCGAGGCGACCGGAATGCTCGGGGCGCTCGGCGGCTTGCGCGAGTTGTTGAAGGCGCAGAGCGGCGACTCGGGCGGCTCAGAACGCAAGGGCTCGAACGCGTTGCCGGGAGGCACAACCCGCGCGCTCGGCGCAGGTCCACTCGATACCGACAGGAAGTAGGAGCTCCTTGGATCGCCGCCCCATCACGCGTGAGCGCGCCGAGTTCATCGCGCGCGCCCAGGCCTGCACGCACTGTCAGGAGTACAACTACAAGAAGATCTGGGTGAAGCCTGCCCCCGAGTCGCACCAGAAGGAGCTGCACGCCCTCTGGATCGTACGGCGCATCTGCGGTGTGTGCGGGCTCGATACCGAGATGGGGCTCGACGAAGACGGCGATGTCGTCTTCCTCGGTTAGGGGCGTCGGAACAGCGTCCTGATGGCAGCGAACACGTTCGACATTCCCAGCGCGGCTATTGGTGATCGCGTCCAGCACGAGTTTCTCGTCGTCGAGCGCGAGGAGAAGAAGCAGGCGAATGGTGATCCCTTCGTCCTGCTCACGTTAGGCAATCCGAGCGGGCGGCTCGGGACCGCGCCCCTTTGGTCCAACCAGCTCGACTGGGCCAGCGGCGCGGAGCGCGGCAAGGTCGTGCAGGCCATTGGCGAGATTGTCGCCTTTCACGGCAAGCGACAGCTGCGCATTACGGCGCCGCTGCGCGTACTCCCCGACAACGCCGTGCGCCCCGAGCTCTTTCTCCCACGCATCGGCGTGGCGACGGATCAGCTCTGGGACTGGGTCGATCGCGCGCGTGCCGAGTTCAAGTCGGCAGCGCTCAGGCGCGCCGTCGATCTCTTCTTCGCCGACGATGCGTTTCGCGTGGAGTTCGAGCGTACGCCGGCGTCGGTCGCGGGCCACCACGCGGCCGTGGGCGGATTGCTTCTCCATGTCACCGAAGTCGCGACAATCGCGCGCAATGCGGCGCGCGTGATGAAGGCCAACGCCGATCTCGTGGTCGCCGGCGCGCTCCTCCACGACATCGGGAAGGTGCGCGCGTACGACGTCGGCCCAGCGGGCTTCTCGCACACGCCGGCCGGTTCGCTCCTCGGTCACGTCGTCCTCGGTGCGCTCATGCTCCAGGAGCGCCTGCAGAACGTCACCTCCGCGGAGCTTGGCGGCTCGCAGCGCATGGAGCTCTTGCACCTGATCCTCTCGCATCATGGCTCGCTCGAGTTCGGGAGTCCTGTGCAACCGATGACGCTCGAGGCCGAGTTGCTGCACTGGGCCGACGAGACCTCGGCCAAGGGGAACGACATGGCCGAGGCTATCGCCGACGATGAGCAGTTCGGCGCGGGCGAAGTGAGTGAGCGGCGGCCGTGGCGGGTTGGGAGGCGGGTGTGGAGACGGCCGCACGGGTGGGAGTAGACACCACGCGCTGATCGACCGCGAATCCCCCGGTCCCGCCCGCCGGATCGGAATCGACGCAACCGTGTAGTGAAATCTCTGACCTGACCGCGTGCGCTAATCGCCGGTACGGTCGGAGTGTTCGCGCATTCGACACCGATTCAGGAGTCGTCGCGCGGCGAGTGATCGTGATCGGCTGCGACGCGATACCGGATCGAGGATCTTGTGCACGTACAACACTTGTGTGATCGCGCGCGTTCTAGGAGAGACCGTTTCATTCCCGAGCGGGCGGCTTCGCGTCGCCGCGCCGTTTCCAGGGGCGGTCCGGGCGGGGTGGCGGTGAGGCGGATCGAGGGACAGGACGTCCGTGAAGGCACGCAAATCTGTGTGTGGCTTGGATTTGCGACCTTGAGCGGTTACCTTCCAATCGGTCGCGGTCTTGCCGTTGCCGCGCATGTTTCGTCCCAGTACAGGAGGCCTCATGAGAAAGCCACGACCGGCGACCTACAATCCGGCCCAGGCGCTTCATCTCATCGCAAGCGATCGAACGGGGGAGCCCCTCAGCTGTCCTTCGTGCAGTGGTTCGATCGAACGATTTCCGGATCAACTTCCACCGCCACCGCGTTCTCATGTGACGCTGACATGCACGGCGTGTGGTCGAGTTGCTCGCTACATAGCGGGAGCAGCGTAGTCGGAATTCGTGCAGGTGCTCGATCGCAGGCGCTCGCGCATTCGGTCGTACACGAATGCGCGAGTTTTTTTGTCCGGGAGAATAGGCGCGGCGCCTACTCCCGTTTCCCGATCGTCGGAACGAGCGCACGGGCGTAGTGGCCGCCGATCAGCTCCACCGTTTCACCCCGCAGGGGAAGAGGAACAGTTCCATGGCACGCATCACAGGCACAGTGAAGTGGTTCAACGACGCGAAGGGGTTCGGCTTCATTTCGCGCGAGGGCGGTCCAGATGTGTTCGTGCACTTCAGCGCCATCAACCAGCCGGGTTTCAAGTCCCTTGCGGAGGGCGATCAGGTCGAGTTCGAAATCGTGCAGGGACAGAAGGGGCCGCAGGCGGCTGACGTCCTGAAGGTCTGATTCAGCCTAACCCAGGAACCACAAGGCCCCGGGGCGACTACCGCCCCGGGGCCTTTTCTGTCGCGTTATACTACACCAATGTGAGGGCGGGCCGTTCGTGCCGCCGAAGGAGTGGCCGGCGTTACGTTAGAGAAATCTGCGCGTCCCTGTCCGGTCCGAGCTGTCGCCGCGGCGTGCCCTCCGCGTCTCGAGGTGCAGGGAAGGAGAACCGAGATGTCGTCGAACGAATCCAAGGTCGTGTACCAGCGCGAGCTCCCGGGGGGCGGTTTCGTCCACGTGGAGCAGGAGGATCTGGAGAATACCCAGACGCATCGCGCTCACATCACCGTTGAGCGCCGTACCGACCCTACCCGCCGCGATGGACACGAGCCGCCGGTGATCGCCTCGGCCGAAGGGCGGAGCTCGCAGAACGTCTTCGGTGAGCTGCTTCGCATCGCGCAGGACAACGTCGCCATCGCCAAGGGGCTCCTCCGGCTGCGCGGCGACGGTCGGGCGAAGTTCTAGTCTGGCGTACTCGTCAGCGTCACTCCGCCGATCGAACCTCGCGGAGAAGAAATCGGGCCCGTGCCGACGATCGGCACGGGCCCGCATGCTATTCCATCCTCGTGAGGCTCTGGAGCTAGGCTACCGCCGCCCGCATCGGGAGTTCGAGTTCGATCTGCCGAGTGCGTTCTCCCGGTGCTCTGGGAGAAGGTGCGGCCGTCGGGCGGCGACGCGTCGCGGGATCGGTGCACGCGCCGAGGAGATGCGCGGTCTGGTGATACAGCCGCAGGGTGTGAATAGGGACACTGAGCTCATCACCCGCCGTGATGGCGATCCGCTCCGCTTCCTCAATGACCTGTGGCGGGAGAGCGGACGCGAGGGGGTGACGGAGCAACTCGCCGATGAGGAGCGAGTCACGCGCCTTGAGGGCGCGACAGAGAGCTTCGAGGTACGCGAGCACGGCAACCTCCCGCGCAGAGTGTGTAATGAACACTTTGCAACTAATACCATGGACGGTCAACCCCGGTTCCCGTAACGGCAAAGTCAGGAACAGGCGACCGTTCGGCGACGCCACGTTGGCGCGTTGCTGTCGGGAGTATCGGCGCGATAGTCGGCCCGATGCAGCGCGACACGCCGGGTGAGTCGGTACGTCGACTATTCAGTGCGGCGCGGTGGCGCGTGAGTATCTTCGCTCCGCACGCTTTCGCGCAGCTGAGCGAGCTAGCTCATACCCGTGGTCTCCTGGGTCTCTCTCCGCGGTCTCCGCGGTCTCCGCGGTTAAGGCTTTTCTACCGCGGAGTTCGCGGAGGTTGCTCGGCGCGGGTATTCGGGCGGCAGCTCGCGACGCCGCGACTCCGGGTTCCTTTCAACGGTGACGACGCGTTCCGCGGGAGCGCCAAGAGCGATGGAGACCTCGTCAGAGCAGGTCGAACCGCACCGGGCGCCGCGACGTGCGACGCTTGCGGGGGGCGAAGCGATAGTATTGCGCGGGGCGACCGCGTCCCTCGCTCCGCCACTCATCCGTCGGTTCGACCAGCACCGCCCCCTGCAGCGCTCGACGGAACGATGCCTTGTGCAGTCGCCGCCCGAGCAGGATCTCGTACATCTGCTGTAGCTCGCTCAGCGTGAACATCGGCGGGAGGAGCTTGAACGCGATCGGCGCGTAGTCCATGCGCGTGCGCATGGCTTCGAGCGCGGCGTCGAGCATGGCGCGCTGGCGCGGCGGGAGCTGCGGCGGCTCACCGACGCTGAACCACGCGCTGTCGGTCGTTTGTTCGTCGAGTGCCGTCGCCGGCACGACCGCGACGAACGCCACCGACAGCACAGCATCGGTAGGGTGGCGACGCGCGTCGGCAAAGGCCCCGACCTGTTCCATCCAGGTCGGGTCGACACCGGCAGCGGCACGCGCGACGCGCCGCGCCGTGGCGTCCAGGGTCTCGTCTTCAGCGACCCAATCGGTGGGAAGCTGCCAACGCTCGCGTGCCTGCGGGTCGGCAGCGCGAACGCATAACGCGGCGAGCTGCGTGCCGCGTGGCGTGAAGAGTATGACGTCGATGGAGTGCGGGGGGCGACGACTCGTCGCGCGCGACGGCAGGGCAGGCGAGGCAGGAACCCGGTCGCGCATGACCACCCGATTTAGTAGCCGCGCGATACTTATGTCAAGGGCCTGCAACGACCGCCGCGAGTGCCGCACCGCCCAGTGTATCCGGCGCGCACACGCACGTCAACGCAACCGAATATGTCGACCACTGGTGAAGCGACAGCGCAACGCATGATCGACAATTCTCGTAGCGATTACGCTGCAACTACGCGACGTCATGTTGCGATTTCGCGCTGGCCGTGGTGCGCCACTCCAGCATCAGCGCCGCGACACAGCGACGTCGCGCGCCAGGCAAACAGACTCGTCGCACAATTCTTGGAGAACCTCACGCGGCAAATGCGCGGCGCGTTTACACTCGGCAGGCGCGCGACAACTTCACGGCGCTGATTTACGAGGCACAGCACGCGTGTCGGCGCGTGTCGCGCATTCCCCCGCAGACCACGCGTTTCATTGCGCCTCGCGCACCACCCCGGTGCCCAGCGGCAAGTACGGCGGAAGCGAAATCGGGAGACGCGCCGAGATCGGCTGCAAACCGAGGAGTGCCTGCGCCGCGGCGCGCTGCGATGCCGGCGTCCCGCCCCAGGCGATGGCATAACTCCCGACCGACGGCACCTGCAGCAACAGATACGGCGATCCGAACGACACCACGATCACCTTGGTGCCGCGCTTCCGCAGCGCGTCGACGAACTGCACGAACGCGCGCGGCGCCCCCGACGTCGCCGATTCCGACGTGATGTTCACGTACGACCCGACGACCACCACGTCGCTCGATCGCGCATCCGTGAGAAGCGTCGCATAGTTAGGCTCGGCGTCATCGGCGCTGACGTACGCGGTGCGAAGCGCACGCACGCGCGGGCGCAATGCCGCGTTGAAAGCGTTCCCCGCCCCCAGGTCACTCCGTCGCGCATACGTCACCGACAGCACGCGGGGACGCTGGTTGCGCTGCAACAGCGGCACCAATCCCAACGAGTCCTTCGCCAGCACGAAGGCGCGCGCCGCGACAGTCGTCGCCACCTCGGCATGGGCGTCGGTCCCGACGACCTGTCGCACCCGAGAGAGATCCACCGTGCGCTCCTGCGACAGCCCGAACCGATGCTTGAGCGCCAGCACTCGCCG
Organism: Gemmatimonadaceae bacterium; assembly: GCA_044225935.1. Taxonomy (GTDB): domain Bacteria; phylum Gemmatimonadota; class Gemmatimonadetes; order Gemmatimonadales; family Gemmatimonadaceae; genus SCN-70-22. Next base: position 100,193 of record JBGAHX010000005.1, read on the forward strand.
CGCAGAGCGATCGATCCGCGCCTCGTCGTACCGCCCCTCCGCCACGCCGGCGATGACCGCTTCGATCGTACCGGGGATATCGCGCGGCATCAGGAGAATGTCGTTCCCCGCGGCGATCGCCCGCTTCGCCGCCTCCGCCGCGCCAAACCGGTCGACGACTCCCGCCATGTCCATCGCATCCGAAACGAGAAGCCCGTCGAACTTCAGCTCGTCGCGCAGGAGCGATGTCATCACCTTCGGCGACAGCGTCGCCGGCACCCCCGACGAATCGAGCGCGGGGAGAAAGCCGTGGAACGTCATGATCGCGCCGATTCCAGCGCGCATCGCCGCCTCGAACGGGACGAGCTCCACAGAATCAAGTCGCGCGCGCGAGGCGGTCACCGTCGCGAGGGCGAGGTGCGAGTTGGTTTCGGTGTCGCCGTGCCCGGGGAAGTGCTTTCCGGTCGCGAGCATACCATGCTCCTGGAGCCCGCGCACCATCGCGGCGCCCAGACGCGCGGCGAGCGCGGGATCTTCACTGAAGGAGCGCGATCCGATGACCGGGTTCGCCGGATTGTTGTTCACGTCGAGCACCGGCGCGAACGCCACGTGGATCCCGAGCGCACGCGACTCCTCGGCGGTGATGCGCCCCACATCGTAGGCCAGCGCGGTGTCCCCCGCCGCGCCGAGCGCCATTTGCAGCGGGAAGTTTGTCGCGCCGCCGAGGTCGATGGCGTTCGGGAGGAATGCTCCGCCGCGAAAGCGGAAGCCGGCCCCCGTCTCGAGGTCCGCGCTCATCAGGAGCGGGAGCGCGCTCAATCGCTGCAATGCGTTGACCTTGACCGCCACATCCATCGGCGAGCCGACGGAGACGATGAAGCCGCCCACGTGCTGCTCGGTCACGAGTCGGGAGAGTCGCTCCCATTCGGCGGTTCCCTCGGCGACGTAGTCTCCAAGGATCCACGGCCACACGAGCTGCGCCACCTTGTCGCGCAGCGAGAGTGTGCGCAGCACGGAGTCGCTCCACGCCTCGTCGGGTGCGCTCGTCGCGCGACCGGCGCTCGCCGGTGCAGCGGGTTGAGGATGGGGTGCGAGCCGCGACGAATCGCGCGCGGTGACCGTTGCCGTCGGATTAGAAAGAGACGAGTCGCGCGCCGCCGTTGGCCGAGTCGCGCGCGTCGGTGTTCCGGCAGGGGAAGTCGACCTTGGCGGCGGTGCCGGATCGGGAGCAGGAACCAGGGTGCCGCCGCAGGCTACCGCGATGACGAGGCCGAACGGCATCGCGCTCGCCCGAAGCTGCGCGCGCACGCGCGCCGCACTCACCACGCGATCGTGCCCTTCTTGCTCGTGTCGACGTCCTCGCCCCCTTCTGCCTTGAAGAGGAATGCCTGCATGTTCTTGGTCAGGAAGGCGCGCGCCTGCGGATCCATCACGTTGAGGCCGTAGTGATTGATCAGCATCGTCTGCTGCTTGAGCCAGTCGCCCCAGCAGGTCTGGCAGAGCTCAGCGAGCACCCGGGCGCCGACGGGGCCCGGAAACGGCGCGCGCTCGAATCCGGCGCGCGTCTGGCCGCAGCGGGAACAGGTGATGTCGGGCATGGAATCCTCGGAGGGGTGACTCACGTTCGCTGCCGATCGTGCGGCAACGCACGGTATCGCGCGCCGAATCGGGCGCCGCGGGTTCGTCCTCGGAATGTACAAGTCAGCCCACGAATAGTCGCCAGTTGCGCCGACGCGCAACGCCAGACGGAGCGCGTCGAGTAGTCATGAGATGACCCACAAGGAGCCTTCGGAGGGGAGCCAGGCGAGGGAGAGATTTCCGCACCGCGGCGAGACTTCTCACGCAGGTCAAGTTTGCCCACGCATGCTGCCGACACTCGGTCGCATGGACAGATACTCCTCGTGGCAAGGATTGCCCGGACGCGCTCGGCGCGTTCCTCCTCGCGCCGCGCAGCGTCGCGGTGGCCGAGTGCGCGCCGCCAGTTGGGACACCCCTCGTCGCTGGTTTCTCGCGCTTGGGAGCTTCGCGCTCGCGATCCTGCTACCGCGGCTCCTCGGCGGCTGACGCCTCTCCCGACGCATCGGGCCTGCTCGATTCTTGAGTCGGCATGTGTCGATCGAGCCACGCGAGGACCATCGCGATGACCATCTCCGCATCGCGGTCGACCGTGATCACGTGCCCGCTGCGTTCCACCCAGCGCAGCTCCTTTTCCGGAGCGGCCAGGCGCGCGAAGGCGCGTTCCGCGGATGGTATCGGAATTCGATAGTCGGTTCGCGAGTGCACCACGAACGTGGGGATTTGCAGCTGGCGGGAGGCGCGGCCGGCATCGTCGACGATGCCGCGCAGTTCGCGCAGTGCGCGCGGCGAGGAAACACCGTACCCTAACGACTTGCTGCGCGCTCCTGGGTCGTGAATCGCCGAGGCAGCATCACCGGGGACCCACGCGCGCCAGAGCGCCCAGAGCGGCCACAGCGCGGTGAGGAGCCGTCCGCTCGGCGCCACCTCGAGGAATGGCGCAAGGAGAACGAGCGTCGCTGCGCGAGTGCCGACGGACGCCGCGAGCGAAGTCGCCAGCGCCCCGCCCATCGACAAGCCGACGATTGCGACACTGGGGTGCGTGGCGCGGAGCTGCTCGAAGGCCTCGCGCGCCGCAGCAGTCCATTCGGCGCCACGTGAGGCGTGGAATTGCTCCAGCGTTCGCCCGTGCCCCGGCAAGAGCGGGACGCGCACCGTCCATCCCGTCGCGTGAAGCGCGTGCGCCAGTCGTTCGAGCGTCTGTGGTGTGTCGCCGAATCCGTGCAGCAGGAGTACGGCGCGCTCGCCCGCATCCAGCGCAATCGGCCCTGCGCCGGGGACAATGCCATCGGGTCCAACGGGGTGACGCATGCGCCACGCCTCCATCTCCGCACGAAACGCGTGGCGCCGGCGCGCTGTCACGAGCATGAGCAGGGCGAGCGTGACTGCGACTGCGTAGAGCGAAGCGGTTCCTTCGGTCACTTCGACCGAGTGCGCGTTTCGGATGACATGTGGAGCGATGGGATCGAGAGTCAGCGCCGACGATCGCGTGTGGCGCACAATGCATGGCAGACGCGTCGGGGACTTTTGCGATGGCTTCGCGTCGCGTCGTATACGCGAGGAAGAATATGCCGAGCGAGACGGCTGGACAGATGAGGCGTTACAACGCTTCTTTGTAAACCGTTGAGCTCGTCTGCTCGCCCCCTCCCGCCTCGATGTCGCCCCGCCCACCGGCCGACAGCGCATCGCGACCCTTGCAAGTTGCGATTGTCGGCAACGACGCCGTTCTAGCGGCGCTCCCCTTCCGCACGATGCAGTTAGCCCACGCGCTTCACGCGTGTGGGTTCGACCTTGTCGTTCCGGTGAGTTGGGGTGAGGAGCTCGTCGCGCGCGAGGTGTTGCAGCGCGTAGCGGCGCGCGACGCATCGCCGGCGATCTTCTGCGCATGCCCGCTGCAGCGCGCACGCCTGCTTGCCTCAGGTAGTGAACTCGCCCCGTTCCTCCTGTCGTTCGCCTCGCCCACCGTGGCGGCCGCGCGCTACCTGCGTGCGCTGCACGGCAGCACACCGCTTCGCATCACGGCGGTCGGCGGTTGCCCCGGCGAGGACGATCCCGCGGTGGACGTGCGCATTGCAGCGTTGGAGTTGCACGCGCTGCTCGACGCACACGGTGTGTTGCTCGCCGAGCAGCCGGAGATCTTCGAATCGGTCTTCCCTCCCGACCGGCGCCGCCACTACTCGCTCCCCGGCGGATGCCCGGCGCCGCGGATGCTGGAATTGCACGCGCCCGACCGGCAACTGGTCACGATTACCGACGCATCGTTCGCCGACGAACTGGGCGACGTTCTGCTCGGTGGAGAGAGCGTGCTGGTCGACCTCTCGCCGCGCCTGGCGTGCGCCTGCTGCGGCGGGTTTGTATCCGGCGCCGGCATCGGACACGGCGGGCGCGACCAGATTCTGCGGCGCGAACCGCCGCGCGCGCCGTCGTCATCGCTCGAGCACGGCGTTGTCGTGGATCTGTCACCCGGCATTCCACTCCCTCCGGATGATCCGCTCGGAGGGGGACAGGGAGACGACGCACCGCCAGCAATCACGCCCTCGCGCCGCGTGCCGGACGACGTGCCGCTCCCGCCGATCGATGCTCCAGGCGCGACCGGCCGGATGGAGGAAGACTCGCCGCCCCGACTGGAAGCGAGGGGAGCGTTGGTCGCAGCTGGCGTGCAGTCGAGTGAGGAGCCGAGCCCGAGCGCGAGCCCGATCGCGAGCCCAGTCGCGAGCAGTGCACCGAGCTTGCCCGCAAGCGCTGCTCCGACTGCACCGCTGGGCGCACCGCTGGGCGCACCGCTGGGCGCACCGCTGGGCGCGCAGCCAAGCGCAGGTCCGAGCGCAGCTGCACCAGGCGCGCGCAGCGCGCTCGAGCGCCCGCGGATCGCCGTAACTCCTGCTGGTGCAGTACCGGGAGCGTCGGCGCGCCGCCGTCCGGTTCCTCCACCGGCGACTCCGACTGCGCAAACGGCGAGGAGCGACGCGCCACGATGGACAGAGCGTGCGATGCACGATCCGGTTGGCTCGGTGCCGATCGACAGAGCCGCTCCCGTCGGCCGAGCAGAAAGGCCGGCGCTCGCAGCCGCCGATGCGCCAGCGCCCGCCGCGGCCGCCGCGAGCGTACAGCCGCACGACGAGGAAGTCCCCCTCGCTGGGACCATACTCCCGCCGGCGTCACCGGAGACCGGGCAGCGCACCGTCGCGCTGGAGGATGCGCCTAACGACGTCGCCGAGTCGGTCGACCAAGTCCTGCCGGGCCCCGCCGACGAGGGCGATCGGGCGACACCCGAGGGCGAGGCGTCGGAACGCGAAAGCGCCGAACGGCTGCGGCACGCCGAGGTTGCGGTTCCATTCGAGGCGTCACGCGAGGGGATGCCGGTCGCGAACGAGTCGACCGCAGAAGAGGGCGCAGCGTGGCCGCCGGCACCGGCTCCCGAGGAGCGCCCGGGCGCCCACGCGTCTGGCGCTGAGCGAGGGAGTGCGGTCACCGCAGGCGCAGCGCCAACTGGCGCGGAGTTGGGCGCTATCGAGCTGGGTCACATCGAAGTTGGCAGCGGCGAACTGGCGGGCGCCGAGCTAGGGGATGTGGGCGGGGCGAAGCGTGCGGGACTGGCGCGACCTTCGGCGCATCGATTCCTGCTGGCCCGTGCGCAGTCGTTGCCGCGAGCGACATCGGGGGGGCGCCGAGTTCCGCGCGCGTATGCGCGCCACTTGTCGCCGCCAACGCGCGGAGCGCGCACCTGGCCGAGTAAGGAAGAGCTCGAGGTTGACCAACTCGGCGCTGCCGGTGCAGAGCCTTCGCAGGTCGAAGATGAAGAGGAGGCGTTTGCTCCGCGCGCCGACGTGGAGTTGCGACTCGAGGTGAGTGTCGAACCCCCAGCGACGACGCTCGTCTTCGTGGCCGCCGACCCGGAGGACGAAGAGTCCGATGACGACGATGACGATGGCGTCGCGGTCGATCTCGTGTCCGACGAAGAGAGCGTCGACTCCGGGACGGTCGCGGCGGTCGACGTGGAGGAGGCGGAGGTTGGCGAGGTCGATCACTCGTTAGGGGCTGTCGCCACTGCGGACGTCGCGGACGTCGCGGAGAGCGCAGAGAGCGCAGAGAGCGCAGAGGGCGCTGAGGGCGCTGAGGGCGCTGAGGAGACCGACGCAACGCCGGCGATTCGCGAGCAATTCTCTGTGACCTCTGTGGATTCTGTGACCTCCGTGGTTGAAGGTCTTTTTGCCACAGAGGTCACAGAGAGCGCAGAGGAAGAGCACGAACGCCACGATGTCGAGGTGACGGTCGTTGGCGAGGTCACTGAGGTCGTTTTCTCTGTCGATGCCTCTGATCCCCCGCAGGCCGAGGAGGGCGCGCCGGCCTCCATCGCCGAGGGTGAGATTCGAACTGTTGATGCAGTCGACGCGGCGGACGTCGCGGATGCCGCGGATGCCGCGGATGCCGCGGATGCCGCGGATGCCGCGGATGCCGCGGATGCCGCGGATGGGATTGACGGCCGAGACGCGCACGAATCGGCAACGGTCGCGACGGTTGACGATTTCACCGACGAGCATGCGCTGGTGGAGGTGGCGGAGGGCGTGGAGCAGCCCCTTTTGCCAGCTGCAACGAGGGAGGGCACGCCCCTCTCCGCGAGTTCGCCGGTGACCGGAGCGATCAGCGACGAGGTGCTCGCGCGCGTCCGCCAGCGCGCACAGTCTCAGGGACGGATCGTCTCGCGCGAGATCCCCGCGCCGCGCCCGCCTCGCGAGCCGGGTTCGCTCGTCGTCTTTGTTGCCAGCGCCATCCTCATCGTCGCACTGCTGGTGGCGCTCGCGGTAATCTTCCAGCGCGCGCCCACGGCGCCGTGGTAGGACACCGGGCGCGCGGGTGCGGGAGGTCGGGATGCTCTCGTTACCTCGCGCCCGGTGAGGTCGCGACTCGCGGGCGACTCAGCGCGGCGACCTCGCCCCCAGCGCCTCCCGCGCCTCATCCAGCTTGCGGCTGGCGGCGGTGAAGCGAGCGGCCAAGTCGGCGACCTCGCCCTTGGCCAACGATGCATTGCCGGCGCGAATGGCCTCGTTCACCGACGGGAAGACGATCGTCGCGTAGCCGTTGTCCTCGTCCGCGGCGTAGATCAGGTTGCGGAACCAGGGGCGCGTACGCAGCCCCTCAGGGCGCGTCAGCGCACGCTCGACGCCCAGCAGTGCACGATTGGAGGCCAGGAGCGTTGCAGCCGACGGCGTCCCGGCGAGCGCCGCGTCGCGCGCGGCGGCGTACGACGCTGCCGCGCTTTCCATCCCGGTGATCGCCGCGTCGAGCGCTGACACGTCCACCGTGCTCCCCGCCGCGCGCCCCGCCTCGGTCAGCGACGGGAGATAGCGGCGCATCGTGCGCGCATACTCCACGTAGTCGTACGGGAGCAACTCGGCGTTGGCCAATCGCAGGAGCATGGCCGCGCCCACGCGCGCGGCGGTCGCGTGGTAGACAAAGCCCGGATCGCCGAATCGCGACATCCACGCGAAGGAGTCGTACATCGAGTGGTAGACGCCACCGGCGCCGCCGAAGCCCCACTCCGAAATGGGGATGCCGAGGTGATTGTAGAAGCCCGCGAAGTCGGACCCGCCCCCCGGATCGCCCATCACGGGCTCGAGCGTGTCGCTGGCCAACCGAGCCGCGGCGCGCCAGCGCGAATAGACGCTTCCCCCCTTTGGGTCGTCGACCTGCCGCACGACGTCACGCAGCGTCGCGCGCAACGAGGGCGATCCCCCGCCACCGAAGCTGCTTCCCTGCGCCGACACATCCTGGTTGAGGTAGGCGACCGCCCCCTTGAGCAGCCGGAGCGAGTCGTCCTCGACGTACTCGGTCGATCCGATCAACCCCCACTCCTCGGCGTCCCACGTGGCGAAGACGATCGTGCGACGCGGGCGCTCTCCCTTGCGCACCTGCTCCATCACGGCGCGCGCCGCCTCGAGGACGCTCACCGTTCCACTCACGTTGTCGGCCGCACCCGGCCCCCACGCATCGCGGTGCGCGCCGATGATCACCATCTCGTCGGGCAGCTCTCGCCCTCGCACGATGCCGAACGTATCCCAGATGGTCTTGTAGGCCTTGGTCGCCGTATCCGTCGCGATGGCGACGCGCGCCCGCACCGGTCCCGGTCCCACGTGGTAGCGGAACGGCATCCCACCTTGCCACGCGGCCGGTATCGGCGCTCCGCGCAGGTCCTTGAGCAGCAATGCAGCGTTAGCGTAACCCATCGGGACGACGGGGATGTGCGGGACGTTGAAGTCGCTGACAGGGAGCCGCTTCGCCCCCGCCACGCTCGCCCATCCCGGCGTCGACGGATCGCCGTTGCCGTTGGCCACGCCGCCACGCTGGATGCCCGTCGGCGGACGCATGGGGCCCTCAGGGTACACGTCCCCGCGTGCGTAGCCGTCGTCCTGCGGATCGGAGTAGATGACGAGCGCGATCGCCCCATTCTTCTCCGCCTCGCGCGCCTTGATCCCGCGGAACGACCGTCCGTAGCGTGCGACGGCGATCTTGCCACGCACGGAGACGCCGAGTGCCTCGAGCTGCTTGTAGTCCTCGATGAGGCCGTAATTCACGAAGACGACCTCGCCGGTCACGTCGCCGCTGCCGGCGTAGCCGTTGATCGGGAGGACTTCGCCCGTGGTGCCTAACGTGGAGTCGCCGGCAACCGGGCCCTCACGGAGATCGAGTTCCGTGGGCGAACCGTCGACGCGCCAGGCGCGCACGCTCGTCGGGTGCGGCATCCAGATGTCGTAGGCGCGCACCTCGGTCTCGAGCCCCATCGCCTTCATCTGCGCGATGACGTAGTCGCGCGTGCGTGCCTGCGCCGCGGTTCCGGCCACGTGCGGCTCGGCCGACAGAGCCCGGGAGTGCGTGGAGGCGCGATCCGGAGAGGGGACGGCGATCGCAGCGCGTTCGAGCTCGCGCTGGTGCGTTCCCGACTGCCGTGAATAGCCGGTCACCTGCTGCGCCGCGAGCGAAGCTGGAGCCAGAGGCGCAAACAGCGAGGAGCACAGCACGGCGGTGATCGCGAGTGCCGGTACGGGGCGATCGGAGCGACGGGACATGTCGATGGGTGTGGGAAAGCGAAGGTGGAGGCGATCGCTCGAGCGATCCGCTCGAGGCGCGCGAGAGGAGGGCGAATTCACGCTCCATCTCTGCGTCGACAAAATCGGGTTCGGGAGCGTCGAGCCCTAACGAGTTGAGCGAGACGGTCGCCAGGCGACGGAGGAGGGCGAGCGTCTCGTCGGAGAGCCCGTCCAGCGTGCCGGGTGCGCGGCGATGCGCGCGATACTCCTGCCCGCGGCTCCCATCGCGGATGCGGCGCGGTGCGTTGAACAGCTCACGAAGCGGGGCCAGTGTCACGGCGAACGATCCCGCCGTGTGCTCCTCTACCTTGCTGACCACGCCGGCACGGCGCAGGCGCCCGAGCAGCTTGTGCACTTCCTCGCGCACCACGCCGACCTGTCCCGGGCTCCCCTTGCCGCGCCCAGTGATGACCAGGACATCACCGACGCGCTCGACCTGCTTGGCGCGCAGCCACCCTTCGGCGCGCCGCGTGGCTTCGGCGCCGCTGACCATCGGCTCGCGAACGTTCAGCGTGCGCCGGGGTCCGTAGCGCGCTTCGTCGAAGGCCTGCCGCAGCCCGTCGCGCGCCCGCATGCCTAACGAATTACGCGGGTGAGGACGTGGCCGTCGAGGCGCTCTTCCGGACGAATCTCGGCGAGCGCGGCCAGCGTTGGTGCGATGTCGACCACACGCACCATGTCGTTGGAGCGACCGGGCCTGACACCGGCGCCGTAGAAGAGAACGGGGACCCGGGCGTCGTAGTCGTGCGGCGTGCCATGGTTGGCCGTCAGCACACCGCGCCAGGTCCAGAACGGCTTGAGCGTCACCACGGCCATCACCGAAAGGTCGGGCGGGAACATGTGCAGCCAGCGGCGGGCGATGACATCCTTCGTCGTGTCGCGCTTCGCCAGGTCGCGATACAGGTCGGCGCGCAGGACCCCCTCGATCCTCGACATGTCGCGGACGTAGGCGCGCGCGACCGAGTCGCGATCGATGTGCGCGCGCAGGAAGGCGAGCGAGTCGAGGTACAGGACCCCCATGTCGACCCGGAACGCGGATGTATCGACGCCGCGACTGGTCAGCGCCGTGTAGAGCGCGCTTGTCACTGGCCGGAGCGTCGTCCGCCCCGCCGGTTCCTTGCGATAGCGCGACGTGAAGCCCGGGTCCGGATATGGGGCGACGCCGTGGTCGGCGGTGAACGAGAAGACGATGGTCGACGAGTCGCGCAGCTTGTACAGCGAGTCGATGAAGACGCCGAGCGTGCGATCGAGGCGCAGCATCTGGTCGTGCAGCTCGCGCGAGTCGGGACCGTACTTGTGGCCCACTGCATCGGTCGAAGAGAAGGAGACGGCGAGGAAGTCGGTGCGTCCCGGCATCGCGCCGAGTTCGCGCGCGTTCACCCCTTCGAGCGCGAGCTGCGCCGTGAGCTCATCCATCATCGGCGTGTGGATCAGGAGCAGCGCCGTCTCTTTGACGTCGTTCGGAAAGGTGTGCGGGAAGAGGTAGTCCTTGCCTAACGCCTCGAGCTTGTTGCTATCCGGCTCGCTGTACTGCGACGCCGGGGCCAGGAGGTTCCAGGTCTTGCCGGCGAACGACTGCGGCAGCTTTCTCGCATTGAATCGTTGGACCCACGAGGGGAGCGTGTCGGCATACCAGCGGCTGGTGGTGAAGAAGCCGCTGAGTGGCGCATACCAATAGGCCTCGCCCCTGGCACGCCCGAGGGGGAGGATGGCCGCCCGGTCCTTTCGCGAGATTGAAAGGAGGCGAGAACGTGCGTCGTTGAAGCGGAGCCAATCGCCGAGCGTCGAACCACGGAATCGGTACGGCGAAGCCGGCTCGCCACTCGCGCCGGCGATGAGCGGCGACTCGGTGTCCAGCACGCCGCGGTCGTTCTCGACGATCCCGGTGCCGCGCGGGAATCGCCCCGACATCATCGTCGAATGCCCGGGCGCCGTCTCAGTGACCGCGTGGTCCTGGTAGCCGTTCGGGAAGTACGCCCCACCCTTGAGGAGTCGCGCGAGCCCTGCTGTAAACTCCGCCCCGTACACGTCGAGGTAGTCGGGCCGGAGCTGGTCGATGCTCAGGTGGACGATGAGGCGCGGCTTCGCGGCGACCGGACGCTGAACTTGGGCCGAGGCACACGAGGCCGAAAGGTGCAGCGCTGCGAAGGCAAGGAAAGCGATTGACCGGCGCGACATCGGCGTGCGTGGAAGGAGGAAGGGTGGAATCTATCGTCGCGCCGCATGGTGCGCGGACGCCTTTCACACGTACGTTACCCCGCGGTTGCCCGCTGACTTGCGACCCTTTGGTGACATCGCCCGTGCTCCCGGTTCTCACCCACCCTACCGGAGTATCCCATGCGCGCGAATGAACCGCCCCGAATTCCTCGATTCTTTTCTCGAATTCTGCTGGGGGCCGCCCTGTGCGGTCTCGCCACGGTACCAGCGTGGGCGCAGGGCCCAGCATCGACGCGACCGGTCTCCGTTGTCGTCGCGGGGGGAGCGTCGGTCCCAGTGGGTGGGTTCAAGGACTACAACGACCTGGGCGTGCACGCCGACGTGTCGCTCCTGTTGCGCTTCGCCGGCCAGTCGTTCCGCCTGCGGCCGGAGTTTTCGTATGCGCGCTTCTCCCTCAAGAATGCGTCGACGATTTACACGAACGTGCTCGCCTCCAGATCGGCGGGGGCGAATCGCGCAGTGTCGGGATCGTTGGCCGCGGGAAGCTCGTTCGACGTTGCGACGAGCGCGGCGTACGGGAGCGGAGACGCTTCCACGCTCCTTGGACTGCTGGGCAACATCGAGCTTCCTCTCGCCGGCGGGTTGTACGTCCTGGCAGGCGTTGGCGCGACGAGCGTGAAGAGCGGGGCGTCGAGCAGCGCAACCGACGTGAGCCAGACCGCGCTGACCTACAACGGCGGTGCAGGCATCCGATTTCGGCTTGGCGGAATCTCGGGATTCATCGAGGGACGCCTCAAGGACATCGCCGTCGACAAGGGGAAGGCGCTGTTCAGTGAGGTGAAGACGGTGCCGGTGTCGTTCGGATTGGTGTTTTAGGAGCGGACGGGGGACGGGAGACGGGAGTGCCGGCGCGCAATGCGCGCCGGCCAACGCCCGAGCCAAGACGGTCATGTGCAATGGCCTCGCCCCAGCGCGCCGACAACGCAAACGGCGCCGCAACGCGGCGCCGTTTGCACTCCCGTCTCCCGTCCCCCGTCTCCCGTCCGTTTGTCCTACCCCCCCAGCGCCGTCTCCAACACCGCCAGCCCTCGCGCCAGGTCTTCCCGCGTCGCCACGAGCGGCGGCAGCATGCGGATCGTGTGCTCGCCAGCCGAGACGAGCAGCAGCCCGGCGTCGCGGGCGCGCCCGATGATGTCGGCGGCCGGTTCGGTGGCGTCGAAGCCCCACATGAGCCCAGCGCCGCGGATCGCGCGGATGCGACCGGTGCGCTGCGATATCCCGTGCAGCTGGTCGGAAAACCAGGATCCCATCGCGCGTACATGGGCGAGGAGCGCCGGATCGTTCAAACGATCGAACACATGCAGCGCGACCGAGGCGACGAACGGGCCACCGCCGAACGTCGTCCCGTGATCGCCGGGCTGCATCGCCGCGGCGATGGATTCCGTCGCGAGGATCGCGCCCATCGGCAGTCCAGCAGCGATCGGCTTGGCGAGCGTGAGGATGTCGGGGGTGACGCCTAACCCTTCGTAGGCGAAGAGGTGGCCGGTGCGTCCCATGCCGCACTGGATCTCGTCGAAGATGAGTGCGACGTTGCGCGCCTTGGTCAGCTCGCGCACACCGCGCACAAACTGCGGGTCGAGCACACGCACTCCTCCTTCCCCCTGGATAGGCTCCAGGATCACCGCGGCCGTCGTCTCGGAACTCACCGAGATGTCGAGGTCATCGAGATCTCGTTCGAGGATCGAGATCCCGGCGGCCAACGGACGGAAGGGCATGCGGTACTGCGGGCGATCGGTTGCCGCGACCGTACCGAACAGGCGTCCGTGGAAGGCGCCGCGCACGGAGAAGATCTCGTGCTTGGCCGGCCCGCCAACGCCGCGCGCCCAGCGGCGCGCGAACTTGAACGCCCCTTCGTTGGCCTCTGCACCGGAGTTGCAGAAGAAGACGCGGTCGGCGAACGAGTTGGCGACCAGCTTGTCCGCGAGCAGTTCGCCCGGCGCGGTGCGAAAGAGGTTGGAGACGTGGATCAGCCCTTCGGCGGCGTGCTTGATCGCCTCCTGCAGGGCGACGTCACCGTAGCCCAGGGCGTTGACGGCGATGCCGCTGGTGAAGTCGATGTATCGCTTGCCGTCGGCGTCGATGAGCTCGATCCCCTCGCCGCCGACGAACTCCATCGGGGCGCGCTTGTAGATCGGCAGAAGGGATGCGGTCACGGGCGTGGTGGCGGTGGTGGGCATTGGACGGGAGACGGGGGACGGGAGACGGGAGTGCACGCGGCCCTTAGGCCGCGTGCGGGCACGTGTGGGTGATCGTGGCTGAACCGTGTTGGGCGCGGAACGTCTGCACGCACCCGCACCACTTCACGTACTTCGCGTCATCGGAGTCGTCGCTCCTCTGCGTGCACCACGAGCGTCGTGCCACGTGCCGGATTGCCGATCGCCTGCAGGTCGCCAATGCGCACCCGCGCAACGCCGCCGTCGAGGGCGCGGCGGGCGGATTCGAGCTTGGCGATCATTCCCCCCTTCGCGTCGCCGCTGGCTACGAGCGCACGCATCCCGTCGCCATCGAGCATCGCGATCGGGGCGCCCGACGCGTCGAGCACGGCCGGGACATCGGCGACGAGGAGCAGTTCGTCGGCGCCGAGTCCGGCGGCGATCGCTGCTGCCGCGTCGTCGCCGTTCACGTTGCAGCCGCTTCCGTCCTCGAGTCGTCCGAGCGGAGATATGACTGGGACGAATCCCGCGGCCATGAGGGCGAGCGGGAGCGACGGGTCGACTGTCGCTGGCTCGCCCACCGCTCCTAACGCGCCGTTGCCGAATACGCTGCACGTCAGGAGGCGACCGTCTTCACCGGAGATCCCCACCGCGGCGACGCCAGCGCCGGTGAACTGGCGCACGAGGCGCTTGTTGACTGTCCCCGACAGCACCATCCGTACGAGCACCAGCTCGTCCGCGGTCGTGACGCGGCGCCCGTTGAGGAAGGTCGGTTCGGCGCCGAGCTGGCGTTGCAGCTGCGTGACTTCGTCGCCGCCGCCGTGCACCACGCACACGCGGTCGCCCGCGGCGACGGCCGCAGCGATCTCGCCGGGCAACGCTGCATCACCCTGTGCGCGCCCGCCAAGCTTGATGACGCGCGTCGCAGCGGCGAGCGTGCCGTTGCGGCTGGCGGATAGCGGAGTGCTCACAGCGGGAGCCCAGCCCCCTCGGCGAGTCCGAGCGAGACGTTCGCGTTCTGCAACGCCTGACCGGCCGCGCCTTTCACGAGGTTGTCGATCGCCGAGAGGACGATGAGCGTCGGCGTCCGGAGCCCCGCCGCCTTGCGTACTGTGATGCGCACCGAGTTGCGGCGCACCACGTCACGGAGCGCGGGGAGCTGGTCGGTGATCTCGATGAAGCGCTCGCCGGCGAAGTGCTCGTGCCAGATCGCCAGGGGCTGGTCGATCTCTTCCGTCAGCTGCACGGTGCTGGTCGCGAGGATACCGCGGGCGACCGGGAGGAGATGCGGCGTGAAGAGGAGATCGGCGTTGGTCTCGAACGAGTCGACCAGCGATCGCATCTCAGGGAGATGACGATGCTCGTTCCCCACGCCATATGCGCGGTAATTCTCGGTCACCTCGCCGAAGAGCAACTCCGGCTTAGGCGAATTCCCCGCCCCGGTCACACCACTCGCCGCATCGACCACGATCGTCGATCCCGACTTGATGAGGCCGCGCGTGAGGAGCGGCATCAGCGAGAGAAGGATCGCCGTGGGATAGCAGCCGGGATTCGCGATCAGCTCGGCGCCGCGCAGCTCTTCGCGCGAGACTTCGGTGAGGCCGTACGGGACAACCTGCGCGCTGTGCCCGGGGCGCAGGTCGCTGGACAGATCGATCGCCCGCACCTTTTCATCGCGCACGCGCGCGACCCATTCGGCCGAGGCGCCATGCGGAAGCGCGCTGAAGACCAGCTCGGCCTTGGCGATCGGGGCGTCGTCAGTTGCAATAAAGGTGACTTCTCGCCCGCCCAACCACGCACGCTCCCCGCGCTGCGCATTGGCCGTGGCATACGCCAGCTCGAGCTGGGGATGCGCGTTGATCAGGGCGCAGAGCTCACGCCCGGCATATCCAGACGCGCCGAATACGCCCACAGGGATTCTATGCACACTGAATGCATATTCAGGCACTCGGCGCAAGTCAATGGCTGGGCGCTAGAAGACGAGTTTTCTGAAGACGAGAAGACGAGGGGTGCGGACGCGCGGTGATCCTCTTTCTCGTCTTCTCCAAACTCGTCTTCTCACCACTGCAGTATCACGCTATCCTCTGCGCCAGCGTTCACCCTTCACCCGCCCCCAGTGAACAAGCGCGACCGACATACCGCCATCCGCGAGCTCGTAGCGGCCCAGCCGGTTGGGAGCCAGGAAGAGCTGCGGCAGCTGCTCAAGGACCGGGGGTGGGACGTCACGCAGTCGACGCTGTCCCGTGACCTGCGCGAGATGCGGCTGGTGCGGATCCCGACGAACGATGGGCCGCGGTATTCGTCGCCGGAGTCGTTGGCGGGAGAGGATGAGCGGACCTTGGTGGAGGACGTCCTCCCCCAGTTTTTCGACTCGGTGGACGGGGTGAGCGAGCTGCTGGTGGTGAAGACGATCTACGGTGGCGCACAGCCGGTCGCCGAGGCGATCGATTCGGCCGGGTGGAGCGAGGTCGTGGGAACGATCGGCGGGGAGAACACGGTCCTGGTGATCTGCCGCTCGCGCGAGGCGAGGGAGAAGCTGCACAGCCGCATTGAGCGGCTCGCCGCTCAATGAGAGGACGAGTTATCTGAAGACGAGAAGACGGGTCGAGAAGACGAGTTCGGAGAAGACGAGAAGACGAGAGGTTGCGGCGCACAGGTCGCGCTCGCTGCGCCGCCTCGCAGTTTCTCGTCTTCTCGTCTTCAGAAAACTCGTCTTCTAGAACTGATTGACTCAACGTTCGCAGTTGGTAGATTATGCATTTCCACTGGAATATTATCCCGCAGTTTGGAGAATAGACATGCAGACCATCGCCCTCGCCTACTCTGGCGGGCTTGATACTTCGATCATCGTCCCTTGGCTGCGCGAGAACTTCGATGCCCGCGTGGTTTGCGTGGCGGCCGACATCGGGCAGGGGGAGGACGAGCTCAAGGGGGTCGTCGAGAAGGCGATCGCGTCCGGAGCCGCCGAGTGCTACGTCGAGGACATGCGGAAGGAGTTCGTCGAGGACTTCATCTATCCGACGCTCCGCGCCGGGGCGATCTACAACCGGAAGTACCTCCTCGGCACCTCGATGGCGCGCCCGATCATCGCCAAGCGGCAGGTCGAGGTGGCGCGCAAGGTCGGGGCGTCGGCGCTGGCGCACGGCTGTACGGGCAAGGGGAACGACCAGGTGCGCTTCGAGCTCACCTACATGACGTTTGCCCCCGACCTCAAGGTCATCGCGCCGTGGCGCGAGCCGAATTGGAACATCCGTTCACGCGAGGACGCGCTCGCGTACGCGGCGGCCCGCAACATCCCGGTGGCAGCGACGGCGAAGAAGATCTATTCGCGCGACCGCAACCTCTGGCACATCTCGCATGAAGGCGGGGTCCTCGAGGATCCGAACGCGGAGCCGCTCCAGGACATGTTCATGCTCACCACATCTCCCGAGGACGCGCCGAACGAGTCCGAGGTGGTGACGATCGGCTTCGAGCAGGGGACGCCGGTGTCGGTGAACGGGGAGAAGTTGGGCCCGGTCGAGCTGATCATGGCGCTCAACAAGATCGGCGGGCGTCACGGCGTCGGGCGTGCCGACATCGTCGAAGACCGACTGATCGGGATGAAGTCGCGCGGGGTGTACGAGACGCCGGGCGGGACGCTCCTCTACACGGCGCTGAGCGAACTCGAGATGCTCGTCCTCGACCGTCGCACCATCGCCGCCAAGGACAACATCGCGCCGCGTTATGCAGATCTCGTGTACGAGGGGCGCTGGTGGACGACGGAGAAGGAGGCGTACGACGCCTTCGTCAACGTGGTGCAGGCGCGCGTGACGGGGACGGTTTCGCTCCGCTTGTACAAGGGGAACATCGTCATTGCCGGGCGCAATTCCGAGAACGCGCTCTACGACGAGAAGTTCGTCACCTTCGGTGAGGACGAGGGGGTGTACCAGCAGGCCGACGCCGCGGGCTTCATTCGTCTCTATGGTCTTCCGATGCGCGTTCGCGCGCTCAAGGACATCGAGCTGGCGAAGAAGCACGCGCAGGACGCTGAGGGAGCGAAGGACGCGTCGCTCGTGAACGCGTGAGCGATGGCCTAACGTCTTCCGACTCCACGACGACTCCCCCGGCAGGCGATGCGCCTGCCGGGGGTCACCGTCTCTGGGGGGGGCGCTTCAACGCCAAGTCGGCGGCGATCATGGATGCGGTCAACCGCTCCATCGGCGTCGACTTCCGGCTGTGGCCCTTTGATGTGCAGCTCTCGAAGGCGTGGGCCGCCGCGTTGGCCGACGCCGGCGTGCTGACCGTCGCCGAGCGCGATGCGATGGTGAAGGGGCTCGATGGCGTCGCGGTGCGGCTCAAGGCGGGGGAGTCGCCCGTCGACAGCGACGAAGACATCCACACGATGATCGACCGCCTCCTGCACCAGGAGGCGGGGGCGGTGGCGTCGAAGCTCCATACCGGGCGGTCGCGGAACGACCAGGTAGCGACCGCGTCGCGGCTGTGGGCGATCGATGCCTGCGCGCGCCTCGACGCAGCCATCCGTGAGCTGCAACAAGTCCTCGTCGCACAGGCCGAGCCGCTGCAGGGAGCGATTCTCCCAGCCTACACGCACATGCAGCGCGCCATCCCGGTGTCGGCGGCTCACTGGCTGTTGTCGCACTTCTGGCCCCTGCAGCGCGACCGCGAACGACTGGCGCAGGCGGCGCGCCGCACCAGCACCATCCCGTTAGGCTCCGGGGCGATCGCCGGGTGCGCCTTCCCCATCTCGCGCACGCTCCTTCAGGAAGAGCTGGGCTTCGCCGCGATGTCGGAGAATTCGGTCGACGCCGTGGCCGATCGCGACTTCGTGGCCGAGATCGTGTTCGTGTGCTCGATGATGGCGACGCACCTCTCGAAGCTTGCTGAGGACCTCATCCTGTACGGCTCGAGCGAGTTTGGCTTCGTGAAGTTTGGGGATGGGTACAGCACCGGATCGAGCATGATGCCGCAGAAGCGGAATCCGGATGCACTGGAGATCGCGCGCGGATCTGCCGGAAAGCTGCTGGGCGATCTGGTCTCGATCCTCGGGACGCTCAAGGGATTGCCGAGCGGCTACAACAAGGACCTGCAGGACGACAAGCGGGCGATGTTCGGTGCCGTCGATACGATGCTGCTGGTGCTCCCGGCCGTCGCCGGCGCGGTGAGCGAGTTGACGTTCGAGACGGCGCGTATGCGCGCGGCGGTGTCGAGCGCGATGATGGCGACCGATCTGGCCGACTATCTCGTGGAGAAGGGGATCTCGTTCCGCGAGGCGCACAAGGCAGTGGGGGCACTGGTGCGCGAGTGCGAGTCGACCGGGGTCGAGCTGCACACGCTGCCGCGTTCGTCGTTTGCGCAGGCGCACGCCGCGTTTGGGGACGACGTGTTCGACGCGCTCTCGCCGGAGCGGTCGTTGGCGCGGCGCGAGGTGATTGGGGGGACGGGGCCGAAGGCGGTAGCGGCGCAGTTGGCGCGGGCGAGGGAGGCGGTGGGGGGCGAGTAGTCGCCCTGCCCCCCTTGCGCCGCTCTCTAATCCGCTCCACTCTCGCGCTCCCTCCAACCTCGAGCGCGCTCCCGTGGAACGCCCCCCCAAGTGGTTCACGCCGGTCGCCGTCGTCGCACTGCTCTGGAACCTGTTCGGTTGCGCCGCCTACCTCATGGACGTGCGCCTCACACCCGACGACGTGGCGAAGATGAGCGCAGCGCAGCAGGCGATGTACGCGGCGCGCCCGGCGTGGTCGGTCGGGGCCACGGCACTCGCGGTCTGGTGCGGAGCACTGGGGTGCGTCGCGCTCCTCCTTCGCAAGCGGTGGGCGCTTCCGCTCTTCCTGCTTTCACTCTTTGGCGTCCTGGCACAGGATGCGTGGCTCTTCGGGATGAGCGGATCGGTGGCGCAGGCGGGGGGTGCGGCGTTCGTGCTGCAAGGGCTCGTGCTCGTCGTCGCGATCGCGCTCGTGCTCTTGGCGCGGAACGCGGCGGCGAAGCGGTGGATCGGGTAAACGGCGCAGCCATGCGGTTGCGTCGAGAGTAGCAATCGCACCTTTCTCGCGAACCATGCAGTACAGGCTTAGGGAGCCTGAAGGCTGCGACCAGCCGTCGACGTTCGATTCCTCTCGACAGTACGTGGCCCCGTCCCGAAATTGGACGCGCCCCCACAACCCTATGGTGCGTCATGCGTCCGCTCCCGTTCGCCGTCATCGCGTCGCTCTTGTTCGCCGCTCCCCCGATATTCGCCCAGCAGTCGGTCGATCCCCCTCGACGACCGTTCCTCTACAAGGACGCGCGAGGCGAGCTCGCTGCGGCGCGAGCGCGCGGCGACAGCGGCGTCACGCTCGTGGTCGCGGCAATGCCGGGCGCCAACGCGAAGGCCGCAGCGCTCGCCAAGCGCCTCGGCGGCACGGTGCGCTACCGCGACGATGATGTGGACTACCTGCGCGTGCATCTCCCGGTCGACAGTGTGGACCGGCTCGTGGGAGATCCGCTCATTCACAGCGCCGACGTTTCGATCTCCGGCATGAGCCGAGCGTTCGGTCGCGCGAACGAACAGGTACCGGATGGCGCGCAACGCCTCGGTCAGTCTCGCAGTGATTCGCCGGACGCTTCGACGCTCCCGTTCGCATCATGGACGGCGGCGCGTTGGGGATTCGGCGGCGTTCGCGACACGATCAAGGCGAGCTGGCCACCATCGCTCCCCGAAACGCCGCTGACCGATCGCTACGACCCGCTCACCGATATGGGCGCAATCGAGTGGCGGCGCGCCAACCCGACGTTCGACGGGCGCGGCGCAGGAATCGCCATCATCGACCAGAGCCTAGATGCGCTCCTTCCCGAGCTGCAGGTCGCGATGACGATCGACGGGAAGCCGACGCGCAAGATCGTCGGCTACATGACCGCCGTGGACATCGACGACGAGAACGACGGGCAGTGGCTGCGCATGAAGGACACCGTGAGCGCCGGAAGCGACGGGCGCTTCACCTACAACGGTGTTGCCTACACGGCGCCAGCTGCTGGAACGTATCGCATCGCGATTCTCGACGAGGCGGTGTTCGATTCGCTCAACCGCGCGGGGATCGAGAAGGATCTCAATCGCGACGGAAATCCGAAGGGGTCGAGCCGCCTCTTCGGCGTGCTCTGGAACGAGGCGAGCAACGACGTGTGGCTCGACACCGACCAGGACCACGACTTCCGCGACGAGAAGGCGTACACCGACTACGCCGTGCGCCCCGAGTTCGGCGTGCTTGGCACCGACAACCCGGCGACGCCGATCCGCGAGAGCGTGAGCTACGCGGTGCAGACCGATCGTGCGCGTAAGCTCGTGTCGCTCAACTTCGGCGTGGCGAGCCACGCATCGCTGGTGGTGGGAGCGGCGGCGGCGAGCAAGGGAACGTCGGGGCGCTTCAACGGCGTAGCGCCGGGCGCGCGGTTGATCAATGTGGCCGAGGGGGGTTCGGCGTACGGACAGACCGAAGCGGTGATCATCGCGATGAAGAACCCGGCGGTCGACGTGATCTTCATGGAGCAGAGCTCGCTCATCGCCCGCAACTATCTCCTCTTCGACGGACGACTCGTCCCGACGGTGATTTACGGGCGCCTCATCGCCAAGTACAAGAAGCCGTTGGTCATCCCGACGCATAACTACGCGGTGCTGGCGGCGATCGACGACTACGCGCTGGCACCGGGTGCCATCTCGATCGGCGCGCACGAGAGCAAGGCGAACTTCATGGCCAACCACGGTGTGCGGGTGGCAATGGACGACAATCTTCTCGTGACGGGTGGATATGGGCCGATGGGGAACGGCGCCGCGAAGCCCGACATCATCGCCCCGTCGAACTACGTCAGCACTGGGCGCGGGTTCATCGAGGGGACGGCGATTCCGGGGCTGATGCAGCTCCCTCCGGGCTACAACATCGCTGGCGGGACGTCGACGGCGACGCCGACGACCGCGGGGGCGGTGGCGCTTCTTATCAGTGCGGCGAAGCAGAGCGGCGTGCCGTTCGACGCCTATCGGCTGCGGCAGGCGATCATGAACTCGGGGCGATGGATCTCGCACCTCCCATCGTACAAGCAGGGGAACGGCGTGGTGAACGTGGCGGGCGCGTGGGAAGCGCTCAAGGCGATGGACACGGTGCGCACGGCACTCACCATCGTGAGCAAGGCGCCGGTGCGGCATGCGACGAGCGCGCTGCTCGCCGAGCCTAACGTGGGAGTCGGGATCTTCGAGCGTGAGGGATGGACAGCAGGGGACACGGGGACGCGGGTGATCACCTTCACGCGCACCACCGGCCCGCGCGCGCCACTGACCTTCGCCATCGGCTGGAAGGGGAACGACGGGAACACCTACAGCTCCGCGGCATCGGTGGAGCTGCCGCTCAACAAGGCGGTCGATGTGCCGGTGCGCATCGCTCCGAAGACGCCCGGCGTGCACGCGGCGATGATCACGCTCGACTACGCCGGTTCGCCGGGCGTCGAGTATCGCACGCAGGCCACGATCGTGGCCGCGCAGCTCCTGACGAGCGACAGCGGCTGGAAGTCGACACAGAAAGTCGAGATCCCACGTCCGGGAATGACGCACCTCTACTATCGCGTCCCAGCAGGCGTCTCGGCGCTCCGCGTGGACGTTCAGTCGGCCAAGCGCAAGCCGGCCGTCTCGATCATGCGACCGGACACGCGCACGGCATCGATGGTGACTGCCGGCGCCGTGGGGGGAGCAGGCGGCGGATTCGGTTTCGGCGCTCCCGCCAGCAGCAACGCCACCTATTGGGTGAGCGCCCTCACTGCCGGAACGTGGGAGGTGCGACTCCAGGACGTGGACGACACGCGCACCTTCGATTGGCAGCAGGCGAAGATCGACTCGGCGGTGCCGCCGACGGCGGTCACGGTGACGGTGACCGCGTTAGGCGCCTCGGCGGCGGGTTCGCTCGCCAGCGGGGGAGGCTTCGACGTGACGCTCGCGAACTCGTTCGGCGCACTCCCCGGCGCGTCAGCGATCGGGATGCCGATGGGGGCTGCTCGTCGCTCGAGCGGCTCACTGGCACCGCGGTCGCAGCAGGTCTTCGAGATCGACGTGCCGGCGGGGACGACGCTCCTCTCGACGAGCGTACGCCCGTCCGCAGGGAGCGATGGCGATCTCGATCTCTATCTGTTCGACTGCACGAAGAAGGAGTGCGTGGCCGCGCGCGCCGACGGCGACCCATCGGGGAGCGAGATGATTCGCATCGAGTCGCCGGCTGCGGGGCGTTGGAAGGCCGTGGTGGACCACAGCGGCTTCCCCTCCTCGCCAGTTGCGTTCGACTATCAGGATGTGTTGTTCAATCCCGCGTTTGGGTACGTCGCGGTCACGGACCAGCCGGGGGAACGTGCGGTGGGGGCGGGGTGGGCGACGAAGGGGAACGTGTGGCAGGCGGGCATCCCGGCCGGGCGAACGGCTATGGCCGCGATCGGGGTGCAGCTGCAGCCGAAGGGGCTCGAGCCGTTCCTGCTTGGAATTCGTGAGGTTGGCGCGGGGAGCGCTCGGGCCACCGACGCGCCGGGGCAACAGCGTCCGCCGCAGCGGTAGTTTTTCTGGGGCGCGGTAGAAGAGGGGTCACCACGGGGGTGGCCCCTCGGCTTTCTCCGGTGAGTACTCACGTGCAGCGGCTTCGTCGACGGGGGCGCGGTAGAGGAGGGGCCACCACGGGGGTGGCCCCTCCTCCTTGTCCGGCGAGCACTCTCGTGCCGCTTCTGCATCGGCGGGGGCGCGGTAGCGACGTGCATTGAGGTGTCGCTTCAGCTCGAATGCCTAACGCGATCTCGCGACGAGCGCGAGGGGGACTCGGCGCGTGCCGTTCCAGTCGTGGTATTCGCCGTCCGCGCCAACGATTCGCAGCTGCGCAGAGATACCGCCATCGAGCAGCGCGGCCTGGGCGGCGCCGAGTGATCCCATCACGGCGGCCATCTCGGGGACGGTGAGGCCGACGGGGACGCGGTCGAGAAACGGCAGGTCGGTGGTGAGGCGGGTCAGTGCGATGAGTAGCCTGCCCTCACGATCTTTGCCCACGGCAAGCCGGGCGTCGCGGTGCGTGCGGTCGATCGAGGCGCCGGCGCGGAGCACCTCGGGGACGTCGCCGTCGCCGGTGAGAAGCGTCGGGTAGGTCTGGAAGGCCTCGCGTACGATGCCGCGCGCTCGACGCCCGGCAACCGAATCCCCGGCGATCAGCTCCACCGCGCCGTCCTCGCCCACGACGACGGCAGTCGAGAGCGGACCGTGTCCGGGTGGGAGGAGTTCGGCGCCGCGGCTCACGACCCAGCCCCATGGGAGCGCGTCGGCGAACATGCCGGCGTTCAAGGCCAGCACGGCGTCGTTTGGTGTGGAATCGAGCGACCACGACGGGCGTGCCGAGTTGGGGTCGACGCCCCAGGCGATCTCGAGTTGCAGCTGGCGCGGCTCCAGTCGTGCGACGACGAGGGTGATCGCGCGGGCTTCGCCCACGCCCTCGAGCGGAATGGTGGTCCACTCCACACCCGCGCGTCCGGCGCGCCAGCGTGCCGCGCGCGCGAGCACGCCGGACTTGCGCCACGCTACGGGCGCGTCTTCGATGGACCACCAGGCGAGCGGCGCGGCGCCATCTGTCGCCAGGCGCAACGTGGCTGGTGTGGCGCCGACGATCGCGCTGGCGGTGGCGAGCGCGATCGCTGCGACGAAGGCGGCGCCGAACCAGATGCGTCGCATCACAGGAGCGGCTTGAGCTGTGAGAGACGCGGGAGGAGCGCCTTGCGTTCGGCGGTCGAGTAGCGCCACGACGCTGACGGAGTGCCGTTGGCGGCGACGTAGGCGATGAGGCGTTCGCGGGCGAGGGCGAACTGCCGAAGGTTCATCCCGGCGGCGCGTGCCCCGGCCTGCGCGGATTCTTCGTCGAGCGACTGCGCGAGCCGGAGGGCGTCTTGCGCGCCACTCAGCAACGAGTCTGCCTCCTGCTTCCAGCGCGGGGTGGCGGGAAGAGCGCCACAGCGAGTGGTGGCGTGCGCCGAGTCGGCAGCGGGATCGATCCCCTGCTTCTTGGCCAGCTTGCGTTGCACCTGCACCGCTCCAGCGGTGTCGCCGGCGGCGAGGAGGCGCTGCATCTCCTGTGATGCCTGCATGACCTCCTGCACCAGCTTCGACGACATGGGGTCGGCACTCGCGGCGAGCGAGGCGGCCTTCTTCTCCATCGCGCGCTTGTGCGCTGCATCCAGCGAGTCGATGACTGTGCTGCGGCAGCTGCTGATGCGCTGCTCGTCGGCCTGCCACCGTTGTTCGTCGGCGTCATGCAGCGCGAGGAGGGCGTTGCGCTGTTCGTTGAGGCTTCCCGCACGCGCGGTGAGCTGCGCGCGCGTCGCTCCGCCGGGCGCGGTGAACGCGCGCGAGGCAGTGAGGCCGGCGATCATCGCGTCGGAGCGCGACTCGTTCAGTTCGAGGATCTGCTCGTCGAAGGTTGGCGCCGCAGAGTTGACGCCGCTCAGGGCCTCGGCTTTTGCGGTCGCTTCGTTGGCGGCCTTGCGGGCCATCTTCTTGGCGAGGGCGCCGATCTGGGCGTGAGCGGGGAGGGGGAAGGCGAGGGCGAGAAGGATCGCGACAGCGGTGCGCCACAGGGCGGCGCTTCGCAGGCGCGTGGGGGTGGATCGATCGGTGCGCATGAGACTCTCCTGCGCCGCTCCGTTGAGCAGCGGTGATTGCGGTGGATGGAGCAGCGATGCCAGCGCGCGCGGCGCGGTCTCGCGGGGAGCTGGCCCGCTCGACCTCGGGGCGATGCGGTCACGATGCGCGAATTGCTGCGAATCGTTGGTCGCGCCTGCGCGCGCCGCATCGTCTCGACAGGCGTATCGTACGGCCGCGGTCGGTGCGACGAATGGGTCGATCCACCCACCAATGCACGACGCCCCCTCCGAAATGGAGGGGGCGTCGTCGTCGATACCACTCAGGCTCATTGCCGCGCCGCGCGCGCAGCGCGCGACGATCGAACTATCGGTCTTTCTGCTTCTCCAGGATCTCTGTCACGCGCTCGGCCATGTCCTGCCAGTGTGCGCGAGCCAATCCCGTGGCAGTCGACGCGCGCGCCGTCGCCCCTTCACGTATCGAGCGCAACTCTGCGCGGGCGAGCGTCGAGAGATCGCTCCGGCGCACATTGGGTGGAGTGAGGATTGCAGGAAGCGTGCGCCCTCCTCCCCCTCCGAAGCCCTGGTTCCCCTGCGGGGCGGGCGGAGGGGAAAGGAGTGCCTCGAGTCGTTCGAGATAGACGTGATGCAGCTCGCGGCGGTTGGCGTCGAGCCCCCCCGTTCCCGAGCCCAGCACCGCGCGTCGGACGTCACCCAGGTATTCGGGAAGCGGATAAGCATTGGCAGCGTCCAGCATCTGCTCACCGAGCGTGATGCGGTCGAGGCGGCGCGCATCGAGGAGCTGGGCAACGACGTTCGACTGGCGCGCCACCAGCGATGCGCCCCCTGACTGTGGGCCGATCAGGGAAAGAATGTCGTTAGGCGCGAGCCAGTCTGGCGTGCGCAGCGCGTTGTCGGCGAGGAACGCCAGCGCCGCCTTCTGGCGCGCCTTGCTCACCGGCGTGTACACGGCACCGGGCTGCTCGCTCACCTTGGCGTCGACCTGCACGCCGCCGATGACAGAGGTCACGTGCCCCATATACAACCCCCACATCCCCAGCGTCTCGCCATAGAGTTCGGCAAGGTCGCTGTAGTCATCGCCGGGGCGCGTGGTCCAGCTCACCAGCTGCGGGATGAGCTTCTTCATGTTCATGAGCGCGTAGCCGGTCGCCTTGACCGGATCGTCGCCCACGTCTTCCGTCTGTGAGCGCGGATCGATCCCGCTTAGAAATTGTTCCGAATAGCGATACGGGAAGGGGCCGGTCTGGTTGATGACCCAGCCGTTGAGCACGGGACGCTCGGCCTCCGGCGGCGCCGCCTGCGGGATGACGCGGTATCCCCAGTTGATCACGAAGTCGTCGAAGGGGCCAAGGCGGCGCACGAAGTCCTTCGGCTGCAACCCGTCACCGGGCTGGGCGACGTAGTTCTGGCGCGCATAATCCATGATGGTGGCCGAGACGCCGTACTTGGAGGCAAACGACGGCTTGCGCAGCGAATCGACCGGGAAGGAGCTCGACGCGATCATGTTGTGCGGGAGGCCGATCGCGTGCCCCACCTCGTGGGTGATCACCTTGCGCATCGTCTCGCCCATCAGCTCCTCGGGGATGTCGAGTGAGCGCGCCTCAGGATTGGCGATCCCCGTCTCGATCATGAGGCGATTGCGGTACGACCGCATGTGGTTGTGATACCAGGTGATGTCGCTCTCGATGATCTCGCCGGTGCGCGGATCCGACGTGCTCGGGCCCACGGCGTTGCGCACGAGCGAGGCGGCCCAACGCACGACTGAATAGCGAATGTCTTCCGGATCCCAGTCGGGATCTTCGGCGGGGGTCGGTGGATCCTTGGCGATGATCGCGTTCTTGAAGCCGGCTTTCTCGAATGGCCCCTGCCAGGCTTCTACGCCTTCCTTCACGTAGCGGCGCCACTTGGCCGGCGTCGCGGGATCGAGGTAGTAGACGATCGGCTTGATCGGCTCGACGAGTTCGCCGCGCGCATAGGCCGCCGGGTCCTTGGGTTCGAGGCGCCAGCGACGGATGAAATCCTGTGACGCCGCCTTCTGTTCGTCGAGCCCGTAGTTCACGCGATCGACCGAGAAGAAACCGACGCGCGAGTCGGCGTAGCGCGGGCGCATCGGCTCTTTGGGGAGGAGCACGATCGACTGGCGCATAACGAGCGAAATCGAACCGGCATCGCGCTCCGACGGCGGCTCGCCGGCATCGTACGTCTGCGTGTGCCGGACCTCGATGTTCTGCGGGAACGACTTCACCGAGTTGATGAAGGAGCGCGCCGGGTCGAGGCGGCGCACGGCATAGGTGCGGCGCTGCGCCACGCTCAACCCGCTGAGCACGGGCGTGTCACCCGAGAAGAAGTCCGTCACGTCGACGACGCGCGACGCGCTGTCGCGCGTGAAAGCAGCGACCGGAAGCGCGGCGAGGATGGGACCGACGTTGTTGTTGGCGACCGAGAGCGCGATGGGAAGCGTGTCGTCGGCATATGCGTCGAAGGCGACGGCGCGGAGAACTACGCGATCGCCTCCCTTCTCCCAGCGCACGACGCGCTCCCCGATCGACGTGCCTGCCGACGTGAAGCCGCCAAAGTTGCTCGGCACTCCCGCCACGCGCGTGACCATGAGGAAGTCACGCCCGACGAGCGAGTCGGGGACCTCGAAGAACCATCGGTCGTCGACGTGGTGCACGGTGATGGCGCCGGCGTCGGTGATCGCCTTGTCGGTGATGACCTGTGCATAGGGGCGAGGCCCCCGACGCGGTTGCTGTCCTTGTTGACTCTGTTGACCCTGTTGACCCTGTTGACCCTGTTGACCGGTTTGACCCGGTTGACCGGGTTGTGTTTGCGACCCTTGCTGTGCCGGTTGTCCCTGGGCGTTCGGGGCGCTCCGCGGCGGCGTTTGCTGCTGGACGCGCGCCGGCGCGCAGGCGGCGAGGGCGACGCATGCGAGCGTGCGGACGATCGGTCGATGCATGAGCGAGTTGGCGGGAGTGGAGGCGACGCGATGCTCGGTTCCTGCTCTACGCCCCGCGAGGGCGCAAGCGTTGACACGGGGGACGAACGGCTCGAAGGGGACGAATGCGACACAGGGCGCCCCTCGCGGGGCGCCCTGTGCGTTCAGGCCTTGCCGTTAGGCGTGGTAGTTCGTGCTTCAGGCGAGCTTGGTGACGCCTTCGGCCGCAGGACCCTTTTCGCCCTGCGTGATCTCGAACTCCACCGCGTCGCCTTCGGCGAGCGACTTGAAGCCCGAGCCCTGGATTGAGCTGTAGTGCACAAAACAATCCTTGGAGCCGTTGTCAGGGGTGATGAAGCCGAACCCCTTGGCATCGTTGAACCACTTCACCTTTCCGGTCGTACGCATGCGGCACTCCTCGGGTAAGCTTGCCGGGAAGCGCAGACGCGGAACCCAGGCAAAAGCCATGCAGCGGACATTCCGCTCGATTGGTTGCCGTCCTTCCGCACCGGAACGACAACGCGCCCCCGAACCACAGGGCGCGTTCGAGCGCGCAGAATATAGGACCGCCCGGCTAGCTGAACAATGCTGAATCCGGCGAGAGAAGGGTTACTCGCCGGTAGGACCGGTCGATGCGACGAGCCCACGCACCCGCGCACCCACCGCCCGGCGCGTTCCAGCGATGTGGCGTGTGGCCGCTAGGTCTTGGGAACTGTCCCCGTTGGGGCTGACGGGACCGGAGCGGCGGGCGGCGCTGCTTCGGGCGTTGCGGGGAAGCCCGGCTGCGGATTGAGCACGCGCACGCCGCTGATGAAGTGATCCGTCTCGCCAAAGCATGAGAGCGGGATGCCGGGGTGCTGCTCGTAAGTGAGCGCGACCTGCTTCCCTTCAGTCTCCTGAATCACGTGCACGATCGAGTCGTCGCGAACGGTGAACGGAAAGAGGACCGGCACACTCCCGGGGATATTCGAGATCTGCAGCTCCCCCTCCCAGGTCTTACAGAGCCACCCCTTCCGCGACAGCTTCTGCACGTAGCCGATGCGGTCACCCGTCGAATAGGTGAACGCGAGGGCCGCATACGACCGAATGAGCTGGACGGCGGTCGGGACGAGGACGATGACGGCGAGCGTCAGCTTCCCCCAGTGGCGGCGCAGGAATCCATGCCGCTTGGCGGGCGCCGGCGTGGCCGTCACATCCTCGGTGTTGTAGCCGCGATCGGGAATCTCGGGGTCGGCCATGGGGTCCTCAGGCGATGAACGAAGGACGAGAGACGGGAGTTAAGTTACTCGCACCATTGGAGGATCAGACAGGGTGACGTTTCGGGAACGCAGGAGCACGGTCGTCGCATCGGTTGGCGGGGTGAAGGTCGGCGCGCCGCACCCGGTGGTGGTGCAATCGATGACCAACACCGACACCGCCGACGCCGAGTCGACCGCGCTGCAGGTGGCGGCGCTTGCACGGGCCGGTTCGCAGATCGTGCGCGTGACGGTCAACAACGACGAGGCCGCGCGCGCCGTCCCCGAGATCGTGCGCCGGCTACACGATGTGGGAGTCGAAGTCCCCATCGTGGGCGACTTCCACTACAACGGCCACCTCCTGCTCACCAAGTACCCGGCGTGCGCTGTCGCGCTGGCCAAGTATCGCATCAACCCGGGGAATGTCGGCGGGAAGCGTCGCGACGAGCACTTCCGCGAGATCGTGCAGGTGGCGGTCGCCAACGACAAGCCGGTGCGCATCGGAGTGAACTGGGGATCGCTCGACCAGGACCTCCTCACCGAGATGATGGACGCCAACGCCGCGCTGCCGGAGCCGCGCGACGCGAAGGACGTCTACATCGACGCGATGCTGGAGAGCGCCCTCCGCTCCGCGGCGCTCGCCGAGGAGGTGGGGCTGCGTCACGACCAGATCCTCATCTCGGCCAAGGTCTCGCAGGTGCAAGACCTGGTCGAGACCTACCGGCGCCTTGCAGCGCGCTGCGACTACCCGTTGCACCTGGGGCTCACCGAGGCGGGGCTGGGGAGCAAGGGAATCATCGCCAGCACGGCGGGGCTCTCGATCCTCCTCGCCGAGGGGATCGGCGACACGATCCGCGTCTCGCTCACTCCCAAGCCGAACGGCGACCGCACCGAGGAGGTGCAGGTCGCGCAGCAGATCCTGCAATCGTTAGGGTTGCGCTCGTTCACCCCGCAGGTGACAGCGTGCCCCGGTTGCGGGCGCACGACGAGCACCTTCTTCCAGCACATGGCCGAGGACATCCAGGGGTACCTGCGCGAGCAGATGCCCGTCTGGCGCGCCACGCGTCCCGGCGTGGAAGAGATGAAGGTGGCGGTGATGGGGTGCGTGGTGAACGGGCCGGGCGAATCGAAGCACGCCAACATCGGGATCTCGCTTCCTGGGACGTTCGAAGAGCCGAAGGCGCCGGTGTACGTGGACGGGAAGCTGGTCGTGACGCTGAAGGGGGAGAGAATTGTTGAGGAGTTTCTGGTGATTCTCGAAGACTACGTCGCGCGGACGTATGCGGCGGAGCCGGTATCAGCGGCGTAGGAAATAGGACGGGAGACGGGGGACGGGAGACGGGAGTGCAAACGGCGCCGCGATGCGGCGCCGTTTGCGTTTTCGGCGTGCGTGGCGAAGGCCACTGCACAGCGCCTGCTTGGCTCGGGCTTTCGCCGGCGCGCGCAGCGCGCCGGCACTCCCGTCCCCCGTCTCCCGTCTCCCGTCCGCAGTTTACGAGCCTAACGCCTCGAGCTCGCCGACGACGCGCCCCAGTTCTGACATGATTGGCGCGCTGAATCCCAGTGCAGTCAACCGGTCGTGGACAGCGCGGTACCACGCGATCGTCCCTTCCTTCCCCAGCTTGAACCGACTCCAGACGCTGTCCGGATCGACGGTGCGCCGCAGGTCGGCGACGATCGTCGCGGCATTGTGCAGCTTGTCGGCGGCGCACACCCAGCGCGCCTGCTCCGAGGCCTGCGCCAGTCGGTCGAGATAGTCCTGCTTGCGATCCGCGGGGGAGAGCTCGACATCGTCGTCGTCCACCAGGCGGTGCGTCACCTGATGCACGGTGGCAAGGATCCCGTCGCCGAACTTCTCGCGAATGCGCTGCTCGAGCATCTCGCGCGTGTACGCTTGCCGCACGGTGTCCTCGATGACGTCGTGCAGGATGCCGGCGATCACCGTGTCGTCGTCCTGCCCGTAGCGCGTGAGGATCAGCGCGACGTTGGCCGGATGCGTGAGGTAGGGGAGCCGCGTACCCTTGCGGACCTGCTGGTCGTGATGCTTGGCCGCGAACGCCAGCGCGTGGTTGATGCGATCGGAATAGCCGATGACTGACATGCAGGAGCGACCGGGATGGCGGGGGCGCGGGGCGGGAAACTTAGCCCGTGAGCAACGACGGCGCGAGCAATCGCCGCACGAGTGACGGACGCACGAGTGACGGACGCACGAGTGACGGACGCACGGGTGACGGACGCACGCTTGAGGGACGCACGAGTAACAGACACGCGGGCAATGCCTGCGCGGGCAGCGCTCGCGAACGCACTCCTACGCGGCGGGCGTCTGGAGCGCGCTCGCCTCGTCACGCGGAATTGCCGGCGGCGCACCGGCCCACAGCACGACCCCGCGCACCCTCGCCCCCTCGTCCACCAGCGACGCGACGGTGCGCGCGAGCGTCGAGAGGCGCGTGCGCGTCTCGGTGGCGCAGACGACCACGTCGTCGCCTGCACGGTATCGTTTGACCATGGCCAGCGGCGCGACCACGATCGTCGCGTCGTGCCGCCGAGCTGCCCGCTGGATCTCCCCCACCAGCGCCTGCGACTCGGCGGGGCCAAGCGGAGCCGGACGAACGCCGGAGGGGAGGATGTCGAGCGTGCGCCCGCGCCCCACCGGAACCCCGAGGAGCGACTCAGACCAGCGGCGTCGATTCTCCAGCACCGCCACGAGCCCCGGCGACCGCGGGAGCGCCAGCATGGTGCGCACCGGCTCCTGCGCGAGATCCGCGTCGATGAGGAGCGTCACGCGCGCGTCGTTCGCCATGACCGCCGCGAGGTTCGCCGCGACCGTCGCGGCGATGGTCATGTCGTCGCCGGTCACCGTGACGATCCCGTCCCTCGGCCACTGCGCCGCCAGATGCCAGGCCACCACGCGATAGCCGTCGAACGTCGGGTCCAGCGACGCGGGGACCGTTCGGTCCGCGGCGCGGCGCTGGCGATCGGCCGGGACGATGCGCTGCCGAGCCACCCCAAGCACGCGCAGGTCGGTCAGCCGCTCGGCTTCGGCGCCATCGGCGACGCGCGGGCTCCGCATCTCGTCGAGCATCGACAGACCGAAGGCAAAGGCCGCCGCCAGGATGATCGCGCCCACCAGCAGAATGGGGATCGGCGCCATCTGCACCTGTGCCCGCTCGCGCGCCGCCGCCGAATCGGCCGCGGCGTTGTGAGCGCGCGCCGACTCGAGCGACGCGTGCGCCGCCTCGTACGCCGCCAATGCCGTAGCGCGAGCTCGCAGCACCGGGAGCGAATCGGGCAACGAGAGCGACGCCGTGTCGCGCGCGGGTTGCGCCGCAGCGACTCCCGCCTTCCCCTCTCGCTCCATCTCGTCGAGCCGCGAGCGGGCGATCTGGCTGATACGCCGTCCCAGCTCGTTCATTTGCGTGGTAAGCGCGACGTAGACGGGGTCGACCGTCGCTCCTCCTCCCAGTTCGTCGCGTTCGCGCTCGATCATGGTCATCGAGTCGGCGAGCGCGGCGACTCGTCGGTCGCCCTGTAGAAAGCGCGACCGGGCCATCGCACGGTACGATTGCGGGAGCGGAGCACTCTCGGCGCGGGAGACCAGGGCGCGAAGCGCGCCAGCATCGTCGCGCGCGGAGTCCCGGAGCGCTTCGACCAGCGGAATGTCATCGGAATTGAGTAGCGCCACCAACGCAGCACTCGAGGCGCGCACATAGGCCAGCGCGCTGTCTGCTGACGCGAGACGCCTGCGCGCGTTGAGTTCTCGTGACGCGAGCACTGTCGTGTCTCGCCACTCGATCTTGTCGCGACTGACCAGCTTCACCACCCCTCGCGCCCCGGCTGGGAGGAAGAGGTAGGAGAGCATCACCAGGACAAAGATCGCCCCGCCGACGCTGAGGAGCTTCCTGGGACGCTTGACCGCGTTGCGCGCACGCGCGCCGAACCACGCCGCACGTGGAGCGGAGCGGAGGCGGCGCGTGGCGAGCGCCGCGCGCGAGTGCGTCCCGGTCGGCGGCATCGCTCCGCGCTACCTGATCTCGATCTCGCCCTTCATCCCCTGCGGCAGGCGGGGCGTCGAAACGAACGGATAGACCCCCGGCGTGAGCGCGCCGAGCGATACGGTCCACGCTTCACGCGTCCCGGAGAGGAGCGGGGATTTGCCGTTGGCGGAGTTGGGCATGTTGATCAATAGCTGGTCGCGCGACCCCGGCGGGACTTTGTCGAGATCGAAGGCGATTTCGTGCGGGCCGCCGGATATCACCACGAATTTCACCGCGTCGCCCGGTCGCGCGGTGATGTGGCTCGGCTCGAAGCGATATCCCTTGGCATCGCCGATCATCCGGACCTCGTGGACGGCGCCGGTGATGGGGGCCGCGCTTCCAGGGAGTACGTCGATCTTGGGCGGCGGTAGTGTCGGTTCGGAGCCTGGTGAAGTCGCGCCGGGAGCGGCTGTGGATGGCATCGTCGCGGTCGCCGAGTCTGCCGACGTGCGATCACCGCGCCCGCACGCGGCGAGCGCGAGGAGCACGAGGATCGTGCGAAGAGAGCGATGAGAAGGCATACGATTCAGGCGTTGGCTGGTGAGGTATGCGCCACCAAGGACGCGTAGGGTCGCTCGTTCATCACCATGATACCCCCGTGATACCGCCGCGCCGAAGAGCGCAGCGGGGTGCGACGAGGTTCGACCCGCCCGAACCTACGAACGGCGGCGCGCGATGGCCGTGATCGCCGCCACGAGACGGTCGAGCTCGCGAGGCGTCGTGTAGGGTTGCGGGGAAACTCGCACCGCGCTGTCGAACGGGCGGTGCGGTCGCGACGCCTTGTCCTGGACGATGATGCGATGCTCCTTGCGAAGCCGGTCGGCGACCTCGCTCGACGGAACGCCCTCGATGGCAAACGATGAAAAGCCAAAGCTGCGCGTGGGCGCGGTCGGCGTGAGCAGGCGCACGCCGTCGAGCGATCGCACGCGTTCGTGCCAGTGCGAGGCGAGCCACTGCAGGCGCGCGCGCTTGCGGGCGATCCCGATGCGCTGTTGCACCGCCACCGCCTCGGCGATCGAGGCCGACGCGGCGACGTTCGCCGTTCCCGTCCAGGCGTACTGGTCGATGGGATACTTGCTGTAATCCCAGGTTGGGGGATGGAGCGGCTCCACGCGACCGATCCACTCCTTGCGCATGACGAGGACGCCCGTCGCCAACGGCGCCCCCATCCCCTTGTGCAGCGATGCCGCCAGAAAATCGCACCCCCACGAACGGAACGCGATGTCGACGTAGCCGATGCTCTGGGCAGCATCGACGAGGACGGCAACGTTACGGGCACGCGCCGCCGCGCAGAGCTCGCGCACCGGGAGGACTTCGCCGGACCACGCGCTCGCGTGCGACACCAGCACCAGGCGTGTGCGCGCGGTGACCGCCTGCTCGAAGGCGTCCACCAGCTGCAACGCGTCGCTGTCGGGGGTTGGGATCGTGACGGTCTTCACCACAATCCCCTCGCGCCGAGCGCGCAGCGCCAGTGTCTGCACCATGTCGGGATACTCGTGGTTCGTGACGAGTACCTCGTCTCCCGACTCCAGCGGAAATCCGCGAAGGACACAGTCGAGCCCCGAGGTGGCGTTCGGGACGAGCGCGAGCTCGTCGATCGTCGTGTCGAGGAGCGACGCGAGCTGCTCGTACGACTCCATCGCGCTGTTGAGTCGTGGGTAGTGCACACTCGGCGCGCCGTTGAGGGTGCGCACGTTCTTCACGTAGGTAGCGATGACACTGGCCGGCACTGCACCCGCATTGGCGTTGTCGAGGTCGAGCAGATCGGGGGGTGGCGTGTAGAGCGCGCGCACGCGTTGCCAGTAGCGCTCATCGTCTGCGAGTTGCTCGGGCGAATGCGCGGACCATTGCCCGAGATCTCCGTCACGCGCGTCGCGGGCTTGTCCCGCGAGTGAAGCGGGGAGGATCCCCGCGGCGGTGGCCAGCCCCGAGAGTCGCACGAAGTCGCGGCGCCGCATACCCGGCGTGCTGTCTGTCATGATGGGACGCGCAGGAGAGCAGTGTTCGGGAACCGCACACTACGAGGCGCCCAACGAGCCGGCAAGGCGAAAGGGCGCCGATCGAACGCCATGTCATATGATCGAGCGCCGGCGATCACAAAGGTCCACAGATGTCGCGCTGGACCAGCTCCCCCTGAGTGACGCCACTGGAGGAACGATGATGATGCATCCGCCAACGACCCGAAGCCGGCGCGCCAGGGCCGCGCTCGGAGCCCTCGTACTGATCGGCGCCGCCGCCTGCGAGCCGTCGACCGCTCCATCCGCGCGCGGCAAGCTCGACACCTCGCAGGTGCTCGCCGACTACGGCGCGCTCGACGGCGTACTCGCCAGTGAAACGTGGTCGGGGCTGCAAGCGCTCGCTGGACGTTCGCCGCTGGCCGCCAGTGCATCGGTGTCTGCGCTGCAGGTCGTCTCGTCGGCGGCGCGCGCAGGTGGCAGCGGGGCGTACGTCGCCGGCTTCCTTCACGATTTGTCTGCCTCGGCGCGTACGGGAGCTCTGGAGGAGGGGAGCACCTTCGCCCGCACGCTCATTTCACCCGCGCATCGCGGGCGCACGTTCGTGTACGACGCCGCGCTCGACAACTACGTGGTCGACCCCGCGCGCACGGGAGCACCGAGCAACGGCGTGCGCTTCATCCTGTACGCGACGGGAAGCGACGGGCGCCCGAATCCGGCGAAGGAAATCGGGAGCGCCGATCTGCTCGATGAAGGGTCGAGCAGCAACGCCACGATCGTCTTGCACCTGATCGTGACCAAGCAAGGCATCACCCGCATCGACTATCGCACTTCGGTGCTCCCCGGCGATGCCACGGGACATGTCGACGTGACTGGCTTCGCGACGGGTGACGACGGCGTTCGCCTCGACTTCAACATCGGCGTGACGGGAACGGGCACCGGATCAACGTCGCAGATCGATGCCGACTTCGATCTCGCGGTGCGCTCGCGCAACTTCAGGATCACGGGAACGGTGCGCGGCGCCGAGGATGGGCGTGAAGGCGATGGCGCCATCAACGTCACGGCGCGGCACGGCGACACGTCGTTTCGTGTGGCGGTCGAAGGTGACGGCGAGACGATCGACGGGACGATCTTCCTCAACGACGCGCCGTTCGTCACTGTGTCGGGCGATGTGCGCGCTCCCACGCTGCGCGGTGCTACCGGGGCGCCGGTGACCGAGCAGGAGCTGCGCGTCGTGCGCGAGGTGCTGCACGCGGTGGACGATGTCTTCGCCCTGGTCGAGGATCTCGTGCGGCCGGTGGAGCAACTTCTCTTTCTGGGATGGATCCTGTGATGCCTGGAGGGCGTCGCACCAAGCGTCGCCAGTCGCGCCGGCGCCGCCGACGGCTGGCGACTCCTGGTGAGATGACATGCACATGAGGGCAGCAGTTCCGCGCTCTATTGATTCTTCATGTCCCTCGGCGCCGTGCGCGCCGGGGGGCTTCGACATTTCGACCCGCTGAGGGAGTTCATGTCCATCGCCATCCGTCGCCTCGCGCTCGTCGCTGTGGTTTCTGTCGCCCTCTTTCTGCTTCCGTCGCGAAGCGCCGCCCAGCGTTCGACGACGCGCGGGTGGTCGCTGGGAGCGCACCTCCTGGGGACGAGCCTAACGCCGGATGGAGGCTCCACCTCGAACGGCGGTGGGCTCGGCGTTCGCGCGGGCTACGGCTTCAACCGGATCTTCACGGGCTTCGTGGAGATCGACGGCTCGAGGATCGACATCACCGAGTCGGGGACGATCATCGGTTCGTGGGAGCTGGCGCACGCCGAAGTTGGGGCTCGCTTCCACTTCGCGAATTCGCTACGCCGCTGGGTCCCGTACGTGGAGACGTCGGTCGGCGCACGCGCGGTGACGGTGCGCGACGCGGAGTTCGCCGGGCAGAACCGGGGGAACGTGACGTTCAACGGCGGCGCCTTCACCGTCGGGACTGGGCTCTCCACCTACCTCAAGCCATCGCTCGCGCTCGACGTGTCGCTCAAGTGGACTGGCGGCACCTTCACCGAGATCGACCTTGGTGACACCGCGATCCAGAACCTCGACATCAAGGCCAACTCGTTCCGGTTCGGCCTCGGCGTCATCTGGTGGCCATGAGGGCCGCAACGGACTAGTCTGAAAAAGCAGGAGTGCGCGACTACACGCGCGTCACGGGGTAGGCGGCTCCTCTGGCACGCCGTCGCCAGCGCGAGCGCGCAGCTTGCGAAGCATCTCCTGCTGCTCAGGCGTGAGGACGTTCTTGATACGGACGAGGAGCGTCAGGCGCGCCTGCTTGATCTTCCCCTCGGTCTGCAGCACGCGCGACATGCGGTCGAGCGCGCGATCGAGGTCGACGCGCGGCTTGTTCAATTCGGTCGCGAGGGCATCGGCCTGATCGCGCAGGTCCCACTGCAGGCTCACCACCTGCCCTTGCAGCTCGCGGATGGCCCGGCTGATGTCGTCGCGCTGCCGGTCGCTCAGGTCGATCGCGCGCCGGTGCTGCATGATCAGCTCGGGCTCGAAGAGCGTGCGCGCGATCGGGTCGTCGACGGTGGGAGGGGTCTGCGACTGGGCCGCTGCGGGCAATGCTGTAACCGCGAACGTCGCGAGAGCGGCGAGTGCGGCGCAGAGAATTGTGCGCCTCATGAGCGCCCCCGTGGCGCGCCCACGCCGCTCCCGATCGCCGGCAGATTCTGCATCAACCCGATCGCGGGAGTGGCGAGGAGTCCGTCGGTCGGAGCGTTGCGCGTCGCGTCGGACGTCCGCGACCACTCGGAGACGAGGCGATCGAACTCCTGATCGGCCGCACGGTCGTGTTGGCGCGGGAGGTACGCGATCGCTGCAAGGCCGGCCGCCGCCGCCAAAGGAATTGCCCACCGCAGCACGCGGCCGCGGGCGATCGAGCGCAGATCGTGCGAGGCCGGTGGCGCGGAGCGATGCGTTGCGGCTGGCGGCGACTCGGCAACGGATTCGGCCACGAATTCTGCGCGCGCGCCGGTCGTCTGCGCCCGCGCGTCGACCGCGCTCGGCGCATGCACCGCGCCCCGCGCCGACACCGCGCTCCGCGCCGACACCACGCTGCGCGCCTGCGCGATCATCGCCGAGAAGTCTGGAGCGCGCTCCGCATCTTCGGCCTTGAGACGGGCAAAGCGTTCCTCGAGGAGCGCGTCGCCTTCGATGTCGCCCTTCATGCTCGATCTCCCATATCGTCCGGCTCCTCGCGTGATTCGCGCGGCGCGAGCAACTGTCGCATTCGCTTCTTTCCCCGCTCGTAGTGCGTGCGCGCGCTTCCCACCGACACCTCCATCACCTGCGCCGCCTCGGCGATGCTGAGCTCGTGATAGAACACGAGGTGCAGCACTTCCTGCTGGCGCTGAGGGAGGAGCGCGAGCGCTCGTCGGAGCGAGTGGCGTTCCTCTTCCTCGAGCAGTGTGGCATCGGGGGGGCGAGGGTCGGTGACCGGTTCATGTCGCGCGGCCAGCGAGAATTCCCGCGCCCCGCGCCGCCTCGCTTCGAGCGCCGTGAGGCGGATGACGCCGAAGAGCCAGGTCTTGAAGGTGGAGCGTCCGCCGTATCGTGCATCGCCCGAGAGGACCTTCACGTACGCCGATTGCAGCACGTCGGCCGCGTCGTCGGGATCGCCGTCGCAGCAGCTCCGCGCCCATCCGAAGCTCGCCTCGTGCAGTGCCTGGAGCGATGCCTCGAGTTGGATGGAAGGGAGTGCGGGGAGGGACATCCGGGTGGGCGGAGCTCGACATGCCGCTGATGAGTGTGCGCCGAACCGCACTCATATGACACTGGGGGGCGCAAGCCGGAAGCGGCGCCGGCGTGGCCCTCAGCGCCCGCTCTTGTTCAGCGCTTCGAGCTCGCGGCGCACGCGTGCCGCCCCTGAGGAGTCGCCGATGGCGAGATACGACTCGGCGAGATGTTCGCGGTTGGCGCGCGTGGCGGGTTGAGGACCACCCATGATCGAGTCGAGCGCGTGGAGCCCGCGTTCGAAGCTCTCGATGGCCGCGGGGTAGCGTTTGGCCTGATAGCAGGCTTCGCCGAGTTGCAGGCGAAGCTTGGTCGTGATGACGTGGCTCCCCCCCCAAGCCGCCACGCTCCGCGACACCAGTGCCTCCTGCAGCGTGACCGTGGAATCCGGGCGCCCTTCGAGCGCGAACTCCTGCGCGAGCGATGCGGCGACGGAGAGGGAGTTCTGGTCGTTGGGGCCACGTACCTTCCTGAAGATCTCGAGCGCGCGCTGATACTCACGTCGTGCCGCGGCGTGTTCTCCCAGCTTCGACAGAGCGACGCCCAGCGTGCCGATCGCGGTGGCCGCTTCGGAACTGTTCGGCCCGTACTCCTTCGTTCGCACGAAGACGTCGATGACGTGTTCGATCAGTGGCCTTGCCTCGGCGGGTTTGCCATTCCGGATGAGTGCCTGTGCCAGATTCAGCTCGGGCGCAACTCCCAGGACGCTCTCGGCGCCATAGTATGCGCGCGCGACGTCGACGCCCTCCCTGTTGTACTGCAACGCCACGGCGCCATCGCCACGCACCGAGGCCAGGTTTCCGAGGCTCGAGAGGACGTAGGCGACCTCGGGACTGTGCGGGCCGAACGCACGGCGCGTCAGCGGAAGCGCGCGCGCGAGTAGCGAGTCGCCGCGCAGGGGGTTCGAAGCCGCGACCGCGATGCCGTATTCACGAAGCGCTTCGGCGTACTCCCTTGAAGTGGTATCCAGCCGTTCGCGTTCGGCGAGTCCGCGTTCGAGGAAGGGGGTCGCGTCATCCGCATGGCCAGTGGCCCTGAGCATCGTCCCAAGCGCCACGTCGGCTTCGGCAGCGACCGGATTCGCATCGCGCGCGTAGGGCTGCGCCGCCTGCACGACGGTGCGCATGAGGCGTTGCGCGGAGTCCTGGTGTCCCAGCAGGTCGATGATTCGTGCATGTCGCACGCGCGCGCGCAGCGTGCGCGGCGCGTCGGCACCATACAGCGTCGCGCTTCGCGCAATCGCCTCGTTGAGTAGCGTGTCGGCGCGCGGATACTGACCGAGCCGCTCGCTAACTATCCCGAGAGACTCGAGCAGGTCGATCTGCGTCGCCGGATCGCTGGTGAGCGCGCGCGCCTCGCGCACGCCGTTCTCCACGATCGTCGCCACGCGAATGCTGTCGATCGACTCGGGGGCCTGACCACCCCCCTCGAACAGGTTCTCGAGGAACTGCTTGAGTCGCGTGGTGCGCTCCGCCTCGGCGATCGCCGCGTCGCGCGACACCGTGAGCGCGCGGTTGTGGAGGTAGAGCGCCACTGCTGCGGCAACCACGACCAGCGTCCCCGCGAGGAGCTCGCGCGACCGGCGCCGCACGAACTTTCGCAGTCGGTACTCGGGCGTCGGCTCGACCGCTCGCAGCGGAACGTTGGCCAGATAGCGGTCGAGGTCATCGACGAGCGCTTCGACGGAGCGATACCGCTTGCCCGGATCGGGGGCGAGTGCCGTCGTGCAGAGGAGGTCGAGATCGTCCCAGTCTTCGCCACGCCCTGCTGCTGTTCGTTTGAACGGCGAGGCCATCGACGGTCGCTCGAACACCTCCGGGAGCCGCATCGGCGTGCGATCGGTCAGCAACTCGAAGAGGACGATGCCGAGTGCGTAGATGTCGGTCTGGACGGACGGCGGGTCACCGGATCGGCGCTCGGGCGAGGCATACGCGGGCGTAAGGAGACGATGCCGGTGCGTCTCGCCCGCGCGCTGCACGTCGAGCTTTTTTGCCACGCCGAAGTCGAGGAGACGCACACGCCCGTCGGATGCAACGAGGATGTTCGATGGCTTGAGGTCTCCGTGCACCACGAAGCGCTCATGCGCGGCGCGTACGGCAACGCACACGTCCCGAAAGAGGCGAAGGCGCTGCGCGACCGTGGGGTGTTCACGCCGGCAGTACTCGGTGAGCGTCGCCCCCTCGACGTGCTCCATGGCAAACCACGGCGTGCCATCGGGAGTCTGCCCGGCATCGTAGAGCGGCACGATTCCCGGGTGCCGCAACTGCGCGAGGATGCGCTGCTCCTCCTCGAAGCGGACGCGCCGCTCCGGTGAGAGGGGAGCGTCCCACAGGACCTTGAGCGCGGCGCGCGCGCCCACGTCCGGTCGCTCGGCGAGGTAGACGATCCCCATCCCTCCCTCGCCCAGCACCTCGACCGCCCGATACGGACCGAACATCCCGGTTGGCACGCCGCGCGGTCCAGCGGGAGAGAGCAGCTCGGCGACGGTCGACCCGATCCCGTCGTCGAGCGGTGTCTTCCCGCGCGCATCCTGCGCGAGGAGGCGGAGCACGGTCTCGCGAACGATCGGCGCATCGTGCGTGCGCGCTTCGACGAACGACGCGCGCCCAGCAGAGTCGAGCGAGCCCGCCGAGTGAAAGAGCTCGTCGACCAGCGACCACTGTTCGGGGGTCAATCGCATGCGCGACACGGAGCGAAGCCCGCGCGGGGGCGTGTGAACGGGGGGCGCGCCGAACGCATCGGCAGGATTTCACTCTTCAATTGCGCATCTCGCCTCCGATCGCCGTCACATTGCGGAGCCCGAGGACGGGGCCGCGCCGACCGTGGCCGCTCCACCGACGCGCTACGGCGCGAGTTCGTCGGCGAGCCAGGCGCGGGCGAGGCGCCAGTCGCGGTGCACGGTGGCTTCGGAAATGCCGAGCAGCGCCGCCGTCTCGGTGACATCCAGTCCGCCGAAGAAGCGCGCCTCGACCATCTGCGCCTGACGCGCATTGAGCGCGGCGAGTCGGGTGAGCGCATCGTCGATGGCGAGGATCCGCTCCTCGGGTTCGGCGGCCAGCGCGGCCGTTT
Organism: Gemmatimonadaceae bacterium; assembly: GCA_044225935.1. Taxonomy (GTDB): domain Bacteria; phylum Gemmatimonadota; class Gemmatimonadetes; order Gemmatimonadales; family Gemmatimonadaceae; genus SCN-70-22. The sequence continues at coordinate 141,830 of JBGAHX010000005.1, forward strand.
CGTCGTCCACGGTAATGACGATGCCGCCGCGCTTGACCGCACGTCGGCGCCGCGCCGAATCGACCAGGACCTGCCGCATCGCGCGCACGACGATGTGCTTGAGGTGCGTCTCGCTCTCGACGGCGATCGCGACCGAGCCGGCAAGCTTGATCCACGCCTCGTGCACGAGCGCAGTGGTGGTCACGGTGGCGAATGCATCGCCGTACCGAACGGCCGATGCGAGTCGCTTAAGCTCTTCGTAGGCGTGGCTGTAGAGCTCATCGACGGCACGCGCGCGACGCTCGGGCGACGGGGAGTCGGCAAGGAGCGCGCGCCGCTCTCCCCGTGCATCGCCCGCGTCCCGTGCTTTCTCCCGTTCTTCCGCCCCACCCCCCGGCTCCGGGGCCGGCGTCATCATCTCGTCCACCGCTGCATCTCCATCCATGGCGGGGCCTGAGCCTTCGCGAATGCCGCGGGAGACGATACCGCCGCACGTCGACCGGCGCAACGAATCGCGCGCGTTCACGCCGTTCAGGAATTCTGTCGCGGCACCGTAAGAATCTGCGCCTACGCCCCGTTCCCCAAGCGAAGAGAGCTGGCAGGGGCGACGGCGTTCCGTGGTTAGGCAGTTGACCTCTCCCGACGTCGGCCAGCGATGGCGAGACGCGCACATCGGCGCGAATCGCCGACACCCTCGCTCGGGGAGCGTACCATGTTGCAGATCCTGCGCTACATCCCGGTTCTTCTGGCCGCGATGGGGTTCGCTGGCTGAGTGAACCCCGATGTCAGGCGGAACGAGGCGTCGCGATCACGTGAGGAGCACGACACGACGGTGACCGCGACGCCGACCGGGCCGCACACTGCACGCCGCTGTCCGGCGGCGGTGTGCGGCACTCGGCGCTTAGTCAAGGGAGAACGTCGCGCGAGTTCGTTACGGATGATTGGAGAGGCTCGGGTTCACCGGGGGAGGGGCTGCCTCCGGTTTGGGCGCGCGCCTCGGCTGCGCGAGTCAGCTCGTGGCGTCAGGCGCTCGCCGTCGGTCCGTGCTCGAAGAACGCGCCCGAATCGCGACGGAAGAGGAGAATGGTGAGAGGCACGAAGATGACGAGGTGCATCAGCACTTCGGCGGCGGAGTGCGCGACGCTGATCAGCACGTGCACCAGCATCCAGGCCGCGAGGAGCCAGCGCGCCCAGTTGCGCCCGCGCAGCAGGGCGATACCTCCAACGATCGCCAGCGCCCGCAGCGACCACGCCGGTCCCAGGTCCCGCCACCCATCGGCGCGGAGCTTCGCCAGCTGCTCGGCGGCGTGCGACGTCGCCAGTGGCCACAGGTCGCGGAGGAGACCGGCGGCGCCAACGACGATGAAGAGCCAGCCAATGGCGGTGACGATTCGGGGGCGAGGCACAGTGCGCGATTGGAGGTAGCGTGAGGCTCGCGGTTCGCGAACCGATCGTCAAGTTGAAATCGCGCGAAGCGCCGGTCGGCCTGTGGCACACACGCGCGTCGCGCTGACTGAGGGCGTGCGCAGCTGCGCGGTGGAGATCGCCAAGTGCCTGCTCCGCGCGCCGCGCTCGTCCACCCGCCGCATTCCTCCACGCGCCGCGCTCGTCCTCTGCCGACGACGTGAGGGAGGCACTCGGCTACTTGAACAGGAACTGGGCGATTTCGCCGAGCGTGAGAACGACGGACGGAAAGAGCGTCAGACCGATCGAGAAGACGAAGCCGTAACGGAAGATCGCGGCACCAGCAGTCGGCGCGTTGTCGCCAACGAGGCGTTGCAGCGCGAGCTCGGCGCCCCAGCCGAGCGTGTAGAAGACGTTGGCCAGCAGGCCGTAGACGATCGGGAGCTGCCACGGGATCGGCATCAGTCGCCCGTGCATGACAAGGGTGACGAGGTTCGCCCATCCGAGCGTGACCAGCCCAGCGCTGCCGACAGCGACGGTGTACATCAGGCGACGCGATTCCCACCAGCGGACGGTGTCCCAGCTCGAGCGCCGCGCAACGCCCGACGGGAAGAAGTAGCGGGTTAGGGCAGACACGGTGGCACACTCCGACGACGTGACGGTGTCAGTGTACCGTCCAAACTTTGCATTGTAAAGTGCTTTGATGCAGACCGGCGAATTGGGTCAATTGACCTCTGTTCGTAGGCCATCGTAGGCGGCATCATCACCGGCGACACCCCTCAGCCCGCCGTGCGCCCACGTCTCACGCGACCTCGTCGCGTGGCAGGCGCCACAATCCCCGCACGTTCGGCTCACCTCGCGCTCGGAGCGCATCTCCTCATGACTCCCTTCACGGAAGTCCTCCTCGTCCTCCACTTCCTCGGCCTGGCGATGGGGCTTTCGGTCTCCTTCGCGAACATGGTGATGGCCGGCGTGATCGGCCGCGCCGAGCCGCCGGATCGTGCGATCCTCGGGCGCTTTCCCCCGGCGATGTCGCGCGTGGGCAAGATCGGGCTCACGCTGCTGTGGATCACTGGACTGCTCATGTTCATGCAGCGCGGCACGCCGTTCGGCGCGATGCCCTGGCAGTTCCACGCGAAGATCGGCGCGGTGCTTCTCCTGACGCTTCTCGTTCTCTACATCACCATGCTCGAAGGGCGCGCGCGCAAGGGCGACATGGCGGCGGCCGCTCGCATCACCCAGGTGGGAAAGGCGACCCTGCTCATGGCGGTGACCGCAGTGGTCTTCGCCGTGCTGACGTTCAAGTAGCAGGTCGTGTGCGCAAGCGCGCGCGTCATGGCGCGCGTCATGGCGCGCGCCCGTGCGCGCGGATCGCCGGCACGTCGACAAACCGTACGGTGCCGGCGTTCGGCGGATGCTCGACGGCGTGCGCCAGCGCCCGTACCATCTGTGCGACGGTGACCAGGCCGAGCCGGCTGGCGCCGTCGCGCATCGAGGGAATCCACGACGCCACCGCGTAGAAGGGTGTGAGAAGCAGCGGCCAGCGGTGCCCCGGCCCGAGGACGTACCAGGGGCGTAGCACCGTGGCGGTGAGTCCCGACGCGAGCAGGTGTTGCTCGACCTCCCGTCGCGCGGCGATGTAGGCCTGCATGACCGGGGCCGGGTGCGCCACGCTCACGTAGACAAAGTGCGCGATGCCGGCTTGCACCGCCGCGTCGATCGCCGCGCGCGCCGAGGCCAGGTCGACGCTTCGGAACTCCGCGGCCTTCGACGGACTCGGATGCGGCGTCCCGACCAGTTGCACCAGTGTGTCGCTCGGCGTGAGCGCGCCGGCGATGGAGCCCGCGTCGAACACGTTCCCGATGACGGCGGTTGCGCCTGACGGGATGCGCCCGCGCGACGACTCGCGCGCGAAGGCGCGCACCCCATGCCCGCGCCGCATCGCCTCGGTCGCGAAACGCGACCCGATGTAGCCGGTCGCGCCGGTGATGAGGACGTCGTGTCCTGATGACATGGTGCCCGTGCTGCGCGAGTTCGACGGGAGGCTAACAATAGGGTGCATGGGACGAGACGGCGAGGGGCGCGGGGAATGGTGCCGGCGCCTCGTTGCGGCCGACGCTCAACTACGACTGCATCGCCTTCGACGGATTGCCCTCCCTCCTGTATCCGTCGCCCGTTGACGCCTCTTTCTCGCCCGGATAGCTTTGCCGCCATGCTCGATGCCGCCCGCCACCACCATCACGCCCATCACGGTCATGCCCTCGCGGGCCTGGGCGTCGTTCGCGTGAGGTAGCCGGCAGCTTCCTGCCTGCAATCGCACCAGCCGCCAAGGCCCGTCCCGATGGACGGGCCTTCTTGTTTCCCCCCTGCTCTCACCCGAACGCTCCACGATGCTCAGGATTGCCTTGCCGAACAAAGGGCGGCTCGCCGAAGAGGCGCGTGAACTCTTCAACGACGCCGGTCTCGAAGTCCGCGCGCAGGGAGAGCGCTCGCTCACGGCGTCGCTCGGCGGAGAGTTCGAGGCGCTTTTCGTGCGCGCCCAGGACATCCCCGAGTTCGTCGCCGACGGCGCCGCGGACGCCGGTGTGACCGGGTGGGACCTGGTCTGCGAGTCCGACCGACCGCTCGACTCGCGGCTCGACCTCGGCTTCGGGAAGTGCCGCCTCGTCGTCGCCGTGCGCGACGAGTCCCCGGTGCAGCAGGTGGGCGACCTCCCCGCCGGCTCGCGCGTGGCGACCGTCTTTCCCGGGATCAGCCGAGGCTTCTTCGCAACGCACAAGCTGGGGATCGAGATCGTCCCGATGAGCGGCGCCGCGGAGATCGCCCCGCACCTCGGGATCGCCGACGTCGTCGTCGACCTCACGTCGACCGGCTCGACGCTCAAGGTGAACGGGCTGCGGGAGATCCACACGGTGATGGTCTCCACGGCACGACTTATCGCCGCACCGGGGGCCGCTGAGCGCGACGCCGCCAAGGGAAGAGCCCTCTCGGAACTGAGCTCGGCGCTCGAGTCGGTGCTCAGGGCGCGCGGGCAGCGCTATCTCATGGCCAACGTCCCGCGCGAGGCGCTGGACGACGTGAAGAGCGTGATCCCCGGGCTCAACGGCCCCACCGTCATCGACATCATGAATGGCGGGACGTACGTCGCGGTGCACGCGGTCGTCCCCGCTGCCACCATCTATCGCACCGTGGCGTCGCTCAAGACGCTCGGCGCCGAAGGAATCCTCGTGACACGAATCGAGAGGTTGATGCCGTGAGCACACTCAAGTTGCGCTTTCGCGGCGCAGTATCCTCGTTAGGGAGCGAAGGGCGCGTCGCGCTCCTGGATAGGTCGACGGCCGACGACGACGTGCTGCGCGACACGGTTGCGGCGACGATCGATGCGGTGCGCCGCGAGGGGGACTCCGTCCTCAAGTCGCTCGCCCGCGAGTACGACAAGGTCTCGCTCAAGCGCCTCGACGTCCCGAAGAGCGAGTGGACCAAGGCGCTGGAGGCACTGGACCCCGCGGTGCGCCAGGCGATGGAGCGCGCCGCGCGCAACATCGAAACGGCGCACCGTGCCTTCCTGCCGAAGGCGAGTGAGGTCGAGACCGAGCCGGGGATCACCATCGGGCGCCGCCCCGACCCGTTAGGCAGGGTCGGCGTGTATGCGCCCGGCGGGCGTGCCGCGTATCCGAGCTCGGTCCTCATGGGGACGATTCCGGCGCGCGTGGCCGGCGTGGGCGAGGTGATCCTCTGCTCTCCGCCGGGGTCGAACGGTCTCCCATCGCGCGAAGTGCTGGCAGCGTGCGCGATCGCGGGCGTCGACAAGGTTTTCGCGCTCGGTGGCGCCGGCGCGATCGCGGCGATGGCGTACGGCACCGAGACGGTGCCCCGCGCCGATCGCATCGTCGGTCCGGGGAACGCGTGGGTGACGGAAGCCAAGGTGCAGGTGGCCAAGGCGTGCGCGATCGATTCGCCGGCTGGGCCGAGCGAGCTGTTGGTGATTGCCGACGAAAGCGCCGACGTCGCGCAGGTGGCGCGCGAGATCCTGGCGCAGGCCGAACACGATCCCATGGCGTGCGTGGTGGCGGTGACGATCGGCGACGAGGTGGCGCGCCAGATCGAGCTGGCGCTGGAGACGATGATCGGCGGGTACGCGCGTCACGCGATCATCCGCCAGGCGCTCGAAGCCAATGGTGGCGTCGTCTCGGTCGACACGATCGACGCGGCCGTTGCGCTCTCGAACTTCTACGCGCCGGAGCACCTCCTCCTCGCCGTAGAGGATGCGGACGAGATCCTCCCCCAACTGCGGAACGCAGGAACCATCTTCGTCGGGACGTCGGCATCGGTCGCCTTCGGCGACTACATGACCGGGGCGAATCACACCCTGCCGACGAATGGTCTGGCGCGTTCGTACTCCGGACTCTCCACGCTCGACTTCATCCGCTGGACGACGTACCAGCGGGTGACGCCCGAGGCGGCGGCGCGCATGGCGAGCGATGTCGGCGCCTTTGCCGACGCCGAGGGGCTGGACGGTCATGCGCGCGCCGCGCGGGCGTGGAGCGCAAAGGGAGGTACCGCATGAGCGAACCTTCCACATCGCCAGCGCCCGCGGAGGGGGGGAGTTCGCCCGCCGCGAGTTGGATCCCGCGCGCCGCGTATCGCGACATCCGCGCCTACGATGTCGAGCCGTCGGCGTGTGAAATCGAGCTGGCCGACAACACTTCGCCCTTCGGCGCCCCGCCGGCGGCTCTCCGCGTGTTGTCTGGCGCGGTGGGCGACAGGCTGGCCCGCTACCCGAGCACCTACTCACGCGAGCTGCGCGCGGCGATCGCCGAGTATGTCGGCGTTGCGCCTGACGAGATCATGGTCGGGTGTGGCTCGGACGACGTGATGAGCTGTGCCTTCCGGGCGCTGGGGAATCCCGGCGATCGGGTCGCGTACATGGATCCGACCTTCGTGATGGCGCGCGTCTTCGCGACGGTGAATTCGCTCACGCCGGTGCCGGTATCGCTCACGCCCGGCTTCGACGCCGATGCCGATGCGCTCGTCGCCGCTCGCGCGCCGATCACCTACGTGTGCACGCCCAACAATCCGACCGGGCTCCCGATCGCGCGGGCGGCGCTCGAGCACATTCTGGCCGAAGCCGCCGGGCTCGTCTTCATCGACGAAGCCTACGCGGAGTTTGCCGGGACGAACCTCGCCGGTGCAGCGCCGGCGCATGGGCGGACGCTCGTGTTGCGTACTTTCTCGAAGGCGTTCGGGCTCGCCGGTTTGCGGGTGGGGTTCGCCGTAGGTGCCCGACCGCTGATTGCCGAACTGGAGAAGGCACGCGGCCCGTTCGGCGTGACGGCGCTCAGCGAGCAGGCAGCACTGACGGCCATCACCGAGGACCTGGCGTGGGTGCGGAGCAGCGTGTCGCGGATCGTTGAATCGCGTGAACGCTTCATCGGAGCGTTACGTGGCGCGGGGTTGGCGCCGCTCGACAGCGCCGCCAACTTCGTCCTCATCCCCGTGCGCGATGCGCGCGCCGCGATGGTCGCGCTGCGCGAACGCGGGATCCTCGTCAGGCACTTCGTGGCGCTCCCCGGGATCGGCGATGCACTGCGGGTGAGCCTCGCCGACTGGGCGGTGATGGCGCGCGTGCTCGAGGCTTTGTTGCAGGTGATCCCCGATGACGCGCGCCCGCTGCGCGCGGGAGAGCGCGTCGATGCCTGACCCGCGCATCACGATCTTCGACTACGGCGCCGGCAACCTGCACTCGCTGGCGAAGGCGGTCGCGTCGTACGGGACGGAGCCGGTGATCGAGAGCGACCCGCTGCGCGCGGTGGACACCGACGTCCTCCTCCTCCCCGGCGTCGGTGCTTTCACGCCTGCTGCTGAGCGTTTGGCACCAGGGCGCGCGGCAATGCAGGAGGCGCTCGCCGGCGGGCTCCCGTGCCTCGGCATCTGTCTCGGCATGCAGCTCCTCTTCGACGGGAGTGACGAAGGTCCCGGTGCCGGCCTCGGTGTCATCCCTGGGTGGGTCAACAAGCTCAACGCCGAGCGTCTCCCGCAGATCGGGTGGAACGCGTTGGAGATGGCGAGCGACCCGCTCCTCGAGGAGTCGGGACTTACCACCGCGTACTACGCGAACTCGTACATCTGTCGTCCGGAAAAGAAGTCGCACGTGACGTCGTGGAGCACGCACGAGGGGGATCGCTTCGCGGCGACCGTTAGGCGTGGGCGTACAGTTGGGGCGCAGTTTCATCCGGAGAAATCGTCGAGTGCAGGGGTCGCTTTCGTTCATGCGTTCCTGCGGGAGATGCTGACATGATCGCGATCCCGGCACTGGACCTGCGCGATGGCGCGTGTGTGCAACTGGTCGGCGGAGAGTACGCGCAGGAACGTGTGCGCCTCGAAGATCCCCTGGCGGTGGCGCGCGAATGGGCGCGTCACGGCTTTCGCCGGCTGCATGTCGTCGATCTCGACGCGGCGCTCGGCCGCGGAAGCAACCGCAACATCGTGCGCGATGTGCTGCGCGAGCAGCTGGCCGAAGTGCAGGTGGGGGGAGGACTGCGCACGGAGGATTCGGTGCGCGACATGCTCGACGACGGCGCGCGTTACGCGATCGTCGGGACGCGCGCGCTGGAAGACATGGATTGGCTTGCCGAGCTGGCGAATGACAATCCCGGAGAGCTCATCGTCGCGACCGACGTGCGAGAGCGTCGCGTGACGACGCGCGGGTGGCAGCAGACACTCCCCCGCAACATCATCGACGTGGTCGAGGAACTGAACGTGCTCCCACTCGCCGCGCTCCTCGTGACCGCGGTGCACCGCGAGGGGCAGCTGCAAGGGACCGACCTCCCGCTCATGGAAGACGTGGTCGACGCCGCCGACTTCCCGGTCTTTGCAGCTGGCGGGGTGGGGAGCGTCGGCGACCTGTACGCACTGCAGGACCGCGGCGTGGCCGGCGCGGTGATCGGGATGGCGCTCTACACCGGCGCCATCGATCCGCGCGCCATCGTCGACGAGTTCGCGGCATGAGTCGCGCGCGCACCATCGCAGCGGCGACGCCACCGTCGATCGCGCCACGCGCCAACATCATTCGGTACCTAACGAGGCAGGGATGAGCACCATCGAACGCAAGACACGCGAGACCCAGATCCGCGCGACCGTGCTGCGCGAGGGAGGGGAGATCACGGTCGACACCTCGATCCCGTTCCTCGATCACATGCTCCTCACCTGGGCGCGCTACGCCGGCGTGGGACTCTCGCTGCACGCGCGTGGCGACCTGCGGCACCACCTCATCGAAGACGTCGGGATCGCGCTGGGCGCCGCACTCAAGGGAGCAATTCCGGCGACCGCCGCACGCTACGGCCACCGTATGATCCCCATGGACGAGGCGCTGGTCGAATGCGCGATCGATGTGGGAGGGCGATACTACTACGAGGGGCCGATCCCCAGTACACTGTACGATCACTTCATGCGCTCGTTCGCCGAGCACTCGGGGAGCACGTTGCACCTGATGGTGCTGCGCGGCACCGACCGTCATCACATCGTCGAGGCAGCGTTCAAGGCGCTGGGGCTGGCGATCCGCGACGCGATGGTCGACAGCGGCGCCGTCTTCTCCACCAAGGGGAGCGTCGCGGTGAAGCAGAGCGTCTCCCAGGCGCACGACGATCCCGACAAGGGGAAGCGCTGAGATGCTCACCCGCCGGCTGATCGTCTGTCTCGACGTGAAGGGGGGACGTGTGGTCAAGGGGGTCAACTTCGAGTCGCTGCGCGACGTTGGAGATCCCGTCGAACTCGCCGAGCGTTATGAGCACGAAGGGGCCGACGAGATCGTCTACCTCGACATCTCGGCGAGCGCCGAGGCGCGCGCGACGCTGCTCGACCTCGTGCGACGCACGGCGGAGCACCTGTTCATCCCGCTCACGATCGGTGGCGGCATTCGCTCGGCGGACGACGTCGCGCTGGCGCTGCGCGCCGGTGCCGACAAGGTGAGCCTCAACACGTCGGCGGTCGAGCGTCCGCAGGTACTCGCCGAGGCCTCGCATCGATTCGGTGCGCAGTGCGTGGTCGCGAGCATCGATGCGGCGAAGATCGACGGGACGTATCGCGTCTTCGTGAAGGGGGGAAAAGTGCCGACCGATCTCGAGGCAATTTCGTGGGCGCGAGAGTGCGCGCGACTCGGCGCGGGGGAGATCCTGTTGACCAGCATCGATCGCGATGGCGTGCGTGGAGGGTACGACCTCGAACTCACGCGGGCGATCAGCGAGGCGGTGACTGTGCCGGTGATTGCATCTGGCGGAGCGGGGAGTGCCGCGCACGTGGTCGACGCGTTCACCGATGGGGGCGCCGACGCAGCGCTGGTGGCGGGGATCGTGCACGATCGCGTGACGACAGTGGCTGCGCTCAAGGGGGCGATGGCGAGCGCCGGGATTCCCGTGCGTGAGGGGCGGTGGAGCAACGATGCGCAGCAGGGCGTCGAGGAGCCGGTCGCATGACCACGCCAGCGCTCCTGCTCGAGGCAGTCACCGAGGTCGCGCGCCTGACGGGCGACGTCGCGCTGCGCTTCTTCCGCACCGCCGTGGATGTCGAGACGAAGGGTGACGGCAGCCCGGTCACGATCGCCGACAAAACCGCGGAACACGAGGCGCGCGAGTGGATCGCCGCGCGCTTTCCGGGCGACGCCGTGCTAGGAGAGGAGTACGGCTTCTCGGGCGACGCGCGACAGCGACGTTGGCTCATTGACCCGATCGACGGGACGAAGACCTTCGTGCGCGGCGTCCCGCTGTGGGGATCGATGATCGCCGTCGCCCAGGACGACCTGGTGATCGCCGGCGCGATCTACTGTCCCGCTGTAGGGGACCTGGTCTCGGCGGCGATCGGGTGCGGGAGCTGGTGGAACGGAGCGCAGTGTCATGTGTCGGAGGTTGCGTCGCTCGCCGACGCGACGATCCTCACGACTGATGCACGCTTTCCCTACAATCCGGGGCGCGCTCCGCGCTGGCACACGTTAGGCGGGCAGGTGGCGGTCTCGCGCACGTGGGGGGACTGCTACGGCTATGTGCAGGTCGCTACCGGGCGCGCCGAGTTGATGGTCGACGATCGACTGAGTCCGTGGGACGCCGCGTCGCTCATCCCGATCATTCGCGAGGCGGGGGGGGTGTACACCGACTGGCGCGGGAGCGGGGCGATGGACGGCGGGGATGGCGTGGCGAGCAACGCGCTCCTTTCCAAGCCGTTGCGCGACGCGCTGGGCGTTCCGGAGCGTTAGTCGGTTGCTGACCCGTCGCGATGCCGCGATGTTCGTTGTCGTGTTCGCACCTGGCCAGCGCGCACCTGGCCAGCGCGCACCTGGCCAGCGCGCTGGCGCGCAGCGCGCTGCTCGCGAGCTCGCACCTCACCTGTTCCGAGTGCGCGTGCTCGTCCCGCACCTGGCTGTACCTCACGTGCTCGTACCACAGCCGAACGCATCATGCTGAATCTCGACACGCTCGACTTTGCGAAGGGGGGCGGCTTCGTCACCGTCGTCTGTCAGGATGCGACGACGCGCGCAGTGCTGATGGTAGCGCGCGCCGACCGGGAGGCGATGGAGCGCACCCTTTCGACCGGAGAGATGCACTACCACTCCCGGTCGCGCGGATTGTGGCACAAGGGAGCGACGAGCGGGAACGTGCAGCGCGTGGCGGCGCTGCGCGCGGATTGCGATGGAGATGCGGTGCTGGCGCTCGTGCATCCGGCAGGGCCGGCGTGCCACACGGGGGCGGTGACGTGTTTCGATCGCGTTGCGGGGGAGACGGAGGTGACTCGGTCGCCCGGGGCGCGCGCGCTGAGCTTGGGGGGGGGAGGGGGGCGCGGATGCGGGTGAGGCGGCGGCGACGGCGCTTGAGATGGCGGGGGGCGCGGGGGGCCCCCCCCAACAACAATCTCCCTCCTCTTCGCCCACCGACCATCACCATTCCATTCCCACACCCATCATTTCCGCGCCCGACGCCATTCTCGCCTCTCTCGCCGCCACCATCACGCAGCGCGCCGCCGCCCTCCCCCTCCCCGACGGCGCCAAGCCGAGCTACACGCAGCGCCTCCTCAGCGACCGCAACCTCCGCCTCAAGAAACTCGGCGAGGAATCCGCCGAACTCGCCGTCGCCTGTGCCGACGCCGATCGCCCGCGCGCCGCGGAGGAGGCGGGAGACCTGATCTACCACACCCTGGTCGCTCTCGCTGCCATCGGCGTCACGCTCGACGATGTCGCCAAGGTCCTCGAGCGCCGCGCGAGCTGAAGGACGATCGCCCCGACTCCTCGCGCATGGCTCACGCTGCAACGAGCTCCAGCGCCCCTCTTTGCTCTCGCCGTGTCCATGCGTGTGCTCACACGCGCGGGTTCACACGCGCGGGTTCACACGCGCGGGTTCAGGCGCGCGGGCTCATTCGCGCGTATGCGCATGATCCCACAGCGCGACCGCGCGAGCGAATCCGGATTGCAGACCCCATTCCCCTAGCCCGACTCGGTGCGAGGGTTAGCTTCTCGCCCCGTCAGCGAAGCACCAATCCCCCGTCTCGGCGCTCCCGCCGTACCGTCCGTGCAGGAGATGGCGACACGCTCCCACGTGTCCCGTTCTTCCGTCTCTCGCATCGGTCCCTGTCACCGCTTCTCTCGCGAGCGAGACGCAAGACATGAGCGACCACCTAGCCAGTCACCCACCGTTCGGCACGGCGGATCTCACCAACTGCGAGCGTGAGCTGATTCACCTCGCGGGGTCGATCCAGCCGCACGGGGTGCTGCTGGTCCTCGACGAGGGTTCGCTGCAGGTGCGCCAGATCAGTGCGAACGTCCCCGAACTCCTTGGCGGATCGCTCGAGTCGCTCGTGGGCACGTCGCTGGACGAACTCAGCGCTCCGCTCGCCGACGCGGTGCGCCCCCTGATCACCCCGGACGGCCTCGAGCGCCCCGTCCCGCTCCGCACCCACGTCGTCGATCCCACCGGCCGGGTGCACCACGTGGAAGGGATGCTGCACCGCGTCCCCCTGCAGGGGCTCGTGCTGGAGCTCGAATCGGTCCGCGACCTCCTCGCCGAGCACAACATCGATGCGCTTCCGAAGCGCCTCCAGGGGATCATCGCCGAGATTGCGAGTGCGTCGTCGATCGACGTGCTCTGTCAGACCATGGCCGTTGAGATCAAGTCGCTCATCGGCTACGACCGGGTCATGGTCTACCGATTCGACCCGGACGGACACGGCGAGGTGGTCGCCGAGGAACGCGAGCAGCACCTCGAGCCGTACCTCGGGCTCCACTACCCGTCGAGCGACATCCCGCAACGCGCGCGCGACCTCTACCTCCGCAACCGCGTGCGCGTTCTCGCCGACACGCGCTACTCCCCGGTCCCCGTCCTCCCGCGCCTCTCGCCGTCCACTGGTACGGATCTGGACATGTCCATGTCGGTGCTGCGGAGCCTCTCGCCGATCCACATCGAGTATCTCTGCAACATGGGGGTCACGGGGACGCTGGTGGCGTCGCTCATGAAGGATGGGCGCCTCTGGGGACTCGTCTCGTGCCACCACTACTCAGCGCGGCGCCTTCCGTACCAGTTGCGCGCCGCGTGTGAGCTCCTCTCCGACGTCTTCTCCACGCGACTCGCCGCGCTCGAAGCCACAGCGGTGGCCCACTCGATCCTGATGGTGCCGCGCGTCGAGAAACAGATGGTCGAGACGGCATCGGTCTCGGGTGACTGGCATCAGGCGCTCTTTGGCGTCCTGCGCTCCCTCATGCCGACCTTCAACGCGACCGGCGGCGCGCTGCTCTACGAGGGACAGGTCCTCACCATCGGCAACGTTCCCGGGACCGAGGACCTGAGCCGCATGTCGGCGTGGATCGCCGAGGAATCATCGGGACCGCTCTTCCACTCGGCGGCACTGGCCAAGCGCGAGCCGACCTTTGCGCATCTCGCCGGCGTAGCGAGCGGCGTGCTCGCCCTTCGCGTCGCGCCCACGCGGCTCGACTACGTCCTCTGGTTCCGCCGCGAACAGCTGCAGACGGTGCGTTGGGCGGGGAATCCCAACAAGCCGATGGATCTGACGGATCCCAACCACCTCTCGCCGCGCCGCTCGTTCGCCGTCTGGACCGAACAGGTGCGCAACACGGCGCGCGAGTGGACGGAGCAGGAGCTCGCCCTCGCCCAGCTCCTGCAAGCGTCGATCTACGACACGATCCAGCAGGTGCAGGGGATTCGCGTCCTCATCGTCGCTCGGCAGCTCGCATCGGTGAGCCGGATGGTCGAGCGTTCCGGCGAGCCGATGGTCATCCTCAACGAGCGCGACCAGGTCCTCCTCCTCAACCTCCCGCTCCGCCGCATGCTCGGGCTGGGAGCGACCGACGTCACGTCGCTCGAGGCGCTCTCCTCGCACTTCGCCCACCCCAACGCCTTCCTCGACACGGTGCGCCGGCTGCGCCGCGAGATGCAGCCGTGGATGGGAGAACTCACGCTGATGGTGAATGGCGAGCCGCTCTCGGTCGCGGTGCGCGCCGACGCCGTCCCCAGCACCGACGGCGGCATGCTCGGCACAATCCTGATCTTCACCGACCTGAGCGCACGCCGCGCCTCCGAAGACGCGCGCGCGCGACTGAGCGAAGCGCTCGAGACCGGACCCGCGGAAAATCGGCTGGGTGGACTCTCAGGTGTCGTGGAGTTCGACGACATGATGTCGGCCGTTCTCGCCAACGCGCGCACGGCGGTGATGAGCGTGAGCGGCACCGCCGCCGAGGCGATTCAGCCCGGGACGCTCAAGAGCATCGAGTCGCTCACACGGCGGGCGGCTGAGGTGGCGCAGCAGATGGTGCGCTTCGCGTCCCAGCTTCCTCGAACACCCTGACGTTCAGGCGAAACGCATCCTGCGCCTCGCGTACGACGTCATCCGCCGTCGCCTCATCGATCGACCACGCGTCGAGCGACGCGCGAAATTGCGCCTTGAAGCCGTCGACATCGGGAATGCCTTCGAATCGATAGAAGGCGACGCCGTCCTCGTTAGGTAAGGTGAGCGCGCGGGCGATCACGCGCCCCAAGGACTGCCCCCCGGACAGGTCGCCCATGTAGCGCACGTACGAATGCGCCACGAGTTCCGCATCGGTCGCCCGATCGATGCGGGCGGCGTAGTTCGCGCCTGCAGCCAGGAGCGGTACCTCGCGCTCCCAACCTGCGCCGTTCAGCGCGACGAGATCTTCCTCGATCGCGACCGTGCGATCGAGCGCCGGATCGGTGAAGCGTTGCAGCGGCGACCCCGCCGGCCACGCGTGCATGCGCCGCTCGAGGGAGGCGTACACCGCGTGCAACGCGCGAAGGAGCGCGACATACTCGCCTCGGTCGAGATGACCGCGCAGCAAGCCGTGCATGATACCCGAGCGCTCGGCGAGCCGGTGCAACTCGGTGGTTTCGGTGCGAAGTCGAACGGAGAGAGGCGTAGTCATGGCGGTGAAGGATAGGACGCGGTACACCGCGCAGGGAGCGGGAAACGAGCGGCGCCGCGCCTAACGCGCCGGTCCAGTCTCCACCGGTGTGTCGCTCCGCCCGCCCCATTCCGTCCAGCTTCCGTCGTAGACCGACGCCGCCGGCGCGCCGAGGACATCGAGCGCGAGGACGATCGCGCACGCGGTGAGCCCCGATCCGCAACTCGTCACCACTGGGCGCGACGGATCGATGCCGGCGTCGGCCATGATCGACCGCAGCTCCTGCTCCGAGCGCAGCGTCCCGTCGTCATTCACCAGCCGCGCATAGTGCACGTTACGGCTTCCCGGTATGTGGCCCCCGCGCACGCCAGGGCGCGGCTCCGGTTCCTCGGCGGCAAACCGGCCGGCCGATCGTGCGTCGGCCAGCTGAGTCCCTTCCTTGCCGATGAGCGCCATCACCGCCGCGGCGTCGAGCACGCGCCGCTCGTCGAGTCGCGCGTCGAAGCGTTGCGCCACGGCGGTGTTGACCCCCTCCTCGACCGGTCGCCCATCCATCACCCAGCGTCGCAACCCACCGTCCAACACGGCCACGCGCTCGTGTCCAAAAGCCCGCAGCATGAACCAGAGGCGCGGCGCGCTGAAGTTCTGCCCCGACGCATCGTAGACCACCACGGCAGTGTCGTTGCCAATGCCAAGCGCATCGGCGCTCGCGCTGAACTGCTCCGGCGATGGAAAGGTGTGCGGGAGCGACGACGACTCGTCGTGGATCGCTTCCATGTCGGCGAAGAAGGCGCCAGGAATGTGTCCCTGTGCATACTCGGCGCGCGCGTCGCGCCCGTGCGTCGGGAGGTAGCTGCTGGCGTCGACGATGACGAGCCCGGGCTGACCGAGGTGCTCGGCGAGCCAGGCGGTCGAGACGAGCGGGGTGGGGAGGGCGACAGGAGTCATGCGTTCAAGATGACGCCCTGCCGCGCACCCGCCAAATCGCGAGGCGAGGCGACGGTCGTACGTCGCCCCGCCTCCCCGTGAATCCGGCGATCGCTACCGCGACTCGCCCACGATCCCGCGAAGCGCGTCGCGCACCGAGGCGTCGTCGCTCTTGCCGAGCGCATTGATCGCGCGCCGGCGGGCAGCGGGTTGTGTGTCCTGCTTGGCGATCGCCACGAGCTTCGCGGTTGCCTCGCGCGTTCCCACGCGGGCGAGATACTCGACGAGCTGCACGCGCACATCGCCATCCGAGACGCCGTCGTAGGCCCCGATCACGTCGCGTACCGGTACGCCCGCGCGGTCGAGGAGCGATGCCGCCTTGCGTCGCGGGCGCGGGGCGTGCTGCTCGTCCTTCACCACCTTCATGAGAAAGTCGCGCGCCGCGACGCTCCCGATGCCGGCGATCCCGTTGAGCGCGGCCTCCTGCAGCCGGTCCTGGTCGAGCGACGGATACAGCGAGATGAGGAGCTGCGCATCCTCGGCGGACCCATATTCGCCTGCCAACCCACTCATCGCCGCGATGCGAACGTCCGACGCGGCGTTCTCGTCCTTGGCCAGCTCGCGCGCCGCGCGGCGTGCGCGCGGATCGCCCGATCGTGCGAGCGCCTCGGTCGCGCGCTTCGCGGTCCATCCGTCGTTGGTCGACCGGCTCATCTCGATGAGCGCCGGAATCCCTTCGCCGCGATCGAGTCTGCCCAGCGTCCCAATCACCGATTGCCGGAACGATGACGGCTCCGTCTCGCTCTTCGCCAGCCCGGTGAGGAGCGTCAGCAGCTCCGCGGACGGCAGCGCGTCGGGGGCGTCGTCGCGTCGCACGATCCAGCTCAGCGCCGAGCGCCGCGTGTCGCGCGGGCGGTTGACGTCGCGCACGATCGAGAGGAGTACCGGCGTGACGCGCGCCGAATCGGCCATGCCTAACGGGAGAAGGGCGTCGCGCGAGACGCGCCCCTCGCCCGTGTTGGCCAGCGCGCCCAGGTAGGCGACGGCATCCGACGCCGGCACCCTCCCGAGGTCCGTCGCGTCAGGGGCGACTGCGAGCGGACCGGCGTAGGTCTCCAGCCGGATCGGCTCCGCCCCGCTCTTCACCACCAGGACGCGCACCGGCCCCGCCTCGCAGGCGGCGCCGCGCGTCATCTCGTTCATCGTCCCGTACCAACTGTCGCCGTCGAGACGCACGAAGTTGCGTCCGTCGCCGCAGATCCCGGGGCGCGCGGCGAAGTTGAACTGGACCGCCGTGCCGCTGGCCGATGACACTCGGCGCTCCAGCGATTGTCCACGCGCGCCTGGGGCGATGCAGGCGAGGAGGATGGTAGCGCCGGCGAGGCGCATTTGGTTGCGCGTCATTTGTCGATGATCTCCATGAGCAGCCGCAACGTGCGCGGATCCTTCTTGCGGGTGAGGGCCGAGATGGCGCGGCTCCTGAGCTGCGGATCGGTCCCGGTTTTGACGATGTCGAGGAGCTTGTCGGTTGCTTCACCTTCGGCGCGCACCGCCAACGTCTCGATGAGCACTTCGCGAATCGCCCGCTCCGACGAGGTGTCGTAGAGCTTCGCGAGCTCGGCGATGGGGAGCGTGCGTCCCACTCGACGCACTGCATAACGACGCGTGTCCGAGCTCTCGTCCACGTTGCGGGCCATCGCCAGCATCCACTGGTCCACCTCGTCGCCGCCGATGTTGGCGAGCGTATTCACGATGCGCGCCTTCACACGGACGTTGTCGGTGCGCGAATAGAGCGTGCGCATCCAGGCGATGTCGTCGGCGGTCGCGCGGTCGCGGTCGAAGGCGCCGAGCGCTTCGAGACGAAGTCGCTCGGGTGAATCCGAACGCTCGACGATGTTCCGCACGAGTTGGCGCGCACGCGGGCTCGGGTGGCGCACGAGCGCGCGTACCGCTGCCTGCTGCACGCGCGCATCCGACGTGTCGCGCGAGATCTCTTCGAGCACGCCCAACGCTTCGTCGCCTGGCACACGGGCGAGCCACTCGAGCGCCGCGCCGCGCACCTCGACCGACGGATCGTTGCGGGCAACCTGCGACAGGAGCGTCACGCTCGCCGCGTCGCGGTTCTTGTTGCCCACGAGGAAGACTGCGGTGCGGCGCAGTGGCGCCGAGCAGCTGTCGCGCCGCGCGAGCGTCTTCTGCAGGATCGGCATCGCGCCGTCCGGATCGGACTGCGTGAGGGCATTGAGCGCCTCCACGCGCACCGATTGCTCCTCGCGATCGCAGCGAAGCGCCGAGTCTCCAGCGGCTGTTCGAATCGTCGCCGCTGCCGCTGCATCACCGCGGGCCGCGAGCGCTCCGCGAATGCGCAGCGACAACGCAGCATTCTCACTTTGTAGCCGGGCACCGGGATACTTCTCCTTCTGCAGCTCGAGCGCGTCGATCGCGCTCCGCATCTCGGTCGTCCCGCCGATGCGGTAGAGCGCGAACGCCTGCCAGTAAAGCGCGTCGGCCGCGTAACCGCTCGTCGGCATCTTGGTCGACAGTTCCTTGAACGTCAGCGCCGCGCGCCGGTATTCGCCGCGGTTGAGGAGCTCGCGGGCGAGGCGGTACAGCGAGTCGGCGGGATCGCCTTGCAGGTACGGCGAGCGCGGGCGCGAGGCGTCGCCATCCCACGTCAGCCGTCCGGTGAGCATCGGGGCAAGTGCTGGCTTGCCGCTCCAATCCGCATCGAACTTCGCGAGCAGGGGCGCTTGTGCCAGCGTGGCAACCTTTCGCTCGGCGTCCCACGCGAGGCTCCGCGCCTGATCGGCGAATCCCTCGGCGCGGAGCGAAAAGTCACCCGCGAAATCCTGGGCGAGGTCTCGCGCCATGTCACGCGCCGCTTCGGCGTTCAGCTTCCACGAGAGATCGAAGTCGGCGCGCGCCAGCGGCGTGTCGAAGTCGTCCCACCGGTCGCGCCGGAGCTTGTCCTGCAGCTCCCACACGCGCGCTTCACGATCGATCGGGGCGAGCGCACCACGCGGCGTCTTGTCGGGCGAGCTCGAACCCTTCGGTAACGGAGGGGGTGGCGCCTTCTGTTGCGCCGGCAGCATCGTCGCCAGCGCAAGCAGCGGAGCGAACACCAGTGAAAGAGTGCGGGCTGTCGATCGAACTGTCACGGTCGTCTCCTAGTCGGCGCCGACGTTGAGGCCGGCGGCAATGATGCGAATGCGCGGCACCAGATCCTGCTGCGCCAGCGCTTCGGTGATGAGTTCGCGTTCGGTGCGTGTCTCGCCGGCGCGCAGGCGCGCCACCTGCGCGAGCACGAGCTCGAGATCTTCCAGCAGCACGCGGAGCGACGGGTCGTTCTGCGCGCCGCGCGCATCGAGCAGGAGGCGTGTTGTCACGAGGAGGTCGCTTGCCTGCTGGGCGAAACGCGCGTCGGAGTTCGGGTCGTCGCCGTTTACCGGGATTGCCGTGAGCAACTCCGCCGTCTGCCCGAGGAGCTGCGTCGCCACGGTATTGACCGGGGCCGGGATGCGCGAGGCATCCTCGGCGATGGCCCGCGCGTCGTCGATCGCCGGAGCCAATCGCGTCGAAGCCGGCGCGCTCCAGCGCCCTAACGAGAAGGCGACGACGATCGCGGCAGCGACGCCGGCGACCCATCCCCAGGTGCGTACCGCCACGCGCGGAGCCGGACGCGCGCCGCGCGCACCGCGCCGGATCTCGATGCGGCGCCACATCGCGTCGAGGTCTGGCTCCGGCGGCACGTGATACGACTCGCGCGCCATGCGAATAGCATCATCCAGCGCGTGGTCGTCGAACTCCCTTTCGTTCTCGTTCATCGGTGTCATGGTGCGGTCACTCCGGGGCAAAGCGCGCGAGCAGCTGGCGCAGCCTGGCGCGGGCGTGAAACAGTCGTCCCTTGCTCGTTCCTTCGGAGATGCCGAGGATCTCGCCGATCTCCACGTGCGTGTATCCCTCGAGCGAGTGCATCACGAAGACCTCGCGCTGCCCCGCCGTGAGTGCATCGATCGCCGCGGCCAGCGATTCCTGCAGGTCGGGCTCGAGCGCCTGGTGTGGTGGCGCCGGCGTCGACTCGTCCATCGGTGCGTGCCACTTGCTGCGCCGCTCGCGGCTCCGCCGAGCGTTGAGCGTCAGGTTGACCGCGATGCGATGCAGCCAGGTGCCGAAGGCTGCGTCGCCGCGAAAGTCATCCAGTCGGTCGAAGGCCCGCACGAAGGCGTCCTGCGTGACTTCGGTCGACAGTTCGTGATCGCCACACAGCCGAAAGACGAGTCGGTGGACGCGCGGCGCATGTTGGTGGTACAGGGCGTACTCAGCCTCCCGGTCCCCGCGGCGCGCGCGGTCGACCAGTTGGCGTTCGTGTCGGCTCTGCTCGTCGGAGCGTGCGATCGCGGGGTGGGACATGAGACTCGCCCCGTTGGACACCGTTCGCGCGCAGGGCGTTGGGGGGCGCGTGAAGCGAGGGCGCACCAAATCGACTGGTGCGGCGCAGCGACTCGCGCAGCGACTCGCGTAGCGGCTCGAGCAGTGACTCGCGTAGCGACTGCCTGAGCATCGCTTGCAGCGCCCAGCGCTGCCTCGTTCCCAGTGCCCGATTTCGTGCCCCGAAATCATCGACGCGCGCTGTCCCGCGGGTATCTTCCCCGCCGGTGCGCGTCGCTGTGGCTTCCTCGGCCGCGCCCCCTCCCCGTGCGGTCGGCCGGCGGAAGGTCTCGTCCCTCTCTCCCACAATCCACTTGTCGTCCAACTCTTCGTCCTCGAACGAAGCGTGGGGAAGTCGTATCGGCCTCATTCTCGCCATGGCGGGAAATGCGGTCGGACTCGGCAATTTCCTCCGCTTCCCGCGTCAGGCGGCCGCCAACGGTGGTGGCTCGTTCATGGTCCCGTACTTCATTGCGCTCCTGGTCATCGGGATCCCGCTCATGTGGATCGAGTGGGGGATCGGACGCAACGGCGGACGCTACCGAAAGGGGCACTTCCCGGGGATGGTCGCGGCCATCTGGAAGCACCCGGCCGCCAAGTACGTCGGCGTGGTGGGGATGGTCATCCCGCTCGCGGTGATGATCTACTACACGTACCTCGAGAGCTGGACGGCGGGTTTCGCCCTCTTCTCCATCACCAAGGACTACTGGGGGCTGACGACGCAGGAAGGGATGGTCGGCTACCTCCGCTCCTTCCAGGGAATCCACGCCGACGGCGCCACGGTCTACCACAGCACCTGGACCCCCTACCTGTTCTATGCCGGAACGCTGGCGATCAACATCTGGGTCCTCTCCAAGGGGATTTCGGGGGGCATCGAGAAGCTGGCCAAGATCGGGATGCCGGTCCTTTTCTTCTTTGCGCTGATCCTCGTCGGCGTCGTCCTCTTCATGCCCGAGCAGGTCGGGATCGGGACGAGCCCCATCAGCGACGGTCTCGCCTTCCTCTACACCCCAGACCTCAACAAACTCGGTGAAGCGGGAGTCTGGCTGGCGGCCGCGGGGCAGATCTTCTTCACGCTCTCCGTGGGGATGGGATCATTGCAGGCCTACGCGAGCTACCTGAGCACGCAGGACGACATCGCCCTCAACGGGCTCGCGACTGCCGCCACCAACGAGACGGTCGAAGTGATCCTCGGCGGCTCCATCGCCATTCCGGCGGCCGTCACGTTCTTCGGCGTGAGCGGGGCGATGGCGATCGCCAACGGCGGCTCGTTCGACCTGGGCTTCGCCACCATGCCGGTCGTCTTCCAGCAGATCGACAAGACGCTCCCCATCGGCCCCGCCCTCGGCTTCATGTGGTTTGGGCTCCTCTTCTTTGCGGGGATCACCTCGTCGGTCTCGATGCTCACCCCGATCGTCGCCTTCTTCCGCGAGGAGTTCGGCGTCAAGCGTGAAACCGTGGCGTGGGCGCTCGGCGCCTTCTGCTTCGCGTTCGGGATGATGCACGTGCACTGGCTGCAGCACGGCTTCCTCGACGAGTGGGACTACTGGGCCGGCACCTTCGGGCTCGTCTTCGTCGCCATCATCGAGACGATCGTCTTCATGTGGATCTTCAAGCCCGACACTGCCTGGAAGGCGATCCACATGGGAGCCGACATCCAGATCCCCAAGTTCTTCAAGTTCGTGATGACCTACATCACCCCGCTCTATCTCTTCGTCCTGCTCGGATGGTGGGGGGCGACCGAAGCGCTTCCGATCCTCTTCAACGAGCGCTCGGCGGGTGGCGGTGCGCCGATCGATGATGCGTCGTGGCCGTACGTTGTGTTGTCGCGCTCGATCCTCCTCCTCTTTGCCGTCGTCCTCATGGTGCTCGTGCGCATCGCCTGGAAGCGCAACAAGTACGACGATCGCGTCGGCTTCACCGAGTTGGCCACCAATCGCGCGGAGGCGTGATCATGCAACCCTGGGTCATCTTCCTCGTCATCAGCTGGAGCTTCGTGATCGGCCTGGTCAGTTGGTCGTTCAAGCGCCTTCTCTCCGATCAGGGAAAGCAGCACTTCGATCCCGATGGTGTTGGACCGGCCAAGCCGGCCGCCAAGGGACGCGTCGAGGGGCGGAAGAAGAAGTAGCGTTAGGCAGCGGGGCGGGGCGGCGTCAGTACCAGCGAAACGTCGCCACCGCTCCCGCAGGGAGGTGCGCGCGGAACCAGCGCGCCGCACCACTCCCCCCCGCGTCGCGCACGGTAAGGGTGCGCGGCGCACTCGCGAGGTTCACCACCAGGAGCACACGCGAGCTGTCGTCCGCATTGCGAAAGGCCACGCTCTCCACGCTGTCGGCCGGCGACGTCGAAGCAATGCGCAACGCCCCCATGCGCACGAATCGGCTGGCATGCGCCAGCGCGTAGTACTCGGGGTTGCGCGTGACCTCGCCGGTGCGCGTATCGATCGTGAGCACGCCTCGGCAGTCGTTGCACCCGCCGGTGTGCGGTCCGTGGTTTTCGTCGAGCGCCAGGTTCCAGAGCACCACGCCGCGCGCCCAGTTGCGTGTCGCCCCGATGACCAGCGTGCGCGTGTTCCAGCGCAGGTTGTCCCCCCAGTTGGGCGCCCACTCGCCGCCGGCGCATTCGGTGAAGTAGGCATCCTTGTCGGGATACGCGTCGTGCACCGTCGACTGCGCCGACACATCGCCGCCATAGCAGTGCCACGCCACCCCCGCGACGAACGGTCGCGCCGCCGAGTCGCCGAGCACGGCGAGCGGTGATTCAGGCTGATCCCAGTTGTGGTCCCAGTCGAGGAGCTTCGTCCCCGGATTGCGGCTGGCGAGGACGGGGCCGAGGTGATGCGCGACGAAGTCGGCGCGTGCCGACGGTTCGAAGCGCATCCCCGGATAGTCGGCCGGCTCGAAGTGCGGCTCGTTCTGCACCGAGAGGAACGCGATCGGCACCCCCGCCAAGTCGAAGTCGCTCACCACGCGCGAGAGATACGCCGCGAACGCCGGATACGCGTCCGGGCGCAGCGTTCCCTGCACGAGCGAGTGCGTCGACTTCATCCACGCCGGCGCGCTCCACGGCGTCGCCATCACGGTGAGTTGCGGGTTGAGCGCGCGCGCCTCGAGTAGCATGGGAAGGACGTGCTCGCGCACGGGGGCGAACGAGTAGTGCGCAAGCGAGTCGTCGCGTGCAGCTGGCGGCGATCCCGCCGGAAGGTCGTCCAGCGAGTAGTGCGAGCGCGAGAAGTCCGACGCACCGATCGTGACGCGTACGAAGCCGAACCCCACGCCTGGATGCGCACCCGACTCGGTGCGCCCGAACAGCTCCTGCATGAGCGTTGCGCGCGCCGAGTCGCCAAGCGCGGTGTGCAGGAGCCACGAGGACGCGTCCGTGAGCGCCGCGCCGAAGCCAACAATCGACTGGAACGTCGAGTCGGGGGCGACGTCGATCTGCGTAGCCGGTGCGCTGTCGGCGCGCCCGCTGCTATCCGCGTCGCTCGCGAACGCGAGCGCGGGCTGCGCCGCAAGGCGCGCCGTCGTGTCGGGGGTGGTGAGCCACCATTCGACTGTGTCGCGACGACGACTTGCAGCTGACGACCTGCTGTCGCCCGATGTACACGCCGCCACGCCGACGGCCGCAGCGAGCATCACGAGCGACGCACCAAGCCGGCGCACACGCCGCGACGTCGCCTCCCTCACGCCGCCCCCCGCAACCGAGTCGCCAGCGCGATTGCCTCGGCCAACCCGCCGGCATCCACGTCGCCCACCACGTGGTGCGCCAGTGCGCGTACTTCGGGTTCGGCGTTCCCCATCGCGACCGGATGCCCAACGACGCGCAGCGCCGCCATGTCGTTCCATGCGTCGCCCACGAACATCACGTCGTCGGTCGACACGCCGTACTCCTCGGCGACTGCGCGCACCCCCGTCCCCTTGTCCACACCGGGGACCATCAGTGACACAAACAGCGTATCGGGCATCACCGGCGACGTGGACGGCGAGATCTCGATCCCGGGATGCGGTTCGTCGAGTACCCCTTCGTCGCGATCGCGCCTGAGGAGCCACTGCGCACGTACCACCGGCGCGCCGAGCGCATCGAGCGGACGTGCCCTGAAGGGAACGCCGAGGAGGTCGGCGTGGCCGCGCGTCTGCGGCGTGTCCACGTCGACCACGTAGTCGTGATCCGAGTAGAGTTCGAGCACGCGCCCGGTCGCGCGCGCGCGCTGCCGAAGCCACCTGAGCGTTCCGTCCGGGAAGTGCGCCGAATGCGCGGCCCCGCTCGGCAGGTGCAACACGCTCGCTCCGTTCTGGAAGATGTGCCAACCGTCGGCGTCGAGTCGCTCGGCATACTCGCGCGAAACGCCGAACGCCGGGCGTCCGGAGCAGATCGCGAGGCGGATCCCCGCCGAGCGCGCACGCGTCGCGGCATCCCAGATGGCGGGATGCACCACGCCATGCGAGCCGATAAGTGTTCCGTCGAGGTCGGCGCAGATGAGTCGGATCATGTCAGGAAACTAACGGCCCAATGGCGCGCGTTGACTGGCGCGCGTTCGTCGCGCGTATCAATCTGCCGACGGCGGGGCGTGTCGCTCCAGCGTCGTCGAACTCCGGACCGGGTGGGGAATTTGCATGCGTAGGTGCGCGCGTTCGTTCGGGGCACCACGCGTGAGCGTGTGCGTGGCGTTGTTCGTCCTCTCGATGATCGGCATGTCAGGGAGCGTGAAGGCACAGCTCTCGGCGGACTCCGCGCACCGCGCGCAGTCCGAAGTGCTCGTCACGCGGCGCGACGCGTTGATTGCCGTCGGCTTCACGCTCGCCACTGCCGTCGTCTTTCCGAACGACCGACACCTCGCCATCGAGTTCCGGCGCGAGCGGGTGCAGAGCAACACTGCGTTGCGCAACACGGCCTCGGTCTTTCGCGCTGTCGGGCAGCCTGGCGTCCTCGCGGGCGGAGTCGCCGCATGGGGCATAGGACGCCTCGCGCATCGCCCGGTGCTGGCCGCAACTGGGCTTCATGTGACCGAGGCGATCGTCGTCACCGGTGCGCTCACGCTCGGTGCCAAGTACGCGTTCGGCCGAGCGCGCCCGGCCACCACCAACGACCAGGATCCGTACGACTTTCGTTGGTGGAAGGGAACGGGACAGGGATACA
Source organism: Gemmatimonadaceae bacterium (assembly GCA_044225935.1). Lineage (GTDB taxonomy): Bacteria > Gemmatimonadota > Gemmatimonadetes > Gemmatimonadales > Gemmatimonadaceae > SCN-70-22. Next base: position 167,112 of record JBGAHX010000005.1, read on the forward strand.
CCTCGATGCCGTCCGGGCACACCTCCGCGGCGTTTGCCGCGGCCAGCGCGCTCGCCGGCGACTGGCAGCGCTTCGCGCCCGGGAGCGCCCGATTTGTCGTTCCGGCGCTGTACACCGGGGCGAGCCTGGTCGGCTTCTCGCGCATGTATCACGACCGGCATTGGGGGAGCGACGTCCTGGCCGGTGCGGCGTTAGGCACGCTGGCCGGGCGCGTGGTTGGGCGCTGGGGGCGCAATCACGCGGACAATCCGGTTCAGTGGTGGTTGGCGCCGGTGGCCCTGCACGCCAGCGGTGGAGCGGGGGGCGAGGTGCGACTCGCCTTCTCGCGCGACTGGTAGCGCGCGAGGTTCTCGCGCGACTGGCGATGCGCGCGAGGTTCTGCACTCCCCTCTTGACCTGCACTCCGGTTTTCGGGAATTTGGCGTCGCATCGGCAGCACGATTCGGCAGTACGCTGCGGTACGGTGATGGCTTAACCCAGGGAGGGAACGTGACGAGAGGGATCAGGAAGGGGGTACTGGCCGCGGCAGCTGCGTCAATGCTGCTCAGCGGCTGCTACCATCAGGTCGTGGCAACCGGGCTCTCGGCCGGCAGCACCAAGATCGACAAGATGTGGACGTCCACCTTCATCTTCGGCCTCGTCGAGGCAAAGCCGATCGACGTGCGTGAGCAGTGCAAGAGTGGCGTCGCCTTCGTCGATTCGAAGTTCGAGGTCCTCAACTGGCTCGGCGCCGTAGTCACCCTCGGGATCTGGGTGCCCTGGCACGTGACGGTGACCTGCGCCAGCGGTGGCAGCGCGTCGCTCGACGCGTCGATGCCCACCGTCGCACTCGACTCGTCGGACCACTCCATCGACGACGCAGCCCGTCTTTCACGCGCCCGCGGATCGGCGGTCGCACTCGTCTGGGATGCTTCCACCCCGGCCCGGGAGGTCTCGCGATGAAACGCCGCGCCATTGCTATCGCGCTCCTCGCCGTCTTCGCGGCGGGATGCTACCGCACCACGGTCATCACCGGACTCCCCGAGAGCGACACCAAGATCGATCTCCCCTGGCAGAAGTCCTGGGTCTTCGGCCTCGTGCCACCCGACACCATCAACAGCAAGGCGAAGTGCCCGAACGGAGTCGCCAAGGTGATGGTCGAGCACTCGTTCCTCAACGGGCTCGTGTCAGGGCTGACCTATCAGATCTTCACCCCCATCCACCCGGTGGTGACCTGCGCCAAGTAGGCTGGAAGTTCGTAATCGCCTGAACGCATCGGGGCCGGTTCTCACGTGAGAGCCGGCCCCGAATTCTCTTTGCAGCGGTATCGGCTGGGTCATCCGCCTCATTCCTGGGGCGTGCGCAATACCTAACGTGCTCTCCCACCGGAGAACCCACATGGCCACCGACATGAATTCCGCGATCCCGTCCGGCGCGTCACTCGAACCCACGCCCCTCACCTACCAGCACATTGCGCGCAACATTGCCAATGTTTCCACCGATGGCGCGCAGGTGCGCGTGCTCTGGAAGGACGCACGCACCGCGACGCTCGCGGGCGAATCGGTCGCCACGATGACGGCCGATGCGTCCATGGGCGGACGCATGCGCGCGACCATGCAGCGCAGCATCGTGCAGGAAATCGCATCGGCGATCATGCGCGCCATCAGCGGTGTCCTTGGCAGCGGCGCCGCGGGGCGTGTGGTGCGCGACGTCGCCTACTCGGCGTCCTACGACCTGCAATCGCGAGCTGTCGCCGGTTCGGAATTCACCGAGGATTCACGCAGGGACGCGGTGGTTCGTGCGTTTGCCGACGTTCGCGCGAACTTTGTATGGGATGCACAGTCGAACGCCTTTGTCGTTCGGCAGGGAGAGTCGGCGTAGGCGAGTGCGCCGCCCAGCATGCCGTCAGTTGCAGCCGCCGGTGCACAGGACGTGACGCAGGTCGACGCGCGCGCGTCGAACAGGGAGTATCTCTAACGGCGAGCGGCGCCCCACGTGGCGCCGCCTCGCCGTTGGCGCTCCCGCTGCTCTCCGTCTCATCCCGTTCATGAACGCCCCGCTCCTCCTCGGCTTCGGTGCCGTAACTGTCGTCGCGATTGTCATGCAGCTCCGCTCCCGCTCCAGGCATGAGCAGGAGTCCGAACAGCTGCTGCAGGAGAACGTGAAGGCGGGAACGAACGAGCCGCCGTCGTTGCACCCCGTCATCGATCCCGCCCTTTGCATCGGCTGCGGCTCCTGCGTCGATGCCTGCCCCGAGCAGCCCCTGCATTCCCCGCTTGGACTCGTGAACGGCAAGGCGGTCCTCGTCGATGCCGCACACTGCATCGGCCACGGCGCCTGCAAGGTCGCGTGCCCCATGGACGCGATCGACCTCGTCTTCGGGACCGAGAAGCGCGGCGTCGAGATCCCCAACCTCAAGCCTAACTTCGAGACCAACGTCCCCGGCCTCTTCATCGCCGGCGAGCTCGGGGGAATGGGGCTCGTCGCCAACGCGATCGATCAGGGCAAATCGGCGATTGCATCGATCCGCAAGCTCCCTGGCGTGGGAAAGAGCACAGGCGGCGAGGATCTGCTCGACGTGGTGATCGTCGGTGCAGGCCCGGCGGGCTTCTCCGCGTCGCTCGCGGCCATGGAGGCAAAGCTCCGCTTCCGCACCATCGAGCAGGGCACGCTCGGCGGCACCGTGTTCCAGTTTCCGCGTGGGAAGATCGTGATGACACGACCGGTGGAGCTTCCGATCGTTGGGCGCGTGAAGATCACCGAGACAAGCAAGGAAAAGCTGCTCGAGTTCTGGCAGGGGATCGAACGCGATACCGGCGTCCAGATCCACTACAACGAGCGCCTCGAAATGATCACGCCCGACGGTGACGGCTTCCTGGTGAAGTCGGCCGTCGGACAGTACCGCGCGCGCTCGGTCCTCCTCTGCCTCGGGCGCACCGGCACCCCGCGCAAGCTCGGCGTCCCCGGCGAGGAGAACCCCAAGGTCGTCTACCGCCTCATCGATCCCGCAGAATTCGCCGGAAAGCAGGTGCTCATTGTTGGTGGCGGCGACAGCGCCCTCGAGGCGGCCGTCGCGATCGCCGAGGAGGAAGGGTCGCGCGTCACCCTCTCCTATCGCGAGAAGGCCTTCACGCGCGCCAAGGAGAAAAACAAGCTCCGCATCGAGGAGCTGCGCGAGCAGCAGCGACTCCACGTGATGTACGGATCGAAGGTCAAGACGATCCATAACCGTCACGTCGACATCGACTACGACGGCGACGTGGTCTCCGTCCCCAACCAGGCGGTGATCGTCTGTGCCGGCGGCATCCTCCCGACGCCATTTCTCAAGGAGATCGGGATCGAGGTGGAGACGAAGTTCGGGACGAAGTAGGCGGCGTCCGTTTCGGCATCTCCGGCCCGAGAAATAAAACCCGGGCGATATTGACAGCTGGTTTTATCCGGATACTTTTCGCGCCGAAGTTTAACCCGGGCAAAACCAGCGTTGTCATGACCGAACTGCACATCGTCGCCTTTCAGGGCGATCGACTCATCGCCGAAGGGGGACTCGAGACGGCGATCCCCGCGATTCGCGCCGCCGAAGCGGGGGGTAGCGCCGACTCCGTCGTCGTCTTCGACGCCTCGACCAGCGAGCTCGTGGGCCTCGACCTTCGCGGTAGCGTGGACGAGGCAATCGCCCGCGCGCGGTCGGCCGCGGCGGGTACGGGTCGCCCTGCTCCTGCCGCCGACGAAGAGACGGATCAACCGCGCGGCCCCGGTCGCCCCAAGCTCGGCGTCGTTGCTCGCGAGGTCACCCTCCTTCCGCGGCACTGGGACTGGCTCGCCGTGCAGCCGGGAGGCGCCTCAGCGGCGTTGCGACGACTCGTCGACCAGGCGCGAAGCGCAAACTCCGGGCGCGACCGGGTACGGCGCGCACAGGAATCGGCCTATCGCTTCATGTCGAGCATGCTCGGCGATGCGACCGGCTTCGAAGAGGCGACGCGCGCCCTCTTCGCCAGCGATCGTGCGCGCTTCGATGCGAACTCCGAATCCTGGCCCCCCGATCTCCGCACCCACGCTCGTCGACTCGCCGCCGAGGCCTTTCCGACCGAATGAGACTCCCATGACTCCCCCGAAGCACGACCTCACGCAGGGCTCGATCCCCGGTCACATCATGCGCATGGCAGCGCCGATGGCGATCGGGATGCTCTTCCAGACGCTCTACTACTTTGTCGACCTCTATTTCGTGGGGCGCTTGGGTGACGCCGCGATCGCCGGCGTCGGCGCCGCCGGCAACCTCCAGTTTGTCGTCATCGCCCTCACGCAGGTGCTGGGCGTCGGGACGATGGTCCTCATCTCGCACGCCGTCGGGCGCAAGGACCGCGCGGACGCGAACCTCGTCTTCAACCAGAGCGTATTGCTGGCGGCGATTGCCGCGGTCGTCACGCTCGCTGCGGGCTTCCCACTATCCGGCGCCTACCTGCGCACCATCGCCGCTGACGAGGAGACGGTGCGCAACGGCGTAGCGTACCTCTACGGATTTCTCCCCGCGCTCTCGCTGCAGTTCGCCCTGATCTCCATGGGCTCGACGCTCCGAGGCAACGGGATCGCGAAACCCACCATGGTCGTGCAGATGCTCACGGTCGTGCTCAACGCCATCCTCGCGCCGGTACTCATTGCCGGCTGGGGAACCGGACATCCGCTGGGTGTTGCCGGCGCGGGATTGGCCAGCACCATCGCCGTATCCGTCGGCGTCATCATGCTGTTCGGGTACTTCCGCAAGGTCGAGAAGTACGTCGCGTTCGATCTCTCGCTCTTCCGGCCGCGCATCGAGGTTTGGAAGCGCATGCTCAAGATCGGGATTCCATCGGGCGCCGAGTTCTTCCTGATGTTCGTGTCGATGGCGGTGATGTACTGGATCATCCGCGACTTCGGCGCGGCGGCGCAGGCCGGCTACGGCGTGGGCGGGCGTGTGCTGCAGGCGATCTTCCTCCCGGGGATGGCGGTCGCCTTCGCCGCCGCGCCCATCGCCGGGCAGAACCTCGCCGCCGGGCGTCCGGACCGCGCGCGCCAGACCTTCGCCGATTCGGTGAAGATCGGGAGTGCGATCATGCTGGTGCTCACCGTCGTTTGTCGCTGGCGCCCCGACTGGCTCGTGCACTGGTTCTCGAGCGACCCGGTGGTCGTGGCGACCGGCGCCGAGTACCTCCGTATCATCGCCTGGAATTTCGTGGCAGCGGGGATCGTGTTCACGTGCTCGGGGATGTTTCAGGCGATGGGGAACACCATCCCGACCGTGATCAGCAGTGGCGTGCGACTGGTGTTGCTGGTGATTCCGTCTGTCTGGGTGTCGCAGCAGCCCGGGTTCAAACTTTCGCAGCTTTGGTACGTCGCGGTGGTCGCGTCGACGCTGCATGCGTGCTTTACCGGGTGGCTCCTGCGGCGCGAGGCAGGGAAGCGGTTGGCGGTGCCGCTGGCGGCGCCGGCGATTCCGGTCGTCGCCGAGGCGGGGGCGTGAACGAGAATCCGGCGCCCTTTGCGTAAGGGCGCCGGATTCGTTGGCATCACGTGTGAGTAGCGCCGCAAGCGCCTAACGCTTCCCCCGCGAAATCGACCAGACATACGCGGCCACAGCCCGCACCTGCGCGTCGGTCAATCGCATCGGCCCTCCGCGCGGGTTCATCGCGAATCGGCGCGTCGTGTCCTTGAGCGCGTTCCGCGGAACGCCGGTCGTCACCAGTGTCGCGATCTCGTCGACGGTGCCGCTCACGTGCAACCAGGCGCCGGTCACGAGACTCGGCGCGTTCTCGCCGCCGACTCCGCGCGCCCCGTGGCAGCGCACGCAGGCGCCGTTGTTGAACAGCGAGTCTCCTTCGGCGATGAGTGCGCTCGTGACACCGGGAGGGAGCGCCAGCGCATTGCTCGCCCCGCCGCTTGCTGACGGTGTGCGCGCTCCGTGCGCACACGCGGTGATGGCGAGGAGCAGTCCCATGAGTGGTACCGACAAGACAGGGCGCATCTCGCTCCGGGGTGCGGGTCTAGTGAGCGCGGGCGCGGGCGTGCACAGCACTCGCTTGATCATACGAGCGCCGGTTCCTTGCGCGTGATCGCTGGGGCAAGCCGCCGCCCGCCGGTTTCAAGGCGAGAGCTAGGCGATGTCGACGCGTGCCAAGTTGGGGCGAGGAGTGCGCTCCTTGCCGTGCGTTCCGGTTACCGCGCGATTGGCGGATGAGCAACGCCGGCGCTATCGTCCCGCCCGTCCGCACTCAACGGCGCGTGCTCCCCGTTCCCTCGGCTCCCATGCTGCGTCTCGTTGTTCGATTCAGCGCGCTCGCCTCGGCGTTCGCTCTCCTGACGTTCCCCGCGCCCGCTCGCGCGCAGGAGGGAGCTCTCGCCTCGCACCCACGCGTGCGCGAAGCGACCGCGCTCCTCGACAAGTGGCTCGACGCGCAGCGTGCTTACCAACGTATTCCATCCTTGACCGGTGCGGTGGTCCACGATCAGACGCTCGTCTGGCAGGGCGCATCGGGCTACTCGAACGTCGAAGGGAAGGTCGCTGCTACGCCGTCGACCATCTACAGCATCTGCTCCATCTCCAAGCTCTTCACGTCGATCAGTGTGATGCAGCTGCGCGACCAGGGAGCTCTCCGCCTCGACGACGCGGTCGGCAAGCACCTCTCGTGGTTCAACATCAAGCGCACCCATCCCGAGGCCGGCGAGATCACCATCGAAGGGCTGCTCACACACGCGTCGGGGCTCCCGCGTGAAGCGGCCTTCCCGTATTGGTCAGCCCCCGACTTCGTTTTCCCAACACGCCAGCAGATCATCGATGCGCTGAGCAGTGAGGAGACGCTGTATCCGCCGGAGACCTTCTTCCAGTACTCCAACCTCGGCCTCACCCTCGCCGGCGAGGTCGTGCGCGCGGCAAGCCATCAGCCGTACGCCGACTACGTGCGCGCCAACATTCTCTCGCCGCTTGGACTCTCCAGCACAACGCCCGAGATCCCCACGCAGGAAGCGGGAAAGCGCATGGCCGTCGGCTACGGCCCGGTGACGCGCGACGGGACGCGCGCGACGCTCCCGATCTTCACGGCCAAGGGAATCGCGCCGGCCGCTGGTTACGCATCGACCGCGCTCGACCTCGCACGCTTCGCCGAGTGGCAGTTCCGGCTGGTGGGGAAGGGGGGAAAGGAAGTGCTCGACGCCAACACGCTCCGCGAGATGCAACGCGTGCACTTCGTCGATCCGTCGTGGGAAACCACGTGGGGGTTGGGCTTCTCGGTGAGCCGCAGCGCCGACAACAAGACGTTCGTCGGTCACGGCGGGAGCTGCCCGGGCTACCAGACGCAGCTCTCCATGCAGATGGACGAGAAGATCGCAACGGTAGCGATGTCCAACGGCATGGACGTGAACGCGGGGGCACTCACGCGCGGGATGTACGAGATCATCGCCCCGGCGATCAAGGCAGCGCTCGCCGACTCGGCGCACAAGATCACCGCGATGGACGCGTCGCTGGCGCCGTACCTCGGCACCTACGCCAACGCCTGGCGCGGTGAGACCGAGGTGATTGCATGGGAAGGGCAGCTGGCGGTGATCTCACTCCCCAGCGACGCGCCGGTTCGAGCCATTACCAAGCTGCGGAAAACAGGGGAACACACCTTTCGTCGCGTGCGCACCGACGGCAAGCTCGCCGAGGAGTGGAAGTTCAGCGTGGGGAGCGACGGGCGGGTGACACAGTACACGATGAACTACAACGTGAACCCGCGTATCCGCTAGCGCGCTCCGATGCCTTTCACGCTTGGGAGCGTGGGCGTATAGGATAGCAGCCGCGCGTCCAAGCCGACCGCGCAACGTGCGGCGCTGATCGTGCGAGCCTCGGGCACCCTAGTCGCCAGCAGCGTGCGCGGCCGGCTCGTCGGAAGGGGTGTCGCTGGGCGACACGGTCTCGGTGTGGCTGGTGCCTCCATCTGCAGCGCCGGACGCTACGGAGTCGCCCCACGCCTCGGCCCATCGCGCGATCGCGCAGAAGGTTTCGTCGAGCGCTCGCCCCTTTTCGCTGAGCTCGTACTCCACGCGCACCGGACTCTCCGGGACGACGAGTCGCACGACGATCCCTTCGTGCTCGAGCTCGCGCAGTCGCTCGGCGAGCATGCGATCGCTCATGTCAGGGATCGCGGTGGCGATCACGTTGAAGCGCGCACGCCCTCCCTGCAGAACGCGGAGTATCGCTCCGGTCCAGCGTTTCCCGATGAGTTCGACCGCCTTGTGAAAGCGCGGACAGAGGTTGGGAACGAGCGAGTCAGACATGGTATTAACTTACTTGAAAGAAGTTACTTGACAAGTTGTACAGAGATATCTAGAGTTACTTCCGTAAAGTAAGTGCTCCCTGGTCTGGTTGGTTCTCGATAGCGAGGTCAGTCGGCCAGTTCCCTGTAAAATGCTGCTTCCCAACGACTTAATCGCCGAGGACTCCCATGACCGCCACCCCCACTTCTGAACAAAAGCTCTCCACCTGGACGATCGACGCTTCCCACTCCCACGTCGAGTTCGCGGTGCGCCACATGATGGTCGCCACCGTGAAGGGTCACTTCGAGGAAGTGAAGGGGACGGTGGAATGGGACGGCAACAATCTCGAGTCTGCCGTCATCGACGTCGAGATCCCCGTCGCATCAATCAGCACCAAGAATGAGCAGCGCGACGCGCACCTCAAGTCGCCCGACTTCTTCGACGCGGAGACGCACCCCGCGATGCACTTCAAGAGCACGAAGGTCACGGCGGGGAGCGACAACGAGTTCACGATTGACGGCGACCTGACGATCCGCGGCACCACGCGCCCGATCACGCTCAAGGGCGAGTCCAACGGCCAGCTTCGCGACCCGTGGGGCCTGGACCGCGCCGGCTTCAGCGCGACCGGCAAGCTCGATCGCCTCGCCTACGGCCTCAACTGGAACGCCGCCCTCGAGACCGGTGGCTTCGTCGTGAGCTCCGATGTGAAGATCTCGCTCGACATCGAGATCACGAAGCCGGGAGAGTAGGTCTCACCTTCCAGTTCTCAGTTTTCTGAAGACGAGAAGACGAGGGATGCGCTGAGCTGCCCATCGCGCATGTGAAAAGCGCCTGACGAGCCGTTCTCGTCAGGCGCTTTCTCGTCTTCTCTTCTTCTCGTCTTCTCAAAACTTGTTAAAGCTGTTCGCCGGCACCTTCCCGGGCGCCCCGACATACACCCACCGCACGTCGCTGATGTATTGCCGAGCGGCGCGTTGGATGTCGGCGGGGGTGACGCTGCGCAGCTGTTGATCGAAGCGGGCCACCGCGTTGATGTCGCCGTCGAACAGGTACGAGCGCGCCAGGAAGTCGGCCTGGTTGGCGTTGGTTTCGTTGTCCAGGTAGAACTGCGTGAGGAACTGCTGGATCAAGCGGCCGAGCGCTTCCTCGTTGATCATCCCGGTGCGGAGCGCGGCGAGCTGCTGGCGCATGATTTCGACCGTCACCTCGGGCTGTACCGTCGTGACGTACAGCCCGCCAGCCGCAATGGCGCGGTCGATGAATGGTGCATCGACCGCGTAGGTGAGGTTGCGCCGTGAGCGGATCTCCGAGAAGAGCTGCCCGGCGAGCACCGCCGTCGTCAGCCGCAACGCGTAGTAATCCTTGGTCCCCGCGCGCGGCCCGGCGTAGCGCCCCATGATGTAGTTCGTGGGCAACTGGCGCGACACGACCATCGAAGTCGCCGTCGTCCGCGGAAGCGTGTCGGGGAGCGTCCAGGTGTAGCTCCCCGCCGGGAGCTTCGCCAGCGACTGCGCGATGAGTCGCTCCACCTTGCTCCGCGGAATGTCACCGACGACCACCAGGAGCATCCGCGACTTCACGATCTGCTCGCTCTGATACTTTCGCAGGTCGGCGAGCGAGATCTGCGCGAGCGACGTCGCCGTCCCCGAGACCGGGATCGCGTACGGATGGTCGCCGTACCCCACCGAGTCGGCGAGGTACTCGAGGAGCGCGTCGGGGGAATCCTGCCGCTGGCTTACGCCGAGCAGGAACTGCTGCCGAATCAGCTCCACTTCGGTGGAGTCGAGCGTCGGCTGCATGAGCCGCGAGGCAAAGATCGCCCAGGTACTGTCGAACGTCGCCCGCGTCGCCCGGATCCCGAACACCGTCCAGTCGGGATCGGGATCGGTCACGATCCCTGTCCCCAGCCGAGTCATCGCGCGGCGCAGCCGGTCCTTCGAGTACGTCCTGGTCCCGCGCTCCGACGCCTCCAGGAGCAGCGCCTCGATCCCCGCATTCTCCCACGTCACCTGCCGCAACCCGCCAAGCAGGTACAGGTTCGCCACCGCGATGTCCCCAGCAGTCTGCCGCTGGATCACCCGGATCCCCCCCGTCTCATACGTGACGGTTCCAGTATCCGCCGCCACCGCCGGTCGCCCGCCAGCCGCAACGCGCGCCGCCTGCGCCGGGAGTTGATGAGCGACGGCACCAGCCGTCAGGAAAGAGAACGTGAGGAGTGAAGCGATGAAGGGGAGGCCTAACCCAACCATCGAACGCGCGCCTCTCGTCCTCTCGTCTTCTCGTCTTCTCGTCTTCTGCACTCTCATTGAATCGCCTTCGGCAACAGATCGCTCTCCTTGAGCCCGATGCGCTTTCTCGACTCCGGATCGATCAGCACCCCGATGATGCGCGGCTTTCCCACGATGTACTTGCGCGCGTACGCCTGCAGGTCGCCTAACGACTGACCCGCCATTCCGTCGATGTACCCCATGTAGTAGTCGATGTCCGACACGCTCCACCAGAAGCCAAGCGTGTGCGCAAAGCCGCTCGCGCGGTCCTCGCCGTAGGCGGTACTCACCGCGCGCTCGGCTTTCACGTTCGTCAGCTGCTCCTGCGTGATGTAGCCGGGGTTGGCGAACTTGTCGATCTCGCGGTGCAACGCAGCGATCGCCTCCTTCACACGCTCCGGCGTCGTCTGCCCCACGATCGAGATCGGCCCCTTCTGGTCGAGCGTGTAGTAGTTCACCCCGATCGACTGGAAGATGCCGGTGTCCACCAACCGCTGCTGCAGCACCGAGACCGACTGGTTGAGGGCATCGGAGAAGACGTCGGCCGCGTACGTCCCGGCCGGATCCTTCCGCACGCTCGGCCCCTGCCACTCGACCATCACCGTCACCGCGTTCACCGGCTGCTCCACGATCACCGCTTCGTTGGTGACGAGGTCGGGGATGGGAGGAATCGGATTCTTGACGAAGGGATCTTCTCCCTTCTTCCAATCCCCAAAGACCTCCTGCGCCAGCGCGAAGACGCGATCGGGATCGACGTCACCCGCGACGATGAGCGCCGAATTGTTGGGGATGTAGTACTTCTGCTGGATCTCGCGCATCTTGTCCGGCCCAACGGTCTGCAGCACCGAGCGCGCACCGATGATGTTCTTGCGGCTCCACTGCCCGGGATACAACCGCTGTCCCATCGCCTCCTGCAGCGCGAAGAAGGGGTTCGCTTCGTTGCGATCGTATTCGCCGAGCACCACCTGCCGCTCCCGCTCCAATTCTTCCTTGAGGAACTTGGGCTCGCGGAGCGCGGCGGCGATCAGGCGCACGCCCCCTTCCAGCGAATCCTTGGGAAGGGTGAGGTAGTAGTTCACCCGCTCTTCCTGCGTCGTCCCGTTGAACACCGCGCCGAGTTCCGAGGCGCGCTCGATAAACTCGTCGGGCTGCGGCAACTGGGCGTTGGCCTTGAAGAACATGTGCTCGTACATGTGCGCCAACCCCTCGTATCCCGGTGGCTGCGTGAACGAGCCGTTTCGCACGTTGATCTCCACCGTCGCCAGCGGAACGCCGTGGTTCTCGGCCACGATGATCTGCATCCCGTTGGCCAACACTTTCTGGTGGATCCACTTTTCGAGCGTGGCGCGCTGCGCCTGCGCGGCCGGCGCGAAGGTCAGCACGGCAACGAATGCCGCGGCCACGCCGCATCTCAGTCGCCCCGCGCGAGAGCGCGCGGCGCGCAGCGAATCGCGCCCACCCGATGTCAGGCGAACGGGGCGTCGCGTCGCCGAGTTGAGCTCCGTCATTGCATCCCCTGGTGGTCGATCGGGCCACGCCTGGGAGGAACTCCTCGCGGGCGCTGCCGGTGCTGTACAGGTCTTCTCACACATGGTCGCCCATCTCGCCGGGATGCGGCACCGGTCGGTCGCCGTCGGCCAATTGCAGGCTGATACCCACATACCAACGTCGCGCGTGGGTTTCGCGTTCGGCACCCCGCGCGCACCGGCGCAGATGTGCAAGAGTCGGGCGACGGGCCGGCTCAGTACACCGCCCCGAGGGTACGTGGTCCCGTGCGCTCGCGTCCAGTCATATGCCGATTCGGCCCAACGATGCGGAGACTCCACGGTCACCGTCGCAGCACTCACGCCTCAACCGAGCTTCAGCCACGCTTCACCGAAGCCTCGTCGGAGCTGGGTGGGAGCTGGGTGGGCGCTAGGTAGGAGCTTCATCGGTGCGACCAGTCGTCGCTGTCGCTCGTATTGCCCGGGGAGAGCCCCAGCACGTCGCCGTCCGTCGTGACCCCGAGCCCGTTCACCACACGGTTGGCGTAGGCGAAGTACGCCGCCACCTGATTGATCTCCAGTATTCGCGCGTCGTCGAGCCCGTGCGCTCGCATGGCGTCGACCTTGGCACGGATTGCCACGCCGTCGCTCGGCGAGGCGGTCAGCGCCATCGCGTACTCCAGCGCGCTCGACTCAGCAGGAGTGAATCGGGTGGTGAATTCGCGCGCTTCGATCGCCAGGCGCAACACCGCGGCTCGCGCGCCGTCGCCCAGGAGTCGCGTCATTCCGGTGTAGTGATGCTCCAGGCAGTATTGACACCCATTCAGGTGACTCACCAGCACGCCGATCGCCTCGAGGAACCAGCGCGGGAGCGCATTCCCGTTGTGGTGCAGGACGTTCTTGTAGAGCGCCATGTGCCCTTCCATCGAATGCGGGCGTAGCGAGTGCGCCAGCATGATGTTGTCGACGTTCCCTCCAGGGCCTGCCACGCGATCGTAGAGCTGCTTTAGCCGGCCGGTCGCCTCTTCGTACGGGACGTGTCGAATCCACATGGGGGTTGAGTGCGTGAGGCGAGTGCAGCCAGTCCGTCGGCGCGCCTGTGTTGGAGTGTCGCGTGAATACGGATCCTCAGGCGGCGATCGCGTTGCGCTCGGTGGTCCCTGCCCATGCCTCGCGCTTGATCAGCAGGAAGACGATCCAGAGCGTCGCGGCCGTGAGCACTCCCGACTCGCCCGTCCAGATCGCCGCGTTGGCGCCGTGCGTGAAGCGGTCAAAGACGCTCTGGATGACGACGTTCCACGCACCGTGCGCGATGACGACCGGCCAGATGCTCCCCGTCGTCATACGCCAGCGAAAGTACAGGAGCGCCACGGGCATGATCGACACCACGAACATCGCTGCCGAGAAGAGCGGGTACGCGCTGGTCGCGTAGCCGCCCCAAAGGATCAGCGGAACGTGCCAGAAGCACCAGATCAAGCCGCTCACCACATCGGGCGAGCGCACCTCGGCCTCCACCAGCCGCGGCACCATGTAGCCGCGCCACCCAACCTCCTCACCAAACGCGTAGAGGCAGCTGAGCACCGTCCCGATCGTCAGCGCCGACGCGAGCGAGAGGAGGAACGCGAGCGCCGGAGCGCGCGTGGTCGTCGCTCCCTCGGGCAGGGCGAATTGCGCGAGCCCGTCGAGCCACGCCGCGCCATAGGCGACCGTCCCCACTGCGACGGGAAGGAGCCACGCCGAGAGCGAGGCGCGAGTTCCTGCTGCGCCGCCCCATCTAAACGACACGTCGCCAAATCCTTCGCGCCCAACCGTGCGTGCTACCACCGACGCCAGCGCCGGCGTGTACATGAGCGGGAGGACGAGCCACCCCCAGCGCCCCGGTAGCCCTCCGTGCGTCACGATCCACCCTTCGATTGCCGCCGAGACGACGAAGAGTACCGCGAAGTAGATCGTTAGGCCGCGTCGGGCCTGCTCGCGTGTTCTCATGTCTGGTCGAGTGGAAGTGGTGGGCGGTGACGGCGCCTTGGAAGCGACGCGCCGTCGCGCGCGGCGAGCTTCGGCGTCGCGTGCGATCCATGTTGCACGCGTCCGCCGCGAGTTGCAAACGCGGGATCGCTTGCCGGGAGTGGCGATCGCATTCGGCCATCGCTTTCTTTCGCACTTCATGACCGACACGCCGAGCGCTCAGCCGCACGCCACCACTCCGCCCATGGGGACCGGCCTCCATGCCTTTCTAGCGGCAGCGCACGACACGCTGGCGCTCGAGCGCATCCATCGCGACGAGGTCCTGGCTCCCTTCACCACCTTCCAGATCGGCGGCCCAGCCGACGTGCGATACGACGCCACCTCGGCCGACGACCTCGCGATGGCGGTGGCGCTCGCGCGGCAGACGAACACGCCGCACTTCATCCTCGGGCTCGGCGCCAACATCCTCGTGGGCGACCTGGGTTTTCGTGGGGTAGTGATCCGAAACATCGCGCGCGGCTATCGCTTCGACGACGAGGTCACGGTGCGCGCGGAGAGTGGCGCGATCATTCGCGACCTGATCTTCGCCACGATCGAGCGTGGGCTTTCGGGACTCGAGCACTACATCGGGATCCCTAGTACGGTTGGTGGCGCGGTGTGGCAGAACCTGCACTTCCTCTCGCCGGCGCCTGAACGCGAGCGCACGATGTTCATCGCCGAAGTCGTGGAGTCGGTTGAGCTCCTCACCGAATCCGGCGAGCGCGCGGTCGTGGATCGCGAGGCGATGGCCTTCGGCTACGACACCTCGCGCCTCCATCACACGCGCGACGTGGCGCTGGCCGTCACCTTCCGCCTAACGCCGGGCGATCGCTTCGTGATGCACCGCATCCTGCAGGAGAACCTGAGCTGGCGCGGCGCTCGGCATCCGTGGCTCGACATGCATCCGAGCGCGGGATCGATCTTCAAGAAGATCGAGGGCGTGGGGGCCGGGCGCCTCATCGACCAGTGCGGGCTCAAGGGATATCGCATCGGCGGCGCGCAGATCTCGCACATCCACGCCAACATCATGGTGAACCTCGGCGGCGCCACCGCCGCCGACGTGCGATCGCTCATCGCACATGCGCAGGACGCGGTCGCACAACGCTTCGGTCAGCACCTCGAACCCGAGATTGCGTTCGTCGGGGAATTCAGCACGTAGGCGCCCACTCTCCGGCAGCTGGCGCGTGCGCGCCACGTGGATCAGCGCTTCACATACCGCACGATCTGCAGCGGGTCGTACGAGATCAACTGGGTGTAGCCGTCGCCATCGCGTAGCAGCATGGCCGGCGCGACGCAGGTCGCGGTCGGCCCGTGGCACCGCGTATACAGCCACGCCGTGTCGCCCCGAATGGCGAGGTCGTAGAAGGTCGTGTCGGTGGATAGCTGTGGCACCGAAGGTTGCGACGCGTCCACGCTGCGGATCGTTTGAATACGGCGCGCTTCGTTCCCCGTCTCGAACGCGACCGACGACCCGTCGAGGAATCGACGCACGGTCCCGATGGTGTACAGTTCGACCGGGAGCGGAGCGCCGTTCACCGACTGGGCGATGTACAGCGACTCAATGACATGGGCCGGCGCATTCGGCTCGGCACAACCGGCTCCGAGTAGACACAGCGCGATCGCGCCGACCCATCGCACCCCTGATCTCGTCATGGCCTGACACCCTGCTGTGCGCGAGTAACGATCCGACCGAGTCGAAGCCGTCGGCAGAGTGACACTCGCCGCAATTGCCTGGCGATGAAGCTCCGCATGTATTGCGACGCACGCCCCCTTCAAAACCTCGCATCGCCGCGCGCGCACCGAACTGCGGCGATCCCCCTCGAACTCGCCTCGCTACGCCTTCTTTCGCATGAAGCCATCCATCAGCGACAGCGACTCCTCGAGCTGCGCGATGGGCGCTGTGTAAGCCACTCGCACGAAATCATTGGCGCGGTGCTCGCCGAAGTCGCGCCCCGGGGTGATCGCCACTCCAGTGGCATGCAAGAGCTCGCGGGCAAAGTTCCAGGTATCGCGCGTCCGTGAGCTGCAATCGACGTACACATAGAACGCGCCATCGGGCTTGCAGGCTACGCCGAGCCCCATCGCATCGAGCGCCGACACGACGAAGTCGCGCCGCTTGTGCAGCTCTGCGCGCTGCGCTTCGTAGATCTTCGTGCTCTCCGGCTCCATCGCTGCGACTCCCGCCCACTGCGACGGCGCCGCGGCCGCAATGAACATGTGCTGCGACGTGCGGTGCACCGCCTCGAAATAGCGCTCGGGGATCACCATCCAGCCGAGCCGCCACCCGGTCATGTTGAAGTACTTGGAAAACGAGTTCACCACGAACACGTCGTCGCCAAGCGCAGCCGCTGTCTGCGGATGGTGGTCGTACGTCAGGCCATGATAGATCTCGTCGACGATCAGCGTCCCGCCGCGTGCGCGCACGACATCGTGGATGGCGCGCATCTCGTCGTCGGGAATCGTCGTCCCCGTCGGGTTGGCGGGCGACGCCACCATCACCCCTCTGATCGCCGGCGTCCAGTTCCGATCCACCAGCTCTGCCGTCAGCTGGAAGCGCTCGGCGGCACCGACGGGCACCAGCCGCGCCTTCGCTCCGCAGAACGTCAGCAACGCACGGTTGGAGGGATACGTGGGGTCGGCCATGAGGAACTCGTCCCCGGGATTGGCCAACGCTCCAAAGGCGAGCGCCAGCGCCCCCGACGCGCCGACTGTCACCAGGATGCGCTCCGTCGGCACATCGACGCCGTAGCGTTCGGTGTAGTGCCGCGAGATCGCCGAGCGGAGTTCGGGGATCCCTGCAGGGACGGTGTAGTGCGTCTCGCCGCGCTGGAGTGCAGCGACCGCGGCGGCGACCACGCGCTCCGGGGTGGGGAAGTCTGGCTCACCGACGCACATGAGCCGGATCTCGCGTCCGGCTCGCTGCATCGCCATGGCCTCGCCATAGACCGCGACCGCATAGAACGGCTCGATCGACTGCGCGCGCGCGCTGAGCCCCCACGGGAGGGTCAGGCCCGAGGGCGACGAGGAGGGGAAGTGCGCGATCGGCGGTGTCGAGGCAGACATGAGAAGGTGTGCAGGAGTCGAAACGCGAGACGAGCGGAGGGTCGAGCAACGGTCGAGCGATGCAGACCCCGGACACGCCCTACCGCTCTCAAGCAACTCGCAGCCGAGAGTCTGGGCAACCGACGCAGAACATCGTCACCGCTCGTCACACGCCTCTTGCCCAAGCTAGCGCCCCCGCGCATGGTTTGCGGTCAGGTTGGCGGAGCCCGGGAGCAGGAGGGAGAGATGTCGAAGAACGAGCGGATCTGGCGCGCTGTCGGACTGTGCGCCCCCCTTTTTTTCGCTGCAGGTAGTGCTTCGGCGCAACGTGTAACTCAACCGCGCCCTCCGGTGTCGCGAGCGTCCGCGCTTGCTTCCGCAGCGATGCCAGCTTTACCGGGGGCAAATTCGCCCCTCGCACCGCAAGCCAGGGTAAGCGTCGCCGGCTTCGTGTACGACAGCCTGAGTGAAAGTCCGCTCGCCGGCGCCGACGTTCAGCTGCTGAGCGAAGGACCCGATGCGCGGGTGTACGACGCACGTACCGATTCCGCCGGGCACTTCGTCCTCCCGGCGGTAGACGCCGGACGCTACCTCGCCGGCTTCTTCCATCCCCGCGTCGACTCGCTCGGGCTCGACCTTCCGCCGTCGCGCATTTCGGTAGCTGCGGGGACGCCCACGGAGCTGCGACTCGCGACACCTTCCCGGCAGACGCTGATCGCCGCCTTCTGCCCGCCCGACTCGTCGCCCGAGTTGGGAGGACTTCTCCTGGGCGCAGTGCGCGACGCCGAGAGTGGGGACCGGCTCTCGTTCGCCATGGTCTCGGTGCAGTGGAGCGAACTCGCCCTTCAGGACTCCTCGTTGGCGACCGTGCGTCGGTCCGGAATGATTCCGGCGACTGGCGACGGCCAGTTCGCCGTCTGCCGGCTCCCGGTCGACGCGGAGCTCACCGTGCGCGCGGCTGTCGCTTCCGACACCAGCGGAGCCGTCGCCCTCCAGTTTCCGCCTAACGGCGTTCTGGCGCACGACATCTTCGTCGCGCCAACGCGGAGCAACAGCGCGCGTGCAACTGCGAACCTGACCGGACGAGTGCTTTCCGCCGACGGCGCTCCGGTAGCCAACGCTCGCCTCACGTTGTGGGGCTATGACGGAGAAGTGCGTACGGCCGAAGACGGGCGCTTCGCCTTTGCCGATGTTCCGGGCGGATCCACGACGCTCGACGTGCGGGGCGTGGGCTTCGAGCCGATTCGGCGCGCGATCGATCTCCGCTCGGGTCCCTCGAGCCGGAATTCTCTCGACCTCGTCGTGGCGCGGGCCGCAACCAAGCTCGCGCCGGTGACGATTATCGACACGCGTATCAGCTCCGTGCTCACGCGCAGCGGATTCGACAAGCGCCGAACCGCGCCATTCGGACGGTTTGTCGACGCGCGGGAGCTGGAGAAGATGCACGTCATCAGCACCACGCAAGCGCTGGGGCGCTTTCCGGGGATGTTTCTGAAGACCGCGTCGCGCGGCACTCGGCTCTTCATGCGCGATCCCCAGGGACTGGCGTGCGCCCCCACGGTCTGGGTCGATGGCGCACCGTACTCCCCCAAGTCGGCCGCGGAAGTGGACGGCGTCATCGACATCGACCTCTTCGCCATTCCAGACGACATCGCTGGAATCGAGATCTACCGGCGTGCATCGCAGGCACCGCTGCAATTCGCCGGCACCACCCGTTCGGCCTGCGGCGTGATCGTGATCTGGCGGAAAGGGGGGCAGCAGTAGGGATCGGCGCGAGCGCGAACGTGGCGAACGTGGCGAACGTGGCGAACGTGGCGAACGTGGCGAACGTGGCGAACGTGGCGAACGTGGCGAACGTGGCGAACGTGGCGAACGTGGGCGCGAGAGTGGGCGCGAGAGGGGGCGCGAGAGTGGGCGCGAAGTTGGGCCCGAACGCTGACACAGCGGGCCGGGGGGCGCGTGGACGCCCGAGCGAGGAGCCGAGGAACCGGCGGGGCTGATCGAGCAGCGAATTCGGGTAACGCCGACGCACGATGGGGCAACGCGACGAGGCTCCTCACTCCCCCTGCCACCCCACCCGCTAGACTACCCCCCCTCTCCCGTCCCCCGTCTCCCGTCCCAGCTTGTCCCTCCTCTCCATCCAGGGCGCCACCATCGCCTTCGGCGGCCCTCCAGTTCTCGACCAGGCGTCGTTCTCCATCGAGCGCGGTGAGCGCGTGGCGCTCGTTGGGCGCAACGGGGCCGGGAAGAGCACGCTCATGAAACTCCTCGACGGGAGCCTGCACCCCGACGCGGGCGAGGTTGTTCGGCAGGGGGGCGTCACCGTCACTCGCCTCGAGCAGGAAATCCCCGACGGGGTGGAAGGAACGATCTACGAGGTCGTGGCCGAAGGGCTGGGCGAAAACGGGCGACTCCTTTCGCGCTATCACGACGCATCGCGCCTCGTCGGCGCCGATCCGTCCGACGCCAACCTCGCGGCGCTCGACCGCCTGCACCGCGCGCTCGATGCCGCCAACGCCTGGCAGATGCAGACCGTCGTCGAGACGGTGCTCGAGCACCTGGGGCTCGACCCCGACGTCCGCTTCGCCGACGCCAGCGGCGGACGCAAGCGCCAGACCCTCCTCGCCCGCGCCCTCGTGCGCTCCCCCGACGTCCTTCTCCTCGACGAGCCGACCAACCATCTCGACATCGAGGCAATCGAGTGGATGGAGCGCTACCTCGCCGATCGCGGAACGACACTTCTCTTCGTCACGCACGATCGCGCCTTCCTGCGCCGGCTGGCCACTCGCATTCTGGAGTTGGACCGCGGGCGCCTGATGGATTGGGGGAGCGACTACGATCTCTACCTCGAACGCAAGGACGCCGCACTCTCGAGCGAGCAGAAGGAGTGGGACGAGTTCGACCGCAAGCTTGCGATCGAGGAGAAGTGGATTCGTACCGGCATCCAGGCACGCCGCACCCGCAACGAGGGGCGCGTGCGCGCGCTCGAGGCGATGCGGCGCGAGCGCTCCGCGCGGCGCGAACGCGTCGGCTCGGCAAAGCTCTCCGTGCAGGACGCCGAGCGCTCGGGACGACTGGTGATCGAGGCGCGCGGGGTGAGATTCGCCCACGGCGAACGCCGTATCGTTCGCGACTTCTCCACCACCATCATGCGCGGCGACCGCGTCGGGCTCATTGGCCCTAACGGTTCGGGGAAGACGACGCTCCTCCGCCTCCTCCTCGGCGAGTTGCAGCCGACGGAGGGAACCGTGCGTCACGGGACCGGGCTGCAGGTCGCGTACTTCGACCAGCTTCGCGACGCCCTCGATCCCGAACGCAGCGTCTTCGATAGCATCGCCGACGGCGGCGAGTGGGTGGAGCTGGCCGGCGGGCGCAAGCACGTGCACAGCTACCTGCAGGACTTTCTCTTCCCGCAGGAGCGCGCGCGTACGCCCGTGCGCGCGCTCTCGGGTGGCGAGCGCAATCGGCTGCTCCTCGCGCGCCTCTTCACGCGCACCTTCAACGTCCTCGCCCTCGACGAGCCCACGAACGATCTCGACATCGAGACGCTCGACCTCCTCGAGGACCTGCTCGTGGCATTCGAGGGGACGTTGCTGGTGGTGAGCCACGACCGCGACTTCCTCGACAACGTCGTCACCAGCACGCTGGTGATGGAGGGGAAGGGTGTGGTGGGGGAATACGCCGGCGGCTACAGTGACTGGGTACGACAGCGCCCCGCGCCCGCCGAGCCGCCAGCCGCAACGCGCGCCGCGCCGCCGTCAGCCGCAGCGAGCTCCGCGCGCAAGCGCGAGGACAAGCCGCGCAAGCTCACCTTTCGCGAGCAGCAGGAACTCGACGCACTCCCCGATCGAATCGACGCGCTCGAGCAGGAGAAGGCGTCGCTCTACGAGCAGCTCGCCGATCCGGCGGTCTTGCGCGACGGCGAGGCCGTGATCGCCGCCAGCACGCGACTCAAGTCCGTGGAGGGTGAACTCGCGACCGCCCTCGCCCGCTGGGAAGCGCTGGAGCTGGTGGCGAGCGGCGCCTGATCGCGCGCGCCTAACGCTTCTCCCGTTTCCAGGCGTCGTAGCGCAACCGTAGCGTCCGCACCGGGTCTGGATTCTCCTCGGGGGTCGTGTTCTCGTCGGTCACGTTCAGGAAGACGTCGTACGTTCCGTCGTTGAACGACGTACCCTCGCGCGACGCCGAGTCCGCGGCGACGAGATATGCGACGTGCGCCGAGCGCGTGGTGCACGGCGCGATCGTCTTGGGAACCGGCTGCGTCTCGCAGCTGCACCGCTTGTCGCCCCCCGCAGCGTCAGCCGCCTCCATCGCCGCCATCACCCGATCCTCGACCGTCCCCTTGGCCCCCTCGAAGGCGCGCACCGCGTTCTGCACCACCGCGTTCGACGCCAGGATGTTCCCCTGAATCGCGTAGTAGACCTCGGTCCCGGGCACCTGCCCCTGCACGGCGAGCGACGACACGCCGTTCTTCGCGCCCGAGAACCCGGCGAAGCGCCCCTGCAGGTCGAGGATGCCGAATTGCCGTGACTGGATCGATGTGTCAGCCATCAGCATCGCCAGGATCGCCGACGGGTGCGTCCCCTTCTTGAGCTCCGCGTAGATCAGCGACTGGTTCGCGCGCGTGCGATCGACCCCAGCCTGCGCCGCCGCCACGCCAAAGCCGGGAGCGATGATCGCCTGAATGTCCATCAGCCCCTTCGACGGAAAGCGCAGCAGTCCAGCCTGTGCCACGCACGTGGCCGACGAGACCACCAGCCGTCCGGTGGCACGGTCCACCGCGATCACCGACCATGTCGCCCGTGCGGTCGCCGGAGTGATGGCCAGAAGCATGGGGAAGAGCAGCGCTGCTGCGCCAACGCGGAAGATCCTGCGCAAAGTCATGGCTGGTTGATCGGGTCGCTGGTGCTGGAAGGGGCGGAGAGGTGTCTTGCGGCGCGCAAATGATATCCGAGGAGCTGGCTACGGTGCTGCCTACGGTGCTGCCTACGGTGCTGCCTCCGGTGCTGCCTACGGTGCTGCCTACGGTGCTGCCTACGGTGCTGCCTACGGTGCTGCCTATGGTGCTGGCTATGGTGCTGGCTATGGTGCTGCCTATGCTGTCGCGCGCACATGCTGCACCGCGCGCCCGTCGCTGTCCAGCGCCCGTGTACCCCCCAACGCCACCGAGGGGAGCCGCCCGCAGGCAACCCCCCTCGTCGTGTGTTTCGGTCCTTTCCCGCCTTCGTTCTAGAGCGCGTTTGCCGTATAGCTCAGCCGCACTCGGCAATCACCGCTCCCCAACTCGATACTGCGGGGACCCAGAGACGACCACGTTCCGTTGTTGAACTTGTGGGCGATGCTGTTGCGCGCATTGTCGAGTCGCGAGTCGTTGTACTTCGTGCCGAAGATGTTCTTGTCCCGCTCGCTCGCCTCGAACTCGACGGTAACCTGCTGCCCGGAGGTTGCCGGAACCGTGTAGGTCTTGCGCCCGATCGCGCTGGTGCGCCCGCCTTCACCGAGCGTGACCGACTTGCTGTACACCGTGCTGCTCCCGCCGCTGCTCACGTTCGTCGTCACCTTGAACGAGAAGTCGCCGTCCCCTTCGATGCCGTCGCAGTCCTTGATCGCCTCGATCGAGCCGAAGTCGATTTGCAGCTGCGCGGTGCTCGGCCCCGGGTCGATGACCGGTGCGGGTTCCGGAGCGGTGGACTCGACGCCGCAGGCGCCGAGGAGGGACGCGGTCACCAGCGTGGCGACCAGGCGGAACGGGGAGGTATGAGAGCGACGCATGACCAGCTCCTTGTATGTGGATGGAATGTGCTGCCACCCACAGGAGCGACGCTCGAACCCGAATCCCCTCAACCCGCCAGAACTTTCTTCTACGTCCCCTGCGTGAAGTCGATCACGAATCGCCACCGCGCGGGATGGTCGACCGCGCGCGCCATCCCCACGCCGATCGCTCCCCCAAAGATCCGCAGCCCCAGCGTCACGGTCGTGCGCACGCCGTCGGTCACGCGTGACACGGCCGAGGAATGCGGATCCGCCGGCTGCACGAGCCCGAGTTCGCGCAGCGCCAGGCGCCCTCCGCTTCCCGTCGCCTGCGTCCATCCGCTCTGCACGCCCGCGGCAAGTGCAGGTGCGACTCCCGGCAGGAACCAGCGCCGGATGCGAATCGGCGCATCGAGGATTCCGAGTCGGTACATCGCCAGCCCGCGCGCCGCGACCGCGTCGGTGCCAGCAAACGCCTTGTAGTCATAATCAGCCAGGTACTGGCTGCTCCCCAGCTCGAAGAGTTGCTGCGGCGGCGGTGCGTCGCCGAGCACCGTCCCGGCGTCTCCGCGCGCCGCAAGCGTGAACGCACCGAGGTTCTTGCGCGCCATGATGCGCCCCTCGAGCCGCGTGTAGTGCAGCTCCCCGCGCGCCACCTCCGCGCTCAGCAGTGCCCCGACACCCGTGTGCACGAACTCCGCGCTCACATCCGGATTCCACTCGAGCGCCGCCCAATGCCGCCAGTACGTCCCTTCCCGCACGCCTCGGTTCTCGCGAAATCCCGAGTCGCCGCGAAAGAGCCCGCGCGAGAGCGTGCGCTGCACCATGCGATCGCTCGCCGGTCCGCTTTCCACGCGTAGGGTTACCGCGCGCCCCTTCCCGATGCGACGCCACCACCCGACCGCCGCCATCCGCCGGTCGACATAGTCGTAGTTGTCGACCCCGAAGATCGCCGCCACCGAACTCCCGCTGTCGAACACGCTCCTGAAGTCGTTGGTGATGTCGAGCGAGCGCCCCGCGCGCGCGACGAACGTCTGCCCACCGCGCGCCCACTCCGCGCTCGCGCGCCCACGCGCCGTTCCTTCGCTCCACGCCCACCCTCCGTTTGCGCGAATCGCCAAACCGGGGGCGGCATCCCGCATCCGCAGCTCGGCGCCATACCCGGTGTAGAGCCCTTCCACTCGGTTCACGTGGAACAGGTCCATCAGCCGCTGCGTGCGCCACTGGAAGAGCGGCTCCCCGCTCGTGCGCCACGCATCCGGGGCGATGTCGTCGAAGTCGTCGCTATGTACCGCCGTGGTCACGCTCCCGAGCTGGTCATGCCACCCGCTTTCCGTCGATAGGCTGTCGGGCGGGGCGAAGCTCAGGTCGAACGAGTGCACCGAGAGCGAGTCCGCGACGCTCACCCCTGCCGCTTCGGGCCCTTCGATTTCGTGGTCGCGAAAGCGCGTGACGATCCGAAAGATCGAGCGCGAGTCGGTCGTGCTGGTGAGCCCCACCTGCGCTTCGATGCGTTGGTAGAACGGGAGCCAGTAGCGCTCCTCGATCTCCCCATTCTCGAGCTCCACGAACGCCACCGCCGTGAATCCCCCAAACGAGGCGAGCCGGGCGAGGAGCGATGGCGCCGAAACGTTCCGCACGAAGTACCCGCGCATCCGCACCAGCACGTGGCGCGTCACGTCCAGGTCCAGCTCTCCGCGAAAGGCCACCGTGCTGTCGGGGGCGTCCTCGCGCGGCTCCACCATCAGCCGCACGATCGGTACCGTGCGCCCGTTCACCCGGAGCGTCGCCAGCGTATCTCCGCCGCTGTAGCGATACACGCGCTCGCGATCGTCGGCGAGCGGGTGCACGGCAACGAGCTGACGCTCCCGAAGCACACGCCGCGATCGGCGAGAACTCGTGTCGCGTCCGAAGAGCAGCGTCAGACGATTGCCGTACAGCATCGGAACCGTCCACGCCTGTCGAAAGAAGGAGAGCGACGAGAACTGCAGCCCGATCGATTGCGCACGATATCCCACCACGTGCTGCTCGTACGTCCCCGCGCGCGTCCAGTGCACTTCGTTCTGCGTCTGCTCGACCGAGACCGCTCCTTCCTGTCCCTCCGGCCGCCGCGCCACGATCGCAATCTCGCTCTCCGCGCGCGCCCGATACCCGCCGAGTGACGCCGGCACCAGGCGGTTGAGGCGCGCGGCATCCGCCACCAGCGCACGCACACTCTCCGAGCTGTAGATGGAGTCGCGATCCACCGATTTTCGTGTGCTGGAGTTGCTGCTGACGGCGGCGCCGCTGATGGAATCGACTGCGACGAGCTGCGCCGCCAGGAGAAACGCGAGCATGAATGGGGGGAGCGAGGAGCGCAGGAGCAAACGTCTCCTCAGCATACGAAGGGCGTCGGCACAGGTTCCGTAACAAGCGTCAACGCGACTGAGCCGCTGATGCGCACGTGCCCACCGGTCGCGCGTGCGCGCTCGCCATTCGGTCTCACACGTGCCAAACTTCCAGTGCCTCGCGCCCCCCCGATCGACGCGCGTGCCGCCGACTCCTCCAGCCTCGCCGTACCATGACGCTCTACTCTCGCGCGCTCGCCGCTGCGCTACTGCTCGCTCCACTCGCCACGGCCGGCGCGCAGCGCACCGACGTGAAGGCCATGCACGACGTCATCGATCGCCGAGCGACCGAACTCGAATCCAAGGTCGTCGCCTGGCGCGAAGACATTCACCAGCACCCCGAGCTCTCGTTCCAGGAGACGCGCACCGCCAAGCTCGTCGCCGACCACCTCAAGTCACTCGGCCTCGAAGTGCAGACCGGAGTCGGCGGCAACGGCGTCGTCGGGATCCTGCGCGGCGGAAAGCCCGGCCCCGTTGTCGCCCTCCGCGCCGACATGGACGCCCTCCCCGTCGCCGAGTTGGTCGATCTCCCCTTCAAGAGCACTGTTCGGGCGGTCTACAACGGGCAGGAGACCGGCGTCATGCACGCCTGCGGGCATGACAACCACGTCGCGATCCTCATGGGGACAGCCGACGTCCTCACCGGACTGAAGGCCACCCTCCCCGGTACGGTGAAGTTCATCTTCCAGCCCGCTGAGGAGGCGCCCCCCGTTGGTGGCGCCGGACCGATGATCGAGGCCGGCGTCCTCGAGAATCCCAAGGTCGACGCGATCTTCGGACTTCACGTTGGCCCGGGCCCGCTCGGCAGCGTCAGCTGGCGCGGCGGAGCCATGGCCGCCGCCGCCGACCAATTCCGCATTGTCGTACATGGGCGACAGACGCACGGTGCCTTCCCCTCTGCCGGTGTCGACCCGATCGTCGTCGGCGCCCAGATCGTGCTCGGCATGCAGACCATCATCTCCCGCCAATCCAACCTCGTCACCGCTCCCGCCGTCCTCACGGTCGGTGCGTTCCACGCCGGCCTGCGCGAGAACATCATCCCCGACAGCGCCTGGATGATCGGGACCATTCGCACCCTCGACGCAGGCATGCGCACCGATATCCACGCCCGCCTCAAGCGCACCGCCGAATCGATCGCCCAGAGCGCCGGCGCCACGGCCGACGTGAAGATCGAGCTCGGCTACCCCGTCACGATGAACGACACGCCGCTCGCCGTGCGCATGGTGCCGTCCCTGCAGCGCGTGGTTGGTGACGCGAAGGTCTCGGAGCAGCCTCCCGGCACCGCTGGCGAGGACTTCTCGCGCTACGCCGAGAAGGTCCCCGGTTTCTTCTTCGGGCTCGGCGTCACCCCTGCCGGCAAGGATCCGCGGACGGTCGCGCCTAACCATTCCCCGCTTTTCTTCGCCGACGAGGCCGCGCTCCCCATCGGTGTGCGCCTCATGTCCAGCGTCGCGGTGGACTTTCTCGCCGGCGGCGCGCGCGTGCAGCCGTGATGCGATCGGGAGCGGCGCGACGCACATGATGTGCACATGACCGGAGGAGCCACCGGCGCCACCCTCGTCGCCCCCACGCTCGTGGCGCGCTACGCCATCGAGCGCGAGCTGGGTCGCGGCGGAATGGCAACGGTCTACCTCGCCGAGGAGCGCAAGCACCTGCGCAAGGTGGCGATCAAGGTGCTCCGCCAGGATCTCTCCGCGTCGCTCGGAACCGAACGCTTTCTGCGCGAGATCGGGATCATTGCGCGCCTCACACATCCGCATGTCGTTCCGCTGATCGACTCCGGCGAAGCCGACGGTCTCCTGTACTACGTCACCCCCTACATCAGCGGTGGATCGCTCCGCGACCGTCTCGCGCAGCATCACACGCTCCCGCTGAGCGAGACACTCCGCATCGCGCACGACGTCGGCGCGGCACTCGACCATGCGCACCGCGCCGGCTTCGTCCATCGCGACGTCAAGCCCGAGAACGTCCTCTTCGCCGACGACATCGCCCTGCTTACCGACTTTGGGGTCGCACAAGCCTGCGCGTCGATCGAGGCGGCGAGGAGCGACTCCTCGCTTTCGGCCATTACCGCCGCCGGTACCGCGCTCGGCACGCCGAGCTACATGAGTCCCGAACAGGCAGCCGGCGAACGTGACGTCGGCATCGCCAGCGACGTGTACAGCCTCGCCTGCGTCGTCTACGAGATGCTGGCGGGGGAGCCGCCATTCAGCGGGACCGGCGTGCAGGCGACGATGGCGCGCCAGGTCACCGAAGCTCCGCGCCCCATCCGTGTCTTGCGGCCGGAGGTCCCCCTCGGCGTCGAGGCAGCGCTCGCTCGCGCACTCCACAAGGTGCCGGACCATCGTTTTCGCTCCGCCGGCGATTTCGTCGCGGCACTGGTGGAGGCGACCAACCCCACTCCGCTCGGCGAGATCCGTCGCGGGCTCGCGCGGCGCGCGGCGCAGGGCATAGCCGTCCTCCCCTTCGTCAACACCAGCTCCGACGCCGAGAACGAGTACCTGAGCGACGGCATCACCGACGAGTTGATCGATGCGCTCAACAAGAGCGACGCGGTGCGCGTCGCCTCGCGCACCTCGGTCTTTGCCCTCAAGGGACGTGCGCTCGACGTGCGGGCGATCGGGGCACTGCTCGATGTTTCGGTCGTCCTCGAAGGGAGCGTGCGGCGGCAGGGGGATCGGTTGCGCGTCACCGCGCAGCTCACCGCCACCGACGACGGGCGCCTCCTCTGGTCGCAGCGCTACGACCGCGAGCTGCAAGACGTCTTCGCCGTGCAAGACGAACTCGCGCGCACCATCACCAGCACACTGCGCACCACCTGGCTCGCCGACTTCGACGATCCCGAGCCGGTCAAGCGCGGCACCGACAGCGTCGTTGCCTACGGGCACTACCTCCGCGGCCGCTGGGCCATGAACCAGCGTAGCGATGCGGCCACCAGCGAGTCGATCACCTGGTTCGAGCGCGCCATCGCCGAGGACCCCAACTACGCGCTAGCATACACCGGTTTGTCCGACGCGTATGCGCTTCACGTCGACTATCGCAGCATGCGCGCCGGCGATGGACTCGAGCGCGCGGCACAGTACGCGCGCGAGGCGCTCAAGCTCGACGACAAGCTCCCCGAGGCGCACACCTCGCTGGCGTGGAGCCTCTTCATCTACTCGTGGGAGTTTGAAGAAGCGCGCCGCGAATTCGAGCGCGCCATGCAGCTCGATCCGCGCTTTCCAACCGCGCACCAGTGGTACGCCTTTCAGCTGGCGGCCTTTGGCCGTCACGAGGAGGCACTCGTCGAGGCACACACCGCGCTGGAGCTCGATGGCAGTTCGATCTCCATCCGTCGCTCCGTGGGATGGCTCTACTACTTCTCGCGACGCTACGAGCGCGCGCGCCATCACATGATGCGCGCCATCGAGATGAATCCCACGAGCGAGGAGAACTTCCGCCTCTTCGGGATGATCCTGGCCGTTGAAGGAGAGCACCCCGAGGCGGCGATCGCCACGCTTCACGAGGCGGTGTCGCAAGCGGGCGCGGGACCGCTCACGCAGGGAACGCTGGCGTACGCGCTGGCGCGCGGCGGGCGTGAGGACGAAGCCGCCGCCATCCGCGAATCGCTCGAGGAGCGCTCGACACGCGAGTATGTCTCACCGGTGGCGCTGGCGACCGCCTGGCTCGGGACGTCGGAGCCCGAGCGCGCGCTCGACTGGATCGAGAAGTCGCACGCGGATCGGCGCGGCTGGGTGGTCTACCTCAACGTCAACCCGATCTTCGACCCGCTGCGCGGAAGCGATCGCTTTCAGTCGCTCGTGCGCCGCATGGGGCTCCTACAGGACGGCGATCGCTAGTCGTCTCGCGCCCTACTCGCCCGCCTCCTGTTCGATCGCTCCTCGCGCGCTAGCACGCCGCTCGCTGGCACCTTGCTCGCCGGCACCTTGCTCGCCGGCACCTTGTTCGCCACCGCCCTGCTTCTCGTCGTGCCGCGCTCGCAGCCACGACGCGATCACTCCGGCAGCCAGAATCGACGCCACGATCGCCAGCAACCAGAAGTTGAAGTTCGGGCCCAGATAGTCCTTCAGCAGGTCGGCCACCAGCATCTTCACCCCCACCAACCCGAGGATCGCCGCGAGCGAGACCTTGAGATAGCGGAACTTCTCGATCGCCCCGGCCAGCGCGAAGTACAGCGAGCGCAGCCCGAGGATCGCGAAGACGTTGCTCGTGAAGATGATGAACGGATCGGTCGTGATCGCGAAGATCGCCGGGATCGAATCGACGGCGAAGATCAGGTCCGTCGTCTCCACCAGTACCAGCGCCACCGCCAGTGGCGTCAGGATCCAGCGCCCGTGTTCGTTGATGGCGAAGTGATGTCCGCGATAGGTGTTGGTGATTGGGAAGGCGCGCCGCAGCTGGCGCATCACGAACCCGTCGCCCGGCGATTCATCCTCGTCGCGCGCCAGCAACATCTTCACCGACGTGTATACGAGGAATAGCCCAAACAGGTAGAGGATCCAGTGGTAGCGTGCGATCAGCGACGCGCCCACCAGGATCATCGTCCCGCGCATCACCAGCGCCCCGAGAATCCCCCAGAACAACACGCGGTGCTGGTACTGCGGCGGCACCTTGAGGTACTGGAAGATCAGCGCGATCACGAAGACGTTGTCGGCGCTCAGCGACAGCTCGATCACGTATCCCGTGATGAACTTCACCGCCGCCAGCCGCCCGTCGTTCGTCGCCCCATCCAGCTTGTCCACGTGCGTCCCGAGCCCCAGCAAGTGGTGCTCGTAGAGCATGTAGATCACCACGCTGAAGCACGCCGCCAGCACCACCAGTACCGCCGTGAAGCGCAGCGCCTCGCGGATCGATACCACGTGGTCCTTCTTGTTGAGGACTCCGAGGTCGATCGCCAGTACCACCAGTACGAAGGCGATGAATCCGCCCCAGGCCCAGAATTCGGGATTGATGGGAATAGCTCCGCTTCGCGTTGTTAGGACGCGTCCAGCGCGTCGGCGGCGGTGAGCGCCGCTTCCCACGTGGCCATCGCGCTCGCCAGTTCCTCGCGCACCTGCGCCAACTCGCGCGACAGCGCCGTGGCCTGCGCCACCCCGCTCGGCTGCGCGTAGAGCTCCGGGTCGGCGATCGCCTGATCCAGCGCCGCCGCCTTCTCCTCCAGTTCGGTCACTCGCGCCTCGGCGCGCTCCGCGTTGCGGCGGATCTCGCGCGCGTTCCCCCGTGACTTCGTGTCCTGGTCGTTCCGCTTCCGCGCTTCGGCCTTCTCCTTCTCGCGCCGCGCCGTCGCCTCCGCGACCAACTTCTCCTCGCGCGCCTTTTCCTCTCGCTCGCGCAGTTCCTCGAACTCGGCGAACTCACCATCGAACACGCGGATCTTCCCGTCCCGGAGTTCCCACACGCGCGTCACCAGCTTGCGCAGGAGTTCGCGGTCGTGGCTCACCAGCACCACCGAGCCGGGAAAGCGCTCGATCGCATCCTCCAGCTGCTCGATCGATTCCACGTCGAGGTGATTCGTCGGCTCGTCGAAGACCAGCAGGTTGGCGTCTTCCAGCATCATCATCGCGAGCGCGATCCGCGCCAGCTCCCCGCCGGAGAGCGAAGAGGCCGATCGCATCACCTCATCCCCCGAGAACTGCACGAGGCCCAAGTGCCCCTGGATCGCGCCGCGCTCCCACATCGGGCGCATGTCGCCGATGATGTCGTAGATCGATTTCTGGCGCGGCACGTTGGCGAAGTCCTGTCGGTACATCGTCGCCTGTACCCCGCCCCCCAGCCGAATCTCCCCCGCCGCGAGTTCGCGCTCGCCGAACAGCGCCTTGAGCAGCGTGGATTTCCCCGTCCCGTTCGGTCCGATCAACCCGACCACGTCGCCGCGCCGCACCCACTCCGTGAAATCGCGAAGGAGCGTCCGCTCCCCGATCCGCACTGTGGCGTGCTCGAAGATCGCGGCCAGGTCCCCGCCGCGCTCCCCGGGCGCGAACCGCACCGCCATCGCCGATTCGTCATCGGGCGGAGGACTAAGCCTCGGCAGCCACTCGAGTCGCTTGCGCCGCCCCTTCGCCTGCCGAGAGTTCACCCCGGCGATGTTGCGCCGCACGTAGTCTTCTTCGCGGGCGATCGCTTTCGCCTGTTTGTCGAATGCCCGCGTCTGTGACAGCCGGCGCTCCGCGCGCTGACGCACGAAGTGCGCATACCCGCCGTCGTACGGTACCGCCGAGCAGTCCTCCAGGTGCAACACGTGGTCGACCACGCGGTCCAGGAACGCACGGTCGTGCGAGATCACCAGCACCGTTTCGCCTTTCTCGCGCAGGTACTCCTCCAGCCAGCGCGTCGTCTCGAGGTCGAGGTGGTTGGTCGGCTCGTCGAGCAGCATCACGTCGGCCGGTACCACGAGCTGCCGCGCCAGCGCC
Source organism: Gemmatimonadaceae bacterium (assembly GCA_044225935.1). Taxonomy (GTDB): domain Bacteria; phylum Gemmatimonadota; class Gemmatimonadetes; order Gemmatimonadales; family Gemmatimonadaceae; genus SCN-70-22. The sequence goes on from JBGAHX010000005.1 coordinate 198,698, forward strand.
ACGCGCCCACGCTCCCCGCCGCTCAGGTGCGTGAGTGCCTCGTGGCGTGCCTTGGCCGCGTCGAAGCCCAAACCCTGAAGTACCGCATCTACGCGGGACGCGTACGTGTACCCACCCTCGTGCTCGAAGCGCTCCAGGTCGCGCGCATAGCGATTGAGCTGCTGCTCCGTCACCGCGTCGCCCGCCTTGGCGAGTGCATCGGCCTGTCGCGCAAGGTCAGCCTCGAGATCGATCAACTCGCGAAACGCATCCGCGACCGCTCCCCACACCGTCGTCACCCCCGGGAAGTCGCGGTGCTGGTCGAGAACGGCAAAGCGCAGGTTGGGAGTCTTCGCCGTCGTCCCCGTCGTCGGCTGCATCTCGCCCGTCAGGAGCCGGAAGAGCGTCGTCTTCCCCGCGCCATTCCGCCCGATCACCCCCCACTTCTCCCCCGCCGCGACGGTAAACGTCACATCGCGCAGGATCGTCGTGGCGCCGAACGAAACGCCGACGCCGTTGAAGGAAAACTGGGTCATGAGGAGGGAAGTTGGACGGCGGGTATCGGGAACGCGCACGCCCCAACCCCCCGTCTCCCGTCCCCCGTCTCCCGTCTCAACTCTTCCATTCCTTCCACACGTCTTCAGCCAATCCGATCGTCAGCTTGTGCTGCCACCGAACCAGCGGAACACGCAGGAGGAGCGGCTCGTCCGCCAGCTTCTCGAGCCAGCGGTCATCCGAATAGCGCGCCGGTCCCAGCCCCAGTTCCTGGAAGCGCTTGGAGCTGCGGTCCAGTAACGCGTCCACCCCGAACTTCTGCGCAAAACGCCGCAACTCGCCGAGCGCGGCGGCGCGCTCGTTGAGGTCGACGAAATGCGTTCGGACGCGCCGCTCCGAAAAGAAGCGCAGCGCCTTTCGCGTCTCCGCGCTCTTCTTCGTACCGAAGATCTGGACTTCCATCATAAGGAGGAGTCTAACAGGGCCGCGTGCTGCTCCTCCAGCCAGCGTCTGGTGGGCGACGACCGTGTGAGCGACGCCGCCAACCGCAGGTCGTCGCGCGCGCCATGTACGTCCCCGCACTCCGTTCGAAAGTGCGCGCGCACCGAGTAGAACCAGCGATACCCATGGGCCGCAGGGTCCGTCGCGGCATCCGCCAGGGAGCGAAGCGCGGCCGCAGCTCCATGTACCTGCCCCACGACGACCGCCCGGTTCACCCGCACGACCACCGTTGGCTCGAGCTCCACCAGCGCATCGTACGCGCGCAGGATTGCCGGCCAGTCCGTCAGCTCGAACCGCTCGGCCATCACGTGGCGCGACGCGATCTCTGCTTGCAGGTGGAACGACGTCAGTCGGTCCCCGCGCGCCGCGCGCGCGAGATGATGAAAGCCGGCCGAAATCAGCGACTGGTCCCACGCGCTTCTGTCCTGCTCCTCGAGCAGCACCGGTCCCCCTTCGCTCGTGGCCCGCGCCGGCAGTCGCGCCAGCTGAAAAAGCAGCAATGCAGCCAGCGCGTCCGTCTCGGGAAACGACGTCGCCGCATGCTCCGACAGCAGCACCGCGAGCCGAGCCCCTTCGCCACACATCGCCTCGCGCATGAGCGCGTCGCCGTCGCTCGCCATGTACCCTTCGTTGAACATGAGGTACACCACGTCGAGCACGCGGGAGAGCCGCTCCCGCAACTCTTCTGTAGTTGGAATGGAGATGTGCGCGCCACTCTCGCGCAGGCGCCGCTTGGCCCGCACCAGACGCTGCGCCATGGCGGTCTCCGACACGAGGAACGCCTGCGCCGCCTCGTGCGCCGTGAACCCCGCCACCACCGTCAGCGTCAACGCGATCGCGGTCTCGCGCCCTAGCGACGGCGTGCAACACGCGAAGAGCATCCCCAGCACGTCGTCCTGTAGCGCGAACGACTCCTCCATCGGCGTCCCGTCGCCCGGTGCGACGAGCGCCCCGGTCGACTCGGCAGCTGCAACTCCCTCGCTCGCGATCTTCTGCATCGTACGGTCGTGCATCGCCGAGCGGCGTAGCGCGTCCAGCGCCTTTCGCCTGGCCACCGTCTGCAGCCACGCCGCCGGTTCTCGCGGGATCCCCTCGAACGGCCAGCGACGTGTCGCCTCGAACAGCGCATCCTGCACGGCATCCTCCACCAGTGCGAGCTGCGCGATACCGAAGCGACGCGTCAACGCCGCGATGAGTGCGCCTGCCGAGCGCCGGAAGAGGTGCGCGACGAGTCGATGCGCCGGTGTCTCCTCACCACCGGCGCTCGCCTCCCGCTCCACCGGCTGCTCGCTAGGCAATGTCAACCGCGCGGATCTCGATCCACCCGTGCTCTACGTGGGGACACCCGCTGGCGATATCCTGCGCCTCTGCCGGACTCTCGGCTTCGATGATGAACAGCCCACCGATCACGTCCTTCGCCTCCGTGTACGGGCCGTCCGTGACCGAAACGCCGTTCCCCGAACGGCGCAGGTGCCACCCACCGTCATCGGCGAGTTTGACCCCTTGGTGCATGTGCCCCGCCGCATGCACCTTCTCTCGCCACGCCGAGTACCGCTCGATCAGCGACTGCATCTCGGCGGGTGTCACGCCGGCGAAATCGGCCGGGTTCTCGTGCAGGAGCAGGATATACTTGGCCATCGGATCCTCGCGTGCTCAGGGTTCGGGACGCGCACCCCATGCGCGCGCCTCCACCGTGATGACGGACGGCGCACCCACCACTCGACATCGTCGCGGCGCCGCGAGCGGCACTCACTTTTCGACGCGATTTTCCGCTGCTTCGATTCAGTCACTCCCGGTCGGCAACCACCGCACTGATGCCACACGAACCCTTCTCACCGGCATGGTGGCTCCGCAATCCGCATGGGAGCACCATGTGGGGGAAGTTCTTTCGCACGCCACCAACCGTCGAGACACGCATCGAGCGGTGGGATACCCCCGACGGCGATTTCGTGGATGTCGTGCGCACTCCCGCCATTGATGACGCTCGGCGTCCGATCTTCCTCCTGCTGCACGGACTCGAAGGATCGCTCCGCTCCCACTACACGGCCGGGCTCCTCCGCGCCGCGCACGACGAGGGATGGCAAGCCAACCTCCTCCTCTTCCGCACCTGCAGCGGAGTCCTCAACCACGCGGCGCGCTCGTATCACTCGGGCGAGACCAGCGACCTTCACTTCGTCGTTGATCGACTCCTGCGTGAACGCCCGCACGCCCCTCTCGTCGTAGCCGGCGTCTCGCTCGGCGCCAACGTCCTCCTCAAGTGGCTCGGCGAGCAAGGGGACAGCGTCACCGAACGCGTCGCCGCCGCGGTCGCCGTCTCCACACCGTT
>JBGAHX010000070.1:0-22963 GCA_044225935.1 Gemmatimonadaceae bacterium
GATGTCGACCCAGGTGAAGCACGGGCGCTATCTGTTGTGCCCCAAGGGGAGCCATCTCGCGCTGTACGACGACCAGCAGACGTATTTCCGCGGAGTGATCGCGTTCCTGAAGGATGTGGACGCGGGGAGGTTCTGACGCGGCGCAGTGGACTGGTACGGTCGGTAGTGTTTGGGTGATGGGGAGGTTGGGCGTCGGAACCACCGTTCGGTGTGAACTCCTTAGCGCTCACCTCCCCTTGCGCCCTGGGCGCCGCCGAGCAGACACTATGGGCATGCCCGCGCACGAAGCAGCCTACTACACGGTGGACGAAGTCCTCGCCTTCCCTAACGACGGCCAGAAGTACGAGCTGGCGTACGGGAAGCTGCTCGTGAGCCCGTCGCCGCGGTTCCGGCACCAGAGCATCGTGATGCGACTCGCGAAGTCCCTTATGGGGTATTGCGATCGACACTCGTGCGGGCAGCTTTTCAACGTCGCCGCCGATCTCACGTGGGGACGGCAGGATGTACTGACTCAGCCGGACGTCTTCGTGATCGGTCCCGAGGACAAGACGGTCCAGGAGTGGTCCGACGTGCGTCGCGTATCGTTCATCATCGAGGTGCTGAGTCCGTCGACGCGCTCGCACGACCGTTTCGACAAGCGGCGCGTGTACCAGGATCGCGCGGTGGATCTCTACTGGATCATCGACCCGGAGGCGAAGTGCGCCGAGGTGTGGACTCCTGCGGCGCAGTTCCCGGTGATGGAGTACGAGACGTCGACGTGGGCGCCCGCGGGAGCGGAGGAGCCGTTCACGGTCGACGTTCGAGAGTTGCTCGCCGACTAGCGATCATCTCGCCAACAGTCCGCAGCGCTCGGGCGGCGCGGCACTCCGGCGCGTCCGGCGCCCACTTGTGCAAAACGTGTCGCAACTCGCCGAGCGAGGTGCGCGCGGTTCGAGCGATCGTCCAGCGGAGTGCATCGTACAGTGGAGTGCCCGCTATCGACTCGGCGCCGCGCGTTCTCAGCGCTTCCCGGCTTGTGACAGCAGGTTCGCCATGATGCGAAACGCACCCGGCACGGCGTACGGAAGCTGGCGGTGAAGTGCGAGCGCGCAATACGTCCATCGCCCCGCGCCGACCTGCGCAGTCACCCAAACGCCGGTTTGCGGAGGCTGGCCGGTGTCGTGCGTCTCCACGAGTGCGGTGTATTCGGCGGAGAGCTTGGTGAGGAACTTGGACCCGCGCTGCTCGATCCACCCGTCGAAGTCGCGCGGCGTGAGGCGATTGGGCGTCGTGAGCAGCGGACTGTCGGGGGCAAGAATGCGCACGGGCGCATCCTCCTCCGAGGTCTCCTCGGCGTCATCGGGGAGCGACGCCGGGAACGGGGCCATCGTCTCGGGCTTGAATTCCTGCGTTTGATATAGCACGACGACGTTCCCCCCTCGCTCGGCGTATGCGCGCAGCGCACCGGTCGCTGCGGGGAGTTCCTGGCGCACCGCGTACGCGCGCGTCCCGATGACTACAGCGTCGAAGCGACTGAAATCTCCCGCCGATACGGCCGCGACGTCGAGGAGGGTGACGTTCGCCCCCATCTGGGTGAGCGCCTCGGGAACGAGGTCGCCAACGCCCATGACGTACGCGACGGCGAGATGCGGCGCGATCGCGAGCGGGATGCGGCGAAGTGTTGCAGCTGGCGAGGCATAGAGGTAGGCCGGCTCCAGCTCGCGGTGGCGAATAACCGTGAGGTCGTCGTGCCACTCGCGCCCGCCGACCGTCGCCGAGGCGCGCACGTCGAGCGAATCGACACTGCGCGGGAGCCGCACGTCGAAGGCGATGGTCACCTTCTCCCCGCGCTGCACACGCACGGACTGTGGGGGGAGCTCCCGGCCGCCTGACGAGAGGGCGAGTCGCACGCTCGCCTCCGCTTGCGTTGGTGCGTACCCGGTCACTTCCACGGTTACGCGGCGCGTGACCTCGCCGCTGTCGGCGACGACGACTACGCTGGGTGCAACGTGCAGAGAGACCGGGGGGACTACGACGACTCGCGGGAACGATGCTCCCTCCGGTTCATCGCTCTCGCGCATCCGCACGATGCGCTCGATCGGCACCGGCTCGCCATCGACGATGAGCGTCGCGCGTACGCGGAGCGGCGCAGCCGGGCGCGCTGCAGGCTGCGGCGTGCGATCGCGCCAGCGATACATGTTCTGGAAGATCCCGTCGCGCCTGAACGCCGGGCGCGTGGGTTCAGCGAGCGCGGGGACGAGAAACGACACCGAGTCGCGCCACGGAGTATCGCGGGTGACCGGCGCGCTCGGCGTTCGTTCGTGCGTCGTTCCCCACTTCGGCGTGGTCAGGAGTTCAACGCGCACCAGTGTCACGGCAACGGGAGAACCCTGCGAAGCCGTCAGCTGCAGCGTCGCGCGCTCGCCCGGCACCAACGGATGCCCGTCGTCCCGCCCGGATGCGGTGACGGCTTCGATCTGGATTGCGAGCGCCGCGACGATCGCCCGCTCGAACTGCTCCTCCTTGATCGCCAGAAGCTGCGCCGCGTGCGGGGCCGCCTCGGGAGTCGCCTGTCGCGCGCTTCGCACCGCGCGCAATCCGCTCGCCAGAAGCGGCACCACATCCCATGGCGTATCGGGATGCATCGAGGCGAGCGCCGCACGCGACGCTGAGTCGGCAACCCGCAGCTCGGCGAGCGCGCGCGCGGACCCCTCCTCCCCAACGAGCGAGAACAGCGACGGGAGCGACGTGTCGAGCCCGGAGAACGGATCGTCCGGCGAGACGACCGGCGTCCCTTGCAGCTGCTGCCATCGCTGCGGTGCGGCACCCACGCTCGACGAACGACGCCCGGCTGTTTGCGAGCGCTGCCGCGAGATACCGTCCGCCCCCATCGACTGGTACGATTCGCCGAGCCACGGATCGTAGCGCCCCGGATCGATCACGACCTCGCCGCGCTCGTTCGCCGGAATGTTCGCGCGAAAGAGGCGCTGCACGCGCCAGGTGCGCAGCCCTTCGCGCGAGAGCTGCTCGGGAAAGCGCGTCGAATCGGCGGCCGCCGCCACGGCCAGCGGCGCAAGCGCCCCCGCCAGTTGGTGATGCCCATGTCCATCGCGCGCTCCGCCGTACCAGCGCCCCACGACGACCAGCGGCTGATTGCGACGAATCACCCGCACCATGTCGCCGAGCACCGCGGTCGTGTCCCAACTCCGCGCAGCTTCTTGCATCGTCTTCGAGAAGCCGTAATCGGTCGCCGACGTGAAGTACTGATCGTCGAGCCCGTAGTATCGATCGGCGAGGAGGAGCTCCTCGGTGCGCAGGAGCCCGAGCCCGTCGAACAGCTCGCTCCCGACGGCGTTCGCCCCTGCTTCGCCGCGATTGAGCGTGAGGAGCGCGGCGCGCGCACCGGTTCCGCGCGACAGGTACGTCAGCACACCCGACTGCTCGTCGTCGGGGTGCGCCGTCACCTGCAACACGCTCGCCGTCGTGCGCAGCTCGAGGAGGCGCTGCCGCAGCCCGGCGACGCCACGGTCGGCCGGGAGCACGCCGGTCGCGACATCCTGTGGATCCAGCTGCAACACCGGTACCGACGGCGCCGACGCCGATTGCCCCGGTAGCGCCGTCGCACTCGCGGCGCTCAGACCAACGATGGAAAGAAGGAGTGCCGCGCCGCGCACCGTCGACCCTCGCCTCACGAGCGATAGCCAGGCCCGCGCAGCACACGACCGGTGCGCACGCCGGTGTACTTCCCATCCTCCAGCACCACCCCGCCGTTCACCAGCACGTAGCGCATTCCCTCCGACGCAAGCGTCGGCTCGGCAAACGTCGCGCGGTCCTGTATGCGCTGCGCGTCGAAGATCACGATGTCGGCCGCGAGCCCCGGCGCGAGCTTTCCGCGATCGTACGCCAATATCTCGTTCGCCGCGACCGACGACATGCGATGGACCATCCCTTCGAGCGAGAGGACCCCCATGTCGCGCACATAGCGCGAGAGGAGGCGCGGGAATGCGCCGTACCCGCGCGGATGCCCCTCCTTCAACTCCGGCGGCATCGGTCCCGCATCGGTGTCGAACGAGGTGAACTCCTCGCGCATCGCCTTCATCTTGTTCGCCTCCGACATCGACTGCGGCATCGCCGACGCGTCGGTGGGCGCGATCTCGAAGAAGACATCCCACGGATCCTTCCCCGCCTTGCGCGCAATCTCGCCGACGCTCATCCCCGACTGCGCGGTGTACGGCGCGGCGAGCCCGGTCACCACGATGCGATCCCAGTTGCGACCGGCATGCGCGTACCAGTTTTCCCACCCGCCGAGCGTCTCCATCTCGGTGCGCATCTCCTTCCGCACCGCCGGGTCTCCAAGCTTTCGCAGCAATTCGGCTTGCCCGTCAGCTGCATGCCGCGGATGGAGCAGCGCGCGGATGCCGAGCCCGTTGTTGATGTACGGATAGATGTCGACGCCGACCTGCTGACCTGTCGCGCGCGCCGCCTTCACCCGCGCCAGTGCCTGGTCCATCTTTCCCCAGTTGGCCTGACCAGCCGCCTTGAGGTGGAAAATGTGGACCGGCGTCCCCGCCGCCGCACCGATGCGCAAGGCCTCGTCGATGGCCTCGAGCAGGCGATCTCCCTCATTGCGCATGTGCGTGAAGTACGATCCGCCACTCGCCCCCGCGACCTTGGCCAGTTCGGCGATCTCCGATTCGGAGCCGTAGATCGCCGGCGGATAGATGAGCGACGTGGAGAGTCCGATGGCGCCGGCCTCCATCGCCTCGCGCACGTAGCCGCGCATGCGCTCGAGCTCTTCGGGGGTCGCCTGACGATCCTTGTCTCCAATGACGAGTTGCCGGAGCTGCGTATGCCCGACCGTCTGCACCATGTTCATCGGCATCCCCGCCGAGTCGAGCTTGGCGAAGAGCTGTCGCATGGTGGACCAGCCGGCGCGCTTCGCCTCGTCGCCCGCGAGCGGCGCGCTCGACTCGCCTTCTCCCGCGTTGATCGTCGTGATCCCCTGCGTGAGGAGATTGAGCGCGCTGTTGGGATCCGCCAGGAAGGGCGTCGCCGTCTGCCCCATCATGTCGATGAAGCCGGGCGCGACCACGAGTCCGGTCGCGTCGATCACTCGTTTCCCGCGCGCCGGGTCGATGTGGCCAATGGCGGCGATACGTCCGTTCGAGACGGCCAGATCCGCTTCGAACCACGGAGCACCCGTGCCGTCGACGATGCGCCCGCCGTGGATCACGATGTCGTACATCGCCGTCGCGCTCGGCGCACGGGGTGTCACCGCCTGCGCCCCTGCGGACTGCATCGTCGCTGCACACACGATCAGCGCGGCGACTACGGGGAGGAGTCGTGAGCGCGTCGGCTGTGAGCGAAGCGATTGCGGCTGACGACATCGGACGACCAACGACATGATTCGGCGCATCGGTGGGGTGGGCTCGGGGACTCGCGCGCCACCTCGCTGCGCGCGAACCTCGCAATATTGCAGGAGCGGACGAAGAGCGGATAGCATGCGACGAGACGTCGGCGCTCGCTTCACGCCGATCGACGTTTGCTCCCGCCTGCTCCCTCGCAACCCAACCCGCCACGCATGCTCGCCCGCTGGCTCCTCCTCGCGATCCCGGTTTCGCTCGCGCTCGAGTACCTCGTGCACGCGCCGCCGCTCGCCGTCTTCCTCGGCGGAATCGTCGCGATCTTTCCGCTCGCCGAGTGGATCCGGCGCGCCACCGAGAACATGGCCGAGGCGTTCGGCTCGGCGATCGGCGGGCTCCTCAACGTCACCTTCGGCAACCTCGCGGAGATGCTGCTGGCGATCTTCGTCCTCCTCGACGGGCACACCGACGTCGTGAAGGGGCAGATCACCGGCTCTATCCTCGGCAACGGACTTCTCGGACTCGGGCTCGCCATCGTCGCTGGCTCGTGGAATCGTGACAAGCAAACGTTCAATCGCGCGAGCGCGGGGCGTCTCTCGAGCCTCCTCATCCTCGCCGTGATCGCCTTGCTCCTCCCCGCGCTCTTTCATCTCGCCGAGCGCGGTGCGGTTTCGCCTGCCGAAGGAGCGCTGCGCGATGAGCGACTGAGCCTCGGCGTTTCGGTCGTGCTGATCGTCGTCTACATCGCGAACCTGGTCTACTCGCTCGTCACGCACCGCGACGTGTTCAGCGCCTCCCATTTCGAGGAAGACGAGCCGGCAGCGAAGGGAGCAGAAGCCGCAGGCGCAGTGGACGAGCGAAAGGGAGCCGCGAAGGGGGAGCAGTGGTCCGTCGGACGCTCGCTCGCTGTATTGATCGGCGCGACGGCACTGGTGGCGTGGGAGGCGGAGCTGATTGCCAGTTCGCTGACCACTGCCGCAACATCGCTCGGCGTCACTGCGTTCTTTCTCGGCATCATCGTCCTCGCCGTCATCGGGAACGCGGCGGAGTACGTCTCGGCGGTGTACTTCGCTCGGCGCAACCGGATGAGCCTCGTCATGGGGATCACCGTGGGCTCGTCGATCCAGGTCGCGCTCTTCGTCGCTCCGCTCCTCGTCCTGGTGTCGTACGCGCTTGGTCGCCCGATGAACCTCGTCTTCACGAGTCCGCTGGAGCTGATCGCGATCGCCAGCGTGGCGTTCAGTATCAACGCCATCTCGCAGGATGGCGAGACGACGTGGTTCGAGGGACTCTTGCTGCTGGCGGTGTATGCGCTGTTTGTGCTGGCGTTTCTCTTCGTTGTGCCGTGATCGGCGCGGCGCCATCACACCATGACGTGCGATGACGTGCGATGACGTGCGATGACGTGCACTTCATCTTTCGCATCGCGTCCTGACTTCTCTCGATCCCTACATCTGCCACGCTCCGAGTGACGCCGGACGATTCCACACCGCGTGAGAAGGTCGCGTCGTCGACGGAGGGCTCCGCAGCGAGCGCTTCGCGACGCGCCTCGGCGCGTGTGAGCCTGTTGACGATGGGATCGGCCGCGGTGCTCGCGGTCTATTCGGCGGGGTACCTGCGCACGCGCGACGCCGCGGCGGCGATCGAGCGGGAGGCGGCGGCGCGACCGTCGCGCGCTGCGCACGTGAGCGACGAGACCACCGCTCTACCCGACACGATCGCCGCAGATGCGTCGAACGTCCCGGACAACACGTCGGCAACGGAGCACGACTCCGCGGCGGCCGTGTCGCCGAGCGTCGCGCCCATCCCGGCCGTCTCTTCGCCGGTTGTCGCTACGACGGATGTGCAGGCGAACAAAGCCAAGCCCGCAACCTCTACGCTCAACGCCGCAGGCGCCGACTCCCCTACGCAGCCAAAGCCGGGACTGGTTGGCGCAACGGCGAAGGTTTCCGCGAGCGACAGCGCACACTCCCCCGATTCGGCGACCGTAGTCGCCCCGCCAGTCACGAAGGCGGCGACGAGTGGCGCCGGAAAGACGAACGCCGCGAAGGACTCGTCGGCCGTGAAGGTAGCGCCGGAGAGCGCCGCGGTAGCGACAAAGAGCGACTCCGCGTCGATCGTCGCGAAGGGAGGAACGGCCGATTCTTCCAAGGCGGCGCTCCCGCCGCTACGCGACGGCACCTTCACGGGTTACGGCACCTCACGCCACGGCGACATCGAGGCGACGATCGAGATCAGGGATGGGCGCATCACCGCCGCCACGATCAGCCAGTGCCTCACGCGCTACTCGTGCTCGTGGATCGAGATGCTCCCCGCGCAGGTCGTGGCCCGCCAGACCGCCGACGTCGACGTCGTGTCGGGTGCGACGCAGAGCAGCGATGCCTTCTACTTCGCCGTACTCGCTGCACTCAAGATTTCGCGAGGCAAGTGAGCAACAGCGTCGTTCGCACCAGCACGCTGATGGGGACGGTCGTCTCGATTCGCGTAAACCTCCCCGACACGTGGAAGTCGACGCGTGTGGCCGCGAAGGCTGCGATCGCCGAGGGATTCCACTGGTTCGCTCAGGTGGAGGGCACCTGCTCGCGCTTTGAGCCGCAGAGCGAACTCTCGGCGCTCTCCCAGATTGTCGGCGCCCCCATGCCGGTGAGCGAATTGCTATTCGAACTCCTGCAATTTGCAGTTGGCGTGGCGGCACGATCTGACGGGGCGTTCGATCCCACCGTCGGTGGCGCGATGAGTGCGCGCGGTTTCACGCATCACTATCGGACGGGTGCGGAGTACGCTCCCGAAGAACCCGCGGATGAACGCGCGAGTTACCGCGACCTTGTGCTCTCGATAGACGACCGCACGGTCACCCTCCTTCGCCCACTCATCCTCGATCTCGGCGCGATTGCCAAGGGGATGGCGATCGACCTCGCGGCGACCGCGCTGCAGGGATTCGAGAGCTTTTGCGTCGATGCGGGCGGCGACGTTGCGGTGGGCCGCGTCAATGCCGCGGGAGCGCCGTGGTCCGTCGGCATCAAGCACCCGCGTGCCCCGACTACGCTGATCGCGACCGTCAGCGCGTCCGACATGGCGGTGTGCACATCGGCCACGTACGAGCGTGGCGAGCACCTGGTCGACCCGCGCGAGCCGGGCAACACTCAAGGTGAGCGCACAAACGACGCGCTGCTGAGTGCGACGGTCGTAGCGCCATCTGCAATGGTCGCCGATGCACTTTCCACTGCGGCGTTCGTGCTCGGCGCCGTGGAAGGGATCGCGCTCCTCGAACGTGAGGGGGTGCACGGGCTTCTCGTGTGCCACGACCTGAGCACCGTCACCACGACCGCCTTCCCTGGCTCGCTTGTCTGACACCATCGCAGTGCCTGGAGCCAACGCGCCCAAGCGCCATGCGCTTCGCCGATTCCTCCGTTCGCCGAAAGGGCTCCTGTCGGTGATCCTTCTGGCCCTCGTCGCAGTCGCGGCGACGGCCACGACGCGAGTCTGGCCCGGCGTGCTTGCCGCCGTCTCCGCCGGTATGATCGTCGACGCACCGATCCTGCGCTGGCGCAAGCGACGGTGGGAGTTCCCCAGCGGCGCGCTGCTGACCGGATTGATCGTGGCGATGGTGCTGGCACCGCAGGAACCGTGGTACGTCGCCGCGGTGACGACAGCGCTCGGAGTGGCGAGCAAATACGTCGTGCGCACCGCCACGGCGAACACCTTCAATCCGGCCGCGCTCGCCCTCGTCGCCGCCTTCTACCTCTTCGATGCCGGCGAGAGCTGGTGGGGCGCACTCCCGGAGCTTCCAGCGATCGCGATCGTTCTACTCGTCGCCTCGGGCCTCTTCATCGCCGATCGCGTGACGCGACTGCACGCCGTCTTCGCCTTTCTTGCCACGTACTTTCTCCTCTTTTCGGCGACGGCCTTCATCGGCGACCCGGCGCGCGTCGCCGAGTTGTATCGTGCGCCCGATGTGCACGCCGCTCTCTTCTTCGCCTTCTTCATGGTGAGCGACCCGCCCACTTCGCCCCCGCGTCCGCGCGACCAGTTGGTCTTCGGCGTGTTGACCGGCGTCACCTGCTTTCTCGCGTTTGAGCTGATCGGCGCGGCGTGGTGGCTCCCCGGCGGACTCCTCGTGGCCAATGCCTGGGAGGGATGGAGACGCCAGCGTGCGCGCGCGCGTCGGCTCCCGGGCGCTGCGCGGCAGATCTCGGTCGCGCACTAGACCTGTACGCGTCACCCATCGACGCCTGTCAGAAGGAGCGCGGCATCTCCAGCACGTGCTCGCCGATGTACGACAGGATGAGGTTCGTGGAGACCGGCGCCACCTGGTAGAGCCGAGTCTCCCGAAACTTGCGTTCGATGTCGAACTCCGCGGCAAAGCCGAAGCCACCGTGCGTCTGCAGGCAGCAGTTGGCCGACTGCCACGACGCATCGGCGGCGAGGAGCTTGGCCATGTTCGCCTCGGCGCCGCATGGCTTCCCTCCATCGAAGAGACGCGCCGCCTCGTAGCGCATCAGGTCGGCCGCGCGCACGCTGGCGTACGCTTGCGCGATGGGAAACTGAATTCCCTGGTTGCTCCCTATCGCTCGGTCGAAGACGACGCGCTCGGATGCATAACGACGCGCCTTGTCGATGAACCAGTATCCGTCGCCGATGCACTCGGCGGCGATGAGGATGCGCTCCGCATTCATCCCGTCGAGGACGTAGCGGAACCCTTCTCCCTCCGCACCGATCAGCGCGTCGGCGGGGATCTCGAAGTCCTCGAAGAACAGCTCGTTCGTCTCGTGATTGACCATGTTCGCGATCGGGCGCACGCGAAGCCCGCGCGATTCGGCGCCGCGCAGGTCGACGAGAAAGACCGAGAGCCCGTGCGATCGGCGCGTCACCTCAGCGAGCGGTGTGGTGCGCGCGAGGAGGAGCATCAGGTCCGAGTGCTGCACGCGCGAGATCCAGACCTTCTGCCCGTTGATCACATAGCGATCACCGAGGCGTTCGGCGGTCGTGCGCGTGCGCGTGGTGTCGGTCCCCGTCATCGGCTCCGTGACGGCGAAGGACTGCAACCGGAGCGTACCGGCGGCGATTTCGGGGAGGTACAGTCCCTTCTGCGCGGAGCTCCCGTGCCGCAGCAGCGTCCCCATGGTGTACATCTGCGCGTGACACGCGCCGGAGTTCGCGCCCGAACGGTTGATCTCCTCCAGGATCACCGATGCTTCCACTAGCGACAGCCCCGAGCCACCGTACTCGCTCGGGATCAGGGCGGCGAGCCAGCCGGCAGCGGTGAGTGCGAGGACGAACTCCTCGGGATACGCCGCTTCGCGCTCTACGCGCTGCCAGTAGGCGCTGTCGAATGGTGCACAGGCGGCGCGCACGCCGGCACGGAGATCGGCGTGTTCGCCGGCTCGCGGATTGATCTCGTTCATGCGAGCAATGAGGTCGTGTCGTGTTCGCGACTGGGCGGGGAGTGTTGCGGGGAACGGGAATGTGGCGGCCGGGTGAGCGACCGGCAACGAAGACGCGCGATCGACTCCCTCGCGCAGCGGGGAAACAGTGCTCGCCGGTTGGGCACGAGCAGCGTATCGTACGGGCGAGCGAGTGGGGCGGGTTCCCAGGCGCTCGGCGGTGCCATCGCATCTCCAACGATGCATAGATGGTCGCCTCTCCACTCACTCGGCATCTTGGCGGCGAATTGCGTCGCCCAGCATGTCGCCCAACGATCACGCCGTGACCGACCCACACATTCTGGTTCACCGTGACGGCGGCATCGTCACCGTCGAGTTCTCGCGTCGCGAGAAGAAGAACGCCATCACCAACGCGATGTACGCGGCGATGGCCGATGCGCTGCACGACGCCGCCATCGATGATGGTGTCTGCGTCGTGCTGCTCCAGGGGCAGCCGGATCTGTTCACGTCTGGCAACGACCTGCGCGACTTCCTCGCCCCCGCCGACGCTGGCGACCGCCCCGTCCATCGATTCCTTCGCACGATCGCCGCGTATCCCAAGCCGATCGTTGCGGCTGTCGGCGGGCCTGCCATCGGGATCGGGACGACAATGCTGATGCATTGCGACTTTGTCCTCGCGACGAGCGACGCGCGCTTCCACCTCCCGTTCGTCCCGTTGGGCCTGTGCCCCGAGGCGGGCTCCTCCCTCCTGCTCCCGCAGATGGCCGGTCACCGCCTCGCGGCGCGGCTGCTCATGCTCGGCGATCCCTTCGACGCGGTCGTCGCGCGGGACGCGGGGATCGTGACCAGCATCGTCGACTCGGCATCGCTGCTCGATGAGGCGCGCTCGCTCGCCAATCGACTCGCCCGCCTCCCGCAGGACGCGCTACGCACCACGAAAGCATTGCTCAAACGCTCGCTCGGTCGTTCTACGCTCGAAGCGATCGAGGACGAGCTCCCGGAGTTCGCGCGTCTCCTCGGAACCGACGAGGCTCGCGGCATCATGCGCGCCTTTCTTTCCAGATAGCCGGTCGCGTTACCGCAGCGACACCGCATTCATTAGCGACACCGCATTCATTCGCTCGCGTGCGGCGGCGCAGGCGCGTACCGTAGCCGCAACGCCGCGATGTCGCGCGCGCCGAATCCTTCGTCGATCGCGTGCTCGAGGATCGATTGCGCGGGCGTGCCGATCGCCAGCTGCAATCCGAGCGACGCGCTCAGTTCCTGTAACAGCGTCACGTCCTTCCGGTACAGTTGGAGCGCTGCACCGGCCTCGTAGTCGTCGCTGGCGACGCGCGCGAGCGTGCGTTCCAGCATGCGCGACTGCCCGAACCCGGCTCCGAGCACAGTGGCGAGCTTCTCGAGGTCGAGCCCTGCATGCTCGGCGAGTGCGATCGCTTCGGCGGCCACCGCGCCATGCACGAACGTAAGGAGCTGGTTCACGAGCTTCGTCTCCGTCCCCCGCCCGGCACTCCCCATGTGCACCACGGTTCGACCAAAGGAGCGAAGAATCGGCTCAGCGCGTGCGAATGCCGCATCGCTCCCCCCGACCATGATCGCCAGCGTTCCGTTCCGCGCTCCCTCCGGACCGCCACTCACCGGCGCGTCGGCATAGTCGAGCCCACGCGCTGCCGCTGCATTCTCGACACGCGTCGCCAGCGCGGGGGAAATCGTGCTGAGCTCGACGAGTAGCGTGCCGGGGCGCGCGTGCGACACGATCCCTCGGGGTGAAAGGGCGACCTCCTCGCATGCCTCGACCGTGTCGAGGCACGTCAGCACACTGTCGGCCGAACCCGCGAGCTCCGCGATCGATGCTGCCGCGCGCGCGCCGGCATCGAGCAGCGGCTGCGCTCGTGCCATCGTGCGGGAGAACACCCGTACGTCGTATCCGGCCGCGAGCAGCCTCCGACAGACCGGATCGCCCATGCGACCGAGTCCTACCATTCCAATGCTGGTGCGCGTCTCTTCGCTCATTCGTGAACCGTGCTCATGTCTGTGAGTCGTGAAGGCTGCACGCGGCGCACGCGATTGTACAGTTCACGCTGCCAGGTGCCTGGCACGGCAACGCGTGCACATCGCGCGATCGTACGGTGCTTCGTGCTGACATGCTCGACCGTCAGCAACGCTGAGCCTGCTGCAGTGATTTAGGGATTACACTGGACACATCGTTCGACGCCGGTATGTTCGAGACCCCCGGTGCGTCCGTCGCGCTCGGCGGCGCAACCCGTGGGTTCCACGAGCATCCTGCACGGGAGGAACAATGGCGAAAGAGATCCTGACGAAGGGCGAGACGATGGCCGACGGTGGAACGCACCTGGCCGACGTGCGCATGAACGAAAGCGGCGACCTCCGCATGGCCCTCGCACGCGCGGTCGCCGGCCGCAAGGTTCCCGACGATGCGATCGCGTCCGTGGCGAAGAAGCTCGCCGCGAGCAAGTACAAGATCCGGGCGATCGACACCTGCATCTACGGGATCTGCATCGACTACTTCTTCGACACCGACCAGTGGTATCGCGCCCTCCCCGAGCTCGCGCGCGGCAAGGATGCTCGGGTGCACGGGATCGAGGTCTTCCCGTGGGGAATTCCGTGGCCCGACATCTACCGGGTCAGGGTGCAGCAGGAGTTCGACGAGCTGGCCGCGTACAACCACAACCTTGCCGGAAACGCGACGAACGTCGGTGCGCTCGCCGGCAACGCTTTCCGCGGTTAGTTCAGCGCGGCGGCACTGACGCATGCGTTCGGGGTTCCTGCCGGCCCGCGTGGTCCACGTCCATCCCACGCGGGTCTGCAACCTCGCCTGCGCCCACTGCTACAGCGATTCGTCGCCGCAGCAGCGGGGCGCGCTCGCCATCACGCCACTCCTCGACGCGCTCGCGCACCTGCGCGAGGAGGGGTATGAGATCGTCTCGATCTCTGGTGGCGAACCGTTTGTCTATGCCGATCTCCCTGCGCTCGTGCGTGGCGCATCGTTGCTCGGCTTCCGCGTGCACCTCATCACCAACGGTATCCTCGTCAATGAGGCACGCCTCGCGCCGCTCGCGCCCTACCTCTACCTCGTGGGCGTGAGCCTCGACGGCGCCGAAGCGACGCACAACGCCGTTCGCGGGCGAAGCGATGCCTTTCGCCACTCATTGCGCGCCATGTCGGTGCTCGCGAAAGCCGACATCCCCTTCGGGATCGTCTATGCCGTTTCGTCGCCATCGCTCGAGGACATTCCCTGGGCATTCGAGCTTGGGCGCGACCTCGGCGCGCGACTCCTGCACCTGCGCCCTCTCGCCCCCGAAGGGCGTGCCGCATCGATGGCGTCGTCGTGGACGCTCACGCCCGAAGACTGCGAACGACTGGCACTCCTCGCCGAGCTGCTCGGGAGCTACGGACCTCCCGCACCTCGCGTGCAGGTGGACCTCGTGCGCACCAGCGAACTGCACGCCGCACGCGCGCAGTTCGCTCTGCTCGACGGCTCCGCGTCGTCGCTGAGCGACGCCGTCAATCCGATCGTGATCGATGCCGACGGGCGGTGTTATCCGTTCTCCTACGGCTTCGACCCCTCATACGTCCTCGGCGACATCACGCAGCCGATCTCCGCTGCGTCCTTGCGCCTCGCTCGGTCGATGTCCGACGCACTCATTGCCGTCGTCGATCGCGCCTTCGCCGAAGCGGAGAGTGACGGTCTTTCGCTGATCGACTGGTTTGCCCACCTCACCCGCGTGAGCCGGCGCGGCGTGGCGCACGACGCCGCGCAAGCTCGTTAGGCAGCCACCTCGGTCCGCGTCCCGTCGACCAACGGCATTACCTGCGCGGCGAAGCGTTCCATTTCCTCCAGCTGCGGCGAGCATTGCAGCAGGAGCAGGTCGACCCCCGCGTCCTGAAAGGCGCGCACCTGTTCGCCGACCTGCTCCGGTGTGCCTACCAGTCCGGCGCGCAGCCCGCGGTTGGAGACCGAGTAGTCCTGCAGCGTGACGCGTTGCTCGAGCTGCGTGTTCGAGATCCAGTCCTGGTAGTTGGCGTACCCCGGCGACCCCTCCGACACGTCGGTGATGCGCGCCACTTCACGCCGCACCTCGCTCTCCGTCGAGCGTACGATCGTGTACGCCGCCATCCCGAATCGCAGCGGTGGGAGCTCGATACCGAGCGCCTCGCTCGCGCGCTCGCGACGGGCGCGCAGGTCGGCGATCTTGGGCGCGATGCGCTCCGGCGGGTCACCGTGCATCACGTACGCGTCGCACTCGCGGGAGATCAGCGTCTTCGCCGCTTCGGACTCGCCGCCGGCGTAGATGACCGGACGCGGACGCCGAACCGGCTTGGGCTCGAGCACCGTCTCGCTCACCTCGTAGTAGCGCCCCTTGAACGAGAACTCCGGTTCGTTCCAGACGCCGTTGAGCACCGTGAGCCACTCCGCCGTGCGTGCATAACGATCGTCGTGCTCGTCGAAGCGGATCCCGTAGCGCCGCGCCTCGTCCTTCCACCAGCTCGAGACGACGTTGAGCGAAAGGCGCCCGTTGGAGATGTGGTCGATGTTGGCCGCCTGCTTGGCGAGGAGCGCGGGATCGTGAAAGGTGGGGCGGACCGCGACCATCAGTTCCTGTCGTTCGGTCACCGCCGCCAGCGCCGCCGCCGTCGACCACGCGTCGAGCGCTGGCGCGCCGATCCCCTTGATGTCATTGAGAAAGAGCTCGGCGATGAGCGTGAGATCGTACCCGATCGCCTCGCTCCGCTGCGCTAGGCGCCGCACGTAGCTCCACGACGCTTCCATCTGCTCGTCCTCGACGTTGCGGAGCCAACCGCCAAAGACCGGAAGCCAGTATCCGTACCGCATCACGCCGCCTCCCCACGCACACCAGGCGCAGCGAGCGACGCGATTTCGGCACGCTGCTCCAGGTAGTCGACGAAAGGCACCCACGGATCGAAGCCAACCACGTTCGGCGCATCGGCAACGAAGTTCGAGAGCGCGTTGATGTCGTAGAAGTAGTGCTTCCCGTCGCGGTCATCGACGAGGTATTCGATCCCGCCGACATCGAGGTGCGAGGCGCGGGCGATGCGCTCCACCTGTTCGATGATCTCACGCGGTGGCGTGTACCCTTCCACACGCAGCCCGCTCTTGGGGGCATCGGCCGCGCACGCCGCTCCCACGAGGGCGACGCCATCCGTGGTCTGGCAGGCATCGGCCGGGCATAGGTCGAACGATCCGGTCGCCGGAAAGACGTTGATGGCGTAGAGATACTCACCCCCAAGCGTTTCGACGCGGGTGATGTGACCGTCGCGGAGCGGGGCGGCCTCCTGCACGAGCGCGGTGCCGTCGATGCCTAACGCCACCTCGCCGCGTTCCACCGCGCCGGCCAGCGCCTCGGGAGTGTCGTAACGCACGATCCCGGCTCCGCTTCCGCCGATGTTCGCCTTCACCAGCACTGGAAAACGCAGCTGCGCGGCCGCCGCCGTCGCCTGCGACGGGTGATTGATCACCAACGCACGCGGCGACGGAAGCCCGAGCGACTCCAGCACGTCGAGCTGCGTCGCCTTGGAGAGCTCGAGCGCGTACGCCGCCGATCCGTTGACCACCGGTACGCCGAGCCGTTCGACATGCTTGAGGAAGTGCTGCGTGTAGAACGTCGACGCTGCGTGCCCGCGGATGTATGCCGATGGCGACGCACGATTGACCAGCAGCGAGTACGGCGCCTCGCGTTCGAACGGATCGAAGGTGTGCGCCGCCGCGTCGAGGCGGACGTACTCGCGCTCGCGTCGCGCCAACTCCAAGAAGAGTGGGCGGAACCAGTCGGGGTGTTCGTGGAAGACGGCGATCGGGCGTTCGGTTCGGTGCGACATGGCAGCGACTCCAGCGAGGGGGACTACGAGGAACGAACAGGACAGAAGGACGGTGCAAGCGAAAACCGCCCGGCCTTCTCACGAGGGAGAGGCCGGGCGGCGAGATATCCGTTTCGCCTGTGGATCGTTCGCGTTAGGTGCGCGCGCCGAGCCCTGACCGCTCTCCATGAGGAGGCCGCCAGGGACAACAGCAATACATCGCGCGCGCAACGACAGGACGCATGGCAGATGGACAGCAGAGGTTCCCAACAACGAAATCGCCCGGACGGGAGGGCCGCCGGGCGCATCGCGTTTTAGCTCGTTGTTTTACGTGGCGGCAATAGGCGGCAAAAGACCACGGGCTTTCGATTGTGTTGGCAGGCTAGCCAACTCCCCGACCTTCGGCAAGGGGGCGCGAATCGTCCTACAACTTCGTGACGATTCGCGCTCCGCTGCCGCTCTATAGATCAGATCGCGTCGCTCAGGCTGGTGAACGAGAACTCCCGCGTGCGGATCGCCGGCACCACGATCGGCTGCCCGGTGTTGCCGCTCTCGCTGGCGCTCACGCGAATCGCGCGCGACATCGCCTCGAGGTTGTTGAGCATGAAGATCGGCGACTCGTTGAAACGGAAGTTCTTCACCGCCTTGGTGATCTTCCCCTTCTCGATGAGGAATGTCCCGTCACGCGTGAGCCCGGTATAGAGGACCGTGCGCGGATCCACCGGACGGATATACCAGAATCGCGTGACGAGGATGCCGCGCTCGGTGCCGGCCACGAGATCTTCGATCGATCCGTCGCCCCCCATCATCTTCATCCCTGCGCCCCCCCCAAACCCGCCAAAGCCGCCGCGCCCCCCGCCGCTGCTGTTGGCTTCCTTCCCCTGCTTCTCGGCCCAATATCGATCGTAGGCGAGGTTCTTCACCACGCCGTTCTCGATCCAAACCGTGCGCTTGATCGGCATCCCGTCGCCGCCGAAGGTGTCGGCGCCGATGTCGGGATCGAGCGGATCGGTGAAGAGCGTCACACGTTCGTCCATCACCTTCATCCCCAGCTTGTTGCCGCCCCCCGCCTTGGTGAAGAACGAGCGCCCCTCGTCGGCGCTGCGCGCGTTGAGCGCCCCGCCGATCAGCTGCACCAGGTTGCCGACCGCGGTCGGTTCGAGCACGACCGTGTAGCGCCCCGGCTCCACTGCCACCGGGTTGAGCGACGCCTTGGCCTTCTGGATCGCCGTCGCGCCTAACGCGCCCGAATCGATCTTCGACCAGTCCCAGTGCGACGAGCCCCCCCACCCCGACCCCTGCCCGTCGGGGGTGCGGACGGTCGTGGTGAGCACCGACTCGGTCGTGCGCGAATAGGCAAACAATCCCTTGCGGTTGGCGATAGCGAGCGCGGTCCCGCGCGCCTCGATGTAGCCGGTCGAGACCAGCCCCGCAGCGCGCGCCGGTCCGGTGATCTTCTGGATCGCCGACGCCCGCAGCACCGGGTCGAGCTGCGCCGTGGCATCGCTCCACCCGTTCGACTCGGCGTACTCCTGCGGCCCGAGCTCGGGCATCGCCTCGGGATCCTCGGGCGAGAGGCGCGCCAGCTTTTCCGCGTTGGCCACGACTTGCTGCAGCCCGGTGTCGTCGAGCTTGTTCGTCGTGGCGGTCGCGCTGCGCTTCCCGAAGGAGCTCTGCACCGTCACGACCGTGTCGGTGTTGTCGCCCGCCGTGGAGATCTGGTTCACGGCGAAGCGCGAGTTGGCACGCACGCCGCTCCGGATGGTGACGCGCGTCTCGTCGGCGGTGGCGAAGTAGAGGATACGCTTGGCCAGTGCCTGCGCATCGTCGCGCGAGATGATCGGCGCCCCCTCGACATACAGCGATCGCGGCGCGCTCATGCCGTCCTCCCGGTGTTGATCACGTTGATCTGCCGGTGACGCGTCGGCACGCAGCCGTGCGACACCGCGTTCGCCTGCGACGGCTGCCCCTTCGCGTCGCCGAACGCGCCGCACAGCTCGTAGCTCTTCGGCCCACCGACCATGTCCATCGCCGCCCAGAACTCCGGCGTGCGGATCTGGTAGGCCACGTCCTTGAGCATCCCGGTGATCTTTCCCCCCTTGATCTCGTAGAAGAGCTGCCCACCAAACTGCGCATTGTATCGCTGCTGGTCGATGGAGAACGATCCGTCGCCGACGATAGCGATCCCGCGGTCGGTCGCGGCGATGATGTCCTCGAAGCTCTGCTCCTTCGTGCCGGGCATGAGCGAGACGTTCGGCATGCGCTCGAACTGCACGTCGGCCCAGCTCTGCGAATACGAGCACCCCTGCGACTTGACCGGCTTGCCGCGCTGCTTCGCCCACCAGTCGAGGAAGGGGGCCTGCATCCGCGTGATCGCGTGATAGTTCATCAGGATCCCCTTCTCGATGATCATGAAGTCATCGGGCTTCTGTCCCTCGTCGTCCCACCCGCATGCCGACAGCGACCCAACCTGCGAGCGGTCGCCGCGGATGTTCATGAGCTCCGAGCCGAACTTGAGCTTGCCGAGCGTCTTCTCCGGCGGCGCCGCGAACGACGTTCCCGCGTAGTTGGCCTCGTAGCCTAACGCGCGATCGAGCTCGGTCGGGTGCGCGCAGGCCTCGTGCACCGTCAGCCACAAATGCGTCGGGTGCAGTACCAGGTCGTAGCGCCCCACGTCGACCGGGCGCGCCGAGAGCTTCTCCACCGCCTGCTCCGCCCACTTGGCCCCGTTGACCACCAGGTTGGCGTCGGTGACGTGCTCGTATCCGAGCCCTTTCGGCTGCACATCGGTTGACTGCCGCGACTGGAAGTCCGTGAAGTCGCTCGACACCGCGGTCACCGTCATCGACGGCTGCGCGCGGTAGATCGTCTGGACGGTGAACGTCCCGTCGGTATTCGCGTATGTCTTCTCCTCGCGGAGGAAGAACATGCTCGACGTCACGAAGCGCGAACCCTTGACCTTGAGCGCCGCCTCGTTCGCCGACAGGAGCAACTGCACCTTCTCCTCGATCGGGACGTCGAACGGATCGACCTTGATCGGCGACTTCCACACACCGTTCGGCTCGGCCGGTCCGCCGGGGGCGAGGATGACCGGGCGCAGCTGCGTCGGCGCCGACGCTTGCGCCTGACGGGCCGCCTGCTTCGCCACGCGGACGATCTCCTCCGGCGTGATCGTGCTGCTCGCGGCGAAGCCCCACGCCCCGTTCACCAGGACGCGCACCCCGAAACCGAACGTCTCGTTGTCTACCACGCCCTGCACGCGCTTCTCGCGCGTGAAGACGTTCTGGGTGCGGTTGCGGCTGATTCGCACGTCGGCGTACGACGCGCCGGCCCCCTTGGCCGCGTCCAGCGCACGCATCGCCAAGGCCTTGAAGGCGGGATCCTGCAGGGAGACCTCGTCGAGCGCGAGCGCTGCCGCCGATCGAGGAACGAGCTGCGATGCGCCAAGCGCAGCGGCAGCAACGGACGAGGCGCGAACGAATTCGCGACGAGAAAATGCCACCAGTCAGCCTCTGGATAGGGGTGCGTTCGTCTACGTCCGAAAATGGGGCGGCGTTGGACCCAAAGCGCTGTCAGCTCGCCCCATAGCCGCGCTCCGCTCACCGCGATCTTCGGAGTTTCATCGGGATTGCGCGATCTCTCCATATGGAGCATCCTCGTTGATGTGCCCGTTATGGAGGCTAGATGCGCGCTGAAAAGGAAAAGGCACCGCTCGATCTCGCGGTCCACGCCCCCGCGGCGCTGCGCACGGTCTTCAACATCGCCGACTCCTGGCAACTCTCCTCGAAGGAAACCCGCATCCTCCTCGGCTCGCCGCCGGAGTCGACCTTCTACAAGTGGAAGTCCGGCAAGGTCGGGGTCGTTTCGCGCGACCTCCTCGAGCGGGTGTCGTACCTGCTCGGTATCTACAAGGCGCTGCAGCTCCTCCTCCCCGCGCCGAGTGCCGCCGATGCCTGGATCAAGCGCCCCAACGATGCCCCGTTGTTCAACGGGAAGTCCGCCCTCGAGGTCATGCTTTCGGGGAACGTCGCGGACCTCTACCTCGTGCGCCAATATCTCGACGGGGAGCGCAGCGGCTGGGCGTGAACCGGTGCAGCGCGTGAGCGAGCCGTGACCGATTCGCTTCCGCCGGTCTGTCGCGTGACCTGGGAACCGTGCGTGCGCGTGGTCCCCTCGCGCTTTCCGCCGATTTCACTCTTCGAAAGAGTCGCTGATCCCGCGGACTACGACTCGGTCTACGCCGTCGAGGCACTCACCAACTCGCGATTGCGCGACGAGGTCGGCGACCTCACGCTCGTCCCACCGCAAGACCGCGTGAGCGGCCCCGGCTCGAGCTGGGTGATGGCCCCCTTCACCCACATCTCGGGGACAGGCGGGCGCTTCTCCACCGCGAGCTTTGGCGCGTACTACTGCGCGCGCACGCTCGAGACGGCGATCGCTGAAACTCGGCATCATCGCGAGCGCTTTCTGCGGGCGACGAAGGAAGCGGCGATCGAACTCTCGATGCGCGTGATTCACGCGACGCTCGACGCCGCGCTCCACGACCTGCGCGGACTGGGCGAGCAACACGCTGCGCTCCTCGATCCCGATGACTATGCGGCGAGCCAGGCGTTCGCCGGTCGTTTGCGCGCCTCGGGGGCGTGGGGCGTTGTGTGGGAGAGTGTGCGGCACGCGGGGGGAGAGTGTGCCGCGATCCTGCGACCGCCGGCGCTCTCGGCGCCCCGTCAGGCGCAACACCTCGGGTACGCCTGGGACGGGCGACGCATCACGCACGTCTACCAGAAGACGATGCTGGGGATGTAGCAGCCGGTGGCGCTGCCGATACCGACGCGCCCCGCGGCCCCGGGGTGCGTCGGTAGCACTTACATAGCAGTGCGAACGGCGCGAGCGCCTCTACGCGCAAGCGCCTTGCGGTGCGAGCGCTTCTCGGCGCTCGCCGGTGTTAGCGCTTCTTGGCGCGGCGCTTGAGTACGGCGCCTGCCACGACCACCGAGGCCGCGGCGAGGGCGGCGCCTGCTGCGGCGCGCTTGATCTTTTTCCGCTTCGCGGCGCGTCCGGTGACCTTGTCGGCCACCTTGGTCGCGAGCGCCTTCGCCGTCTTGCCAGCGCTGGCCATCGACTTCTCGGCCTTGGCCACCTGCTTGCTGGCCTTGGCTACGGTCTTCTTCACGGTCTTCTGCCCTTCCTTCACTGCCTTGCGCGCAGACTTCGCGAGTGGTGCCATGAGTTCTTCCTCCCGATGGTTCTACTGCGTCGTGAATGGCGGATCATACAACCTAACGTCTCGAACGGTCCCGCTGTTCGCTGCTTGGCCTGCATTGCCAACCGTAGTGCCTCACGGGTCCGGGTGCAACGTATTCCTTTCGGGCATATCTGCTCGAATACATCTGCACCACATTTTCAGCACGGGCGCGGTCAGCCCTCGGACCACCCGCGTGTAGCGCGCCACGTCGCCAAGTTCGCGTGCTGGTGTTGCGCGAGCCTTGTGCGTTCGCTGGCGGTGTGCAGGCACTTCGCGCGCGCAAGCGTCCTGCGGGCGAACGCCGTCAACGTGCGCCGAGTCACCATCCGCTCGGACCGTGCCGACACACAGCGCAGGCGCATGGCCCCCGCGCGTCCAGCACGCCGCTTGCATTACCGAGGATCCCGGCGCTGGTGCCCATCGTTCGAGGAGAGTCGTGTAATGTCGTACGAATTCGAGCGCTCCGAATACCGCATTCCGTATCCACCGACCGCGCGCCCGCGCATGCGACTCGGGGAGCGCGAAGTCTCGCTCGTGGACTGCTCCGAGCGCGGACTGCGCTTCTCCGCAGACGAAGCGCTCGCTCCTGCTGTCGGCAGTCGCATCATAGGACAGCTCACGCTCCTGAGCGGCGGGCCGGCGCTGGCGATCGAAGGGACAGTCATCCGCTGCCAGTCAGGTGAAGTCGCAGTGCAGCTCAAGGCTCCCGGCATTCCGTTCCGGGCGGTTTTTGCCGAGCAGCGATTTCTCGGGCAACGGTTTCCGGCCCGCCGATAGCGCACACCAGCGAGTCGCGCGACTCAGTCGATCATCAGCGCCTCGATCAGCGACGGGCCCGGTTCGGCAAACGAGCGCTGCATCGCGACGGCGAGGGTCTCCGCATTGTCGACACGCGTGGCTCGCACACCCATGGATTCCGCGAGCTTCACGAAGTCGAGCGGCGGGTGCGAGAGATCGGTGAGCGTCCGCCCGCGATCGACGCCTGCGAGCTGCAATCGCTGAAGCTCGACATCGAGGATCCGGTAGCGCCGGTTGGCGAGGATCACCGTGGTGACGTCGACCCCCTCGCGCGCCAGTGACCAGAGCGCCTGCGGCGTGTACATCGCGCTCCCGTCGGCCTGCAGGTTGACGACGCGACGTCCGGGAGCGGCGAGCGC
>JBGAHX010000006.1:0-190090 GCA_044225935.1 Gemmatimonadaceae bacterium
GCGCCTTACGCTGCCCGACGGTGGGCGGTCCAGGTAACCGATGGTGACGATCGCCGAGCGCCTCTCTGCCGCGCTGCATGACCGCTACCGCATCGAGCGCGAACTCGGCGAGGGCGGGATGGCCACCGTGTATCTCGCTCACGATCTCAAGCACGACAGGGACGTGGCGCTCAAGGTCCTCAAGCCGGAGCTGGCACTCGCGTTAGGCGCCGAGCGGTTCCTGGCCGAGATTCGGGTGATGGCGACGCTTCAGCACCCGAACGTGCTCCCGCTCTTTGATTCGGGCGAGGCCGACGGGCTCCTGTTCTACGTGATGCCCTTCTTCGAGGGCGACACGCTGCGTACGCGGTTGGCGAAGGAGCCGCAGCTTCCGGTGGACGAGACGATTCGGCTCGTGACGCTGATGGCTGGCGCCCTCGACTTCGCTCATGCGCGCGGCGTGATCCATCGCGACCTCAAGCCGGAGAACATCCTCCTGCAGGCCGGGCAGCCGGTGATTGCCGATTTCGGGATCGCGCTGGCGGTGGCGCAGGCGGGTGGCGAGCGGATCACCGAGACGGGGCTCTCGCTCGGCACGCCGCACTACATGAGTCCCGAGCAGGCGACGGGGACCGAGACGGTCGACGCACGCAGCGATCAGTTTGCGCTCGGAGCGGTGACGTATGAGATGCTGGTCGGCGAGCCGCCGCACACCGGCCCGACGGTGCCTGCGATCATCGCTCGGGTGATGACGGAGACGCCGCGGAGCGTTCGCGCCACTCGGCAGGCGGTCCCCGCGGGGGTTGATGCCGCGATTCTGCGATCCATCGAGAAGTCACCGGCGGACCGCTTTGGTAGCTGCGGAGAGTTTGCCGAGTCGATGGCGGTTGGAGTTCGTACGACGGAAGTCGCGGACGCTGCACGTCCGGACAGGGCCTCCTCATCTCGACCGTCGATCAGCCGCCGCGCCGGTCTGGTCGGAGGGCTCGTTGGCCTCGGGCTGGTCGCGGCCGTCGGCTTCCTGCTGAGTCGCTCCTCACGACCTAACGATCAGACTTCTGTTGCCTCGGCCTCCGCCGAGCGCTCGCTGGCAGTCCTCCCGTTCTCCTCGGTGGGCGGCGACACCGCCAACGCCTACTTCGCCGCCGGCATCGCCGATGAATTGGGCAGCGCCCTCACGCGCATTCCCGGGCTTCGCCTGGCGGGGCACGCCTCGGCCGCGCGAGTGAAGGAGCGAGGAGACGCTGCCGTCGACATCGGCAAGGCGCTCAACGTGGGTGCCGTGCTCGACGGATCCGTCAGGCGGGCGGGCAACCGAATCCGGGTCACCGCGGAGCTGACCAGTACGACCGATGGCCGGGTGATATGGAACGAAACGTACGAGCGCCCGCTCGAGGATGTCTTCGCCGTCCAGGATGAAATCACCCGCGCTATCGTCGGCGCCCTTCAGGTGCGGCTGGCGAATGGCGCGGCCGATCCGGGGAAGGGGCGCGGAGGTACGACCAACCTGGCGGCGTACGATCTCTATCTCAGAGGACTTCAGGCGTATCGCGGGCGGAACAACGGCGTCGTGGACGCCGAGCGATACGTGCGCGAGGCGATCGCCCGCGACCCGGGGTACGCCTCGGCGCATGCGCTGTTGGCGTCGGTGCTGCTGGTGCAACCGTTCTACGTCCCGGTGCGCCCCGCCGATGTGGCGGCGCCGGCCCGCGCGGCGGCGATGCGAGCCGTCGCACTCGATGACTCGATGGCGTCCGGGCACATAGCGCTGGGATTCTCCTACATGCGGGCAGCGGAATGGAGCGACGCCGAGCGTGAGTTTCGACGGGCGCTCGCGCTCGATCCGCAGGTAGAGGACGGGCATTTTCGCCTTGGCGATCTTCTCATGCAGACCGGACGAGTGCGCGAGGCGCTCGAGCAACTGCGGGAGGGAACCAGGCTCGATCCGCTGTACGCCATTCAGCTTGGGTACCAGGGGTGGGCGCTGGCGCTCCTCGGGGAGGCGGAGGAGGCGCGGTCCACGCTGCAGCAGGCGTTGGCGCTGGATGCCACGGGGGTCAACGGGAATTACATCCATCAGTGGGTGCTGTCGCTGGTTGGGACGCGCGAAGAGGCGGCCGCCCAGGCGCAGAAGAACCTGTCCATCAGCGACCGCCCCATGCGGCGCGGCATGGCGGCGTGGTCGCTCGCACTGGGCGGGAAGCCTAACGAGGCCGCATCCATCCTTCGCAGTCTGGAGGCTCTCCCGGCTGACGCTTCCGGACGTGCGACAGGGCTCGCCTTTGCCCGGCTCGGCGCCCAGGACTGGTCGGGGGCCCTCACCGCCATCGAACAAGCGGCCGACCGCGGGCCCGAACTGATCCTGGCGCTGTTGATGGTCAGCCCGCCGTACGATCCGGTCCGGTCGGACCCGCGATTCGCCTCGGTCATCCGGAAGCTCAACCTCGACGTGGCCAAGTTCACGCGGCCTGACGGCGGGCGGTCAGAGGGGCGGAGCCGATGAGGAAAGGCGCGTGACATCGACCGCCGAGCGACTCTCGGTCGCCCTGGGTGATCGCTACCGCATCGAGCGCGAGCTCGGCGAGGGGGGGATGGCGACCGTGTATCTCGCGCGCGATCTCAAGCACGAGCGCAACGTCGCCATCAAGGTCCTCAAGCCCGAGCTGGCCGCGGTGCTCGGCGCCGAGCGGTTTGTGCAGGAGATCAGGACCACCGCGGCGCTGAGTCACCCGCACATCCTCCCGCTGTTCGACTCGGGTGAGGCGGGGGGATTCCTGTACTACGTGATGCCTTACATCGAGGGAGAGACGATCCGCGACAGGCTCACGCGTGAGGGGCAGTACGGCATCGAGGAGTCGGTCCGCATCGCGTCCGAGGTCGCCGATGCGCTCGACTACGCACATCGCCACGGAGTGATTCACCGCGACATCAAGCCCGAGAACATCCTGCTGCACGACGGGCGCCCGATGGTGATGGACTTCGGGATCGCCCTCGCCGTCTCGGCCGCGGCGGGGGGGCGGATGACGGAGACCGGTTTGTCGTTAGGCACGCCGCATTACATGTCGCCGGAGCAGGCGACGGCGGAGAAGCAGATCACCGGGCGATCGGACATCTATTCGCTGGCGACGGTGCTATACGAGATGCTCGCCGGCGAGCCTCCGCACGGCGGTGGGTCGGCGCAGGTGATCATCATGAAGATCATCACCGAGCGCGCCCAGCCGGTGGGCGAGTTACGGCGGTCGGTGCCGCCTAACGTGGCGGCCGCGCTCGACCGCGCACTCGAGAAGGTGCCAGCCGATCGCTTCGCGACGGCGAAGGAGTTTGCCAGCGCGCTGGCCGATCGCAGCTTCAGGACCGAGGGGGTCGGAGCCGCTGGGGGGGCGACTCGCGGAGCAGATCGACGCCTGTTGATCGGTGCCGTGGCGGTTGCACTCGCCGCCGTCGTGCTGGCGATCGTTGGTTGGATGCGCCCTTCGCGCCAACCGGCGCGACCGCTGGCGCTCGAGATCGGACTCCCCTCGCAAGTCGCGAACTCCGCGTACCTGTCGGCTGCAGTGGCCGTGGGGCCGCGCGGAGACGCTATCGCGTACGTCGACACGGTGGGTGGCACTCGGCAGCTCTGGCTCAAGGAGCGAGGCGTCGTCGAGCCGCACGTCATCCCCGGGACGGTCGGTGCGAGCGGGCCGACATTCTCGCCCGACGGGACGCAGGTCGCCTACCTCGTGGATGGTCGCGTGCTGCGCCTGCGCCTGGGCGGTGGGGCGGCGACCGCCTTCACCGACTCCCCGATCGCCGGGTTGGCCGGGTCGTACGGCCTCCCCGGTGCGTGGCTCGACGACGGGAGCATGGTGCTCACCACGCAGAACCAGGTCTTCTACGTCCCGCCGGAGGGAGGCACGCCGCAACGCATCACCACGATGGACTCGCTCGGTTTCGCGATCCATCAGGTCTCGGCGGTGCCGGGGAAGCGCGCGGCGCTCCTTGCCGGGTGCCGGCTGGTCGGGTGCGCCACGCCGCAGGTGCTCCTCGCGCGCTTCGATCCGCTCTCCATCGTTCCCCTCGTGCAGGGGGCGCCTAACGCGTGGGCGCTCGACGACGGACGCATCGTCTATATCCTCGCCAACGGCACTCGCTTTGTCGCCACGCTCGACGTCGCCAAGGGGACCGTCGGTCCGTCGACGCAGCTCGCCGGGAGCGTGACCATGGGGGCGATCGGGGCAGCCTTCGTGATGGGGCGTGACGGTGCCATGCTATACCTGACCGGCGGTGCTCCACCCCCGACCAGCAGCGTCGAGTTAGTACGCGTCGGGCGCGATCACCCACCGGCGGTGATCCCGGGATCGGCGGGTCTCGAGATTCCCAACAACAGCATGCTGGATGTGAGTCCTGACGGCCGATCGGTGCTGCTCAGCGTGGCAAACGGGGGATCGTCGGCGCTCTCCCAGCTCACCGGGACGCACGTGATCGTGTTCTCGCTCGCCAGCGGCAGCACGACGCGACTGACGACCGACGAGACGACGAACATTCGCGCCACTTGGTCGCCCGACGGGCGTCGCGTGCTCTGGATCTCGAATCGGCGCAATGGTCGATACGAGGCGTGGTCGCGCGACGCAGACGGAGCGGGGGAGCCCCGACTGCTCGTGAGCGGACCACGCGATATCTACGAAGTGTCGCTCTCGCCGGACGGCGAGTGGCTCCTCTACCGCACCGACGACCTTGCGGCCGGGCGGGGGGACATCTATGCGCGGCGAGTCTCCGGCGATACCACGAGCGTTCCGATCGCGGTGAGCCCCGCCGAGGAAACGAGCCCGGAGGTGTCGCCTAACGGGCGATGGATCGCGTACACGGAGCAGATCGGCGAGCGGAAGGAGGTCATCGTTCGCTCGTTTCCGGACCCCAGCCAGAGTCGCGTGCAGGTCTCGTCAGGCGGAGGGACGGAGCCGCGCTGGGCGCCGGATGGCCGCACGCTGGTCTATCCCAAGGCGTTCGAGAATGCGATCGCTTTCGCGAACGTGGTGACCGATGAGGCGTTTCGCGTCGTCGGCGAGACGAGGCTCACGCTCGACAGCGATCGATATCTCGGGAACGACGATACGCACAAATGGGACTTCATGGCGAATGGCAAGGATCTGATGTTCGCGCGACTGATGGGCGGCGAGGCTGCGCGCACGCCGCTTCGCATGATCCTGGAAGAGGGGACGATACCGACGCTTTCGGCCGCCAAGTGACGGCGCAACGCTGATTCTCTTGCGTCCCGGTGCGATACTTCGCTTCCTTCAAGTCGCACAGTGGAGCAGGCAATGAGCGGACGTACTCGCGTAGTGGTCACCGGGATCGGCGTGGTGACTTCTATTGGATGCACACGCGACAGTTTCTGGAACGCGCTCGTGAACGGCGTTTCGGGCATCGCCCCGATCGGCGCCTTCGACCCGGCGCCTTACGATGCCCGCATCGCATCGGAAGTGCCGGACTTCGACCCGACGCGTTACATGTCGCACAAGCTCGCCAAGCGCATGGCGCGCAACTCGCAGATGGCCGTTGCAGCTGCGACCGAGGCGGTGCGCGAGGCGGGACTCGTCCTCGCCAACGAGGCGCCGATGCGCGTTGGTTGCTGTGTGGGGACGGCCGCGGGCGACTACTACGAGCTCGAGGAACAGCACGAAGGATTTCTGGCGCGCGGACAGCGCGCCGTCTCTCCCTTCTGCGTTCCGAAGGTCATCCCGAACATGCCGACGTCGAACGTGGCGATCGCCCTGGACGTGCACGGTCCCAACTTCGCCGCCGTCTCGGCCTGTGCGACGGGGGCGCACTCGATCGGCATCGCCATGACGATGCTGCGCGCCGGCCAGGCCGACATCATGCTCGCTGGCGGGACGGAATCGACCATCACCCCATTCGTGTTGAGCGGCTACCTGTCGATGGGAGCGCTGTCCACGAAGCGCAACGACTCCCCAACGACGGCCAGCAGGCCGTTCGATCGAGAGCGGGACGGCTTCGTGATGGGGGAAGGGGCGGGAGTACTCGTGCTCGAGACGTGGGAGCACGCGCGGGCGCGCGGCGCCGAGGTCATCGCCGAACTGGCGGGGTTCGGGATGACGAGCGATGCGCACGGGATCGCCCAGCCCGATCCCAGCGGACAGTGGGCCGCGGCGGCGATGCAGATGGCGCTCGACGATGCGCGTCTCTCACCCGCGACCGTGGGCTACGTCAACGCGCACGGTACCTCCACGCCGGCCAACGATCGCACCGAGTCGGCGGCGATCGCGCGGGTCTTCGGCGCGCCGCCGCCGGTGAGCTCGATCAAGTCGATGATCGGCCATACCCTGGGCGCCGCAGGTGCAATCGAGGCCGCGGCGACGGCGCTCGCCGTGAGGCACGGCGTCCTCCCACCGACGATCAACTACGCGACGCCGGACCCCGACTGCCCGCTCGACGTGGTGCCTAACGAAGCGCGCACAGTGCCGTTGGCAGCGGCGATCTCGAACTCGTTCGGCTTCGGGGGACAGAACGGGGTGTTGGCGTTCACGCGCGTGTAAAAGGGCGATCGCAGCTCGGGCTATTGCACACCACTGCTTGCCGGGCAGTCGCACACCGGTCAATCTCACACCCTGCCATCGCCCCGTCCCACGTGGCGAGCCGCCCCGGCTGGCGGTAGAATTTGCGGCTGGGGCCGCCGCACGGGCGCGTCCCCCTCACCCTACCGCAAGAGAATCCGCATGTCTTCCTCGGCCGCTCCACTCGGCGCCACGACGCTGGGCTGCTCAATCACCTGCAAGGATGTCACGGAGTCGATCCGCTGGTATCGCGATGTGCTCGGATTTCAGGTCGCGATGCAGTTCGAACACGAAGGGAAGATTGGGGGCGCGGTGGTCGTCGCGGGAGACATTCGCATCGTCCTCAACCAGGACGACGGAAAGCTCGGGTGGGATCGCGTGAAGGGGCAGGGCTTCTACCTGCAGATCAACGTCGCCACGCCCGCCGACGTCGACGCGAGCGCAGCGCGGATCAAGGGTGCCGGGTGGACACTACTCGATGAGCCGGCCGATCGTCCGTGGGGAGCGCGGATGTTCCCGTTCAAAGATCCCGACGGCTTCAAGCTCGGAGTGTCGACGCCGCTGGCGTCGTAAGGCATTCACCCCGAGCGTTCCACGCGCGCGATCTCGCGGTCGTGCAGTCGAGAGACGAGGAGCATGGCCGCGATCGCGCCGAGTAGGGCGTACCACATGTCGGACTGCGTGTCCCAAACGTAGCCCTGCGTCCCGAGGAATTCGTCTGCCCCCCGCCCGAGTGCCAGCGCCGCGCCCCACTCTACAAGCTCGTAACAGGCGCTGATCGCCATCGCCACTGCGATGCAGAGGAAGGTCGTCATCTTGCGCCCGCGCACGTAACCGCCGCGGATAAAGAGCTCGCGCGCGACGAGCGACGGAACGAAGCCCTGCGCGAAGTGGCCGATCTTGTCGTACGGATTGCGGTCGGCACCAAGCACGTCCTGCAGCCAGAAGCCGAGCGGGACGCGGGCGTAGGTGTAGGCTCCGCCGACGAGGAGGATGACGGCGTGCAGGAAGATGAGGACGTAGAGCAGCCGGGTGAGCGGGAAGCGCCGGTACGTCAAGGCCATCACCGGGACGGCGATGAAGATCGGGGCGACCTCCAGCCACCAGGTGGATCGCTCGTAGGGAGCCCATCCTGAGATCGTCAGGAGCAGGGCGAGGGCGATGCCTAACGTGAGAACCAGGGTGCGGTCAGCCACTGTCGTCAGCTGGCCTGCGATGCCTTGAGCGCCGCGCTGTCGTAGCTCTCGCCGTAGATTGCCGGGACCTTGGCGCCCATCGGGCGTAGGTACGACGAAAGCTGCCCACGGTGATGGATCGTGTGATGCAGCCCGATCATGAGGAACGTGACGGCTGGGCGCTTGAACATCCCGCGAAAATCCATGGCGTGCACCAACTGCTCGGGCGTCGCACGCGAGAGGGCGTCGATGTTCGCCGCGTATTGGGCGGCGTACCAGTCGGCGACCTCGGCCGGTGATGCCCCTTCGGCGGGCGAAGCCCCGGCCATGGGAAACGTCCCCGTGAGCACGCCTTCTACGAATCGGTTGTCAGCAACGGCGATGTGCCGGACCAGCTCCATGGCGGTCTTGCAGTGCTCGGCCGGGCGATAGTCGCCTTGGTCGACAGGAACGGCGGCGAGGACGTTGCGCGTGGTGCGGCTTTCACCGACGACTGTGGGGATCCAGGCGTCGAGGAGCGTGAGGGCCTGATCGTGCGTGAGGGTATCCATCGGTCGGTGAGATCTCGCGCGGGTCCTGGGGACGGGTGGGCAGGAGGAAGAATCTACGGACGCGCAGGCTTCGCGCGATCACGCCGCGCACCGAGCAGTTCCGGTGTGGACTCGGTCGCTCGACAGGGGAGCTTACCGCACTCGTGGCGCGTCAATCTGGCCCAAAGCATGCTCCCCTATTTGGCGCGGGCGTAACTCGCCGAACCTTTCCCCGCCCGCTTTCCCCCGGATGACGGACGACTTCCGCGACCGGCTGCAGTCCACGCTCTGCGACGCCTACACGCTGGAGCGAGAACTCCGCCGCGGTGGACTGAGCCCAAGTGTTCGTGTCGCGCGACGAACCGCTCGGGCGACAGGAGGTCGTGAAGATCCTCGCGCCGCAACTCTGGCAGCGATTCTCGGCCGAGAGATTCACGCGCGCGATCCAGTTCGCCGCGTCGATGCAGGAGCCGCACGTCGTCCCCATGCTCACCGCCGGGACGACGGGAGACCGGACGCCGTACTACACCATGGCGCATGTGCGCGGCGAGTCGCTGCGTCGCGCGGGTGTGTCGCGCTGTATTACAACCGGGACTGGTCGCGTGCGGAGCAGGGATTCCGGCGTTCGAGTGCGATCGACAGTTCCAACGCCACGGCGCACCAGTGGTCAGGCAGGGACGATTGTCGCGAAGTGGCGGCGCGACGAGTCCGTGGGGGAACTGGGGTGCGCCGAGCAGCTCGATCCGCTGGATCGCATCTCGGCAGGCGCGAAATGCCGGCGGGTGGTGCTCGACCGGTTGAATCCCGATGCCGCTCGTCCGCGCGATCGCGCACTGGATCTCGACTCCACGTTTGCGCTGGCGCTCACGTGGTTGGAGCGTGCGCATCGGGAGCGGTCGCACTCGATCACTCGTCTCGAGGTGGATCCGTGGCTCGACTCTGTCAGGAGAGAGCCTCGCTTCGCGCCGCTGCTCGCGGCCGTGCCGGTCGAGAGACGTTCACGACGTGCGCGTGCTCGCGAGCGGTACGCGAAACTTCCGGCGATAGGCGCTCGGGTTCATCTGCGTGGTGCGTTTGAACACGCGCCGAAAGAACGCGGTGTTCTCGTAACCCACGTCGAAGGCGATGCGCTCGACGGCATCATCGCTGCGCTCGAGCCGGCGCCGCGCTTCGGCGACCCGGAGTTGCTGCACGTAGGAAATGGGGGATTCGGCGGTGGCAGCGCGAAAGCGCCGCTCGAGACTACGGCGCGGGAGCGTGGAGCGCGCCACGAGTTCCTCGACAGGGTTCGCTGTCGCGAAGTGCTCGCCAAGCCAGCGTTGCAGCTCGGCGATCTCCGCGTCGTCATGATCGAAGCGTGGCGCAAAGCTCACGTAGGGCGACTGCCCCTCGGCGTGCCACTCGAGCATGAGGAAGCGCGCCATCTCCTGCGCGGCCGTCGGTCCGACGTGTTCGGCGATCAGGTGCAGGGCGAGGTCATGCCACGACATGACGCCGCCGGTCATCACGAGCTCCCCGCGCGCCCCTGCGGTGACGAGCGCCTGTTCGGTGCGGAGCCGCACCTCTGGAAAGTTGCGTCGGAAGGTCGGGGCGAAGGCCCAGTGAATGGTAGCGTCGGCGCCATCGAGGAGGCCGGTCTCGGCGAGGAGGAGGGCGCCGGTGCAAGTGGAGCAGACGGTGGTGCCCCGCGCGTGCAGCGTGCGAAGCCAACGAACCAACGACGGAAAGCGTCCGGTTCTCCACTCGTCGTGCTCGACCATCATCAGCGGAATGATGGCGATGTCGGTGTCGTCGACGTCGTCGAAGTGTCGGCGCGTGCCGAGCGAGAGTTCTCCCTCGTCGATCGTCCCTTCGTGCGGTGCGACGACTTCCACGTCGAAGGGATGCGACGGGATGTCGGGGGCGATGCGCGACAACATCGCGAAGCCGTTGAACGTCTCGTACAAGCCGCTGAGCGGCGCGATCTGGGTGAGCGGTGTCGCCACGAGGGTGACGCGTACCGGACGTTGGCGATTGTAGAGCACGAAAACCTCCACGGATTGGCGCAGATGGAACGGTCGCGACGCGTACAGCACTGACTCGGCGACGCGTTTCACCGTAGCCTGCGAATACAGACAATTGGCCGGCACGTTGGCCGGCTGCGACTTCAAAGAAGGAGAGCAACCATGGCAACCGCGACCAGGAGCGCGACACGAAGGGGACAAACGACGAACGGGAACAAGGACACGAACCGGCTCAATGGCTGGGATGTCGATGCGATGACCGAGGCGATCGAAGGGGTACAGGAGCAACCCGACACCGGGCGTGTGACGTGGCGAGCGACGGTGAACTGGGACGGCGGCTTCGGCCTCGACGTGCACACACGCTCGATCGAGCAAGCGGGCCAGCAGCTGCAACGGCACTTTACGCTTCGCGGGGATCACCCGCCCGAGCTGCTGGGCGAGAACACCGGACCGACCGCGATCGAGACCGTGATTGCCGCACTCGGCGCCTGCATGGCCGGCACCTACGCAGCGCAGGCGACCGCGCGCGGCGTGAAGCTGGATGCGCTCGAGCTCGACGTGAGTGCCAACATCGACCTCAACGGCTTTTTCGGGCTCAAGGAGATACCGTCGGGGCTGTCGAACGTGCACCTCGACTATCGCGTGCAGGCGGACGCGAGCGATGAGCAGCTGCAGGAGATCATGCAGGCAGCGAAATCCCTCTCTCCCATCTTCGATACGGTGACGCGTCCCGTCAACGTCGAGGTGGCGTTGGAGCGGGGGTGAGATCGATGGAAGGGATGCGGTGGGGGCACGACGGGTAGAGCAAATCGAATCCCGCGCTAGTGGCTCCCCGGTCGGATCCAACTCCAGCGTACCTGCGGTGCAATTCCGGACGCGACGCGTAGGGGCCCGACCAGAATCCGTGTCGCGACGCTGCGGCCATCGATTTTGACGCGTGCCAACGAGTCACGGAACGCCGGTGCGCTGATCCAGAGAACTTCGCCGTTTACGGCGAATCCGCATCGGCCGTCCGGGAAAACTTGAATGAGCGCGCGAAATGGTCGCCCGGTTCGCAACCACGGAGGCGCAGAAAAACGGGGCCCTGGCTTTGGATTCTGAACAAATATCGAATCGCCGTGATGTGCTCCATCTCCACTCGGGAAGTACACACGACAGTCGCCGGGAGTCATGTCGCCATTCACGTGATTCCACGACGAGAGCCAAGTGGAGTCAGAAGCGGCGAACAGCGTGAGCAGTTGTTCCTGCCATTGTCCGTGTCGGTTGATCGGCGTCGAGATCGTGGCTTCGACCCAGAGTCCTTCGCGCACGTCGAAAGACGACGCCGAGTACGCGCCGCTGAAGTAGTAGCGATCGCCGTTGTTGAAGAAGGCTGGGCCCAGCATCGAGTCGTCCACGATCTCCGGGCGTGGGAGGCCGAAGGGCACCCAAACCGGCGAAAGCGAGTGCGTCCAGCGCTCATCGAGCAGCAATTTCGAGTTTGCGATCTGTGCTGTAAGCGTCACCGTGTCCGTTGTCCAGCCACCTGCGGAGACCTCAGCGCGGAATTGGCCGGGGTGACTGGCGAAGACAACGCCGAACGAGTCGATTCGCATCGCCGCGTCAAGTCCGCGCCACCGGACCGCGCCGACGTCGACCGATGTCCCACGCGCGTTGTACGCAGTCACCTCGAGCTGGTACGGGACGTCGACCAAGACGTCTCCCGGTCCTCGCTGCATTGCGAGTCGCACTACGCTCGGATGCGGAAGGCTTTCCTCAAGCCACGTGAGACTTACCCGTTCGACCAGCGAGTCTGGGACTGCGATCGGCTGTGCACTCTGCGGTGCGTCGAGGGGGAATAGGGTCCACCCGGACGACGGCCGCGATCTCCACGCGCAACGACATGCTATCCATCGACCGTCCGGCGAGAGCTGCAGGGACTTCTGCGACACGAACTCGGGATCGACGACGCGATCGGTCCAATCGGGCACGCTTCGACGAAGCAAGGCGAAACGTGTTGTATCGTTGGCTCGTTCCACGAGCAATTCGTGGGCGGTGATCCATCCGTGAAGAAGCTCGCGGAGAGTCGGAGAGTTCGGGGTGCACTGAAGATGAGATCCGTCGACGTCCACGACGCAAATGCCACGGCCACCCGCCCAGTACTCGCGAAGAAACGCAATTCGGGAGCCATCTGGACTCCACACCGGATTGACATCGCGGTCATCTCCGGACGTAAGCTGCCGGATCGCGTGCGTGAGCGTGTCATACGTCGCGATGTCGTACTGTTCGATCGTGTTCCAGCGCGATGTGCTGAAGACGATGTGGGCGTCGTCGGGCGACCAGGAGGGGGACAGGTCGTCTCCTGGCGAGTCCGTGATTCGACGTGCCACTCCGCGCTTGCTTAGCTCGAAGATATCCAGCCCGCCGGAATCAGCAGCATCGCGTCCGATGACCCACGCCTGACCGTCGGAACGCAGCTGCGCGCGATCGCTCACATTCGCCGGCGGAAGTTGTGCGTAGCGCTCGCCGTCGACGGGATTTGCAATCGCGCCGGGGGATGCGAGATCGGTGTCGCGTAATGGGCGTTCGAAGACCG
The DNA here is from genome assembly GCA_044225935.1 of Gemmatimonadaceae bacterium. Lineage (GTDB taxonomy): Bacteria > Gemmatimonadota > Gemmatimonadetes > Gemmatimonadales > Gemmatimonadaceae > SCN-70-22. Next base: position 12,817 of record JBGAHX010000006.1, read on the forward strand.
ACACGCTCTTTCCATCCAGTGCAGGTAGCGACGCTAAAAGCGTTATGCGCGGAGTATTGGCGGTTCCCACGGCCACTATGCGAGCGGTGATGCCCGCTGACGCGGTAACCAAGATCAACGCTAGCAATGCCCATCCACCTCGGCGTAACTCATTGAAGTAGCGCAAGCGCCATGGGAGGGACGTCTCCAAAGCACGCACTAGTCGAGCGACTGCTACAGGACTGCCGTGTCGACCGTCAGAACTTCTGGTCACTGCTGCCGAGAGGAGCTCATACCCGAGCGTGCGGTTGTGGCGCCGGTCGCCCGAAGTGCGCGCACGACGCGTCGCGTGGGCAAACACTTGCTCGAGCGTCGGTCGATCATCTCCATCGATCAGCAGACTCGCGGCTCGCTGCAGCTGTCGGAGATGATCGGCGTACAGCGGTCGATCGTCGCCGCCATCGCTCGTCTTCCGAAATAGGGCTCGACCAACCGCCGCGGCGGCGCGATGCACGGCGGATTCGGTTGCTAGCCGAAGAGTAGCGTCGGCGTGCGCATCATGCACGAGGTGTAATTCCTCGCCAGACCGCATGACGAACCCGCGTTCCGTGAGTCCGTTCACTCGCCGCGCGAGTTCGTCGGGCGCCCACCCAATCGCAGCGAGCAGAACTTCTTCCCTCAGCGGAGAGCCTGCCACGGCCAACAGCAAGAGTACGTCGCGCGATTCGGGCGAAAGCCGCTCAATCCGTCGCGATGTTGCACCCGGAAGCTCCAGTGCTGCCAGCAGTGCGGCGCTGTCTCGCGTGCGCCAGCGACTGCCGTCATGCGACAGCAGTCGCTGAGATGCGAGAAGCTTAAGCTGTTCAACGATCTGCAGCGGAGATCCTTCGCTCACATCGTGGAGCAGACCCGGGACCTCGCGTGCCCACGCGTCTCGCGGGAGCGAGGCCTCTGCCTCGAGCATGTCTCGCACGTCACGTTCATCGAGCGGGTCGAGCACGCGCGTCGTGCTCGCGGTCGCGGTGCAGAAAGCTTCGCACTCGGTGCGCGACGCCGAGAGAATAAGCAGTCGTGTAGGCGGGCAGCGCTGCCACGCGGTGGATAGCAAGTGGAGGGAAGCTTCATCGCTCCAGTGCAGGTCATCTGCGAAGATCGCGAGCGGCTCGTCACTGGAGAGCACCTGCATCAATTCGGCGAGCGCCGAGGCGCACGCGTCGTGATGCAGCTCAATGGCGCCGCGCAGGCGCTTCGCAATTGGAAACTCTTCGACCAGATTCGGCGCGAGAGTGACCAGCGCGGCGGCATGCGTCACGTCGATGCCCGAAGCTCCAGGGCGAGTCGCCAATTGAGTGGCGAACTCACTCGCGAACTGGTACGGAACGCCTTTGGTGCCTTCGTTGGCCGAGATACGTACCGTTCTGCGGAGTGCGGTGCCTGAGGTTCCGGATCGGAGCACTACACGCGCGCGTTCGAGGAGTGCGGACTTTCCGTAGCCGGACGGTGCAACGAAGTGGAGGTGCGTCTTGGTGCCATTCACGGAGGAAGCCCAAGCTCGCTCAGCGTCGGCAAGCTCTGAGGCGCGCGCGACGAAAGGGCGCTGTGAATTCGGCTCTCGGGACTTGGTCCTGCGCGCGGATGGGTGTTCGGCTTTCGTACTGAGTCGCGCCGATCCGACGGATGGTTGAAGACGTGAGAGAAGCGACGGCGACGGATCGACCTCCTGACGCGCCAGTTCATTCAGCAACTGCACGCCTAGGTCGCGAGCAATTCCCTCTGAACCATGCTCTGCGAGCTTCGAGAACACGGAGATCCAGATATACTCGTCAAGCTCGCCGAGTTTCAGGAGCTGCTGTGCGATGTCGGTCACGCGGCCAATCGACTCTGCCCGCACATCTATTAGTAGGCGATTCGCAGATTCGAGAAATAGCCGTCGGAGGTGCGCGCGCTCCTGCTCGACCCACTGGCCGAACGCGCTCGGCGCCTTGAGCAGTTCGAAGCGCGGGAGGAACGGGCCGGCGTAAAGGGAGAAAACGGACGCGTCGTCGTTTCGCTTCGCCGCGGAAAGGAGGTCGTCGCGGTCGACACTGAGCTCGAGAGCGAGCGCTATCGGGTCGGCGCCTTCCGAACCGAAGGCGTCGGTGCCGAGCTTTCCGCGAAGTTGTCGGAGCGCGTCGCGAAAGGAGTCATTGAACCGACTGCGCGCGGTCTCTAGCGAGGGGGGTGACCGTCGTGGACGCTGCGATGGGTCTCCACGAGCAGGTCGATCACTTGGGGGTTCTGCGCTATCGCGATTGGTGAAGTCAGCCCATAGCAGCGAGATGAGATCATCGCGCGAGGCGGAGCGTGAGGGCTGGCAGGCCAGATATGCGATGAGGGCGAATTGCTTGCTGCGGCCGCGAGGGACCTCCTCGCTGGTCGCTGTCGCACGCGATAGTGACGCCGCGCCTAAGGTGCGGAGCGTAAGGCGGTTCGACGGTCGCCCTGGAGTCGTCTCGAATTGAGTGTCCATATCACACGCATCTCACGAGGGAGTTCTAGAGTCCCGGGTGCGAGGACGGGGCTGCTCGAGGGGAGAGAGCGGTAATGCGTGCGGTGGACAGGTCGAACCTTGTCGGGACAATGAAACAATTCAAGAGGCAGAACGCTCGCTAGCGCTATGAATCGCATTTTCCACACTGACCCTGGACAACGTCGGCACCGCCGACGACAACTCGCGTGGATACGAAACTGGCCCGAACTTTGTTCGCGTACCTTCGTCCGAAAATGTTCTACTCTACGCCTGCCTTCAACGTGAGTGACTCGACGTTTGGTGTTTGCGCCGCGCGTTCAGCTACAGCCGCCATCGTCGAGGGTTGACCGGAACCTTCATATCGAAATGGAAAAGGTCTCAAGGCTGGCTGAACTTCTCAGGATCGAGGAAATCGCGGCATCGCAATTGAAGAACTCTCTCCCGACTTCGTGTTCCGGATGCGACTAGTCGTCTTGCGAGTGCCGAAGCACCACCGCGACCGCGTATATACCGCCGGACATCGAGCGACATCGCGGGAGGTGACCCGCGCCTATTCTCACAGGCATGCTCTTGAAGCGCGTGATCGGATGTCGCGGCAGCCGCATGGCGGCGACGTTCGCGTTTGGCTCTCGGAGTACCGCGTAGCAGGGTACTCGACGAGAATTCACGATCAGTCTACCTCGCGGTGCTCGGTGCGCAGTTGCCATTTGATGTCGGTGAAGGCAGCGAACTTGAGCGCCCACCTCGGGTGCGAGTGATCGCGCGCCTGGTTGACGCAGGGCCGATGTCTCCGGAGCCCCAGTCGTGGGCAGTAGCGCTACGCGTCAAGAGCGAAAAGCGTATGCAAGGTCGAATATGCGCTTTCGCCTCCCTCGCGAGCAGTGGTGCTATTGATCCGAGTGGACGACCAAGAACAGCAGAGCGGTTGGTTATCGAAACCGTCCAGGGCGACGATTGGCACGCGGTCGATGGGCACGGTCCGGCGAAAAGTGTCCTGCTGTCAAACGATCGATCGTCCGGCCTGCAGTCGTCAGCGACACATCGATCGCGCAATAGCCTCACGCCATGTGGGGCGCGCAAGAAAGCGGAGCCGCGCGGAGTGCAGTCCGCCCGACGGCGAGGATTTCAACTGGGAGTCGTTCTAGAATGGAGCGTTGATCTCACACGCTTCTCACGAGCGGCTCAGACAGTGTGAAGGCAAGCTGACGCATACTGCCTTCTCTGTAAGAAGCACCGCGTTATCTCGAGAAGTGAAGGGGTTCAGGAGCTACTAGGCCGCAAGCGAGCGTGCCCGAAATCTCGAGGGCCCACCGAGCGAGATGTGAATGAGAGTGAGCCGCCATTCACTCTCGCGGACCCTAGGGTGGAGTGGGCTAGCTGGGCATCATCAATTTCTGGAACTGACTCGGAGAGAGGGCCGAATGCAGATCAAATCTTCGATCCTACTGGTCGGCGCGCTCGCGTGCTCGGATCCCGCAGCGCCGATCGTCCAGCGCGAAACTGCGAGTGCTCTCCGAAATGCACTTGTGTCAGTATCCGGCCAACCACTTAACGCAACCGAAGTCTCGGTTGGTGGCATCTTCGGACCGATTTGCTCGCTCGACCGAAACGGCAGCATCGCTTGCTGGGGTTCTGGGAACAGTGGACCGAGTCAAGTGGCCGGACCGGCGACATTCTCCGCGATAAGTGCTGGCGGGAATTACACGTGCGCGATTGCAACAGGAGGCGACGGTTATTGTTGGGGATCGAACACCAACGGCGAACTCGGAAATGGCGGTTTCGCGTCCAGCACGACGCCCGTAGCCGTAGCCGGTGGGCTCCGGTTTAGGCAAATCTCGACCGCTCTAGAACAGTCCGTAAGCCTCATGCAAACGTGCGCCGTCACGATCGCTGGCGCGGCGTATTGTTGGGGCAGCAACGCCACGGGACAGCTTGGCACCGGCAGTTCAGGGGGCTCGTTCTGCCCATCTGGCTATCCTTGTGAAACCTTGCCGGTATCAGTCTCGGGAGGAATCACTTTCGCAGAAGTGAGCGCGGGTGCTGGTCACACCTGCGGACTTTCCACATCGGGACTCGCCTATTGCTGGGGGCTTGACGGTGGAGGAATGTTAGGAACGGGCCGATCCATTGGACCGACGGCGTGTCCATCGTCCTCGTTCGGCAACTTGTGGACAGGTTGTAGTCTCATACCAATCGCCGTCGCCCAAGCTTCGAACTACACGTATCTAAGCAATAGCTACGCTAGCACGTGTGCATTGACCAGCGCGAGCGAAGCGTTTTGCTGGGGAAGCAATCAGTTTGCTCAACTCGGCATTGGAACTTGGCCCGGGCCAGTCTGCGACCCCAATACATTCTCCGTTTGTACCCCCATGCGCGTCACCTCCGCGGGGGCGCCCACCCTACAGAGTATCAGCGTTGGACGAGAGCACGCATGCGGACTTACACCGAGTGGAGAAGCATTCTGCTGGGGATATAGTGACCATGGAGAACTTGGCGATGGTCAGTCTACCGGTCCAGACTCTTGCTCGCCATTCAATCACCCATGCGCATTGGCTCCAGTTGCTGTATCCGGCGGGCTAACTTTTAAAAGCATTAGCGCGGGTGGGTGGCGTACTTGTGGGGTGACTATCGCTGACGAAGTGTACTGTTGGGGCGATAACACGCGGGGCGACCTAGGAGTCGGATACTCGCGCGGCCCGTCGCAGTGTACACCGATCGTCGGCGGCACAACTTCGTGCGCTCTTGTTCCAACTCGCGTGATCGCGGCCTCGCTTTGCGGCAATGTCCTACCTTGTATCGACACTCCAGCCGACGGCTCTCACCCGCAATCGCAGTTTGTATCACTAGCTGGTAGTGCCGAGCCTGGGCACACGCTTCAGATCCTCGTCAATGGCAGCCCAATCAGCAGCAGTTTGATATCCGCTGATGGAGAAGGAAGATGGGAAGCATTACCCTATATCGCGCCGTTTGGCCCCGACGTTGCGATGGAGGTCGTCGATGCCTCGACGGGAAGTCGCTCAAATTCGATTGTAGTACATCCGTTACTCTCATCACCGCACGCTGGTCCTCCCATTCGGTTCGGTACTCTCTTGCCTCTCCGACGCGCTGACATCATCGTAGAAGGAAACCCTACGTCAGCTCAGCTAATCTTGTACGGCGCTCGCTACACGCATGCCGCCCTGTATCTTGGCGGCGACCAAGACGGTACGCCTCTGATTGCGGAGGCTGTGCCATCGGGCGATGCTGGTGTTTGGGGCCAAGTGCGATCGCTTCCGCTCGAGGAGAGCCTAGCCTGGACAGGTGTAACGTTTGCCGCATTTCGCCCCGCAACACCGTTGCCCAACTCGTCTCGCGACGCAATTGTGGCCTGGGCGTCTGCCACTACTCGACGGGGCCTTCCATACTGGGACACAGAACGACTAGTTGAGCTCGTAGTTCAGGCCAACAGCGTCTACGTGCTGTTGGGGGGAGTGATTAGTCCACGAGTGAACGCACTCTTTCGGCGAATCGACGCCATGCGCTTCTCCACCACGACTTTCATTTGTTCTACCCTGGTCTGGCGATCCTACCTTGAGGGAACTGCGGGATCGCTCGATCTCGCTAGTCCGAACAACATGAGCGCGCAGCCGAGTTCGCTCGTCGGCAATCTGCCTATTCCGTTCCGTCAGTCGTTCATCCGACACCTTGCTGAGAGGCTTGTTGTTCCAGAGACCTTCGTTACCTCGCCCAAACTCAAACAGGTGCTGTAGGTGAACTAGTCGACCTTGTAGATCCGTCAACTTCCGACTAGAGAGTTTCGTCGTTGCATCTCAAGTCTGAATTCAGTCATGTGGATCAATGCGCACGAACAGACTAGATGTATTCTTTAAGGCACCGCTTCGAGGAACTATTGCGAAATGCAAGGAGGAGGCTCGGGTGAAGTGGTGAGCCTGCGCGCGTATGCGTGCGGAGATAGACAACCCAACTCGCCGTGAGGCGCGCAGTGCTGCGCACGTCCTGCCAGGACGAAGTGGTGGGACGCGTATCGGCGATGTAGACACTTCGATGCTTACCTCAGCATTCACTGTATCTGGTTTAACAGTAGCACTCGCCATAGTGGTTTCGGTGTGATTGCCGGGCCAGGTGAAGCCCCGTCTGGCTCGCCGCGGTAGGCGCGACGTCGAGGGCGCGCCCCTCGTGTACTGAGATGGCGCGAGCGCTGCTGTGCCGGTCGTCAAGTTTTCTGGCACGCACATTCCGCGAGACGGCGAGGTACGCGCCTACTTCTTGGACCGCAAGCTCGCGCTTGCGCATGTCGAAAAAGCTGAGAATACAATTGAGGCGACTGCGGGTACACCGGGCTCAAAGGAAGTCCATGAAGTAGACCCAGTGGGCCTGCGTGGTGATGGGACGCCGCTGTACCCCCGAGCTTGCCGGGTAACCTTACCGGTGTTTGACTTGCAGCTCTGCGCGGCATTGCACGCGCCGTTCGCCTCTGGGAATCATCTACTAGTGGTCTCGAGCCAAAGTGCATTGCAGCCGCCGATAAACCTCGGCGAAAGTGCTCCGTCCTTCTCTCACCTCGTCGCTCGTTGAGTACAGCGTGAGCTGTGCGAGCACTCTAATGGTAACTGCGTCAGCGCCCCTAATTGACGGCAGAAGCAGCGATTCCTTCGCCCTGAGCTAGCGATTCGAGCCTCTCTCCGCAGATGGCCGTAGAGACGCAAAACAGGCCGCCCCCTCCGGGAGCGGCTCGCTCCATTTCCAAGCCCTGCGTTAAGCGCTCAGCTCTGCGGATCCAGAATCTTCTTGATCTGCGCCCGCGCATCCTCGAGATGCGCACGCGTCGTCCGGTCGCTCGTCTTCCCGATCGCCGACGACAACTGCCCGTCCAGCGACCGCAGCTCCGCCCGGAAGACGGCCTTGATGTCGCTCGTCGCGCGCGCGCCGGCGAATTGGGCGGCAAAGCCCGGCGGGAGCCCGGCCGGCAGCTGCACCGGCTTGGGGTTGATCTTCCCGTCGAGCGCGTTGAGGTAGCTCCGTTGCAGCTCGCGGCGATAGGCGTCGATCTTCACGCTCCCGCCCGACAGCTCGCTCCAGACGCCGTTCCGCAGGTCGGCCGCCATCTCGGCGAGCGTGTAGGCACCGCCCGTCTCGCCCAGCGCATCGTACTCGATCAAGCGTTCGAGACGACGGTCGTTGAGGAGCTGGTTGAGGACGCGCGTCTGCGCCTGGTTGATGCGCCGGATCGCTCCCTCGACCTCGATCTTCTCGAGAATATCGTTCTGCAGGAAATAGGTAGGAGTAGCGAAGGCGTTGTCGTTGAGGAACTTCACCGCCGATTTCTGCGTGGCGCGCGACTTGGGCGTGTAGCGCGGTCCCGACTGTCCCGCATACTTCTCCTGCGCGTCGGCGCCACCGACGACGTCGGCGACGTGATTGAGCTCGTTGGTCCACTGCCCGATCAGTCGCCCGTACATCATGTCGAGGTCGTCGTAGCTCTCGCCATCGTGCACGGTGGCCGGGACGAGGAGCGGGACGATCTGCTTGATGGACATCATCCCCCACCCGGTGGCCTTCACGGCGTCACCGTCACCGACGGCCTCGGTGTGGTCGCCCGGATCGGCGCCGCGCGAGTCGCTCATGTTGAAGCGCAACCACGGCGTGGCATCCTGCTGGCGCGACCACGAGTCGAGTGTTTTCCACTCCTCGTCGGGCGTCTTCGCGCCTGGAATGGGCGCGTAGCCCCAGTGCGTGATGTACTTGTCCCACGGGCCGATGCGAGGGATGAGATCCTCGAGCGGGATGTTGTCGGACGGCTGCGCGGTATAGTTGAAGCGCGAGTAGTCCATAATCGACGGCGAGTGCCCCATCTTCGCGACCCAGGTGCGCGAGCGCACGGAATCGACGGGATAGAGCGAACTCCCCTTCTGGTCGTGCTGGTAGCCTAACGTGTGCCCGACTTCGTGGGCGACGACGAACTCCACGAGGCGCCCCATGAGCGAATCGGGGTACGGCCACATGCGCGCGCGCGGATCGAGGTGCCCCACCTGCGTGAAGTACCACGACCGCTGCAGGTTCATGATGTTGTGATACATATAGATGTCGGACTCGAGGATCTCCCCGGTCCGCGGGTCGTTTACGTTAGGCCCGGTCGCGTTCTCGATGGTCGACGGGAACCAGCGCACGACGGAGTAGCGCGCGTCCTCGGGGGCCCAGTCCGGATCGTTCTTCGGCGCATCGGCCGCAACGATTCCGCGGATGAACCCGGCCTCCTCGAACGCCGGCTGCCATGACTCGATCCCCTTCTTCACGTACGGCTTGAGCCAGTCGGGCGTGGCCGGATCGACGTAGTACGTGATCGGCTTGATCGGCTCCGACTTCGCGGCATTAGGGTCCTTCTTCTCGAGGCGCCAACGGATGATGTAGTCGCGCTCCTGCGCGCGCTGCTCCGGACGCCCGTAGTCGAGCGTGCTGAGCGTGAAGAAGCCGATGCGCTTGTCGGCCAGGCGCGGCATCATGGGCTTCTCGGGGAGCTTGACCATCGACCAGTGCAAGACAACCGACGCGGTGCCGTTCGCGGCCTGCTGGAACGGGTTGCCACCGCCAGCGGCGCCCGCGCCACCCGGGGGCGGGTTGATGGTCAGCACCGCTTCCACTTCCACGTTGGTCGGGAACGACAGGACCTTCTCGATGAACGAACGCGCCGGATCGATGTTGCCGCGGAACTGGTTTCCGGGTCCGATCTCGGTCGGTGGCGCCGTGTACAGGCGCGTCACGTCGATCACCGCGGCGCTGTCTGGGCCATACGCGTCTACGTTGAACGCGGCGAGGATCAGGTCAAAATTGGAATTGCGCACGGCCTGGTAGATCGCGGTCGCCGAGTCGGCGACGGTCGCGTAGGAGACGTTGCGCATGAGGATCTTGTTCTCACGGCGCTCCCAGCGTACCACGCGCCGCTGCCCGATCTGCTGGCCGCCGTAGCCGGCGTTCACCGGGACTCGCGCGGCTCGCGTCACCAGCAGCATCTCCTTGTCGAGCGCTTCGCGCGGAATCTCGAACAGTATGCGCGTCCCGATGCGATGCGTCTTGAACAGCCCGCCGCGGGTCGTCGCGTTGGACGTCACGACACGATTGTACGGACGGGGAACCGGATCGCCGCCGGGTGCAGCGCCGCCGGCGCCGGGGCCCCGCGTGGTGTCGCCATTCGCCGGAGTTCCGGGAGCGCCTTGCCCGGGGCGCGCGTTCGCCCCCGCAGGCGCTCCAGGACGCGTGACGGGAGCGGGGGCGGTAGTGGGTGGCGTGGACTTGCATGCAGCAAGCACTCCGCCGGCCGCCAACACGGCGACGGTGGATCGCAAGAACGACGAATGCGGCATGGGGGATGTTGTAGGAGGAGAGACAACCGGCGCTCGCCCGATGACGCCGGTGCGCAGCGCACGCCGTCCCGATGACGGGGCGGTGCGAACAGTGCGCCAGAATCTACGCCTCATCCCACCGCACCGCTGCGAATCCCTCAGCCCAGCTCCCCGTCACTCCCTTGACCTCCCCTCGGCTACCCCGGAAGAACGTACACCCCCACGAGATCGCCGAAGTCGTCCTGCTGCGTAGGGAGACCGGGAGGCGTGGTCCACGGACCGCCATCGGCGCGAACGCGGAGCCGCACGATCGGGCCCGCCACGACAAACGTTCCGCTAAAGCTCCCATCCCTCTCGGCGGCAAGCAGCGTCGCGCTCCATCCCGTGAGATCCCCCTCGACCTGGACGGCACGTGCGCCGGGAATGCGCACCCGCAGGCGCACGAAGCGCGTCCCGTCTCGATCGCCGGAGAGCGCCGAATCGACACGCAGTTCGACGCTTGGGACGCGCGACGCCTCGGAATTGTCGGCGTGACGCGGGGGAGCGAGCGCCACGATCGAAGGCGGCGGCGATGCGATCCGAAAGCCGAGCCGCCAGCGGGCGTCGTGCAATGACATCGAACCGGTGACGAGCGATGGATCGTGCGAGCTCCACTCCCCAACGACGGCGACCCGTGACGTCATGCGCCGCTCGCCACCAACGATAAACAGCGTCCGTCGATTCGACGACAGCGAATCGCCCGAGCGATTGGCCGGCGGCAATCGACGCACGATGGTCCCGTTCAAGCGATAGGCGCCGCGCTGCAACGACATCCCCCCTTGCACGGTAGAGATGCCAAGGACGCGCCAGACGTTTTGCGGCTCCAGAACGATCCGCGTCTCCAGCGTATCGGGACGCGGCGTCTGCGTGTCGGGGACGATCGGGACCTCGCGCGGGACGAGCGTCGTCTCGAGCGACGAGAAGCGGAGGTGCCCAAGGGCAACATGTCCGGTGACGCCCCACGCCCCAACCCGTCGCTGCAGGTCGGTGCCGGCGCGAATCGCCAAATCGCGGCCGCGCCCCGGCGGAATGGTCGACGCGCCAAGGTCGGGCGAGACCGGGAGTTCGCTCCTGGTGCGCGCAATGGGGGAGCGGATCTCGCCGTTCACCCAGAGACGCGCCCCGAGGTTCGGCGCCGGCTGCAGCTGACGGGCGAGAGAGATCGCGGCAGACCAGCGGGCTCCGTCCTCGGCGAGGCGAAGTGCCGACGCCGGTGCGACGCTCCACGAGCGGCCGAGCTGGAAGGCCCACTCGCCTTCCCCGAGCAGCGCACTCCCCGACCCGCCGGTCGGTGCGCCGAGGGAAGAGAGCGCGAGCGACGCGCCAGCGGCGGGCGAGCCGGACGACGCGGAGGTGACCGAGATGCCCTGCGCTGGAAGTGTGTCGGGAGGAACGGGGCGGCGCCCGGGCACGCCTGCGCTCGGCGCTTTGTCACTTGCTGGCGCGGCGAAGCGATCGACCAACGACTGCAATCGTTGCGGCGAGGCCGGCGCCCCTTCGCGCGCCACCGCCCCCTGAAGCGAGAGGAGCGCCTTGTCATTTGAGCGCGAGGCGAGTCGAGCGATCGCATCGGCGGCATCGTTCGACGACACGCCGCGCCACAGCAAGTCGGTCAGGACGATGATTGCGGTCGTCGCACTCCCCTCGGCGCGCACCGTGCGCAGGCGATGGAGCGCCGCTCGCGATGCCCCTGCGTGGAGCGCCGAAGCACCGGCATCGAGTTCGTCGGCCGAAGCGCGTGCGCCTAACGCGGCGCGGGCCGCACGCATCGAGTCGGCGTGCGCGCGCACGAGCGCCACCACGCGCGCTCCGTCGACATGGCGCGCCGCGCCCTGGAGGATGCGATTGCGGAGCGGAGCCTCGGGGAGGCCGTCGCCATAGCTCTGGGCGAGTAGCTTGCGCAGCTCGGTGTTTGTCGCCGCGTCGAAGGCACTGTCGGGGAGGGACTGCGCGTACGCGGTACCCTGCGAGAGGAACAGCGCCAGGAACGCGGTCGCCAGCATGGCGGAGAAGCGCGAGGAGCGTCTCATGTATCACCCATCACGGCGATGACGTTTGTCGGGCCGAGAGCGCCTTCGACGGTTCGAGGCGCAAGCGGATCGATCACCCAGCGCGTGCCGTCGATGACGTACGAGTACGTGTGACGCCCGGGGGCGAGGGGGATTCGCACGCGCCACGTCCCGTCGGCCGGGTCGCGCACCATCGGAAGCGTCGAGGCATCCCATCCGTTGAAGTCGCCCGCGAGCGAAACATTGCGAACGGTGGCATCCGGCAGGCGCAACGCGAAGCCGACGTCGCGCGTCGGCGCGGTGGGCGGAATGGTCGGCTCGCGGTGGCCGCGCGCGAGGAGTGCGATACCGCCAGCTGCAAAGACAACCAGGGCAGCCGCCCGAGCCCATGGAGTGCGAGACAGGCGTCGAACGGTGAGGAACTCGCGAGGGCGTGCGGTCGCACGGCCATCGTCCTGGAGTGCCAACCGAGGCGCGGGTGGAGGGAAATCTGCGGACGCGGCTGTGACGCGCGACTGCATCGTCGGCCGCGCGTCATCGGCGCGCGCTGCATCGATGTTGTCGCTGCCATCGATAGCCGGCGCGAGCGAGTCTCGAGAAAACTCTCCCGGACGTGCCGACGCGATCGCCTCAGAGATGGCGTTGAGGTGACGCGTCCGGTCGCAGTTGTTGCGGGCACTGGCGCGATACCAGCGTGCGAGCGTCGGCGAAGCTCCTCCGATGCTGGCGGCACCTCCCGGCGCACCGTCGTCGCGTTCGGCAGCGCGATCGGGTGAGATGAAGTATTCGTCGTTCGAAGGCATCATGGCGTGACGGATGGTCCGAGGAGTGCGCGCAGCCGCTCGCAGCCACGCTTGACGCGCATCTTGAGGGCGGACTCGCTGGCGCCTGTGAGGCGCGCCATGTCGGCATAGCCAAGCCCTTCGCCGAAGCGGAGGAGCACCGCCTCGCGGTGGAGGGGGTCGAGCGTCTCGAGGGCGGCGGCGAGTTCGTCGTCGGGGAGGGATTCGGGGGCGACCGAACCTAACGAGCCGTCGGTCCCGATGGCCGGGAGCCCGAGGAATCGGCGCGCGCGCCGACTTCGGGCGATGGCGAGGTTGCGGCACTGGTTCACGAGGATCGTGAAAAGCCACGCACGGAATCGCTGGTGTTCGCGGTACTGCGGCAGCGCGAGCATGGCGCGCATGAACGTCTCCTGCACGGCGTCTTCGGCGTCGGCCTTGTCGCCCAACAGGCGATAGGCATAGCGCCAGCAATCGTCGTAGTAGCGCTCGACGAGCGCGTCCTGGCCGGCGCGATCGCCGGCCAGCGCGCGCGCGATGAGCTCCGAGTCGGACATCCCGTCCACCACGAACAACCGAACCGCCGATTTCGTCACATCGACTTTCGCCAATACCGGGGATGGGCGATGGGCCACGGCCTCGCACGCGACACGCGACCCGACCGTGCGCCGCCGCCGACAGCATGCTCCGCTCTCTCGTCAGCCGCGCGCTCCGCGGGACGAACCGTTCGCGGCGCTGCACGCCGTGACCGTAGGACGGGACCGCGCGATGGTTACTAGCGCCGGATGGGGCGACCACGCGATGTTCGGTGACCGCTGGCGTGATTGCGTTGTTGATTGCGTGGAAGCTGGACACCACGACACTGCCGGATAGCCGGCGAGCGGGCGCGATGTGCGCCGGGAGGGACGAATGAAGCTGCGACATCGAAGTATTGCCGCACTCGGCGCGTTGGCCATCGCCACCGCGATCGTGGCGTGCGCCGATTCGGCGGGGCCGAAGGCGAATGGATCGGACGCGTCACAGCTCGTCGGGAGCAATGGACGGGGCGACACCACGAAGCCAAAGGGAGACAGCGCCCAGAAGCCCGACACGTCGCGCCCGAAACCCGACACAGGGCAGAAGCCCGATACCGGTCAAAAGCCGGACAGCGGACAGAAGCCGGACACCGGGCGCGTGCCGGTCGACACGGGGAGGGTTCCGGCTGATACTGGGAAAGTGCCAGTTGACTCGGGACGTCCGCCGGCGGACACCACGCACGACGCGTCGCTCCGCGGCGATGTCTTCTTCGTCGATTCGACCGCGAAGCCTGCGGCATTCGGGCCACTTCGCGGGGTGCTCGTGACGCTCTTGCATCCGGTGCTCGTTCCGTCGAGCAATGGCGACGGAAAGGTGCGCGTAGACAGCCTCATGACGGTGCGCACGGGAGAGTTGGGGAAGTTCGAGTTCAACAAGCTCCTGTCGGGGAACTACATCCTGCGCGCGGTTCCGCCGGCGGGGTCGGGATATCCGACCGTCGAGCAGCCGGTCACGGCCTACTCCGAGCGGTCGCTCGTCCTGCTCGCACCGATTCGGATCTACCTGCACAAGGGGCCGTAGGGCGGGTTCGCGACTCTGGTGACGTGGGCGCGTCGGGCGAGATGGCCTGATGCGCCCACTTCTCGTGAGCGAGACGCGGACGAACGCGTCCCTGCCGAATGTCACGGATTCCGACTCACGCGCTCCCGTTGCAACCGCTCTGACGCGACGCCAGATTCGCGCGCGTGCACTCCGAAACGTCCCACTCGCATCGATATCCCGAGTCACCGGTCTTCTATCGCTCGCTGACCCGCGAGTACCCGTTGGCCGTGCGCGGCGACGGGTGCTGGATCGAGGACGATGCGGGGAAGCGGTACCTCGACGCAGTCGGCGGTGCCTACGTCGCGAACATCGGGCACGGCGTGCGCGAGATCGGCGAGGCGATGGCGGCGCAGGCGTCGAAGATCGCCTATGTGAACGGGACGGCGTTCACCAACGAAGGGGTGGAGCAGCTCGCCGAGCGTCTCGTGGCGCGAAGCCCAGCGCTCGCGCATGCGTACATTCTCGGGAGCGGGTCCGAGGCGGTGGAGGCAGCGCTCAAGCTGGCGCGGCAATACTGGGTCGAGCGCGGGGAACGGCAGCGCGACCGGGTGATCGCGCTCGCGCCCGGCTATCACGGCAACACGATCCTCGCCCTCTCGGCGTCCGCGCGCGAGCACTACCGCGCGATGTGGGGGGATTGGCTCGTCGACGTGCGGCGGATCCCGGCGCCGTACGCGTATCGTTGCAGCTGTCGAGACGACGCGTCGTGCGACACGTGCAGCGGGCGCGTGCTGGAGGCGGCGATCCTCGAGGAGGGATCCGATCGCGTCGCCGCCTTCATCCTCGAGCCGGTGGGAGGGAGCTCGACAGGTGCAACGGTCCCGCGCGACGGGTACCTGCGCACGGTGCGCGAGACGTGCTCGCGCCACGGCGTCCTCCTCATCGCCGACGAGGTGCTGGTCGGCGCCGGACGCACGGGGACGTGGACGGCGAGCGAGCAGTGGGGGGTGACGCCGGACATCCTCACGTTAGGCAAAGGGATTGGCGGTGGCTACGCGCCGGTGAGCGCGGTGCTCGCGACGCGCGAGATCGTCGACACGATCGCCCGAGGGAGCGGCGCACTCCTGCATGCGCAAACCTTCTCGCACCACGCCGTTACCTGCGCGGCAGCGGTCGCCACGCTCGACTATCTCGCGAAGCACCAGCTGGTGGAACGGTGTGCGTCCATGGCTCCCACCTTTCATGAGAAGCTCCAACAAC
This sequence comes from Gemmatimonadaceae bacterium, assembly GCA_044225935.1. Lineage (GTDB taxonomy): Bacteria > Gemmatimonadota > Gemmatimonadetes > Gemmatimonadales > Gemmatimonadaceae > SCN-70-22. Next base: position 28,289 of record JBGAHX010000006.1, read on the forward strand.
TCCGTGCCCTCCCGGGCGTGGGCGACGTCCGCGGGCGCGGGCTCCTCGCCGGAATAGAGTTCGTCGCCGACGCGACCAGCCGTGCGCCGTTTCCGCGCGCCTCACGTGTCGCCGAGCGATTCACCCGCGCCGCGCAGGACGCAGGGTTGATCGTCTGGCCTAACGTGGGACAGGCCGATGGCACGAACGGTGACCTCGCAATGCTCGCCCCTCCCTTCATCATCACCGAGGGCGAGATCGACGAGATCGTCGAACGCTTCTCCCTCGCCTGCCACGCTGTCTTCGACTGAACGCACACTCCCATGACCGATCGCAACTATCCGCACATCGTCGTTCCCCCGCCGGGCCCCAAGGCGAAAGCCGTCGTCGAGCGAGACGCCGAGTGGACGTCGCACTGCTACATCAAGGAGTATCCGCTGGCGATCGCTCGCGGCGAAGGGGTGATGGTCGAGGACATCGACGGCAATCGCTATCTGGACTTCATGGCCGGAATCGCTGTCGCGTCGACCGGATACGGGCATCCGCATGTTGTCCAGGCGATCCAGACGGCGGCGGCGAACTTCCTGCACATCTGCGGGAGCGACTTCTACTACGAGGGGATGGCGAACCTCTGCCAGCGTCTGGCGAAGGTCGCGCCTGGCCCAACGAAGAAGCGCGTCTTCCTCTCGAATTCCGGGACCGAGGCGGTCGAGGGGGCGATCAAGCTGGCGCGCTACGCCACGCGCCGCACGGCGATCGTCGCCTTCAAGGGGGCATTTCACGGACGCTCGACCGGTGCCGTCTCACTCACATCGAGCAAGGCGCGCCAGCACGCCGGCTTTGGACCGCTCCTCCCCGACGTGCATCACGTCGACTACGCGAACCGCTACCGCTGCCGGCATTGTGCGACGCTCCCCGCCTGCACGCTCGGATGCGTGACGTCGATCGAGGAGGAGCTCTTCACTCGGCATTTGGACCCGAAGGACGTCGCGGCGATCTTCGTTGAACCGGTGCAGGGGGAGGGAGGATACGTCGTCCCGCCGCCGGGCTTCCTGACCGAGCTCCGCGCACTCTGCGATCGCCACGGCATCCTCCTGGTGTTCGACGAGGTGCAGAGCGGCGTTGGTCGTACGGGGAAGATGTTCGCCTGCGAGCACGAAGGGGTTGAGCCGGACATCCTGCTCACCGCGAAAGGGCTCGGCTCCGGCATGCCTATCGGGGCGATGATCGTGCGCGAGACGGTCGACAAGTGGCAGAATGGAGCGCACGGGTCGACGTTCGGTGGAAACCCGGTTTGTTGCGCAGCAGCGCTGGCGACGCTCGATGTCGTCGAGGGCGGAGCAATGGCCAACGCTGCGCTGCAGGGGGAGCGTCTGCTGGCGGGTTCGCGTGCGCTGATGGCCAAGCACGACTGCATCGGCGACGTGCGCGGCGTCGGACTGATGGTCGGGCTGGAGTTCGTCAAGGACCGCGACTCGCGAGAACCCGCGGGGGAACTCGTGCACCGGATCGTGGAACTGGCGTTCTCGCGCGGGCTCCTCTTGTTAGGCGCCGGGAAGAGCTCGTTGCGGCTGGCGCCACCTCTGGTCATCGACTCGGTAGACATCGACCGAGGGTTGGCGATGCTCGACCAGTGCATCGCGGAATGCACGGCGGGAACAGCGTGAGCAGGACTGCCAGCAAGGTCGTGAGCATGCGCGACGCGGTCGCGCAGCACGTACGCGACGGCGACGTGCTGGTGATCGAGGGATTCACGCATCTCATCTGTTTCGCCGCGGCTCACGAGATCATCCGCCAGAAGCGTCGCAACCTCACACTCTGCCGCCTCACCCCCGACGTCATCTATGACCAGATGATCGCCGCGGGGTGCGCGACGAAGCTCGTCTTCTCGTGGGCAGGGAATCCGGGGGCCGGTTCGCTGCACGCCTTTCGCCGAGCGGTCGAGGCGAAGCCGCCAACGCTGGCGATCGAGGAGTACTCGCACTTCGGGATGGTGGCGCGCTTCTCGGCGGGGGCGGCGCGCCTCCCCTTCTGGCCATTGCGTGACTACCAGGGGACCGATCTCCCGGTCGCCAATCCGCAGATCCGCTCGATCACGTGCCCCTACACCGGGGCAGCGATCGCCACGGTCCCCGCGCTCAATCCCGACGTGACGATCGTGCACGCGCAGCGCGCTGACGCCGACGGGAACACGCAGATCTGGGGGTTGCTCGGTGTGCAGAAGGAGGCGGCGTTCGCGTCGAAGCGCGTGATCGTGGTCGTGGAAGAACTCGTCGACTCGTCGGTGATTCGCGCCGACCCGAATCGCACGATCATCCCGGGGATGATCGTCGACGCGGTGGTTGTCGAGCCGTGGGGGGCGCATCCGTCGTACGCGCAGGGGTGCTACGATCGCGACAACCCGTTCTACACGGCGTGGGAAGCGATCTCGCGCGATGCGGAGCGTCTCCAGTCATATCTCGACGAGTGGGTGTACGGCGTCGCCGACCGGGCGGAGTACGTGCGCCGTCAGCCGCAACTGGTGGAGCGGTTGACAGCGCGGCGGGCGATGAGCGGGGAGGTTTCGTATGGGTACTGAAGAGCGGACGGGGGACGGGGGACGGGAGACGGGGGTGCGCTTCGCGCCTAACGAGCTCATGGCGTGTGTCGCTGCGCGTGAGCTGCGGGATGGCGAGGTGGTCTTCGTGGGGATTGGGTTGCCGAACCTCGCCTGCAACCTGGCGCGGCGGACGCATGCGCCGGGGCTTGTCCTCATCTACGAGTCCGGGGCGATCGGGGCGCAGCCGGAGCGATTGCCGGTGTCGATTGGGGATCCGTCGCTTGTTACCGGATCGTTGATGGTCTGCAGCATGGCTGATGTCTTCCAGTGTTTCCTGCAGAACGGGCGCATCGAAGTCGGGTTCCTCGGCGGGGCGCAGGTCGATCGGTTCGGGAACATCAACACGACGGCGATCGGCGACTACGCCTCACCTAAAGTGCGACTGCCGGGAGCTGGCGGGGCGACGGAGATTGCGATTCATGCCAAGCGTACGCTCATCATCGCGAAGCTCGATCGCCGCGCGTTTCGCGAACAGGTCGACTTCATCAGTTCGCCGGGGCATCGCGCACGTGGCAGGAGTCGCGCTGACCTGCGGATCCCCGGTGCGGGGCCGACGCGGGTGATCACCGACAAGGCGATCCTCGCGGCGAATGCGGAGACGGGAGAGCTGGAACTGGCCGCGCTCTATCCCGGTGTGACGGTCGACGAGGTGCGCGCGGGGATTGGGTGGGAGCTTTCGGTGCGCGAGTCGCTCGAGGTGGTGGCGGCGCCGAGTGCCGAGGAGTTGCGCGCGTTGCGCGAGGACGTGAAGGTGGAGTAGAGGACTGCTTCGCGTAGTTGGTCTGTTCTGCGCCAAGCTGCTCGGAAGCGCTGAAGTGCTCGACCCGGGGACTCCGCGGACTCCGCGGTAACAGCTTTTTGTCCGCGGACTCCGCGGTAACGGCTTTTTAACCGCGGAGAACGCGGAGAACGCGGAGGGGGACGGCGCACGCGAACGCTTCTTAGCGCTTTCGTATTGTCTACGTGGATGTTCAAGTGACTCCGCGATGAACTGTGGGTAAACGCACGCACGGGTGACGCGAGGCGCGTGCGCGCTGTCAGGGGACCACACACGAATGCGTGTTTCTGCCAGTGGAGCGACGCGCGACGCTGGGCCTGCGGGTTGGGCGCGAGGCGAGTCGGATCCGCTCTCCCCAGCCACCGGAGCACGAGATGCCCTCGCAGTTGCAGCCGCTCGCAACACGCCTTGCTGTCACCGCACGTAGCGGCGATTCGCGCCGCGCCATCATTGACACCGTGCGCACGGTGCGCGCATGAGCCTCGTCGAGACTGCTGTCCAGCTCGCAGCGCCGTGGCAATCGCTTTACGACGATTCGACCGTGCTCTCGACGTCGGTGATCGCCGTGCACCTGACGGCGCTCCTCATCGGCGGCGGGCTGGCGGTCGCGGCCGACCGCGCCACGCTCCGCGCCACCGGACGTCCAGCCGACGACCGTGAGCGGCAGCTGCACGAGCTGAGCGCGGTGCATCGCCCGGTGCTCATCGCGCTCTCTGTCCTCTTCCTCAGCGGACTCGCGCTGACCGCCGCCGATCTCGGGACCTTCCTCGTCTCCCCCGTCTACTGGATCAAGTTCGGCTTTGTCGCCCTCCTCCTCGCCAACGGCGCGTGGATGCGCGCGAACGAGCAGGGGCTGCGCAAATCGGCGCGTGCCGGCGAGTCGCTCGACGCGCCGCCGGCGCTCGCACGGTGGCAACGCATGCGCTGGAGCTCGTGGGCGAGCATCGCGCTCTGGGTCACGACGCTCGTCCTCGGCACCGCGCTGGTCAACAACGCCTGAGCAGCACCCGTCACCGCATCCCATTCCCGCCGAGCGTTCCCATGTCGCCGCACGACGCATCTCCCGACGCCCAGTCGCCCTGCACCATCCCTTGCTCCACCGATCGTGTCCGCGATGGCATCCTCGCGTTAGGCGCGGAGGCGGCGCGCCTGGACCGCCGAGGCTTCCTCACGCAGAGCATGCTGGCCGGCGCCATCCTCGCGCTGGCGGCGTGCGGCACCAGCGGGATCCTTTCCAGCGACGCGCCGACGTCGATCGGCTCGTCGATCAAGATCGCCGATTACAGCGCGCTCTCGGCGGTTGGGGGGATCGCGCTGGTCACGGTCAGCGGGGCGTCGCTGGCCATCGTGCGCACGTCGAGCACCACCTTCCTCGCGCTCTCGCGCGTCTGCCCGCACGAGGGGTCGATCATCTCGACGTACCAGACCGGTTTTCGCTGTCCCCGGCACGGGGCGACCTTCTCGGCGACCGGGACGTGGATCGGTGGGCAGCCCACGACGAGCCTGCACCAGTACGCCACGAGCTACGACGCGACGTCGGACACGCTGACAATCAGTTAGGGAGCAGCCGGCGAGGTGCGGGGGGCGATATCTTGCGCACTCCGCTCACCGCACGGGCGCATGACTCCTGAGGAATTCCGGGCCGCTGGACACCAACTGATCGACTGGATCGCCGACTATCGCGCGCGTGTGTACGACGGCGCGCTCCCGGTGATCGCCCAGACCAGCCCCGGCGAGGTGCGCGCGGCGCTGCCTCCCTCGCCCCCCGAGCATGGCGAGCCGTTCGATGCGATGCTGCGCGACATCGATCGCATCGTCGTCCCCGGGCTCACGCTCTGGCAGCACCCGAACTTCCACGGCTACTTCCCGGCCAACTCGTCGCTCCCGAGCGTTTTGGGCGACTTGCTCAGCACCGGGCTCGGGGTGTTGGGACTTTCGTGGCAGGCGGCGCCGGCGCTCACCGAAGTCGAGGAAGTCGCGACCGATTGGCTGCGGCAGATGGTGGGGCTCTCCGACGCGTGGAAGGGAGTCATCCAGGACACCGCATCGACGACCACGATGCTCGCGCTGATCTGTGCGCGCGAACGGGCGACCGGCTTTTCGTTAGGCACGAGCGGGATGCAGCGGCTCGCGTCGCCGCTCGTCGTCTACACCTCGGCGTACGCGCACAGTTCGGTGGACAAGGCGGCGCTCCTCGCCGGCTTCGGGCGCGACTTCGTGCGCCACATTCCCTGCGACGACGCCTTCGCCATGCTCCCCGACGCACTCGCGGCGGCGATGGCCGAGGATGTGGCGGCCGGCCGAACGCCGTGCGCGGTGGTCGCGACGACCGGGACCACCACGTCGACCGCGATGGACCCGGTCGCGGCGATCGTCGAGGTCGCGAAACGCTTCGGGGCGTTTGTCCACGTCGATGCGGCGATGGGCGGGTCGGCGATGATCCTTCCCGAGTGCCGGTGGATGTGGGACGGGATCGAGGGGGCAGACTCGGTCGTCGTCAACGTGCACAAGTGGCTGGGCGTCGCCTTCGACTGCACGATGCACCTGGTGCGCGACAGCGAACTCCTCGTGCGGGTGATGTCGACCAACCCGAGCTACCTGCAATCGTCGGTCGACGACCAGGTGCGCAACTACCGCGACTGGGGGCTCCCGCTCGGGCGTCGCTTCCGGGCGCTCAAGTTCTGGTTCCTGGTACGCGAGCAGGGAGTGGCAGCGCTGCAGGCGAGGCTCCGGCGCGACCTCGCCAATGCACAGTGGCTGGCGCGGGAGATCGCGGCGACGCCCGAGTGGCGCGTCCTCGCCCCCGTCCCCCTACAAACGCTCTGCGTTCGGCACGAGCCGGCGGGGATCGGCGGCGATGCGCTCGACGCGCACACGCAGCGCTGGTGCGAGTCGATCAACCGGTCGGGGAAGGCGTACCTCACGCCGGCCACCCTCGACGGGCGGTGGATGGTGCGCGTGTCGATCGGCGCGGAAAGCACGGAGCGCCACCATGTGGAGGCGTTGTGGAGCGTAATGCAGCGGGCCGCGGCCGAGAGCGCGGGAGAGCCGCGAGCTGCAACGCTCGCGGCCGCGCCTAACGCCTAGCCCTTTCCCTTCGCCTTCTCCCAGCTGTCGCGCAGCGTCACCGTCCGGTTGTAGACCGGTAGTCCGCGCTCGGCCGACGCCGCGGCGTCGTGGATGAAATAGCCCGTACGCTCGAACTGGTAGCGCGTCCCGGGTTCGTCCTTTGCCGTGCTCGGCTCGATGTACGCCTTCGGCACGACCACCAGCGACTCCGGATTGATCACCGAGAGAAAGTCCTTCCCCTCCTCGACCGCGTCGGGGTCGGCGACGGTGAAGAGGCGATCATAGAGCCGCACCTCGCACTCGACGGCGTGCCGCGCCGAGACCCAGTGGATCGTCCCCTGCACCTTGCGCCCGTCGGGGGTGTTGCCGCCGCGGGTCGCCGGATCGTACGTGCAGCGCAGCTCGACGATCTCCCCGCTCGCATCCTTGATGACGTCGGTGCAGGTGACGAGGTAGCCGTAGCGCAGCCGCACTTCGCGCCCGGGGGCGAGGCGGAAGAACTTCTTGGGCGGATCCTCCATGAAGTCGTCGCGATCGATCCAGATCTCGCGCGAGAACGGGAGGATGCGTGATCCTTCGCGCGGGACGTCGTGCGGGAAGTACGGCGCATCCAGCTCCTCGACGAGATCCTCCGGATAGTTGGTTATCACGAGCTTGAGCGGCTTGAGGACGCACAGCACGCGAGGCACCTGCATGTTGAGGTCGTCGCGCACCGCGTGCTCGAGCTTCGCCAATTCGGTCCGCGCGTCGGAGCGCGCGACGCCGACACTCTCGGCGAAGTTGCGGATCGCCTCGGGGGTCACGCCGCGACGCCGCAGGCCGGCGACGGTCGGCATGCGGGGATCGTCCCACCCGGTGACGTGCCCTTCGTTCACCAGACGCAACAGCTTGCGCTTGGAGAGGACGGTGTAGTCGAGCTGCAGGCGGGCGAACTCGGTCTGCTCCGGCGGGTGGACGAAGCCGGCTTCGTTCACCAGCCAGTCGTAGATATCGCGGTTGTCCTTGAACTCCAGCGTGCATAACGAGTGGGTGATCCCCTCGATCGCATCGCTCAAGCCGTGGGCGAAATCGTAGAGCGGATAAAGGCACCACTCGTTCCCGCGCCGGTAGTGCGGCGCATGGCGTATGCGCAGCAGGAGCGGGTCACGCATGATCATGTTCGGGTGCGCCATGTCGATCTTGGCGCGCAGCACATGCGCCCCGTCGGGAAACTCGCCGCTCTTCATGCGTTCGAGGAGGGCGAGGTTCTCGTCCACACTCCGGTCCCGGTACGGCGAGTTTGTCCCCGGGGTGTTGACCGTTCCGCGCCCGGTGCGAATCGCCTCCTCGTCCTGCGAATCGATGTACGCCTTCCCACGCTTGATCAGCGTAAGAGCGATCCCGTACAGCGCCTCGAAGTAGTCGCTCGCGTAATACTCGGCGTCCCAGTGGAAGCCGAGCCAGCGCACGTCCTCCTTGATCGCGTTGACGTACTTGATGTCTTCGGTATACGGGTTGGTGTCGTCGAAGCGCAGGTTGATGCGTCCGCCGAACTCGCGGGCGAGCCCGAAGTTGAGCACCAGCGACTTGGAGTGCCCGATGTGCAGGTAGCCGTTAGGCTCGGGCGGGAAGCGCGTGCAGACAGCGCGACCGAAACGCCCGGAGGCGACGTCCTCCGCGACCATCTCGCGGATGAAGTTCGAGCGCGGGGCCGGCGTGTCGGCCGGGGCAGGGGAGTGCGTGGTCGTATCGTGGCTCACGAGTGTCACCGGCGTTCTCGAGCGCGTGCGGCGGGGCCGAGTGCAGGCGGCTGCACGCAAGTGGCCGAAGGCTGGCTGCCGACGGCAACCGGGTGGACCCCCGAAGAGGGCCACCCGGTGCATGGAAGCTAACGCCTTTGTCGCGGGACTGCGCTCTTCCGCGTCACCCGCCTATTGCGGCGTGATCGAGAAGTCGATGAGGACGCCGCCGACGAAGGAGGTACTGATCTTCTTGCCGTCGACCGAATAGCTGCGCTTCATGACGGTCATCGTCCCCTCCGTCACCTCGTTCGCGCTGGCGGCGGGACCGAGGAGCGCCTCGACCTCGGCGATCGAGAGTCCTTTCTTGAGCGAGGCGACGGCGGCTGCCGTTCCCGCGGGTGCGGCGCTGCGCCCCGCCGGGGCGAGTGCGCTCGCCGGAACCGGCGCGCCAGCAGCGCCAGGTGTCGCGGCGCCCGCCGCTGCGGCGACCGGCATCCCCGTGATCTCGGCGTAGGGCGCGAGCGCCTCGGCGACACCCTGAGGGGTGAGGGCGTAGGGCGGGATCCCCTGCTTGTAGCGGATGTTGAATCGGCTCCCGCTTTCCGCGCGCTTGGTGCGGAGATTTGCCTCGCGCGCCTCGTTGGCCTGCGCCGCCTCGGCCTTGGCCTTCGAGTTCTCGCGTTCGCGCTCGCTGCGCTTGTTTGCCAGTTCCTTCTCGAGCTGCTTTCGGCGCGTAGGGCCTTGCGCCTGCTTGATCTGTTCCTTGAGCTGGCGCTCCTCGGCGCTCTCCCCCTCCTCGGTGGCGCTCACCGAGCTGCTGGAGTTCATGTAGTCGCCGAACGTCCCGTAGCCTCCGCCGCCGAGCTGGAACTCGATGTGCGAGTCCTTCTTTACCACGACCTTGGTGATCATGTACTGCTGTCCCGGTTTGATCGCGGTGCCGTACTGCTTCATGCGCTCGGCCATCTCGCGCCAGTTCACCGGCATCGATTCCTGCGGATAGACGTCGATGCCCTTGCTGGTGGCGGGCATGTCGACCTTCACGGTGACTGTCTTGCCTTCGAATGCCGCGCGCAAGGCGGCCTCGTTTTGCGCCTGGGCGCCGCGCGAGAGCATCGCGAGCGCGACGAGCGACAGGGTGAGCGTGCGCATGATGCCGGTTCCTTGGGGGGGATTGAGGGAGAAGCTACAGCTCCCGGGATGTGCGACCAGAGGGATTGTGTGCGACGCTTGATCCTACGAGGGCGGGTCGATCCCGACATGGGTGGATCGACCCACCGCCGAAGCGACGGTCAGTTGATGCGCCGGAAGTAGGACGGGTTCGTCATGTCGTTGTTGGGGCCGATGAGGAGGTACGTCTTGCCGTCGTCGTGCAGCTTGAACGTCCAGCCGTACTGGCTCCCCTGCTTGTTCGCGATGTTGTCGGGGCGCGAGTAGTTGTTGGCGACGACGCAGTTGTCCTGGGATCGAATGGTCCCCGAGGTTGGGTAGACCTTGATGACGCTGCCATCGACCTCGGCGCGTCCTTCGTTGTAGATGAAGACCTGCATCTTGCAGCTGTAGGCCGACGTGTAGATGAGGATCGACTGCTTGTAGCGACCATCGGGGGCGAACTCGAACATGACCGACGTGCCGTAGGCATTGCTGAGCCACTGGCCGGTGTAGGCGTCGTGGAAGTTCGTCGGCGAGATGACGCCGTATATCCAGGTGCCTTGCAGCTGGGCGGGGAACGGATCGCCGCCGTTGCCGCCGGCGGGGGGTTCGGTCGCGGTCGCTTCGGCGCCGCAGGCGGCCAGCGAGGTGGCGAGGAGGATCGTGGTCAGGGCGAGCGCGCGGCGAAGCGCCGTGGCGGGCGAGGAAGGCGTGGGGAAGGCGGGCATCGGAGTCTCCGGTAGTTGATAGGCGGCAGTGGCGCCGCACCCCGAGCCTAATGGCGAAAGGGAGCAAAGAAATGAGTCATGCGACCCATCGTGTCGCATCGCTCGCCGCTCATGGGTCGATAGACCTAAGCCGGGAATACAAACCGACGGCCCGGTTGCGGGAGATGGGTCGAACGACCCTGTGCGCTGGCGAGCGGCGGGGCTGTATTCCACCCGCGACTCTCGACCCGTGCGTGCCTAACGCCGAGCGGATGTCGCCACACTCCTCGACTCCCCGGACCTTCCCATGCCTTCCCTGCGACACCTTCTCGCTGCGGCCGCCCTCATCGTCCTGGCGGCGTGCGGCGCCGACACCGCCACGCAACCCGGCAGCCACAACCCCGATCCTCCGCCCCCGCCTCCTCCCACCGAACCGGCGCGCGAGTGGACCGTCATGGTCTACCTCGCCGGCGACAACAACCTGGCCGTCGACGGCATCTTCGACATCGACGAGATGGAAGCGGCGGGCGTGGACCCGCGCGTGCAGGTCGTGGTGCAAGCCGAGTTCTCGCCTGCGCAGCTCGCGCAGTACAAGTGCGGCGCCGAGTGCTTCAATCGCCCCAACTTCAACACCTTTCGCTACGCAATCACCGGCGCCGGTACCGACGTCAACGGTCCCAATGGGCCGGCCGAGGACATCGGCAACGTGAACATGACCGACCCGGCGCAGCTCCGTGCATTCGTCAACTGGGGAAAGCAGAAGTATCCGGCCAAGAAGTACATGGTCGTGCTGTGGAACCACGGCGGCGGCTACGTCGGACTGCTGCAGGATGAGACGTCGGCCGGCGGCGCGCTCATGTCGCTCGACGGACTCAAGGCAGGGCTCACCGGCGTCGGGCCGATCGATGTCGTCGACTTCGACATGTGCCTGATGGCCGGCTATGAAACGTTGGAGAAGCTGGACGGGCTCACGCAGTACGCCGTCTTCTCCGAGGAAGTCGTGCCGGGGGAGGGGAATCCGTACACGACGATCATCGACGGGCTGCAGGCGAATCCCACCGTCGGCGGGCGTGAACTCGCGTCGCTCCTCGTCGACCGATTCAACGCGAACTACGAGGGCGGGAAGGCGTCGACGACGAAGTCGGCCTACGCGTTCAGTGGACTCGGCGCCTTCAACACCGCGCTCGGCGCCTTCGCCACGCAGTTGCGCCAGGATGTCGGCACGATGAAGGGGACGATCGCCGAAGCGGCGCGGGCGAGCCAGAAGTTCTCGTATCCCGAGCTCACCGATGTCGTGAGCTTCCTCGATTCACTCGACACGCGCGTCGCGGGGAGCGCTGCGTTGCGACAGAAGATAGCCGCGTTGCGCACCGCCGCGCTGGCGCCGGCATTCCGCATTTCGAGCAAGGCTCGGCGCGGGACGGGGAATGGCGGGCAGCTTCCGGCCGACGTACGCCGCGCGACCGGGCTTCACATCGTCCTGCCGAGCGGGATGGAGGGAGATGTGTTCGCCGATCGCGGGGCGCGCTCACTCGCGTCGTACGAGGCACTGTACGGTGGCACGCCGTGGACCGGCTTTCTGCACGACTATACGAACACACAGGTGCAGACCACGGTCACCGATCAGGGAGAGCATCGCTTCGAGTCGTATCTCGTATGGGACGAAGACGCGATCGAGGCTGGCGCCGATGTGGATCTCTGGGTCCTCGAGCCGGACGGTAACATCTACATTCCGGCGTTTGGGAGTGTGTCGGCCAACGGGACGTTCTCCAGCGCGTCGGAGGCCGACGGCGTGAATTTCGAGGGGTACCTGACCAACCGCTTCGTGCAGAACGGGGAGTACCGCATCTTCGCGAACCTGTGGGACGATCCGGCCGACTTCCGCCCGCGCTATGATCTGGCGTATCGCTTCGGGCAGAATACCGACTTCGAATTGCTTTACAGTCCCGATTTTCCGCGCCTCTCGCTCGAGAGGTCGTGGCTCGACGACGAGGATCCCACGCTCGACGAGATCGACGCGGGGGCTTACACGGACCTGCAGGCGGTCGCCACGCTCAGATTCGGCGGAAACGACGCTGCCGGTCTCGTCAGCCGCAACGGTCCACCGAAGGGGATTGCCGCGCGCACCGCAGGCGTTGCACCGCGCATCACCTCGGCGCAGTTGAAAACGCTCATGCGTATTCGCGCGTCGCGTGCGGGTGTGACACGTCCGCGCACGAGCGCCGCGCGCGCCGTCGGCGGTCGCCAGTGGAGCGCGCCGTTCCGGTTCCCGCACTAGTAACATCGAACGCGCACCAATCGCGAACGGCGCCGCACCCGCGGCGCCGTTCGCACTCCCGTCCCCCGTCCCCCGTCTCTCGTCTCTCGTCCGCCGGACCTACTTCTTCGTCACAGTCACCCTCACCCAAAACGTCCCCACATTGTCCAGCATGAACATGTTGTCCGGATAGGTGTTCCCCGTGAGCTTGCCCGACCCGTTCCAGACATCGTTGACCGCGAGCCAGAGGTCGCCGGTTCGTTTCGCCGCACGCGATCCTCCCTCCGACTCGAAGCCGCTGCCGATGCTGAACGCGGTCGTTGAGTTCTTGCGATCGGGATCCTGGTCCTTGGGGAGGACGAGGCCGATCAGCTGTCCAAACGGAAGCGAAGGGGCGAGCTTCTTCGAGGTTCTCCCAGGGTAGGAACGGTCGGTCGTCACGGAATCGCCGGCTGGGCCGAGCCACGGTTGCGACGGTTTGATCGACTCGATCTCCGCGGGAGTGAACAGGTCCTCCGGCGTGAGGCTCGCGTTCACCTTGATCGAGTCGGCGAAGAGTCGAGCGCGCGGGTCGGGGCAGTCACGGTTCGCGGCATCCTTTCCCATCCTGCAGGCAATCAGCGCCTCGACGCGCTTGCGATTCTGCACGCTCTCGGTGATGCGAAAGATGCTGAGGTTGACCTCACCCGAAGCCCAAAAGACGACGTGATCATCGGGCGCGATGGGAATGTCGGTGTCGAGCCACCCCATCTGCGGTTGGACGGCGACGAAGTACTCGTGCCCTCCCAGCACTTCGCGATCCATCTTCACCGCGAGCCCGCTAGGCGACATCGACACCTCCGTCGGGCGCAACCCGAGCTTCTTGAGCTGCACGACCGCCACGTTGAGGACCACGATGGCCGCAATCAACGACACGATCAACTTGACGATGAACTCCTTGACGGCGGTCGTCAGCCATCCGTCGTTGGAGCCCTCCTCGATTCCGCCTGCTCCCATCCACCACCTCGGCGTTGGCGTCGCAAGAACATGCGAACAACCTGTCGACCCTGCGAGTGGCGCGACGCGACGCGCCGCGACGACTGACGGCTGATCGAGCGCGTCGTAGCATCCCGCGAAACGCGAACGGCGCGGCGCCGTTTGCACTCCCGTCCCCCGTCCCCCGTCCCCCGTCTCTGCGCGTCAGCGCAGCGGAAACCTCCCATCCAACCGCACCCGCTCCGCCCGCCGCAAATACCGCCGCGCCATCGCCGGCACCAACGCGAGCGCGACGTCGATCGGCATCCGAATCGACGGGCGCGTCGGGAGGCGAACCGAAACGGTCCGCAGGTCGCGCACTTCCCCCTCGCGCGCAAGGCGCCGCACCTCGCCATGCAGCAGGAGAATCTCCCCCAGGATCGATCGCACGGGACGTCGCGCGCACTCTTCGCGCGCGCCGGCCTCGCCGAGCGGGAGGATCGGGGAGTGTTCGGCCAGGTGGGGAACGAGTGACCACCAGAACCCGCTTCGGACCTCGCCGAGTCGCGCCCGCCAGCCGCTGCGGACACCATGAACGGCTCCACGTAGCAGCGGAACCGTGTAGCGCAGCCACGACAGATAGCGCATGAGCGAGCAGGAAACCGAGGTTCCTGTGGCGCGCGGGCGCCAGGTACCTTGGTCGTCGGTCAGTCCGCAGGCGATGGAGCGGGTGCGCTCGTCGGCGGCATCGAGTTGTCCTACTATTCCCAGCGGATCGCCGGGCCTGGGACGTAAGGTCAGGCTGGTCATGAGGATCTGTCTCCTGGGCGGCGCGCTCGACCGTGCGTCTGACGGAGGGGGAGCGGCGCGATACGGAGCGAAAGCAAGCGTCCCCGGCGGCCGGTCGCGTGGGTGCATTCACCCAGTCCTCGAGGCGATCGCGCGCCCTGGTGGATCGATAGGTAGAATGACCCACGACGCGCTCCCCCGGCGGTGGCACTTTCACGGGGCAGCAGGCGAACCCCATCCTCCCCGCTCATGAAGCGCATCCTGATCGTAGAAGACAACGTCGACCTGTCCGGGGGGCTCAAGCGCAACCTCGAGGTCGAAGGGCACCGCGCCACCGTCGCCGGGACCGCCGCCGAGGCGATCGAGGCCGCGATGCGCGACGCCCCGGATCTCGTCGTGCTCGACCTGGGGCTGCCGGACAAGGACGGCTATTACGTCCTCGCGCAGCTTCGCGAGCGCGGGTGTCAGGCTCCGGTGCTGATCCTGAGCGCGCGCGGGCTCGAGGCCGACAAGGTGAAGGGGTTCCGCCTCGGGGCCGACGACTACGTGACCAAGCCGTTCGGCGTGGTCGAGCTGATGGCGCGCATCGGGGCGCACCTGCGTCGCGCCGGCGCCGAGGAGGTGCCGACCGGCAACGGCGCGTTAGGTGACGATGCGCTCAAGCAGCGCTTCGCCCTCACCGACCGGCAGATCGAGGTCGCGCGCCTCCTGGCCCAGGGTCTCTCCAACGCCGAAATCGCCGAATCGTTAGGCTTGAGCACGTTCACCGCGCGCAATCACACCGAGGCCGTCCTCCTCAAGCTCAGCGCGTCGACCCGGGCGCGCGTCGGGGCAATCCTGCGCGGCAAGGCCTGACGTGACGGTGCGCGAATGGTGGTCGCGCTTGCGGACGCGCGGGGTCATTCCCAGCGCGCCGTCGGTGCTGTTCACCGCCTTGCTCCTGGCGATGATGGGGGCGTCGGTCCTCGCCGGCCGGCAACTCGCGCGTAGTCGTGAGAGCCACATGCGGGCAACCGACGAGGCGCTCAAGGAGTACGCAACCTTCGCGGCGCGGTTGTTCGGCGAGCGTGTCTTCGCCACGAGCAACTCCGAGCGCATGCGGGCATCAGCGACCGTTCTCGCCGCCCCCATGCGCCCGGGGTACACCGTCTCGCTCGACGACTACGCCGCCGTTGCCTACGACGTACTCAAGGGCGAAGGGCATGACGTCGAGGGCGATTCGCTCCTCGGATTCTTCAAGGTGCCGGCGAGCCGGGTGGGTTTCGAGGGGAAGGGGGCGGCGCTCCGGCCGGATGAACGCCTACAGATCGACAGCACCCTCGACGACGTCGATCCGAGCGCGCTCAATCGCAACGAGACCACGCAGCGGCATCGCACGGTCAATGGCGTCCCGCTCACCGTCGTCGTCGCCATGCAGCGTGACGTGAACGGGAAGGTGCTGACCTTCTTCGGCTATGCGTTCTCCCGCATCAAGCACTGGGAAGAAGGGGGGAATCGCGTTCTCGCCAAGCAGCCGCTCCTCCCGCCGTCACTCCTCGACCCGACCTGGCGTTACGAGCAGAGCTACCCGACCGATTCACTGATCGGGATCCGTGTCTACCAGCCCGACGGGACGCTCCTCTTCCGCTCTCGGCGCGACTTCACCTCCGAGATCTCGGGGGAGTTCGAGTTCCGCACGATTCCGGGGGGGATTCGGGTCGTGGCGACGCTGCATCCCGATCTCGTCGCGGCGGTGCGCGACCGCCTGAGCGCGAACCAGCGGAACGTCATCACGTTCCGCTACGAGGTGAATGGTCGAGAACGAAGCCTCGCCCTTCCGCTCGAAATTCTGCTCCCCACGCTGACAATATTGCTCGCGCTGGTAGCCGTGTTGCACCTGTGGCGCGAGCGCTCGCTCGTGCGTGCTCGGCGCGACTTCGTGGCCAGCGTATCGCACGAGCTGCGCACGCCGCTCGCCCAGATCCGCATGTTCACCGAGACGTTGCAGCTGGGGCGCGATCGCACGGCGGAAGAGCGGCAACAGTGGCTCAACATCATTTCACGCGAGGCACGCCGACTCGGCGACCTCGTGGAGAACATTCTTCTCTTCTCGCACATCGACGCCGATCGGGCGAAGCTGGAGAAGGAGCGCACCGATCTCGGTGAGCTGATCGAGGAAGTCGTTGAGGGGTTCGTCCCCGTCGCCGAGCAGCGCGGCATGCGGATCGTCGCCGACGCGCCGTCGCGGATTTTCTCGATGGTCGACCCGCGAGCGATGCGACAAATCATCGTGAACCTCCTCGACAACGCGCTCAAGTACGGACCGCAGGGGCAGAAGGTGAGCGTGGAGCTCGAGCGCATCGGGATGGTCGCGCGGATCACCATCGCCGACCAGGGGCCGGGGATCCCCTCCGGCGACCGGACGCGGATGTGGGAGCCGTTCGTTAGGCTCGGCAAGGACGCCGGGACCACGGGTGGGAGCGGGATCGGGCTCGCAGTGGTGCGGGCGCTGGTGGAGCAGCACGGGGCGACGATCACGCTGGCGGACGACGGCGAGGAGAGCGGAGCGCGATTCGTCCTGGAGTTCGAGGTGAGCGAGTCGGCGGTCGGGCTCCCGTTGCGGGCGACGGGGGAGTTCCGCGCGCCGAAGCTCCCGCTGGGGGGCTCCGTGTCGGGGGCGACGACGGCGATCGATCCGCGCACGCTGGCGCCGCGCGTTCTCGCGCCGGACGCGGGTGAGGGCGAGCAGGGCGGGGCGACAAGCGGACGCTCAGTCGACGCGGGTGACTGACGCATTGCTGGCTGCGAACCCGCAGGCGCACATCATCGCCTCTCCGGCTCTGCGAGCAGCGCAATTAGGTCGCGCCGGAACTCCTCCACATGTTGTTCAGGGTGACCGCTGTCGAAAGACCAGTTGCTGAACCGCATCTGCTCGCGAAGCGCAATGACGCCGCGGGAGGTCACATCGCCGAACAACTCGCGACAGATCGATTGCGCTTCCTGCATGCGCATCTCTCCCGAGTATTCACGCGACCACGCCTGCGTCTGATCCCATTCGCCGTCGGTCAGTGATGCCCAAACCGCGAACAGGTCGAGCGCGTGGTAGCGTTGTTTGGTATCCGTGGAACGCGCGAGGCGATCACGCAGCGCGAAGAGCTTGAGGACGATGTAGGTGAATGGATGGAGGACGGAAACGATGATCGACTCGTCTCCTTCTCCGATATCGAAGTCCTGACGCCCCCTGGCGAGTGAAAAGGCCTCGGGAGTAAGGTACGCGTGAAGCCCCTGTCCGTTCACCGGCCGCACACGCATGTCCTTGATGCGCACGAGCGCCGCGTCCGACTCCGCCACGGGCCCCGCTAGTAGATCGATCTTCACCGTGGCGGACATTCCCTCCGCGCTGCGGGGCATTGCGAATTGCATGAACTTGACGGTCGGTTGGTAGCCAAGCTGATCCAGCGCCGCACGAATGGCCGACATGCGCTCCGCACTTGTCACGATTTCTGGGTCAAGGAAGTAGTCGATATCCTCTGTGCCGCGCTGCGGAAGTCGCTCCGGGAGCCGTGTCCGAACCTCCATCTGCGAACGACGCGTCGCGCGCAGGAGAAGGCCATATCCTCCGCCGACCGTTACGCGTACGCCCTCCGCTCTCAGGAGGCGCGCGAGGTCCCGAAGCGCGATCAGCAAGTGATCGTTTGTCACTTGTAGTTCGCCAGTAGGTCTGCCTGGATCGGATGAGCAGCTTGCTGCTCCCGCTTTCCGCCGCTCGCCAGTTCGAGGTACACCTGCAGCCGCGACGTGCAGTAGGTGCGTCCCTGCTCCTCGCGCTCGAAGTAGACAGCGGGATCGTCGGTCTCGATCAGCTCCACATCGGGAAATCGTGACTGCTCATCGATCGCGATCTCCCCGACGAGCTGCTCGATCGAGGTTGTATAGATGCGAAGCACCGGGTCGCTGGTCGGCAGGATCGTATAGCGCTCCGGTAAGTCGGCGGCGTACAGCACGCCAGTGTCGTCGGCGTTCGTGCGTAGTTGCGACATCGTCGATTCGTCGCGACCGATCTTCCCGCGAATCGCTCGCCGAGCCGTTGGCGGGCGATAGTTGGCCAGCAGGTTTGCCAGCAACTTGTCGGGCTGCACGACCTGGATGATCCCGTTCCGCGCGATGATCACGTCGTCTTCCAGGGCTCGGAGCACCTTCGAGATCGTGGGCATCGTGATCCCGGTGCTCTCGCGCAAGGCACTCGCGACGGCCGACACGGTCGGGGCCGATCGCATCGTCAGCATCGCCCGCGCTACGAGCGAGCTTCGCCCCCGATACACGTTCTTGATCGGTGCCCGGGACGGAAACCGATTCGGCGCCCCGCTCCGGATCACCAGCCAGCGACCAGGAAGGGTGATGGCCATGTTGCCGCTCAGGTCGATGGCGGAGATCTCCTCCTCCACCAGCCGGTCGAGCAGCTCGGGCTTGAGGTACGGGGCCACGACGAGCGGGCGAAGGTCGCTCGAACTCCCCACGTAGCGACGGAGCTGCGCGATCGCGACCTCGATCTGCTTCGGGGTGCCAGGCGACCGGTACTCGATCACGAAACGCTGCCCGTCTCCCTTCCACTGGAGGGTGACGATTCCTTTGTTCTGCAGCTGCTCGGCGACTCTCTCTTCTCGCACCGATCCGGTGATGGGGACCGGCTCTCGCCGGATCTCAAATGGTGGCACGGACCACCGAACGCCAAGTCCTTCAAGGACTTCGCGTTCACTCGGTACCTTGGTCTTGGAGAGGAGCATTCGCGGGGACATTGATCGAACTGGTAGACTTTCCTGAAGAGGTGCAATTTCCTGAACAAGAAAATAAGCATTTTCAGGAAATTATTCCAGTTGAATACACTTTCCTATTCAGGAAATCTCTTCATTTCAGGAAACAGCGCGGCGCAATCGCAGGGAAACGCCGACAGCACCGATGCTGACCGGAAAACGGTACTGCCCAACCGAGAGCGTCGGGACCTCGACCGCGTAGTCGCCATATCGTCCGCTCCAGCGATCCCATACCATCCGATGTCGCGGGACGTCGAGCACCATCAAAAACGGCGGCGGGCTACCAGAAACGTGCGCCACGTAGGTGCGCACCTGGCCAAACGCCTTCCGCGCTGCAAGTCGCGCGGAGATCGCAGCGATATCCCATACCCTTTCGGTCATGGGCGCCAAACTAGGTCGCGTTCGCCGCGGCGGAGATAGTCCCGATGGTCTCAGCAGTCATGACTCTGTCATGATCCGAATTCGTCGCGCAGGTGGCGGACGCAGCTTCAGGGAAGCTTGCCTTGCGCTCCCCCCTCCCCATCCGGAATTTCGCGCAGCTACAACTCGTCCCGCGACTTCTGGAGGAAGTGCATGTCCGTCCCCGTCCGCCAAGTCTGGCGCCCGGCCCTCGTTTCGCGCGCGCTCGTCGCTGGCGCGTTCCTCGTTCCACTGGCCGTCGCATCGGCGCAGACCCGAACGCCAGCCCGGCCGGCTGGTGTGCGCGCGAAGGCGGTCCAGCCGGCCCCGACCGGCCCCCTGACCTTCGACTCGACCGTGTTCGGCGCGCTCCGCTGGCGCGAGTTGGGGCCGGCGCGCGGCGGGCGGTCGGTCGCCGTCGCCGGCTCGGTGCAGCGCCCTAACGAGTACTGGATGGGGACGACGGGCGGCGGCGTCTTCAAGTCGAGCGACGGTGGCCAGAACTGGGCAGCCGCCAGCGACAAGTACTTCGGCGGGACGATCGGTGCCGTGGCGGTGGATCCGCAGAACGCCGACGTGGTCTGGGTCGGCGGCGGCGAGACCGACATCCGCGGCAACACGGCCGGCGGCGACGGGCTCTGGAAAACGACCGACGGCGGGAAGACGTGGACGCTCCTCGGCTTCAAGGAAGAGCACATCGCCACGATCCGCATCCATCCGACCAATGCGAACGTTGCCTGGCTCGCCGTCTTCGGGAATCCGTTCCGCGCCAGCGCGACGCGTGGCGTCTTCAAGACGACCGACGGCGGCAAGTCCTTCAGCAAGGTGCTGTTTGTCAACGACTCGACCGGGGCGATCGATATCCAGCTCGATCCGTCGAACCCCGACGTCCTCTTTGCCGCGACCTGGCAGGCGTACCGCACCTCGTGGTCGCTCTCGTCGGGCGGATTGGGGAGCGGGATCTGGAAGTCGACCGATGGCGGCACCACCTGGACGAACCTCAACAAGACGGCGAAGGGGCTTCCCACCGGCGTGATGGGGAAGATCGGGATGACCGTTTCGCCGGCCAAGCCGAGCCGGGTGTGGGCGGTGATCGAGCACGACTCTGGGGGCGTGTACCGGAGCGATGACGCCGGCGCGACGTGGGAGTACATCAATCGCGATCGTAAGCTGCGGCAGCGCGCGTGGTACTACTCGAACCTCGCCGCCGATCCCAAGGATACGAACGTCGTCTACGCGCTCAACGTCGGCTTCTACCGGTCGCGCGACGGGGGAAAGACGTTCAAGGAGGCGATCAACGTCCCGCACGGCGACAACCACGACATGTGGATCGCCCCCAACGATCCGATGCGCATGATCGAGGGGAACGACGGCGGCGCGACCGTCAGCACCAACGGCGGCAAGAGCTGGAGCGACGAGGACTTTCCCACCGCGCAGTTCTATCACGTCGACACCAACAACGGATATCCGTACGCGATCTGCGGGGCGCAGCAGGACAACTCCACGCTCTGCGGCCCGAGCCGCGGGAGCGACGGGCGGATCAACCTGTCGGACTGGAAGGACGCCGGCGGTGGCGAATCGGGGTACGTGACGCCGCACCCGACCAAGCCCGATATCGTCTTCGCCGGGAGCTACGGCGGACTCCTGACGCGCAAGGACCTGCGCACCGGCTTCACGCGCGACGTGACGGTCTACCCGATCAACCCGATGGGGTATTCGTCGAAGGACATCAAGGTTCGCTTCCAGTGGACGTTCCCGATCGTCTTTTCGCGCCACGACCCCAAAGTGCTCTATGCCGCCGGGTCGCGCCTTTTCCGATCGATGGATGAAGGGGAGAGTTGGACCCCGGTCTCGCCGGAACTCGCGCGTCGCGACCCGAAGACGATGGATGCCTCGGGCGGCCCGATCACCAAGGACCAGACCGGCGTCGAGACGTACGCGTTGATCTTCGCCTTCGACGAGTCACCCGTTCGGCAGGGCGTCCTTTGGGTTGGAACCGACGACGGGCTCGTCTGGCTGTCGCGCAACAACGGCGTGAGCTGGGAGAACGTGACGCCCAAGGATATCGGCGACTTCACGCGCATCTCGATCATCGAGCCTGGTCATTACGACGCCGGCACCGCCTACGTCGCCGCCAACCGCTACCAGCTTGGCGACAAGTCGCCGATCCTCTACAAGACGACAGACTACGGCAAGACGTGGGAAAAGATCGTGAACGGGATCGAGCCGGAGCACTTCCTGCGCGTGGTGCGCGAGGATCCCGTACGGCGCGGGCTCCTCTTCGCCGGTACCGAGCGTGGTGTCTACGTTTCGTTCGACGACGGGCGCAACTGGGCCTCGCTCCGTCGCAACCTCCCGCTCGTTCCGGTACACGACCTCAAGATCAAGGACAACGACCTGATCGCGGCGACGCACGGGCGCTCGTTCTGGGTGATGGACAATATCTCGGCGCTCAGGCAGCTCACGCCGGCGATCGTCGCGAAGCAGGCCCACCTCTTCGAGCCTAACGACGCCAATCGCGCCGATGGCGGCGGTGGCTTCTTCGCGCAGCTGGCGGCGCTCCTTGGCGGTGGCGGTGGTGTCGGCGCCAATCCGCCGGGCGGGGCGCTCGTGCAGTACTACCTCAAGGATCCCAACCAGGTCGTCACGCTCGACTTCCAGGACGCCGCCGGAAGGTCGATCGCCGCCTTCACCAGCGACCAGGATCCGGAGACCGCGGCCGACTCCATCAAGATGGAAGGGATGAAGGCGGCGGCGATCGACTCGCTGGTGAACAAGGCGGGCTACTCACGCGACTCGGCGACCAAGACGATCACCGCGCGCTTCGCCGATCCGTCGGCGATGGCGCAGATGGTCGACTTCGAGGAGCTCTTCTCCCGTCCGCCGCGTCCGGCGCGCGTGCCAAACAAGGCAGGGATGAACACCTTCGCCTGGAACATGCGGTATCCGGATGCGGTGCGCTTCGACGGATTGATCATGTGGGCCGCCGGCGTTACCGGACCGGTCGCCCCGCCGGGGACCTACCAGGTGAAGATGACCGTCGGCGGCGAAACGCAGAGCCGGACGTTCAAGCTCACGAAGGATCCGCGGAGCGACGCGACCGACGCCGACCTGCAGGCGCAGTTCAAGCTCCTCATCGCCATTCGCGACAAGACGACCGAGGCTAACAACGCCGTGCGCCTCGTGCGCAACATGCGCGCGCAGGTCGGCGACCGGACGTCGAAGATCACCGGCGAGTCGGCCGCCGAGTTCAAGAAACTCGCGGGCGAGATGATGGGCGACATGTCGGCCGGCGAGCAGGAGGTCTACCAGGTCAAGAACCAGAGCTCGCAGGACCCGCTCAACTTCCCGATCAAGCTCAACAACCAGATTGCCGCACTGGCAGGGACGGTGGGGAGCGGCGAGTATCGCCCGACGAAGCAGGCGCTCGAGGCCTACACCACGCTGTCGAAGGCGCTCGACGAAGAAGTCGCGGCGATCAACAAGGGGATGAACAGCAGACTGCCGCGGTTGAATGCGTTGCTGAAGGCGGCGGGGCTCCCGGAACTGAAGCCGTCGACGGAAGAGGTGAAGGCTCGACCGAATACGGTGTCTTGAGAAGACGAGTTGTCTGAAGACGAGAAGACGAGGGAGAGCACCCCCTCGTCTTCTCGTCTTCTCGTCTTCTCCAAACTTCTAATCCGTCTTCTCGTCTTCTGAGAACTATCTAGACAGGCTCGGGACTCGGAGTTCATTGGGGCCGCCGGGTACCGGGGTGCTTCCGCTGGCTTCTCCGCCGTGGAGGATGGCGTAGGTGGCGGCGCCGAGTACCAAGGCGGAGAGCACAACCACGGTGATCGTGGTGCGCTTGCGGTCGAGGCGCCGCACATCAGCGGCGCGGACGTCGCTTCGAAGGAGTGCGATCGGTTGGAAGAACGTCACCGGGCGCGTCATGGCGTCGCTCGAGTGCGAGCTCTCGACCGAGAGGACGAGCGAGTCGGAGTTGAGGCGCATCACGCTTCCGCTCACCGAGAAGTCGTCGAGGAGGCGCGCTTCGTTGTTGGTCCCGCTGCGCAGGCGTTCCACCGCGTCGCCCGACAGGCGCAACCGGACGTTCGTCGACGGCGCGATTTCGCTGGGCGATATCGGCTGGTAGTTGTAGCACCCCACGGTCGCGAATACGCCGAGCGCGAGGGCGAGGTCTCTCGAGGTTCGCATGAGGCGAAGATGGCGAACGATTCGAGGATCGGCCATCCCTTTCGTCCCGCATCCTTCTCTCCTGGCGTCGCTCGTCACGCTCGGTGTGCGATCGCGGCGTCGAGCTGCCGTGTATGATGAAGCGTGTGCACGGTGAGGAGTTGCGCGGCCGTCGGCGTGTCTAGCGCCCCAAAGACGTGATGCGTCATGCGGATCGGCGAGCCGTTCCACACGCGTACCAGTGCGTCCTCGACGACCGTGGCCGAGGTGAGCAGGGCGGAGAGTGTCTGGTCCCGATCGAACGGGCCGTCCCCGGGGCGGATCTCGCGCGGGGCGCGGGCGCCGCGCGGGAAGAGCCCACTCGACAGGATGCGCGGGAGTACGCGCCACCGAAGTACCGTGCGAAGCCACCACGGGGTGCGCACGCGGATCCCGCTCCCTCCCGCCAGCTGCTGCGCGACGAGCGCGTAGGTCATGCGCAGGTGTTCGGCGACTTGCGCGGGGGTCCACTTGCCATCCGCGAGGGGACGTTCCCACTCGGCGGGCGGGACGGCGCGCGCGGCGGAGACGAACGACTGGACGGCGTCGTGGTGGGTGTGGGCCGCGGTTGTGGCGGGGTCGGGGTGTGGGGGCATGCGGAGGGGGTGGGAGTGCGACTACCTGCGACGCGGATCGTCGGTGCGGCGAGTTCCCCCCACACGGGCAGTTCGGAGTCCGGCCCGTCGTTCAACAATCGGAAGAAGTGCTCGGCGGTGTTCGAGCATGTTACAGGACCGCCCACCACGGCGCAGCGACGATTCGATCGCGAAGTAATCTGATCTCCGGGTCGCTACTGAGCAGCAGCGCTCGCGACGTGTTCGTGTGACGCTCGCCAAACGTCTTGAGGTGTCGCGCCTCTGAGAATCCCACGCCCTGACCTGACTTGATTTCGACCGGCAGGAGTCGTCCGTCTTCCTCCAGCACGAAGTCCACCTCCTGTCCGGAGGCCAGGCGCCAGTGGTAGAGTGCTCTAGTGGGCGCGCCGTCGCGCCACACGAGCAGGTCGTTCGCTACCAGCGTTTCGAGGTGAAATCCAGTCGGGATTGTCTCGCGCGCCGCGGCTAGCGCGAGCGCCGAGTCGACAGAAAATATCTTCGGCGCTTTGATTACGCGCTGACTCGCGTTGCGTGAATACGGAGGGACGAGCTCGATCAGGTAGCTGCGCTGCAACACTTCCAGCCATCGGCGTGCTGTCGTGACGGGAAGGCCCAGATCTGTCGCGATTCCCGACACATTCAGTTCCTGCCCGGTCCACGCCGCCGTCAGTCGCACGAACTCTTCGAGACGCGTCGGTGAATCCACGGAGACGAGTTCCCGAGCGTCGCGCGTCGCGAAGATCGTGACATAGTCATTCAGGATTCGGAGTCGTTGCTCCGCTGGCGCTGCGAGAGCTCTCGGGTATCCGCCGGTGGTGACAACGTCGCGCCAATCCAATGCACCGCTCGACGACGCGCGTCGGTTCAATTCATCGAGCACGTCTTCGTCGGTGCCGGCGATCAGAAAACTCCATCCGGCGTGCTCGTCATCGAATCGCTGCTCGCCCAACGTGAGCGGACGGAGCGTGCGATACGCCGCACGCCCCAGAAGCGAGTCGCCCACCGCCATTCCTAGTCCCGGCTGGTTCGAGCCGGTGATCAAGTAGCGTCCGGGACGCTGCTCGCGGTCGACGATCGCCTTGATCGCCAACATCAGATCCGGGACTCGTTGAACTTCGTCGATCAGCGCTCCGCGATCGCCCAGGTCGGCGAGGAACCCTTCAGGGTCGTCGGCGGCGGCGCGGCGAGCATCGCGGTCGTCGAGCGTTCGCGTCGCGAAGCCCAGTTCGCTGGCAATCAACTGACAGACCGTGCTCTTCCCGACCTGACGGGCGCCCATGAGTGCGACCACCGGATACATAGAGAGGTCGCCCTGCAGAATCCGGCGGAGCGTCCGAGGAAAGCGGATTGTTGCGTTGGTCATATAAAACGTTATATTGTCCTCGTGCGGTTAATATAACGTTTTGACGTTTCGAGGCAATGATGTACACCGTTGATGATCTCGTCAAATTCCTGGATCACACAGGGACGGCTGGACTGATTCCGCTCGCGACCGCACAGGCACTGGTGGTGGCGACGCGAAGCGTATTCGACGTGCTGACCGATCAGGAAAGGAAGGACCTGAGCAAGGTCGACATCGACGCGGTGATCAAGCGCTTCACGAACAAGCGGGCCGCGGAATTCAGCGCCTCGACCATCAAGGAGTACGGTCGACGCGTACGTCGCGCGATCGACCTGTTTCGGTCGTGGCAACAGGACTCGGCCAGCTTCCGCCCGAAGACTCGAGCGACTTCAGCGGCGCGCGCACGAGGGAGGCGTGGGGTGGTGAACGAGACTCCCGTCGATGACGGCGTCGAGACGACCAACCTCACCCTCTCGAAGCCGGGCACGTATCAGACGGCGTTCCCTGTTCGCCCCGGGAGCGTCATCACGATCGCGAACATTCCGCACGACCTTACGAAATCCGAGGCCGAGCGCCTCGCGAACTTTGTTCGAATGCTCGCCGTCTGAGGAGCGCCTCGACGCGGGCTACTGCATTGTCTCCCCATCCCCCGCCCCGCGCGTAGATTGGCACCCGACCTCCAAGGAGACACCACGGGTGCCGCAGAACAACCCCAAGTCGCAAACCGAGTACGACGCCATCATCGTTGGCTCCGGCGCGGGCGGCGGAATGGCCGCCTACCAGCTCGCCATCCAGGGGCTCAAGGTCCTCGTCCTCGAAGCCGGGCGCAACTACGACCCGACGACCGAGACGGCGATGTTCAACCTCCCGCGGCAGGCGCCGCTGCGCGGCGCGGGATACAAGGAGAAGCCGTTCGGCTTCTACGACGCCACGGTCGACGGCGGGTGGGAAGTTCCCGGCGAACCCTACACAACCGCACCGGGGAGCGACTTCCTCTGGTGGCGCGCGCGCATGCTCGGCGGACGCACGAATCACTGGGGGCGCATTTCGCTCCGCATGGGCGAATACGACTTCAAGCCCAAGACGCGCGACGGGCTCGGCGCCGACTGGCCGATTTCCTATGCCGACCTCGCGCCGTACTACGAGAAGGCCGAGATGCTCGTCGGCGTGTACGGCGGCGACGATGACCTCGAGAACACGCCGCGCTCCAACCCGGGCGTGCTGATGCCCGCGCCCAAACCGCGCGCAACAGAACTCCTCGCCAAGAAGGCCTGCGATCCGCTGGGGATCCCGGTCATCCCGGCGCACCTGGCGATCATGACGCAGAAGCAGGACGCCGACACCCTCCCCAAGAAGATCCACCCCGACAACCCGCTGGCGCAGAAGGTCCTCGCGCAGTCGATGCGCGAGCGGCAGGCCTGCCTCTGGGCGACGCCGTGCGGGAACGGCTGCTCGGTGAAGGCGAACTTCCAGTCGACGACGGTGCTCCTCCCGCCGGCGATGGCGACGGGGAACGTCGACCTCATCACCGACGCGATGGTGCGCGAGGTGACGGTCGACGCGAGCGGGCGCGCCGATGGGGTCTCGTACATCGACAAGCGCACGCGCACCGACCAGCACGTGAAGGGGAAGGTGGTCGTCCTCGCGGCGAGCGCCGCCGAGACGGCACGCATCCTCCTCAACTCGCGCAGCGCGCAGTTCCCCAACGGGCTCTCCAACAGCAGCGGGCTTGTAGGGAAGTACCTCATGGACACGGTGGGTGCGGGGATCGGCGGGCAGATCCCGGCGCTGGAGAACTGTCCGCCGCACAACACCGACGGGGCGAGCGGGATGCACATGTACATGCCGTGGTGGCTGTACAAACCACAGCTTGCCGGCAAGCTGGGTTTCGCGCGCGGGTATCACATCGAGTTCGGCGGCGGGCGCGGGATGCCGGGATCAGGGGCGTTCGGCGGGCTCGAGTCGCTGACCGACGGCGCGTACGGCAAGAAGTTCAAGGAGGCGGCACGCCGCTACTACGGCTCGTGGATGTACTTCGACGGGCGCGGCGAGATGATCCCCAACGAGGACAGCTACTGCGAGCTCGATCCCGATGTCACCGACCAGTGGGGGATCCCGGTGCTGCGCTTCCACTGGAAGTGGAGCGAGCACGAGACGCGTCAGGCGGCGCACATGGTCAAGACCTTCGCCGAGATCATCGAGAAGATGGGGGGGAAGGTGAACGGGACGGTGGAGACGGATGGTTCGAAGATCATCGCCAAAGGCGGACAGATCATCCACGAGGTGGGGACGTGCCGCATGGGGACCGACCCGAAGAAGTCGGTGCTCAACGCGAATTGCCAGTCGTGGGACGTGAAGAACCTCTTCGTCACCGACGGCGCCCCGTTCGTCTCGAACGCCGACAAGAACCCGACGCTCTCGATCCTGGCGCTCGCCTGGCGCACCTGCGATCACATCGTCGACCAACTCAAGACGAGGGCCATCTGATGCGCGACGACCGCGAGCAGAATCGCGAAGACCTCCGCGATGAAACGCGCGACGGCGCGACGCCAAACGCTCCCGTTGCGCCTGGCGGCGGTGACAGTGCCTCCGCTCCGACATTCGTCCCCTCGCACCCGCTCAAGCGGCGCGAACTGATCAAGACGATCGCGGCGACGGCAATCGCGCTCCCGATGACCGGCGCGCTCGCCGCCTGCGCGCCGGCGTCCGACAGCCGCAAGCTCCCGGTGGTTGATGCCAAGGGAGCGAGTGCGTCGGGCGTCGGCGGGAAAGGGCCGCGCGGGACGCTCAGCGACCCCGACCTGCTCAATCCCAAGATCACCTGGGGAATGCAGCTGACGACCGCCGAGCTGACGACGCTGGCCGCGCTGTGCGACATGATCATCCCGGCCGACGACAAGTCGCCCGCCGCATCCCAGGTCGGTGTGCCGGCCTACATCAACGAGTACGTGAGTGCCCCGTTCGATCGGTACAAGCGCGCGCTCGTTCAGGTGCGCGGTGGGCTGATCTGGATCAACGTCGAGAGCGCGAAGCGCTTCGGTGGGAAGCGCTTCGAAGCGCTGACCAACGACCAGAAGACGGCGATCTGCGACGACATCTGCTACACCAAGACTGCCAAGCCAGATTTCCTGCAGGCGGCGCAGTTCTTCGATCGCGTCCGCGACATCACCGCCGAGGGGTTCTACACGACCGACGAGGGGATGAAGGACATCGGCTACGTGGGAAATGTCGCGCTGACCTCGTTCGATGGACCGCCGCCCGAGGTGCTCAAGCACCTTGGACTCGCCTGAGGTGAACGTCATGCCGCGTTGGGGATTCATGACGCCGATCGCGCGGGCGGTCGGCTGCGCGTTGACTGCAGCTGCAACGCTGGCGAGCGTGCCGCAATCGAGCGCCGCGCAGGTCCCGGTCGCCGAGTATGCGGCGCGCCGCGCGGCGCTCGCGGCGCGCATCGACAGTGGTGTGGTCCTTGCCTTCGGGCGGCGCGAGCCTGTGAATCACTGGCCGCCGTTCTACCAGAACCCGAGCTTCCGTTACCTCACCGGCTTCCTCGAGTCGAACGCCGCCTTCATCATGGTGAAGCGCGGCGGGCGCGTGACATCGACGCTCTTCGTCGAGAAGACAAACCCGCGAGTGGCGCTCTACTACGGCGACCGCAAGTCGCCGCAGGAAGTCGCGACCGACCTCGGGCTCACGGCGCGCTTCACCGACGAGCTCCCGCGCGTGGCCGACTCGCTGGCGAAGAGCGGGCTCGCGTTCCACTGGATCTCCGACGCGCAGTCGAGCGAGTTCGAGGGGCGCGACACGCTCTCGTTTGGACACAACTTCATCGCCGACCTGCGCGCTGCGCATCCTGCCGTGAAGGTTGCCGACGCCACCTCGATCGTCGAGCAGCTGCGCGCGAAGAAGAGTCCCGCCGAGCTCGCGCTCATCGAGAAAGCCGCCGAGATCTCGTCGCGCGCGCATGAGGAAGTGATGCGCACCGTTCGCCCGGGGATGAAGGAGAGCGAGATCCAGGCGATCATGGAGGCGGCGTATCGCAAGCTGGGCGCCGATGGACCCGGCTACACCTCCATCGTTGGCGCCGGCGGCAACTCCACCGTGCTCCACTGGCCGGCGTCGTTCCGCGAGGCGAAGGCGGGAGAAGTCGTCCTCATGGACGTCGCGGCATACTACGACGGCTACTCGGCGGATCTCACGCGCACGCTACCGGTCGACGCGACCTACACACCCGAAGCGCGCGAGGTCTACCAGATCGTGCTCGAGGCGCAGAAGGCATCGGAACGCCAGATGCGCCCAGGGATGCCGCGCAACACGCCGACCGACTCGGCGTACGTCGTACTCAAGGCCGGGCTCACGAAGCTCAAGCTCATCGAGTCGCCCACGGCATCGTTCGATGCGCCGCCCGGTCTCTGTCCCGGTACGTGGGCCAACGCCGACGGCACCTGCCCTCAATGGTATCTCTACGTGTACCATGGTTTCACGCACGGCATCGGCCTGGACGTGCACGACCCGTCGCAGTTCAGCAACGTGTCGCCTAACCAGTTCCAGGACGGCGACGCCTTCACCATCGAGCCGGGGATCTACGTGCGCGAGGGCGTCTTCAAGGGGCTCCCCGACACGCCGCGCAACCGTGCGCTGATCGCGTACGCGCAGGCGGCCGCGCTCAAGTATCGCAATGTTGGCGTGCGCATCGAGGACGACTACATCATCTCCGGCGGCAAGCTCAAGCGCATAACGACGGCGCCGCGCGAGATCGACGAGATCGAGTCGCTGCGGAAGAAGGCGATCGTGCAGTAGCCGGTCGCCGGCGCGCTTCCCACTGGGTGGTAGCGCCGCCTACCCAGCACGAGCGAGATGCCGGTAGCGCGGTGCGTGCGCCTGTCGTCGACCCTGCATTGCGCCGGTTGGGAGTGTATGATGCTACATGTCCAATCGAGGCCGGCAGCGTCAGGCGCGTAACTCGGAGGCGGCGCCGCGACAGCGGCGCACACGCTCGCGCGACGTGTCGCCCGAGACTCATACCGGAGCACACATGGCCAACATCAGAAAATCCGCGCGCCAGACGGTGCGCACGGCAGCAGTGGCGGCCGTCACCGCCGCCGAAGCCGTGAAGATCGCGAAGGTCGCCGTCAAGACCGCACGAGCCGCCGGATCCGAGGCGGGAAAGGTCGCCAAGCAGGTGGTCGACCGCGTGACGGGGAAGGAAGCCGCCAGGCGCAAGAAGACGCGGAAGATCGCGGCGGGTGTGGCGGCGGCGGCAGTGGTCGCCGGCATCGCAGTCGCACGCAAGCGTCGCAAGAAGATCTAGCGCAGGGTTGCTGGTGGGCGGCGCCGCGCCGACCAGGCGCATGCGAACCGGGGCGCCCCAATAGGGCGCCCTGCTTCTTTCTTCGACCTAACGAACCGCGAACGTCAGTGTCGCCCAGCGCGACTCGTAGTTCGCCTCGGCGTCGTTGGCGAGGCGTCGCATGTCGATGAACTTCACGTAGTACGTCCCCACGCGATCGAGCGGGATGCGAACGATGCCATTCGCCGCCGACCGCGCGCTGCGTTGCGGCACTCGTCCCTCGCTCGGCGTGCGCCCGCCAAACTGCACGAACTGCCCGCCGATCGGCTTCCCGCCCACGAGGAGTCGCAGCTCGAGCGAGGCACCGATCTTTAGCATGTAGGGATTCTGCAGCGGGATGATCTCGGCGGGGTATCCGAGCACTGCCGAGTAGCTGCTGTCCGGCGAGTCGCCAACCTGCACCAGCGCCTTCACGTGCTTGTGGTAGCGCTCGCGCGATCCTTCGTCGAGGCGCCCCTCGCGCTTGCGCGCGGCGAGTTCGTCGGGGATGCCGTCATCGGCGAGGTAGGCGTTGAAGTCCTTCGCCGGGAGGGCGAGGACGCGCGGTTTCGTCGACGCGCCGAGGACGTAGGTGCCGGGCGCGCCGGTCTTGAGCAGGAAGGTGCTGGTGTCGCCTGCCACGCTCCAGAGCGCAGTGTCGAGCTTCACGCGTCCGGTCGGTGAGACGATCGCGACGTCGATGAGGCGGTCGCGGGTGATCGAGTTCGCGCTGGAGCTGAACGTCCCGTTGAGGAGGCGCACCAGCACGCTGCTGTTAGGTTGCGCGAAGTGCGACGCGGGGCGCAGGAACATGTCGTGCGCGGCCAGCACGCCGGCGGCCACCAGGAGAGCAACGAGGGCGAGCGAGAGCGAGCCGGCGAGTCTGCGAGCGAGGGCGCGCGCGAGTGAGCGCGGGAGTGAGCGAGGGAGTGTGCGAGGGAGTGAGCGCGGGAGTGAGCGAGCAGTAGTGCGCATCTGGCGGGAAGGGGCTGGTGTGGGGTCCGCAACGATGCGGGTCCGGGCTCCGCCCCGCAATCGCCATTACACGCCACGCACATCTACGGCGCCCGTCCGCCATCGGCGGGAGCGGCGTTCCGCGCGACCGCTCCTACAGCCCACGAACCAGTGCGACTCGTAGCTGGCGCGGCTCCACCGGATGAAAGTGCACGTCTTCCACACCGCCGAGCGGTTCCCCCGCGAGTCGCGACGCGTAGAAGTATTGAATGTCGCTCGCCGTCGTCCCGAGCAGGTTGAGGACGGAGAGTTGCACGCGCACGCCGCCGATGCGAGCGCTGGCACTGGCGTTCACCAGCGAAGTCGCACGTGCGCGCACGTGATCGTCCTCGATGAGCGGGTAGGCTCCAAAGTGCCGCAGTCGCAGCGACGACGTGAAACGTTCGCTCGGTGAGGTCCACGTTGCGCCGGCGGCAACGACGCTCTCCAGCGCCCCGGGAATCCGGTCCTCACCCGCGGCGACGCCGCGCAGGCGCGCCTTGGCGAACGAGACGTCGGCGTCGAATGACAACGACGGAATCGGGCGGTAGTAGTTGGCGAACGTGATCCCGCTGCGCCGGCTCCCGTCGGTCGGCTCGGTCGTGCCGCCATCGCCAACGAAGAGCAGCTCGCTGTCGAGCTCCAGCGCCCAAAGTGCGACGGTCGACCGCCACGTGGCGTTGGGCGACACGCGAAGCCCGATTTCGGCGCCGCGCGACGGCACCAGCGGATCCACGCGTGAAGCGGGATCGCCGGTAACCGGATCGACCGTGATCGTAGTACCGCGCGCATCGTTGCTGTGGAAGCCGAATCCGCCGCTCACATACAGCTCCGACGAAGCCGTCGGGACAAATGCCAACGAGAGTTTGGGACTCACCATGCCGGAGCTCCGCCGTCCCGAATTGGCGGCGAGTCCGCTCATGACGTCGAACGTGAGGACATCGCCGCGCAGTCCCACGACGGAGCGAAAGCGCGGATGCCAGCGCGACTCGGCCTCGAGATACACTCCGCTGCTCCCCTCAACCACGTCGTCCTGCCGAATGGTCCCGGTGCGCATGCGGGCGCGTGTCCGGAAGAGTCCTACGCCATCGATCATGTCGGTGCGATGCTGCAACCCAAGCGTCACCGTGTGCTCGGCCCCCAAGGCCATCACTTGCTGTTTGTGCGACGCATTGGCGCCGACGATCGTGCGCTGCTCGCGCTGGTTGAACTGATCGCCTCCCGCCTCGTCCTCGAGGAAGTACGTGAAGTTCGAGTACAGGTCGAGCGCGGAGCGGATGCCGAAGAGCTGCAGCGACTGTATGGACGTGCTGCCGAGCCGGTTCCACTCAGCGGAGAGCGAGTAGCGGGAAGACGTCCCGCCTAACGTCGAGTCGACCTGGGCAAAGCGGTCGAGCGCGCCATCGGCCACCGCGCGCAGCGGGATCTGGTCCGAGGCATCCCACGTGTTGTGGTAGGCGAGCCCGAGGAGCGAGAAGCGCGATGTGCCGTGCTGGGTGGTGTAGCGCGCGATGCCGCTGTACTTGCGCAGGCGTTCATCGACGTGCCAAGGGCCGTTATAGCGACGAAGCTCGCCGCCGAGGAGCAGGGAGCCGCTCCCCGCCGCGACGGACTGGCCGGCGGCGATGCGCTGGAATCCGTAGGCGCCGTTCCCCACCGAAGCGAACGGACGATCGAGGCGGTCCTTCAGGCGAAACTCGGCGCCGCCGGCGCTCCCGAAGTCGCCGATGGACGCATGGTAGTTCCCGAGCCGGTAGTCGACGTGGTCGACAAACTCCGGAATGATGATGTTGAGATCCGTGTACCCCTGTCCGTGCGCGTGCGAGGCCATGTTGAGCGGCATCCCCTCGAGGCGCGTCTGGAAGTCGGTGCCGTGATCGAGGTTGAAGCCGCGGACGAAGAGCTGGTTCGCCTTGCCATCGCCCGAGTGCTGGGTGACGATCACGCCGGGGACCGTCTCGAGGAGTTCGCCTTCACGGAGCAGGGGGCGCAAGCGAAGGTCTGCCCACCCCACGTGTCCCTGCGACGCGGTCGAGGCGACGCCTCGGAGATCGTCGACGCGCCCTACCACGCGCATCCCCGAAAGCGGATGCGCCCGGGTCGAGTCACGGTCACTGGCGCGCGACGAGTCGGGACGAGCGCGTGTGGTGGAGTCACTCTGGGCCTGCGCAGCGCTGGCGAACGAGGCGAGTGCGGCGACGATGATCGAGGAGAGCACGCGGCGTGTCATGGAACCGCTATGGAACGAGTGAAGGACTCGGATGGTCGCGCGCATTCCCTGCGTCCAGTCCGCGACTACATACGAACGAAGAGACACGATCGGATTTCCCCGTCCGTTTCCGAACACTCCGTCCCACGCGCGAACGGCGCCGCGCCCTCGCCACCTCGAGAGAAAAGTCTCCAAGTCACCGCAGCGTCCGTAGTTAGGCACTGCGCCACGGTCGGTATGCCTCTTGCCCTTCATCGCGCATCTCCCTCGCCCCTCGCTCCCATGGACCAGTTGCTCGCCGACCTGCGATACGCCTTCCGCCAGATGCTTCGCGCGCCTGGCTTCACGCTGATCGCCGTCGTCACGCTCGCCTTTGGAATTGGCGCGAACTCGGCGCTGTACACCCTGGCCGATGCGATCCTGCGCCGTCCGCGACCGGGGGTCGGCGAGTCGTCCTCGCTGGTCTGGGTCTCGTCCACGCGGCGCGAGCGCTCGCGCCCGGCTGGGATTTCGTATGCGGTCGCCGAGCGCGTCCGGCAGGAGGTCCCGCTCCTCGATGGGCTCGCGACGACGCGAGGCTTTCCCGTCGCGATTGGGACCACGGGTGACCCGGTGAGCGCCGAGGGCGAGGCGGTGTCGGGGGAATACTTCTCCGTGCTGCGAACTCCCTTCGCGATTGGGCGGGGATTCACCAAGGCGGAGGATGTGGGAGAAGGGGTGCACCCGGTGGTCGTGCTGAGCGACTATGCCTGGCGCACCTGGTTTGGCGGTGACTCGTCGATCGTCGGTCGCGCGATCACAGTCAATGCGCATCGGCTCACAGTCGTCGGCGTGACCGCGCCGCTCTTCAACGGTGCCGACATCGACGAGAAGCACCTGGCCGTCTGGGTTCCCGCATCGATGCTCACGACGCTCCTCCCGGCGTGGCGCGACATGGTGGAAGACCCAACCTCGGACAACATCCGGGCGATCGGGCGGCTTCGCGGCGCCTACGACCGCCCGCAGCTCGACGGCGCACTGGCGCGGCTCTCGGCGGTCATCGCCGCCGACGACAGCAGCCGGGGCGCCGGATGGACGATGCGGGCGTACGACGCGTCTGCTGGGCTGCCGGCCGGCGGGAAGACGCAGATCGTGCCCCTCGCCACGCTGGCCTTGTCGGTCACCGTGCTCGTGCTCCTCATCTGCTGCGCCAACGTCAGCAACCTCATGCTCGCGCGCGCGTTAGGCAGGCAGCGAGAGATTGCCACGCGGCTCTCCATCGGCGCGTCGCGCGGGCGCGTCGTGCGGCAGCTCGTCACCGAGTCGGTGCTACTCGCATCGCTCGCGAGCGGCGCGGGGTTGCTCCTGGCGATGTGGGCGAATGATCTCCTCTTCGTGAGTGGGGCGCTCCCCATCCCGCTCGACGTCTCCGTCGACTGGCGCGTCTTCTTCGTGAGCGCGCTGCTCGCGCTCGTCACGGGAATCACCTTCGGGTTGGCGCCGGCGCTGCACGCCACGCGCGGCGGGACGAGCGAAGTGCTGCGCAAGGCGGGGAGCGGCGGCGATGCGCGGCGCTCGCGGCTGCAGGGGGGATTGGTAATGGCGCAGGTCGCCTTTTCGCTGCTCCTCCTCACGATGTCCGGGCTCTTCCTGCGCGCCCTCGACAAGGCGCAACGCATCGACGTGGGATTCGACGCCTCGTCGCGCGTGCTCGCCGTTTCAGTCGACCCGGGCTTGCAACAGTACGATTCGCTACGCGCGATGCGATTGGCTGACGCCCTGGTCGAACGTGCCCGTGCACTTCCCGGTGTGGAGAGCGCATCGATCACCGATCTCCTCCCGCTCGCCGAGTGGTCGACGCGCGAGGTACGCACGCAGTCGGCGGAGGGAGGGGAGATCTCGGCGAGCGCTCGCGTGTCGTCGTCGAAGATTCTGCCAGGCTACTTCCGCACGATCGCACAGCCGCTGGTGATGGGGCGCGACTTCTCCGACGAGGACGTGTCGGCATCGGCACCAGTGGCCATCGTCTCCGAAGAGTTTGCCGTGCACCACTTCAAGGGAGTGCCAGCGATCGGCGCGCGCATTCTCACCCGCGGGCCGATCGACTCGCCGGACGCGGAATGGCGAACGGTGGTGGGGGTCGTACGCGATGCGACGGTGCAGTCGCTGCAGGCACCGGCGGTGGACGCGATGTATGTCCCCTTTCGGCAGCAGCGCGACCCGAACAATCCGATGACGTTGCTCGTGCGCGCGCGTGCCGGAAGCGCCGCGCAGTTCACCGGGCAGCTTCGTGACATCGTGCGCGCGCTCGATCCTTCGCTCCCGGTGCACCGTCAGGTCACGATGGATGTCGTGCGCAACGAGTCGACGACCGAGCAGCGGAACGGCGCCGTCGTGCTCGCCATCTTCGGCGGGTTGGCGTTGGTGCTGGCGGCGGTCGGGTTGCACGGCGTCCTTCTCTTCACGGTACGCCAGCGCACCCGCGAGATCGGGATCCGCATGGCACTCGGCGCGTCGCGCCGCGCCGTCGTGTCGATCTTCGTGCGGCGCGGGTTGCACCTGACGCTGATGGGCGGCGCGGCCGGGCTCGTGCTGGCGATCGGGGCGACGCAACTCCTTCGCTCCCTGCTGTTTGGTATCACGCCGAACGACGCGTTCACCTTCGCGGCGGTATCGCTGCTCTTCCTTATAGTGGCGTTGATCGCGAGCTGGCTCCCCGCGCGACGCGCGTCGCGTATCGATCCGGTGACGGCGATGCGCGCAGAGTGATGGCTCGCGCGTAACACCGGCGCGACGATCGGTCGCGATCGTCGTTGCAGCTCGGGGGCGCTCCCTGCGCACGGAATGCAGGAGCCAGGACTCCCGGCAATCCGATTTGCCGGAGGTGGCGTAGACACGGCACACGACTCCAACAGGAGAATGTCATGTCCCGCCTCACGTCCTTCGCGACGCGCCGAGTGGCGCTCGCGCTGGCCCTCGCAACCGCAGGTGCAGTCGGCGTTGCCGGAGTGCTGCGTGCCTCCGATCACCAGGACACCCCGGAAGTCGAAGTCGCGCAGCTTCCGGACATTAACGATGTGTATGCGTTCCCCGGCGCGTCGGCCGACCGCATCGCACTCGCCGTCACCACGGCGTCCCCCATCACCCCGGCGCAGTCCCCGACGATCGGCTTCGATCCTGGGCTTCTCTACCAGATCAAGGTCGACAACAACGGCGACAACATCGAGGACCTCGTCTTCCAGCTCCGCTTCCGCGGCACTGGGCACAACCAGCAGGTCGAGCTCTTCGGACCGGTCGTGCCGGCGCAGGTCGGGAGCTTCACTACACTGGTGAAGAAGGAGCCGACGCTCCGCGGCTCGACGAACACCGCGCTCGGTTCGGCAAACGGTCTGCAGCTGTACGCCGGCCTGTTCGACGATCCGTTCTTCATCGACCTGTCGCAGTTCTTCCGCATCGTCCCCGACCGTCGTCCGTCGCGCGGCCCGCTCTCCAAGTTCCCCGATCCGGCGACCTCGTTCCGCAATCCCGGCAAGGACTTCCTGCGCGGCTTCAACGCGCTGGGAATCGTGATCGAGCTCCCCGAGGACATGCTCCTCCCGGCCAATGCCGGGTCAGATCCGGCGATCGGCATCTGGGCCACCACCAGCCGTTAGGCAACCACACCTACCCGAGGCAGACTTTCACATGCGTACTTCCATCTTCCGGGTCCTGGGCGTGGCCGCGTTGGCGCTGGCGGCGGCTTGTTCGGACTCGAATACCACCGGCCTGTCGCGCACCGTCGATCCGTCGATCAGCGCGAACGACGTCAACGCGAGCGGGCGCCACGTCTACGCACAGCTCGACCGGCTTGCCAATCCGCTCGTGAGCGAGGTCACCGTCGTCAAGGCGCGCCATGGTCTCTACAACATGGGGAACCCGAGCACCGACGTCGGGCAGTTCACCAACGATGTCGCCGGCTTCGTCACCGGCGTGGCCGGGCGTGATGCGGCGTATGCGTCGGCGATCGCCGGCGCGCTCCTCCCCGACAAGCTGGTGATCTATCCCAAGCGCGACGGCACGCCGGTCTTCTGGCTCAGCTGGGTCTTCGGCGGCTACGGCGGTCGCTCGCTCAACGACGACGTGGTCGACATCGGGCTCGGCGCGATCTTCGGCGACTTGTTAGGCAACACGAACAACGTGACCCCGGGGCTCACCACCGACAACGTGTCGGCGAACGACGTCCCCTTCCGCGCGACCTTCCCGTACCTTGGCGTCGCGCACTGAAACGCGGCGCGGCAACTGGGGGGTGAGCCGCGACGGTGCCGGGGGGCGCCGTCGCGGTTCGGCGTTTCCGCTTCGGCGTATTCGAGTGAGCCGGCAAGAGCGGGGAGCGCGGAGAACGCGGAGAACGCGGAGACGCACGGAGGAACGCGGAGGTGTTGGGGCGTGCGGGGCGAGATGGGGAATCGTGGAGACTTTCGGGGATGGGTGACGTAAATCGTTTACGTACGAATGATGTCGTCCCCACCTGCTTGCGTGCTCGTCGGGGGCGCGACGTCCGATTAGTTTTTGGAGCGCTTTGCCGCGATCCGTCCCGTGCGTGTCTCCCTGCTCCCGGTGCCGCCGCGGCCATCCCCTTCGTTCCGCCTCCTGGTGCCCGCTTGATGGCACAACTGCTCAATGCCTGGGTGTGGGTCGAGACGGTGCTGCTCGTCATCATCGGCACCCCGTTCGTCTTCCTCACCTTCTGCGTCACCGCCCCGTTCGACAAGGGGCGCTATGCCGCCGGCCGCCTGTTTCGCCTCATTGGGGTGACGTCGGTCAAGCTCAACCCGCTCTGGCGCTTCGAGACCACGGGCGACTTCATTCGCGATCCGCGCCGCCCGTATGTCGCGGTCTCGAACCACGAGTCGTACGCCGACATCTTCCTCATCTCACACCTCCCGTGGGAGATGAAGTGGCTGTCGAAGGAGACGATGTTCAAGATCCCGTGCATGGGGTGGATGATGCGCATGGCGGGGGACATCGAGATCCGCCGCGGCGAGCGCACCAGCACGATCCAGGCGATGAACCAGGCGCGCGACCGGCTCAAGAAGCGAGTGAGCGTGATGATTTTTCCCGAAGGGACGCGCTCGCGCGACGGCGAAATGCTCCCCTTCAAGGATGGCGCCTTCCGACTCGCGCTCGAGAGCGGCGTCCCGATCCTCCCGCTGGTGGTGGCGGGAACCCGCGCGTGCATGGCGAAGGGGACGTTCCGGTTCCAGCGCGCCAACGCCCGCGTAAAGGTTCTCCCCCCGATCGAGACGACCGGGCTCACGCTCGACGACATCGCCGCGCTCCGCGACAAGACCCGCGCCGTGATCGCCGAGGCGCGTGCGCGCCTCGTGCAGGAGATGCAGGAGTGAGCTAGGGTTCATCTCGCTCCGCCGCGCGCCGGGACGTCCGGACGACGCGCGCGGCGGATCGCTGGCGGTGCGTCGCGATGCAACCAGGACGCAGGGACGCAGTGCTCCGCTCGACGTCGCCGCGCGGCGCCACACTCGACTCGGGCGCCGCGCGAGCCTTACTGAATAGCCCCGCTACGGGAGATCGCCGCCTTCACGGCCTCGTACAGGTTCACCACGCCGCCGGTGATCGAGAGCGACCCGAAGGGGACCTTCTCCCCATCGCTCCCCGGGCGCATGACCATGGTGTCCGCATAACGAGTGGACGACTCCATGATGATCTGCTTGACGTCGGCGGCGCTCAGCGTAGGGAAGTAGCTCATGAGCACCGCGGCGAGCCCCGAGACGACAGGCGCCGCCATGCTCGTCCCGCTCTCCTTGGCATAGCCACCCCCCGGTACCGTGGAGAGGATGTCCACGCCGGGGGCGAAGACGTCGACCTGCGCCTTCCCGTAGTTGGAGAACTGCGCGGCCAGCGCCGACCCCCCTTTCCACGACGAGGCGCCCACCTCGATCCAATTCTTCGCGCGCGCGCCGTCCAGGTAGACCGGCGTCGGGAAATTCTTCCCTTCAGCGAGATCCTGCCCGTCGTTGCCGGCGGCGTGGATC
Organism: Gemmatimonadaceae bacterium; assembly: GCA_044225935.1. Taxonomy (GTDB): domain Bacteria; phylum Gemmatimonadota; class Gemmatimonadetes; order Gemmatimonadales; family Gemmatimonadaceae; genus SCN-70-22. The sequence goes on from JBGAHX010000006.1 coordinate 68,178, forward strand.
ATCAGGACGCCCTTGGAATCGGCGTACTTCACGGCGTCGTCGACGACCTTCTTGTCGGGCGAGTATCCCTTGCCGAACGACATGTTGATGATCTGCGCGCCGTTGTCGACGGCGTAGCGGATCGCGTTGGCGATGTCCTTGTCGTGCTCGTCGCCGTTAGGCACGGCGCGCACCGCCATGATGCGCACCGAGCCGGCGATCCCGTCGATCCCGATCCCGTTCCCACGCACCGCGCCGATGATCCCGGCCACGTGTGAGCCGTGCTTGGCGTCGGGGCCGGTTACGTCGCGATTGCCGTAGCGGCGCTCGGTCGGGTTGTTCGGATCGTCGCCGATGACGGTGCGCGGGTTGAAGTCGACGTTGAAGCCGTACTTGAGGCGCCCGGTCACGTCTTCCTTGGCGTCGGTCAGCGCCTGCTCGTCGATCCCGCTCGCCGCCATGCGCAGGAAGAGCTCGCGCGCGGCGCGCACGCTGTCATTCGCCGGCCGCACGGCGGTCACCCGCGCCACGGTAAGCGAGTCGGTCGGGATCACGGTGCGCAGGATGTTCACGGTCCGCGTGTACATCCCCCCCATCATGTTGATCTGCATCGACTGCTGTTCGGCTTCCTGCTTCTTCTCGGCGTACTCCTTCGCCACGTCGGCACATTGCGCCTTCAACGCTGCGTCGGCGATCGAGGCGCCAAGCTTGCTGCAGCGGAGCTGTTGGCGCGTGAGCTCGAGCGTGTCCCAGTCGACGTTCTCGCCGTTGGCGCCACCGAGGAAGTTCCAGCCGCGCGTGTCGTCGACGTAACCGTTGTTGTCGTCGTCCTTTCCGTTGCCGGCGATTTCCTTGGCGTTGCTCCAGAGGTTCGCCTTGAGGTCCACGTGCGCGGTGTCGACCCCCCCGTCGATGACCGCGACGACGACCGTGCGTCCGGGGCGGCGGTTGGCGAGGAGTTCCTTCTCGGCGCGGCGCGCGCTGATCCCGGGGACGTGGTCGGCGCCCATGTCGCGCAGCTGCCAGTCGTCGGGCGCCTCGGTGATGGGGGCGGCGGGGGCGACGGCGGGCGCGCTCGCGTTAGGTGCGGGCGTTGGCGCCGCGGTCACCGGCGCGGGCGTCGGCGCTGGAGCCGGCGTGGATCCCGACGCGCAGGCAGCGGCGGCGAGGAGGAACAGGGGAGAGAAGCGAATCCGCATGACCGACCGTGGAGGCGAGAAACTGCCCGGACGCGGGAGTGGGCGCCGGGCGACTGGAAAAGCTATCGGGAAGTCTGGAGCGGTGGTACGCGCCCGGCCGCCGAGGGGGGACAGGGCGAGCGCCCGCGTACGCAGAGAGAACGCGTATGTCTCCCCCGGCGTGCCCCTCCCATGGGCGGCGGTCCGCGCCCGGAGGGATAGATTATTCCCGCCGATGCCCCCAGAACCCGTACACCGCATCCATCGAATGAGCGCCCGCGCCGGCGCCGTCGCCGCGTGTGCGATTGGGTTGCTCATCGGGACGCCGGCGGTACGCGCGCAGGGGGCGGGGGGCGCCACGTCGATCGTGCCGCGTCCGGCCTCGGAACGACTCCTGCCGAGGGAGGCGCCCTTCGTCCTGGAAAGCCCGGTGCGGATCGCGGTGCCATTCGCCAGCGGTCCGCTCACGGAACTCGGGGAGTGGCTGGCAGAAACTCTCCGCCGATCGAGCGGTTTGCGCGTCGAACTAGAGGACCGGGACGTCGCACGAGTGCCGGTCGGTACGATCACACTCGCGCTCTCCGCGTCGATCGCTCCGAGCGATTCCACGGAATTCGAGTCGCGAGAGGGACACGCGCTCGACCTCTCGTCGGACGAAGCATACACGCTCGACGTTACGTCGCGCGGGGTGACGATTCGCGCGCGCTCGCCGGCGGGCATGGTGTGGGGCATTCAGTCGCTGCTCCAGCTCCTGCCGCCGACATTCGAACGCAGCGAGGCAGTGCTCGACGCGTCGCGTCCCGATCGCTGGACGATCCCCGCGCTTTCGATTCGGGATGCGCCGCGCTTCTCGTGGCGAGGTTCGCTCCTCGACGTTTCGCGCCATTTCCTACCGGTCGCCGATGTCGATCGGCACATCGATCTCCTGTCGCGCTACAAGCTCAACGTCCTGCACTGGCACCTGACGGACGACCAGGGGTGGCGCATCGAGATCCCCGGTCTCCCTCGCCTGACGAGTGTCGGGGCCTGGCGGACCGAGGCGACCGGCGAGCGCACGGGAGGGTTCTACACGGCGCGCGACATCCGTGAGGTGGTGGAGTACGCGCGCCTCCGCGGCGTGATGATCGTCCCCGAAATCGAGATGCCCGGTCACGCGCGGGCGATGCTCGCCGCCTATCCCGAGTTGGGGTGCACGAAGGATGCGCTCAGTGTCGCCACGACATGGGGTGTCTTTGCCGACATCCTCTGTCCCGCATCGCCGTCGTTGTTCCCCACGATGGAGAAGGTGCTCGACGCGGTGGTCGCGCTCTTCCCGGCGCCATACGTGCACGTGGGGGGCGACGAAGTGCCGAAGGATCGGTGGCGCGACTGCGCCGAGTGTCAGGCGCTCATGCCTCGCGAGGGGCTGGCCGACGAGGAGGCGCTGCAGGGGTGGATGCTGCGTCGCATCGGTAGGTACCTGGCATCGAAGGGGCGCACGCTGATCGCCTGGGACGAGGCGCTCGACGGCGGGCTCGATGCGTCGAGCGTCGTGCAATCCTGGCGCGACAGCTCGCGCACGCGCGCGGCGGTTGCCGCCGGTCACCGGGTGATCGCGTCGCCGAACGAGTGGGTCTACCTGAATCGTCCACCGCAGGAACTCACGCTGGCGCAGGTGAACGCATTCGATCCGGTGCCGCCGGGGCTGAATGAAGCGCAGCGCACGCAGCTCCTGGGGAGCGAGGCGACCTTCTGGAGCGAGCACATCACGTCGGGGGCGAACCTCGACCTCATGGCGCTCCCTCGCCTTCTCGCGTTCGCCGATCGCGTGTGGGGCGCCGCGCCCGCCGACCTCGCAGTGCTCTCGGCGCGCATCGACGGCGACCAGCGCGCGCGGCTTGACGCGGCGGGGCGCGTGGTGGGTGAGACGAACGCGCCGCTCCCGTCGGTGCGCCTGCAGTTCGATAGCGTCTCGCGCGTGCCCCGCTTGCGGCTGACGGGGACGCTTCCCGGCTATTCGGTGCGCGGGTCGCGCAACGGCGCGCCGCCGTCCGCAGCTTCCCCGATGGTGCAGGACGGCGCGTCACTCGCGGAGTTTTCGTCGGTCCGGCTGCAGCGCTTCATTGGTCGCGAAACGCTCGGCGAGCCGCTCGTCTTCCGTATCGATCATCACCTCGCCGTCGGGAAGCGCGCGACCATCTCTCCGGCGCCCGACGCTCGATATCCCGGCACGGGGAGCTTCACCCTCACCGATGGACTCCTCGGCGGACTCCAGCACGACGACGGACTCTGGGCCGGGTGGTGGGGACCCGACGTGGAGGCGGTCGTCGACCTCGGCGAGCAGCCACGGGAGATGCAGGTTGTCATGCGTTTCCTGCACAACCCGAGGTCATGGATCCTCGTGCCACGTCAGGTCGAGCTCTCGACCTCAAACGATGGCGTGCAGTGGACCTCACCGACGGTCGCCCAAGTGACCGCCCCCGATGCGCCGGATGCGGTGCTGGTGCGCGAGATCTCGGAGCGGATGCCGAGCGCTCGCCTACTCAAGGTCTTCGTGCGCAATGGCGGTCCGCTCCCCGCTGGACATCCCGGCGCGGGACAGCCCTCCTGGCTCTTCCTCGATGAAATCGCCGTGCGTCGCGCGGTAGGGGCGTTACGCCCCTGAGCGCCGTCGCGCCGCTCTCCGCCCTTCCGCACGTCGACGACGACTCGGCGCCGACGCGCGCACGCGTCGCCGTCGCCGCGATCTTCTTCCTGAACGGGATCTCGGTTGCGAGCTGGGTGGTGCGCATCCCCGATGTACAGCACGCGCTCTCGCTCTCGAGCGGTGCGCTCGGCGTCGCGTTGCTCGCCGCCGCCGCCGGTGCGCTCGTCGCCATGCCGATCGCCGGCAAGCTGGTGAGCGCGCGCGGGAGCCGGCCGGTCGTGGTGGCGATGGCACTGAGTTACGCGGCGACGCTCGCCCTCCCCGCGCTGGCGATTTCGCTCCCGCTGCTCATCGCTGCGCTGTTCGTCAACGGAGCCGCCAACGGTTCGCTCAACGTGGCCATCAACGCGCACGCCTCGCTCGTCGCGCGCCGCATCGACCGACCGATCCTCGCCTCGTTTCACGCGCTCTTCAGCGGCGGCGGGCTGGCTGGCGCCGCGTTAGGCGGTGCGGTGGCCGGACTGGGGGTGTCGGCGACGGTGCACCTGGCGGCAATCGGCGCGGCGATGGCCGCGGTCGTTCTCGTCGCTCGGCGCGTCATGCTCGATCCCGCCGAGGATCGCGTGGTGCGCGTGGACGTGGCGCACGCGGTCGCGCATCGCCCGGCGTTTCGCGTAATGGTCCTGGGTGCGCTCGCCTTCACCGTCCTCTTCGCCGAAGGGGCGATGGGCGACTGGAGCGCCGTGTACCTGCGGGACGTGGCCGGCGCCGGCCCCGCGCTCGTCGCCTCGGGGTATGCGGCCTTCTCGGTGATGATGGCGCTCGGGCGCGTGGTGGGCGACCGGCTCACCGCCTGGTTCGGGGCGCACCGGATGGTTGGACTCGGGGCCCTGCTCGCCGCCGCCGGGATCGTGCTGGCGCTGGTTACTCCGTCGACGACGGCGATCGCCATCGGCTTCGGTGCAGTCGGCGCTGGGCTCGCGACGGCGTTTCCTTCGGTGATCTTCGCTGCGGGACGCGTTCGCGGAACCTCGGCCGGCGACGGAATCGCCGGCGTCGCAACGTTAGGCTACTTCGGCTTGCTCGCCGGGCCGCCGATCATCGGCTTCGTGGCGCAGGGGACAAACCTTCGCGGCGGCATGGCCGCCGTCGGGTTGGCGTGCGTCTGCTCGGCATTCCTTGCCCGCACGCTTCGCGAGACCGATGTCGTGGCACCGGTGCACGACGTCCCCACGCCGCTCGTGTAGCGAGCGCTCCTGCGGCTGACGGGGCGCTATCCTCCGGCCCCGAACATCAGCCCGGCTGCGGCGGTCACGGCCATCGCCAGTGCTCCCCACACCGTCACGCGCACGATCCCCTTGCCTAACGGCGCTCCCCCCGTGTGGGCCGCGGCGGCGCCAAGTCCGGCCAGAGTGACGATCGACGCAATGGCGACCGCCATGGTCGTCATTGCCGTGGGGACGAGGAGCGTGACGATGAGCGGGACGATCGCGCCGACGGCGAACGTCGCCGCCGACGCGGCCGCCGCCTGCAACGGCTTCGCCGCCGAGGTGTCAGTGAAACCGAGCTCGTCGCGCGCGTGCGCCGCGAGCGCGTCCTTCTTCGTGAGGTCGATCGCGACCTGGCGGGCGAGCTCGGGAGAAACGCCGCGCGCGACGTAGATCCCGGTGAGTTCATCCAGCTCGGCGTCGGGCGTCGTGGCGAGCTCGTTCCGCTCGCGCGCGAGGTCGGCTTCCTCGGTGTCGCTCTGTGAGCTGACCGAGACGTACTCCCCTGCGGCCATCGACATCGCGCCGGCTACGAGTCCGGCCACGCCGGCGACGAGGATCGCCTGACCGCTCGCCTTGGACGCGGCGACGCCGATGACGAGGGACGACGTCGAGACGAGTCCGTCGTTCGCGCCTAGGACGGCGGCGCGCAGCCAGCCGATCCGGCTGGCGCGGTGGCGTTCGCTGTGACGCGCTGGCGCGGACAACGCTGAGGTGGGACGGGCGACGGCGGGCATGAGAGGGCGTGCGGTCGGAGGAGGACGACGGCCGGGATCGTTAGGCAGTTGCCGAGCGCGCCCGAAGCGTGCACCGGGCCGAGTTCCCGGTGCACGCGTCGAAATCTGCGTCGCAGTGCCGGCCGAGCCCAGCGGTCGTGCCGCCGGAGGTCAGCCTTTCGCGGCTTCCTCCAGCTCGCGATCGGCGGCCGGTGGAGCGGACTTCGGAGCCTTGAGGTGCAGCACCCCGTGGTCGAGGCTTGCGCTCACCTTGTCGGCATTGATCGCGGTCGGGAGATCGATGCGGCGATAGATCTCCTGCTGCCCGAACTCACTCCACAGCACCCGAGAGTCTTCCCCCGAGCGGTCGGTAGTAGCGACCGCATGAACGATCATCTCGTTCGGCGTTGCCGTGACTTCGATGTCTTTCGGCGAAAAGCCCGGGAGCGTGACGTCGACTTCATAGGAGCCGTTGCGCTCCTTGAGCTCGGCGACGGGCCATCCCAGGACTTCACGTTCGGCGGTGACCCAATCCTCGAGCTCGCGCCCCGGTTGTCCCCCACGGCGGGAAAAAAGGGCAAAGGCGCGTTCGCGCACCGCGTCGAGTCGATCGGCGAGCTCCTGGAATACCGGGAGCGAGCGCTCGCCGTCGGCATCGCGATGGATCTGGACATGTGACATGGCGATCTCTCCTGTGTCGCACCTAGCGGACTACAGCAACAGGCGTCGCGCGGATGGCGACACGGAAACGCGACGCCGACACTGCGGACTTGCACTATCGGTCGCCCCGGCGCGCGCGGCAAGAGAAGATTCGCGTCATTGCGGTCACGAAATCCGCACACAACGGTCAGGCTTTCGCCCACGCGATTCGTCATGGTACACTTCGTCACCGATCGAGCCCGCGCACCGCTCCCGCCGAAGCCCCTCGAAGCATGCCGAGCTGACGGCCATCGTCCTGCTCGGTGATGTTGGGGCCGCCTAACGTATTGCCGCGGCTTCACGTGTCGCGCGAAGCGGGCGGTTACCGCCGCGGTCGCCGGTGCGCGGGGGCCACCAGTCGCTCGACGCCGGCGAGCGCCAGGTCGACGAGGATCGCAAGGAGTGCTGCGGGAATCGCCCCAGCGAGGACGAGGCGCGTGTCGGCGAGCCCGAGCCCGGTGACGATAGGCTCGCCGAGTCCGCCGGCGCCGATGAACGCCGCAAGCGTGGCCGCGCCCACGGTGATCACCGCCGCCGTACGCACACCCGCGAGTACGACCGGAGCCGCGAGCGGGAGCTGCACCCACCACAGCCGTTGCCACGCCGTCGTGCCTAACGCTTCGGCGGCGGCCACGGCATCGGGGTCGGCGGTCGACACGCCCGCATAGGTCGCCCGCACGATCGGAAGGAGCGCGTAGATCCAGAGCGCCACGAGGGCGGGGCGCGCGCCGATCCCGAGGAGCGGGATCATGAAGGCGAGGAGCGCGATGCTCGGAATCGTCTGCAGGACGCCGAGCACCTGCATCACCGACTCGGCGATGGCAGGAATGCGGACGAGGAGGACGCCCAACGGAACGGCGATCGCGATCGCTGCGAGGAGCGCCGCAACCACCAACGCCGCGTGCTCGCCCGCCAGCCGCAACGTCTCGGCGCGCCGCGCCCAGAAGAACGAAAGGAAGCCGTCATCGCGGTCAGAAGCGCGCGGTGGGGGGCGCGACGGTGTCGCACCCGTTTCGAATTCCGGCGTTCCGACGAGCGACAGCGAGGCCAGCGCGTCGCGTGCCACGCTCGCCACCGGCTCGCGCGCAACTTCCACGCGACGATTCCACTCCCGCACCATCGGCTCGGTGAGTCGCCCGCTCAATCGCGTGAGCACGGCGATCGCATCGGGACGCTCGTTCACGAGTCGCGGCGAGACCAATGCCGCCGCCTCGTACGGCGGAAAGAAGCGACGGTCGTCCTCGAGCGTCACCAGGTCGTACTTCGCCAGCAATCCGTCGGTGGAGTAGCCATCGATGATATCCACCCCCGACGACGCAAGCGCCTCGTACTTCACCGCCGGCGCCAGTGGGCGCACGGCGCGAAAGGAGAGGCCGTACGCATCCGACAGCCCCTTGAGCCCATCGGGGCGCCCGATGAAATCCGACGTGAAGCCGGCGGTGAGCGACTCTCCGCGTGCCGCGACGTCGCTCAACGTCCGCAGCTGCAATCGCTCCGCGGTCTCGCGCCGCACCGCAATCGCGTAGCCGTTCTGGAATCCAAGCGGCGGGAGCCAGCGCACGCCAAATTGCTGCGGGAACTCGCGCGCCACGCGGTCGAAGGCGAGGCGGGGATCCTTGCGCATCGCAGCCGAGACGCTGTCGCGAAGCACCGCGACGAGTCCGGTGCCGGTGTATTCGGGATAGACATCGATCGCGTTGGTGCGGAGCGCGGAGAAGGCAATCTCCGTCGCCCCCAACCCGGGGCGCCGCGCAACGGCGATGCCCGCCGACTCGAGGAGTTGCGCGAACATCTCGGCCAGGAGATACGACTCGCCGAACGGCTTGCTGGCGACGACCACTGGGGTGCGCTCACCGTCGGCCTTGGTGACAGCCTGCGCGATGAGCGGCGACGACAAACCGAGAACAGCAGGCAGCAGCGCGCCCGCCAATCGGAACGTCGTGCAGCGACCACGTCGGGGCAGCAGTCGCTCGCGCCCGCTTCTCACGCCGACACCAGCGACGCGCCCGCCGACATCGCCTGCTCGAGCAACCGCGCGACATAGGGCGTTGCCGGGTGGTCGCGCAGATCGCGCGCCGTACCCACCTGCTCGACCGATCCGTTCCGCATGACCGCGACCGCGTCGGCGAGCAGGGCGGCTTCTGACAGGTCATGGGTGACGAGGACCGCCGTGAAGCGCAGCTCCCTCCGCACTCGCGCGAAGGCGTCGTGCACCTCGGCGCGCGAGATCGCGTCGAGCGCGCCGAACGGTTCGTCGAGAAGGACGACGTCCTGGCGAGCGGCAAGCGCCCGTGCGAGCGCCGCCCGTTGCCGCTGACCGCCGGAGAGCTCGTGGGGAAATCGTGCGCCGTACTCCGAAGGAGATAGTCCGACGAGCTCGAGAGCATCATCCGCCGCGCGATCCGCGGCCGACTGTCGCACGAGGCGGGGGACGAGGGCTACATTGCGACGAATCGTCCAGTGTGGCAGCAGTCCTCCCATCTGGGGGACGTAGCCGAGTCGCCGGCGCAGCGACTCGGCGGGGATGCGTCGTACATCCTCGCCACCGACGCGAACAGTTCCGCGCTGTGGCTCCACCATCCTGTTGAACGATCGCAGGAGCGTGGTCTTTCCGGAGCCACTTTCTCCTACCACTGCCAGCAGCGTTCCGGGCGCGACCGTGAGGGTCACGCCATCCAGCGCCGTCACGCCGGCGTAGTCATGCTGCAGCGACTCGGCCTCGAGCGCGACGGACATCGGAAAGGAGGATTGGAGTGCCGGAGGGGCGACGATCAGATGCAACAATCTGGTGCGAGGGGGAACCTTGCAGCAGACTCGGGACTTCCACAGTGACCCGGATGGGCGGTCCCACGCCGCGAGGCGGAGCTTGCGCGTGCTCCAGCCTCTCCCAAGCGAACCGAACATATGCCATGACTCCAGGAACGGTCACCCCTCTCGAGCCCGCCCTGCGGCGACCGTTGGCCGAGCAATACCGCGCGGTGCGTGCGGCTACCGAGGCGCTCTGCCGTCCGTTGGTAGTGGAAGACTATGTCGTGAGCAGCATGCCCGATGTGAGTCCCACCAAGTGGCACCTTGCGCACACGTCGTGGTTCTTCGAGACGTTTCTGCTCGCGCCACACGATGCCGACTATCGCGCGATGAATCCGCGCTACGCGTTTCTATTCAATTCGTACTATGTGCAGGCCGGGGAGCGGCACTGCAGGGCGCAGCGCGGGCTGGTGACGCGCCCCACCGTGGCCGAGGTGTACGAGTATCGCCGCTACGTGGATGATGCAGTGCTCGCGCTCTGCGAGCGCCTCGCCGGCGAGCCGGAGCATCCCATGTGGGCGACGCTCGAGTTGGGGGTGCATCACGAGCAGCAGCATCAGGAACTCCTGCTCACCGACATCAAGCATGTCTTCTGGACCAACCCCATGCGGCCGGCGTATCTCGACGCCGCTCCGCCAGCGCCGCCAGCCGCAACGCAGGGATGGCATCGGGTCGCGGAAGGGGTTCGCACGATCGGGCACGATGGCGACGACTTCTCCTTCGACAACGAGGGGCCGCAACACAAGACCTACCTGCAGCCCTTCGCATTGGCGCACCGCCTGGTGACCAACGCCGAGTACGCGGCCTTCATCGCCGACGGCGGCTACCGGCAGACCGCGCTTTGGATGAGCAAGGGGTGGGGAGAGGCGCGCGCGGGGAATTGGCAGGCGCCGCTCTATTGGGAACAGCACGATGGCGCGTGGCACGAGTTCACGCTGTCGGGAACGGCGCCGATCGTCCCGCACGCGCCGGTCACGCACGTGAGCTACTACGAGGCCGACGCCTTCGCGCGCTGGGCCGGCTATCGACTTCCCACGGAGGCGGAGTGGGAAACGGTAGCGCGCGACTATCCGGTCGACGGGCGTTTCGTCGAGCACGGACTGCGGCATCCGTCGGCAGCTGCAACGCCCGGGATGCAGCAACTGTACGGCGACGCGTGGCAATGGACGCAGAGCGCGTACGTGGCGTATCCGGGCTATCGCCCGTCGCCGGGCGCCATCGGCGAGTACAACGGCAAGTGGATGTGCGACCAGTGGGTGCTGCGCGGCGCTTCGTGCGCGACACCGCAGTCGCATGCGCGCCTCACCTATCGCAACTTTTTCCCGAGCGATGCGCGCTGGCAGTTCACCGGGATTCGACTGGCGGCCGACGCATGACATCACTCGCAGCGCGCTTCGGGCGCGACGGTCAGCGCGACGTCTCGCGCGACAGCCAGCGTGACGTCGCGCGCGATGCGCAGCGCGCAGCGCACGCTACACTTCGGCAGCAGGTCCTGCGCGGGCTCAAGGCCGGCGTGAAGACGCTCTCCCCGGCGCTGTTTTACGACGCCGCGGGGGCGCAGCTCTTCGAGCAGATCTGCGAGCTCCCCGAGTACTATCCCACGCGCACCGAGCGCGGGATCCTCGCGCGATACGCCGGCGAGCTGGCCGAGCGCGCCGGCCCCGGCTGTGCGCTGATCGAGTATGGGAGCGGGGCGGGGGTGAAGGTGCGCTACCTCCTCGATCGACTCGAGCGCCCGGTGGCGTATGTCCCGGTCGACATTTCGCGCGAGCAGCTGCACGAGGTCGCCCGCCAGCGCAGTGCGCAGTATCCACATCTGCGGATCCTTCCCGCCTGCGCCGACTACACGACGCCGTTCGAGTTGCCCGCGCTCCCGCCAGCTGCACGGCGCGTCGCCTTCTTTCCGGGCTCGACGATCGGGAATTTCCACCCGGCCGAGGCGGCCGCCTTCCTGCACCGCGTGCGCCACACGGTGGGCGCGAAGGGGGGACTCATCCTCGGCGTCGACCGGCGCAAGGACGAGCACGTGCTGCACGCGGCCTATAACGATGCAGCCGGCGTGACGGCGGCGTTCAACCTCAACCTTCTCACGCGCCTCAACCGCGAATTCGGTGCCGACTTCGACCTGCGCCGCTTCCGCCATCGCGCGTTTTTCGACGACGCGATGAGCCGGATCGAGATGCACCTCGAGGCGGTCGATGCGCACCAGGTCGAGATCGACGGAGAAGTGATCGACTTCGCCGTCGGCGAGACGATTCACACCGAGTGCTCGTACAAGTACGACCGGGAGCGCCTGGAAGACCTGGCCGAGGCCAGCGGCTTCCGCATCGAGACGCTTTACACGGACGAATGCGAGTGGTTCTGGGAAGCCTGGCTCGTCCCGACGACATGAGCGTGCCGCGGACACCGCGCGTTAGGCGCTCGGGAGGAGCGAGGGCGTGAAGGCGACATGGAACGGGGCGGTGATCGCCGAGAGCGATGACACCGTGGTGGTCGAGGGAAATCACTACTTTCCCGCCGCCGCGCTGCGACGCGAGTACGTGAAGGAGAGTGCGCATACGTCATGGTGCGGCTGGAAGGGAACGGCGCGCTACTACTCCCTCAGCGTCGACGGCGCCGAGAATCCCAACGCGGTCTGGTACTACCCGGAACCATTCCCGGCGGCGCAGCAGGTTGCCGGGCGCGTCGCCTTCTGGAAGGGCGTCCGCGTCGCCCCGTGAGCGAGCGCGGAACCGGGAGTTCCGAGCCTTCGCGTCGTGACCTGCGCGTCGACGCGATACTGATCGGGACGGGGCAGGCGAATCCTCCGCTGGCGCGCGCGCTCGCCGGTCGCGGCGAACAGGTAGTGATCTTCGACGGCGGGACGCCCGGCGGAAGCTGCGTGAATGTAGGGTGCACGCCGACCAAGGCGTTGCGCGCGAGTGCACGCATCGCGTACCTGGCACGCCGCTCGCGTGACTTCGGGATCGAGGCTGGCGCCGTGCGCGTGGACTTCGGCGCGGTCATCGATCGGGCGCGCGGGATCGTAGGCGAGTCGCGCTCGGGGCTCGAGCGATCCTTCGGGAAGTTCTCGAGCCTCACCTTCGTCACTGAGTACGCGGCCTTCGAAGGGCGAGACGGGAGCGACTTCGTGGTGGGCTCCTCGTCGGTGCGGGTGACGGCGCCGCGCGTCTACCTCAACACCGGCACGCGTCCGTTTGTCCCGCCGATCCCCGGGCTCGACCAGGTCGAGGCGCTGACCAACGAGTCGGTGTTGCAGCTCACGGAATGTCCGTCGCACCTCCTGGTCGTCGGCGGGAGCTACATCGGGCTCGAGTTCGCCCAGATCTTTCGCCGTCTTGGGAGCGACGTGACCGTCGTCGAGGAAGGAGCGACGATCGCCGCACGTGAAGATGCGGAGGTCATCGCCCGCATCGAGTCGATGCTTGCGGGCGAGGGGATCTCGATCCTGGCGGGACACAAAGTCGCGAATGTCGACGCCGACGATGGCGGCGGAGTCGTTGCGTCGATACGCGCGACCCATGATGGCGCCGGGCGCGAGATTCGCGCATCGCACATCCTGATCGCCACCGGGCGCACTCCCAACAGCGACACGTTGGCGCTCGAGCGCGTCGGCATCGAGCGCGATGATCGTGGCTTCATCCCCGTGGACGGTTCGCTGGCGACCAATGTCGCCGGCGTCTGGGCCCTCGGCGACATCAACAAGCGCGGCGCCTTCACGCACACGAGCTACCAGGACTACGAGATCGTCCTCGCCAACTACAGTGGCGGCTCGCGGAGTGTCGACGGGCGCGTCACGACCTATGCGATGTACACCGATCCTCCGCTCGGTCGCGTCGGTATGAGCGAACGCGAGGCGCGCGAGGCGCAGAAAAAGGAGGGACGACGATTCCTCGTTGCGCACCATGAGATGCAGCGCGTGAGCCGCGCGACCGAGGAAGGAGAGACGATCGGCGAGATGCGCGTGATCGTCGACGCCGAGTCGCGTCGCTTCGCCGGCGCGTCGCTCCTCGGGATTCGTTGCGACGAGGTCGTCCAGGTGATCGGCGCGATGATTGCGGCCGACGTCCCGTACGATGTCCTCGCCCAGGCGCTCCCGATCCACCCCACCGTCACCGAGTTCTTCCCGACTATCCTCGGCAAGTTGCGACCGCTGGAGTAGGATTGAGGGCGGGCGCGCGTCCCCACTCCCGAATTCCTCTATCGCACATGCCTGATGCATCGCCGGACTCGTTGACCGTCGCCGCAGTCCAGATGGCGCCGGTCTGGCTCGATCGCGCCGCGACCATCGACAAGGTCGTGAGCCGCATGGGCGACGCGGCGGCGCAAGGGGCCAAGCTGGTGACCTTCAGCGAGGCGCTCGTCCCCGGCTACCCGTTCTGGATCGAACATACGGATGGCGCGCGCTTCGAGTCGCCGGTGCAGAAGGCATTGCATGCGCACTACCTCGACCAGGCGGTGCAGATCGAGCGCGGCGACCTCGATCCGGTCACGTCGGCAGCGGCGTCGCTCGGCGTTGCGGTGGTGCTCGGTATCATGGAGCGACCGGTCGATCGTGGAGGACACAGCGTGTACGCCACGTTGGTCTACATCGATGCAGCAGGTGCGATCCGTTCGGTGCATCGGAAGCTGATGCCCACGTACGAGGAGCGCCTCTCCTGGGCGCCGGGGGACGGGCACGGCCTCCGCACCCATCGGCTCGGCGCTTTCACCGTCGGCGGGCTCAATTGCTGGGAAAACTGGATGCCGCTCGCGCGCACCGCGCTCTACGCGCAGGGCGAGGACCTGCACGTCGCCATCTGGCCCGGCGGGATGCACAACACCGGCTTGATCACGCCGTTCATCGCGCGCGAGGGGCGATCGTATGTGATTTCCGTGTGCGGCGTGCTCCGTCGCGGCGACATTCCGGACGGGCTGCCGCACGCTCAGATGCTCCGCGAACGCCTGCCCGAGATGATTTCCAATGGCGGCACCTGCATCGCGTCACCCGACGGCCAGTGGGTCGCGCCTCCGCTGGCGAACGAGGAGCAGATCGTGCTCGCGACATTCGATCACGCGCGCGTGCGCGAGGAGCGGCAGAATTTCGACGCAGTGGGGCACTACAGTCGCCCCGATGTGCTCCAGCTCGTGGTCAATCGCGAACGGCAGGGGAGCGCGCGATTCGTCGAGTGAGTAAGTGAGTTGGCAGGGTGGAAGGCGCGAGTAGACGGCGCGAGTAGGAGGCGAGTTCGAGAGGCGAAGTTTGAAGGCGAGAGTTAGTCAGTCCCGCCTCTCGTCTTCTCGTCTTCTCGTCTTCTGAAACCTGATGTCCCTGCTTCTCTCGTCGACATTCAGCACAAACCCGTCGACCTTCCCCGCGCCGTCGCGCGTGAACGCGATCGACTTGAGGAACCAGACGTTCGTCCCGAATTCCTCGCCGAAGCGCCGCACGAGCGGCATGGGGCCGTGACGCCACTGCACGAGTACCAATGAATCGCCACGCTGCTCGACGTGGTACGTGACCTCCAACTCGTCGCTCACGTAGTCGCCGACGAAGTCACTGAGCGGTCCAGCAGGCGCGCCTGACTCGGTCATCCGCGGGGAGAACTTTCCGCGGTACTGCATTCCGGTCACGACTCCGCGCCCGTCGCGGACGAAGGTCATCGACGAATTGTAGGCCCCGACCCAGAATTCGGTCGGCGTCACGCCCTGCATCGGCCAGCGTGCTTCGTTGGTCGCCTGGACGGTGAGCGTCGTTCCCATGCGCTTCACGTCGGCGTACCACCCCGGCCCCAGCTTGTAGATCCCGACCAGCGAGTCGAGCGCCGCCTCGCTCGCCTGCACCGCTGCTTTGGGGGGGGCAGGCGCGGCCGGTGCTGCACCCAGCGACGTTCCGAAGAAGGCATCGGCCACCTGATACGCGGCGCGCGACGGATTCACGATCGGTGAATTGGCCAGCACCACAACACCGGCGTGCAGCTCAGGAAAGTGCACGACATACGTCGCGAACGACGCCCACGACCCGCTGTGCGAGACGGTCGCCCTTCCGCGATAATCGCCGTGCGAGACACCGAATGCGTACGGAATGGTGCTCCCGTCGTTCAGCACGCCGCGCGTGCGCGTCATCGCCATCGCCGACTTTCCCCCCACGCGCGCCGAATCGAAGTTGATCACCCACTTCGCCAGATCCTCGACGGTGCTCATCAGCGAACTCGAGCCCAGCGCCGTGAGGTTGTTGGTCGTCGCCGCCCACGTCCCGAGCGGTGCCGGTGCGTATCCCAGCGCACGATCGCGAATCACCATCATGTGATCGTCGCGAAACACGCTGCGCTTCATCGCCAGCGGCGCGAAGAGGTGCGCTTGCGTCCACTGGCGAAACGACGTCCCCGTCACGCGCTGCACCACTTCGGCCAGCAGGTTGTAGCCCGTGTTCGAATAGGTGTACTCGGCGCCCGGGACGAAGTTGAGCGTGTGCTGGTGCATCGCCATCCGCAGGATCTGGTCGAACGAGATCACGTCGTCGAAGCGCCACCCCGCGACCCCGAGCGTTCCCGGCCAATCGCGCAGTCCACTGGTGTGATGCAACAGGTGATTGATCGTGATGGGATGCCCGAAGACGGGAAGTTCGGGGATGTAGCGGTGTACGTCATCCTCGAGCTTCACCTTCCCCTCCTCGACGAGCATCGCGATCGCGAGCCCGGTGAACTGTTTCGAGACCGATGCGACGTCGAACACGGTGGTCGGCGTGATCGGGATGCGATGTTCGAGATCGGCCATCCCGTAGCCGCGTGCGAAGATCATCCGCCCGTCCTTCACGACCGCGACCGCAAGCCCCGGTGTGCTGTCCCGCGTGTAGCGCGAGAAGATCGCGTCGACGGTGCGCGCCGCGGTGTCGCGCGGCGCCTGAGCGTGCACCACGTCGACTGGCGTCACCTGGAGTGGCGCGAGAAGGAGAGCAAGCGAGAGGAGCGCGCGACGCATGCGAGTCGATTGGGTCATGAGCGAGGGACCATCGGTAAAGAGGGCAACGTTCTACTTGCGACGCGGCACGGCGCGACGCAACCCGTGAGCGTCGGCGAATCGCGCCGGGCGCGCTCCGAGGCTTCGCACGGTCGGCGCGTCAGCGCGCGCAGGCGCATGGCATCCGCGCTCCCGCGCATCCGCGCATCCGCGCATCCGCGCTCCCGCGCTCCCGCGCTCCCGCGCGTCCGCCGCTCGACGCAGCGATCGTGCAGCGCGGGCCGTACCTTCTGGCGACAGGCCGTTCGCCACGCGTGATTCCCCCCATGGTTCCCATGCCCCCACGCCAGGTCATCCGCCCGCGCATGTTCGTGAGCCGCTCCGCGCGCTCCGCTGCGTACATCGTCTCATCCCTCGCGGCGTCACTCGTAATAGCCGCCTGCTCGCGATCCGCCGCCGAGCGTCCTCCCGAGACGCGCAAGAGCATCGTCGTCGACACGATTCATGGTGTGGCAGTGGAGGATCGCTACCGCTGGCTCGAGCAGCAGGATTCGCCCGAGGTCCTCGCCTGGATCGAGGCGCAGCGACAGTACGCCGAGAAGATCCTCGGGCCGGAGAACGCGGATCGGACGGCGATCCACGATCGGCTCACGCAGCTCATGGACGTGCCGAACATGAGCGCGCCGCGCCGCGGCGGCGATTGGGAGTACTTCACGCTCCGCCGCGTCGGGGAGCCGGTGGCCGCGCTCTATCGCCGCAAGTGGTCGGCAACGCCGTCGCCCATCGTCCCCGACTCGCAGTACGAGTTGGTGATCAACCCGCTCACCATTCGCGACGATGGAACGACCGCGGTAGGCGTGGAGTCGATCTCTCCCGATGGCAAGCTCCTCCTGTATTCGGTCCGCGACGGGGGCCCCGACGAGATCACGCTGCACGTGCGCGACCTCGCCACCGGGACCGATCTCCCCGACTCGCTGCCTAACGCGCTCTACGCCTCGCTCTCGTTCACGCCCGACAATCACAGGCTCTACTACGTCCATCGTTCGCGCACGATCGGCCCGCGCTTCAAGAAGCACATCCTCGGCACCGACGTCGGTGTCGACAGCGTCCTCTTCGGCGATTCGCTCCCACCAACACATTTCCTCGGTGTCTCGTTCGCCGACGGCGGGCGGTATCGGCTCTTCACCGTGTCGCACGGATGGGCGCAGAACGAAGTCTTCGTGCAGGACATGAAGGCGAAGGGGAAGGTGACCAACGTGACGGAAGGGACCGTTGCGCACTTCGCCCCGCAGCTGGTCGATGGCGCGCTCTGGATGAAGACCGACTTCGAGGCGCCGCGCGGACGACTCGTCTCGGTCGACCTGGCGAACCCGCGGCGCGACCGGTGGCGCGTGGTCATCCCCGAGGGCGAAGACGTGATGGATTCCTTCACGCAGATCGACGGCAAGATCTACGTGACCTACCTGCACAATGCCAGTCAGCGCATCGCGGTCTACACACCGAAAGGTGAAGCGGCCGGCGAGGTCGAGGTGCCATCGCAGTCGAGCGTGTCGATCCGCGGATCGGGGAAGGGGAAGGCGATGCTCACCGCGAGTTCGTTCGGCGTGCCCAGCACCACGTGGGAGATGGACCTGGCCAAGGGGACGCGGAGCATCTGGGAAGAGTCGAAGGTTCCGGTCGACACCAGCAAGTTCGAGCAGGTGCAACTCTGGGCGACGTCGAAGGACGGGACCAAGGTCCCGATGTGGGTGCTGCGCCAGCGCGGGAAGGCGAAGAGCGCCGACACACCCGCGCTCCTCACCGGCTACGGTGGCTTCACCCTGAGCCTCCTCCCGCGATTCGACGCGCGCGCTGCCTACTGGGTGGAACGCGGCGGGATCTTCGTGCAGGCGACGCTACGTGGTGGCAACGATTTTGGCGAAGACTGGCACAAGGCGGGGATGCTCAAGAACAAGCAGCACGTCTTTGACGATTTCCTCGCGGTGGCGCAGTTCCTCGTCGACAGTGGGTACACGAGCCCGGAGAAGTTCACGATTCGCGGCGTGAGTAACGCCGGGCTCCTCATGGGAGCGGCGATCACCCAGCGTCCGGACCTCTTCCGCGCGGCATTCGTCGGATATCCCGACCTCGACATCGTGCGCTTCCCGCAGTTTGCCACGCACAACAACGCGCCGGCGCTGCTGGAGTACGGCGACGCGCGGCACGCCGACCAGTTCCCGGCGATCCTCGGCTTCTCCCCCTACCAGAAGATCAAGGACGGGACGAAGTATCCCGCCGTGCTCGTGCAGACCGGGATCAACGACACGCGCGTCCCGCCATGGCAGGCGCGCCGCTTCGCCGCGCGGCTGCAGGAGGCGACGACGTCGGGGCGCCCGGTAATCCTCCTGCACGACCTGCGTTCCGGTCACTCCGGCGGACGGTCGAATGCGCAGTCGATCGAGCTCGCCTCGCAGGAGATGGAGTTCCTCCTGCGGCAGGTCGGCAGCATCCAGTAGCCCACACGCGCGGTGCGGTACGCCCATCATGGCGCCGCACCGCCTTGCACATCCCCCCACTCCTCGGCACGACGATGCGTTGCTCCTCGCTGTTGCTTCTCACACTCGCGGTGGCGCCGTGTGCTGCTGTGCCTGCACAGGATCTTGCGACCCTGCCGTGGCGTGAAATCGGTCCGGCGTCGTTCGGCGGGCGCATCGACGACATCGAAGCCGTGCCGGGGCGCACCAGCACCATCTTCGTGGGGACGGCCGGCGGCGGCGTCTTCCGTACGACCAACAACGGAACGACGTGGTCCCCTGTATTCGACCGTGACGGGCGCACCACCTCGATCGGCGACATTGCGATTGCGCCGAGCGATCCGGGGATTGTCTGGGTCGGGACGGGTGAGGCCAACAACCGGCAGAGCACGACGTGGGGGGACGGGATCTACCGCTCACTCGATGGCGGCGAGACGTGGACCCACATGGGGCTCACCGCGACGCAGCACATTGGCCGCGTGGCGATTCATCCACGAAACCCCAATATCGTTTTCGTCGCCGCGCTGGGGCGCCTCTTTGGGCCTAACGACGAACGCGGGGTCTACCGCACGACCGATGGCGGTGCAACGTGGAAGCGCGTCCTCACCGGTAACAACGTGACGGGTGCCGTCGACGTGGCGATCGATCCCGACGGGCGCACGATCTACGCGGCGATGTACCAGCGGCAGCGGAAGGGGTACGGCTTCATCGGCGGCGGTCCGGGGAGCGGAATCTTCCGCTCGCGCGACGGTGGCGACACCTGGGAGAAGCTGTCGGCGGGGCTTCCGTCAGGCGCAACGGGGCGCATCGGGCTGGCAATCGCGCCGTCGCAGCCGAGCACCGTCTACGCAATAATCGAGAACAAGGCGGGAGGCGTCTTCCGCTCCGACGATCGCGGTGCGTCGTGGCGGAGGCAGTCGTCGCTCAATCCGCGCCCGATGTACTACTCGCAGGTGCGCGTCGACCCGCAACACCCAGACCGCATCTGGATCCTCGGTACGAACATCCACAAGTCGATCGATGGCGGAAAGACGTTCACGACCGACAGCACCGGCGACCGCATCCACGTCGATCATCACGCGCTCTGGATCGATCCGGCCGACGGGAGCCACATGCTTCTGGGCAACGACGGTGGGCTCTACTTCACCTACGACGGGGCGCACAACTGGGACTTCATCGACAACCTCCCCATCGGGCAGTTCTACGACATCGACGTGGACGATCGCGATCCGTACTACGTCTATGGCGGGACGCAGGACAACGGGACGTGGGGCGTGCCGGTGCGCACCTGGAATGGCGTCGGGATCACCAACGCCGACGTGATCAACATCGCGTATGGCGACGGCTTCTTCACCGTGACCGATCCCGCCGATCCGCGCTACATCTACGCGAACTCGCAGGGCGGGCGGGCGTATCGCGTGCACTTGGCGACGCGCGAGGAGCGAGGGATCCGACCGGTTCCCGCCGATGCAAAGGAGACCTATCGCTTCAACTGGAGCACGCCGATGCTCCGCTCGCCGCACGATCCCAGGACGATCTACTACGGCGGCAACCGTCTCTTCCGTACGAGGAACGGCGGCGAGTCGTGGGACGTGATCAGCCCCGACCTCACCCGCAACACGGACTGGAAGAAGATCCCGATCATGGGGATGCAGCGCGATTCGACCACGCTCTCGCGCGACGATGGCATCGGCGACTACGGGACGCTCACCAGCATCTCCGAGTCGCCGTCGAACGCGGGAACGATTCTCACCGGGAGCGACGACGGCGCCGTGCAGCTGACGACGGACGGCGGAAGCAGCTGGACGAACATCTCGTCTCGCTTCCGTCTCCCCGGTGCGCGCTGGGTCAGTCGTGTGCTCTGGTCGGCGCACGATGCCCGCACGGCGTACGTGTCGTTCGACGGTCACTACGACGACGACCAGGCACCCTACATCTTCAAAACGACGGATGGCGGCACGACGTGGACGCCGATCGTGGGCGACCTGCCGGCCGGACACTCGGTGAAGTCGCTCGCCGAGCATCCCGGCAATCGCGATGTGCTGTTCGCGGGGACCGAGTTCGGGCTCTACGTCACCGCCGACGGCGGGCGGCACTGGGTGCACGCCGGCGGCGCCCTTCCGCGGGTGCGGGTCGACGACATTGCGATTCACCCGAAGTACGGAGATCTCATCCTCGGGACGCACGGGCGCAGCATCATCGTGCTGGACGATGCGACGCTCTTCGACAAGGGGCTGCCGAGGGCTGCGGCGGGCGACGCGGTGTTGTATCCGATCCGTCCGGCGATGGAGCGATTCATCACGCGCATTCTCCCGACGCCAGGAGCGCGAAACTTTCAGGCGCCCAACCCGCCGTCAGGCGCGCTCATTACCTACACGCTGGGAGCGGCGGTATCACCCGCGGACAGCACGGCGCGCGTGACCATCGCCAACGCGCAAGGCGAGACGGTGCGATCGCTCACGGTGCCGGCCACGGAAGGGCTGCACCGTATCGGTTGGGATCTGCATCGCGATCGCGCCCCCGGCGTCGCCGACGCGGATGAGGGGTGGTTCGGTGTTCCGACGGGCGCGTGGGTCCTGCCGGGGCGCTACACGGTCACGCTCGAGGCGCGCGGCAGGCGGCTTTCGCAACCGGTCGACGTGAGCGGGGACACGCGCGTGGACGTCGCATCGGGGGCGCTCGAGGCGAGGCACACCGCCGAAGTGCGACTCGCAGCGCTCGAGAAGTCGTTCAACGACGGCGTGCTCCTCCACAGTCGCATGGTCGCCGAGCGTCAGCGCCTCGACTCGGCGCTCGCCGGGATTCCGGCGCGGCGTGACTCGCTCGCCGCGCTCACGCGGCAGGTGCGCGTGCAGCTCGACTCGTTAGCAAGGCGCTTCGGGGCGGGATTTGGTGGCGCCAAGTTCGGCTTCCTCGACCTCGACGGCTCCATGCAGGCATCATCGACCAAGCCAACCGAGGCGCAGCAGCGCACGATCGAGCAGCTCGGTGCGAAGCTGCGCGAGGACCTCACCGCGCTCAACGCGCTGCTCACCGGGACATTTGCCGAACTCCAACGACGAGCGGCGGGTGCCGGCGTGATGCTGCAACCGGTCGCGATTCCGTAGCGCCACACGCTCGCGTGCGGCGGTGGCGACCACCTGCGGTCCATGGTGTCTCGCCGCCGCCTGCGCGAGCGCGTAGCTTCGCCCAACTCATTTCACTTCATTCGACCGACCAACGTGCGCCTCCTTCGATTTCACCCCGTCGCCCTGACGCTCGCCACGACTCTGGCGCTCCCGGCGTCGTCGCTCGACGCCCAGCGCCCCCGCAACGCCGCGCCGGCACCCTACGTCCCCGGTGCGACGTGGGAGCATCGCAGCGCTTCGGCGATGGGGCTCGACTCGGCCAAACTCGCCGACGCCATCGCCTTCGCGATCGCCAGCGACGCGAAGGCGCCGCGCGACATGGAAGAGTCGCACTATCGCTCGTTCGGTCGTGAGCCGTACGGACAGGGGATCGGCCCCTTCAAGCCACGTGGCGAACCGACCGGCGTGCTGCTTCGCGGTGGCTACGTCATCGCCACGTGGGGAGAGCCCGATCGCGTCGACATGACACACTCGGTGACCAAGTCCTTCCTCAACGCGACGGTGGGGATGGCGTTCGACCGCGGGCTGATCCCCTCCGTGCGCGACACGGTGTGGAAGGCGATGGCGCCGATCTACCCGTTGCATCTGACGGCGCCGGCGGAGCCGGGGTCGCGCAGTGGCGCGTCGATGTTCATCCAGCCGTTCGAGACGCCGCACAACCGCACCATTACGTGGGACGATCTCCTGCGCCAGACCAGCGACTGGGAAGGGACGTTGTGGGGGAAGCCGGAGTGGGCCGATCGCCCGTCGCAGAATCCGGCGGATTGGCGTACGCGTCCACGCAAGGCGGCGGGGACGGCATACGAGTACAACGACGTGCGCGTGAACGTCCTCGCGCTCGCCGCGACAAACATCTGGCGCCGCCCGCTGCAGGAAGTGCTGCGCGACTCGCTCATGGATCGCATCGGTGCGTCGCGCACCTGGCGCTGGCACGGCTATGACAATTCGTGGATCAACCTCGATGGGAAGCCGGTGCAGGTGCCGTCGGGGGGCGGGCATTGGGGGGGAGGGATGTTCATCAACGCCTGGGACATGGCACGCTTCGGGTTGCTGACCGAGCGACGCGGGGTGTGGGGCGACCAGCGCCTACTGTCGGAGGCGTGGGTCAAACTCTCGCTCACCCCTACCGTTCCGCAGCCGACATACGGCTACATGAACTGGTTCCTCAACACCGATCGCAAGTGGATGCCCAACGCGCCGGCGAGCGCCTTTGGCCACGTAGGGAACGGGACGAACTTGGTATACGTCGATCCCGAGCACGACATCGTGTGCGTCGTGCGGTGGATCGAGAACGGCGCAATCAACGAGTTCCTCGGGAAGCTGTTGGCGGCCGTCACACGTTAGGCACGGGCACGCGGCCGGCGCCTGCCGGTCGCGTCCCTCACGAACAGGCGATGGGGAGTCGGGCATGTCACGTCACGAGGTGATGGCGCGTCGGGCGCCGGATGGTCTTGTCTCCTTGCGTTGCTCCGGTCGCCGGCTTTCGGCACTGGCGCTGCGAACGACAATCGCCCTTCTCCTGATGCTTCTCGCAGGAGCCGTGACGCGAGTCGCGGGGGGGCAGGGCAATGTCGCCGAAGGGCGCCCTCTCGCGATCGAGGACTTCTATCGCCTGCGCACGCCGGGGGCGCCGATGCTCTCCCCCGACGGGCGCTGGGTGGCGTTCACCGTGACGTCGCGTGACGAGGCGACGAACACCGATCCTTCCGAAGTGTGGCTGGTGGCGAGCGACGGGCGCAGCGACGCACGACGCCTCTCTCCAGTGGGTGCGAACGCCTCGCGTCCGGCGTGGAACGCCGACGGCCGGCTGCAATTCGTCGCTGGTGGTCGAGGCTTTACCGTGGACCCGGCGAATCCTGAGCAGTTCGCACCGAGCGATGCGCCGCCCCCGCGCGCGCGACGCGGAGGTGACGGGGAACGCTTCGTCTCGTCGGTTGCCGGGCTCAGCGCCACGCTGCGCGATGCGCGCCCCGCTCCACGCCCGCGCCCGGCCCTCACCGACTTCGAGCAGCGTCATGAGGAGCGCTTCAAGGGGGTGAGCTTCGATTGGCTCAACTTCCAGCGCGACGGCCAGCCGTTCCCCGTCCCTAACGAGGACGATCCCGAGGTGAGCCCGCCGCAGGAGTTGTGGCTCGAGCGCGGTGACTCCGCTCGTCAGCTCACGCACCTGGGGCTGCGCCCGCAGGGGGTGCAGTGGAACCGCGACGGCACGCGCCTCCTCTTCACCGCCGACTCGGCGTACCGCGACGAACGTCGCTACGGCGCCAGCGCCGTATTCACCGTCGCCCTCGACGGAACCGTGCGCTCGGTGACCCCCGATCGCGAGGTGCAGCACACCGGTGCGTCGTTCTCCCCTGACGGGCGCTGGATTCTCTACACACGCCAGCTCTCGACCGACGCCGTCATCGCGCATCACCTCGACCACGGCGGCGCCACCGACCTCGCCATCGTTGCGGCTGACGGAGGCCCAGAGCGCATTCTCACGGCCGACTGGGACTATCTCCCGACCAACGCCACATGGAGCCCCGACGGTAAGTACGTCTACTTCATGGGTGGAGTGGGGGGAACGACGCACCTCTTCCGCGTGGCGGCGAGCGGCGGCGCGGTGGAGCAGGTGACCCGCGGAGAGCGTCGCGTGGGCAACGTCGCGTTCGACGCCCGCTTCGCCACCATTGCCTACAGCGTCGCAACGAACGAGGCGCCGACCGAGCTCTACGCCGCGCGCATCGATGGCTCGCAGGAACGGCGGCTCACCGACCTCAATGCCGACTTCGTCCGCGAGATCGCCATCAGCCGAGTCGACCGGCTGCAATTCGCCAGCGCCGACGGCACGCCCATCGAGGGATGGCTGATGTATCCCGCCAACTACCGACCGAATGCCGGACCGTATCCGCTGGTCGTGAGCTCCCACGGCGGCCCGCACTCGGCCGACGGCTACGGCTTCGACTTCAAGAGCCAGTACTTCGCCGCCAACGGATACTTCGTCCTCAAGACAAACTTCCGCAGCAGCACCGGCTACGGCGAGAAGTTCCTCTGGGCGACCTGGGGGGCGTGGGGAGACAAGGATGGGCAGGACGTGATGGCCGGCCTCGACTACGCCATCGCTCACTACCCCATCGATCCCAAGCGCGTCGCGACGATCGGGCACTCGTACGGCGGCTTCATGACCAACTGGCTGATGACGCAGTACCCCGACCGCTTTGCCGCGGCGATTCCCGGCGCGGGAATCGTCAACTGGGTGAGCGACTATGGCACCGCCGACATCGCGCGCACCAAGGAGACCGAGTTCTACGGCACGCCGTGGGATCCGCAGGCGCGCGACCGGATGATAAGGCAGTCACCGCTCACCTACGCCGACCGTGCGCGCGCACCGACGCTCTTCATCAACGGCGAGGTGGATCAGCGCGTCCCGTATTCCGAGGCCGAGCAGATGTTCGTCGCGCTGAAGAAGAACGGCGTCCCCGCCAAGGTCATCCAGTACGAGGGGATGCCGCACAGCATCAGCGGTTCGTGGAACCAGGTGCATCGCATGCTCAACGAGCTGCGCTGGCTCAACCAGTGGATGGGCGCCGGCAAGGTCAGCTGAACGGTTCGCGGCGTCGGTCGGCGGATCATCATCGATGGCGTTTCGGGAGCACGGCCGTGCGTCGTAGATTGTCTCGACTTCTTTCTCTCACCCGATTCGAAGGCGTATGTCCACTCCTCGTCGTCGCTTTCTCGGCCTCCTCGGCGGCGCCTCGCTGCTCGGCGTCGCCGGCACTCCGTCTGTTGCGCACGCTGGGTCCTTCGCACCGGCGCCGTCGCGCGAACCGAATCCACATCCCGTGCCCGTGACCGAGGCGTGGGACATGAGTTGGACGGAGCGGGTGACCGGGAAGTACAAGGCGGTCTTCGATTCGCCGGAGATGGCGGACGGCGCGGCATTGTTTCGCGCAGTCGCCTGGTGCGACCAGTACAAGGAGGTCTACGGCTCCGATCGCACCGACATGTCGCCGGTCATCGTCTTTCGGCATACCGCGATCGACCTGGTGATGAACGACGCGTACTGGAGCCGTTTCGACATCGGCAAGGAAGGGAAGGTGCGCGACTCGAAGGGGAAGAAGTGGGCGAAGGCGAACCCGGTGAGCACGCAGTCGGCCGGCACGGCTCCCGACGCCGTGAAGTACAAGCTCGAGACCTTCCTGGCGAGCGGGGGGATCGTCCTCGCCTGCAGCTGGGCGTTCCGTTTCGCGTCGGCGCACTATCGCAAGGCCGACAACCTCGACGCAGCAGGCGCGCTGGCCGCCGCCAAGAAGGACCTGATCCCCGGGGTGATCCTGCAGCCCAACGGCATCTTCGCGGCGCTGCGCGCCCAGGAAGCGGGGTGCGCCTACATCATGGCCAGCTGAGCGCCGACCGCCTCACGCGAGTGTGATGACCGCAGACTGCGCGACCAGCCCATCGGCGCGCAGCACCTGCGCGCGGCGCGTGTCGCCACTCCCCTCGGCCACCAGCCGCAACGCGCCACCGTCGTACGCCGGGCGCTCGCTCCGATAGGTGAAGTCGCGCGCCTCCAGGGGCGACACACCGGCATGCGCGCACGCGTGCGCGAGGAGCCACATCGCGAGGAGCGGGCCGTGCACGAGGAGCCCGGGATAACCTTCCTCTTCGCGTGTGTAGTCGCGGTCGTAGTGGATGCGGTGCGCGTTGAAGGTGAGTGCCGAAAAGCGGAACAAGAGGCGCGTGTCGGCGGTGAGCTCGCGCGCGAGCGCACCGTCGGGCACGGCGGGCCACGCCGAATGCACGGGGAGCGGTTCGGGGGCCGATCGTTCGCGGTAGACGATCTCCTGCTCCTCATCAACGCACATACGCTCGTCCTGCCAGATACGGCTTTGCACGCGCACGAAGACCAGCGGTCCACTACGCCCCTCCTTCGCGCGAACGTCCGTCACCTCGCGCTCGCGCACGGCAGGGATGCCGAGTACGAGCGGGTGATGAAAGGTCACGCGCCCGCCAGCGATCATGCGCCTGGGGAGCGCGACCGGGGGGAGGAAGTCGCCGCGCACCGCGTGTCCATCGGCGGCGAGCGTGTGCTGCGGCGTCACGCTGCGAAAGTAGAACCAGTGCCAGAGCGGGTGCAGCGGGGCGCCGACACGCTGCGCGTCGGTGGGGAGATCCCACATCGCGGCGGCACCGCGCGCCTGCTGCGGGTCCATCGCGTCGTCCTGGCATTCGCTCGCCCCGATCCAGGGCGAATAGTCGGCGGAAGCGTTCGACATGCGCCCATCCTACGCTCGGCGGTCACGCGCGCGCCAGTGCGCGACGGGCGACGGGTGCCGCTGGCACCGGAATACCGCGAGGTGCGCGCCCTTGCACGCGCATGACGGAGCGCGCCATCTCGCGTGTTCCGGCGAGAGAGTGCGCCGGCACGCGCGCCGCGTGTGCTGGCGCGCGCGCCGTGTGCGCTGGCTCGCGCGCCGTGTACGCTGGCTCGCGCGCCGCGCGCGCCGCATCTTGTCGCAATGCATCGCATCCTGGCGAAGCTTTCCTTCTCCCGTCGCCCGTCCCACCCGTGATCCCTCCGCACCGCTTCCATTCGCCGCTCGCCGTCGGTGCCCCGGCACCGTATCGCGAACTTCCGGTGCGGCTCGAGCGCGTGATCCACTTCTTTCCGCCGCAGGTGGCGTCGATGCGCGCGCGGGTCGCGTCGCTCGCCGGTGAGGTCGATGTTTTCTGTGGAAACCTCGAGGACGGCGTCGCACCTGGCGACAAGGCGTCGGCGCGGCGCGGCATCATCGAGGTTGCCTGCAATAGTGAGTTGGGAACGAGCGCGCTGTGGGTGCGGGTGAACGGCTTGGACACGCCGTGGTACCTCGACGATGTCGCCGATCTGGTCGCCGACGCAGGGAATCGCGTGGAGGTGATCATGCTCCCCAAGGTCGAGACGGCGCGCGACATTCACTGCATCGACCAGTACCTCGCGCAGCTCGAGGCGCGCCACCGACTCGTTCGCCAGATCCTCGTCCACGCGCTCATCGAGTCGCCGCTTGGCATGCTGAACGTCGAGGAGATCGCTGCCGCCAGCCCGCGCTTGCAGGGGATGAGTCTCGGCCCGGGCGACCTCGCGGCGTCGCGGGGAATGCGAACGACGCGCATCGGTGGGTGGGACACGCGCTACGGCGTGCTCGCCGAGAATGAACACGAGGGCGCGCCCCACGCCTTCGTGCCGCAGGATCCGTGGCATTCGACGCTCGTGCGACTCGTCGACGCCTGCCGCGCCTGCGGGATTCGTCCCTTCTGCGGACCGTTTGGTGACCTCGGCGACGACGCCGGGTGCGAGGCGTGGTTCCGCAACGCCTCGGTGCTGGGGTGCACCGGTGGTTGGTCGCTCTCGCCGCGTCAAATCCCGATTGTGCGACGCGTCTTCTCTCCGTCGCCCGAGGAAGTCGTCGCGGCTCGGCGGCTCCTCGACGCGCTCCCCGGCGGGTCGGGCGTGGCCACGGTCGACGGTCAGATGCACGATGACGCGTCGTGGAAGCAGGCGCGCCAGCTTGTCGAGTTGGCGCGCCTCGTCGCGGAGCGCGACCCAGCGACGGGGGATGGTTACGGATTCTGAGGGCGAGGCTTTGGTTTCACCACGGCCACGTTCCACATGCGCGTCTTCTCGTTGAGCGCGGCGCAAAGAATCCGCTTTCCATCGGTGCGGATGTTGATCAGCCCGTACACCAACCCGGTCACGACATAGCTCCCCTGCATGCCGCGTGTGACGGTCGTCGGATTGAGGTCGCCCGCCTTGGTCACCTTCGCGGTCGTGCGTAGCTGCTTGAGGTCGAGTGTCGCGACCTCGGCGCCGGCTGCATCGACCGTGTAGGCCTTCGAGACCTTGCCGATCTCGACGCTGCGCGCGAGTTCGGTGAGGTAGATGAGCGGGGTGACGATGCGGTCCTTCTTGATCTCGCGATAGCCGGTGAGCGCCGACGCGGCGATGATCTCCGGGCGCGGG
Source organism: Gemmatimonadaceae bacterium (assembly GCA_044225935.1). GTDB lineage: Bacteria > Gemmatimonadota > Gemmatimonadetes > Gemmatimonadales > Gemmatimonadaceae > SCN-70-22. The sequence continues at coordinate 97,014 of JBGAHX010000006.1, forward strand.
TGGTCGTGCCCCTCGCTGTCGCCCGAGGAGATGACCGTCACGCAGGGCGACATCTTCTCGAGAAAGGCGAACGAGACGTCGGCGCTCCCGTGATGACACGCCTTCGCGACATCACAATCGAACACATCCTCGAGCCCCTTGTAGTCCTTGAGGAGCGCGGCGTGCGCCTTCGAGTTCAGGTCGCCGGTGAGAACGACGCGCACGTCGCCGCAGGTGAGGCGCAGCAGGACCGAGTTGCCGTTGGTGTTGATGTCGTCTCCCCCGGAGTAGCTGCGGACCGCTGGAGCACCGTCGACCTCGAACTCCACCGGGCCGATCACCTCGACCACCGGTTCCGGCGTCGCTGCCGTTCCCCCGTTTCCCGCCGAGTCGAAGCCCGGCAGGTGCAAGAGCGCGGAGCTGAGCCGGGTCACGGGAGTCAGCTCGCCGGTGCTGGTGACCGTGGCCTGCACCTTCTCCATGAAGTCGCCCCAGTACCCCTGCAGCTGCGGGTCGGCCCCCGCGGCGAGCCCGGCATCGAGCGAGGCGCGATCGGTGAGGAGGAGGGTGTGCATCTCCCCCGCCGTCGTCTCGGCTTCGGGGCCGAGGGTGCGCGACTTCGTCGCGGTCTTCCACCACGAAAGACCGGCATGATAGAAGTGCTCGACGGCGATGTGGTTCGCGTCGAGTTCCACGCGCTGCCCCCCTTGCAGCTGCGCGGGATCGAGGAGGTCGGCCAGCCCGCCGTAGTGATCGTGATCGTTGTGCGAGCAGATCATCGCGTCGAGCAGGATGGTCTTGTCGCGTGCTTCGTAATCCTTGATGAACTTCCAGTCCACGAAGTCGGCGGCGTTCTTCCCGGTGGGCTGTGCCTGACGCGGATAACCGCCATCGATGAGGATGTGACGCCCGTTCGGCGTGCGGATCAGGACCCCGTCGCCTTGCCCCACGTCGATGAAGTAGAACTCCAGGAGGGAGCGCGTCCCCAGGTCGGCGCGATCGACCCACCCCCAGCGCCCACGCGCGCGCGCCCGGCAGCGTCCGTCGGCCTCCTTGAAAGAGCCGTCGCGATTGCGCTCGAGGCGCACGCGATCGCCCCAGAGCAGCTCGCACAGCAGGGGATCCTTGGGCGACTTCGCTTGCGCCTTGCTCAACTTGTAGAGGGGGGCCGTGTCCGTGCGGACGTAGAAGATCGAGCCGTCGTCGCGGTCGGCAAAAGGCATCGTGCACCTCACGGGTGGCGGGGGCGCGGCGCCCGCGGCTCATTCACCCGCGCAAACTCGGGCGGAGGCGAGCGCAGCACGGCCAACCTACCGCGAACGCGAACGGGACGCCAATCATGGCGCCCCGTCATACCGGACTGATCGTTAGGCGAGTGCGCGGCCGACTCGCGCAGCGACACGACGATCGCTACGCCGCGGTGCCGGCGGGTGCGCCGCAGTGCCAGTGGCTATGCCGCGGTGTCGGGATAGTCGGTGTACCCGCGCTCTCCCGGCGTGTAGAACGTCGAAAAATCGGGCGTGTTGAGCGGGAGGCCTCGCTGGAATCGCGTCGCCAGTCGCGGGTTGGCCAGCGCCGGTTTCCCAAACGCCACCAGGTCGGCGTCACCACGCTCCAGCACCGCCTCGGCCCGATCCAGGTCGTACCCGCCAGATGCAATGTACGGCCCGCCAAACGTCTGTCGCAGCGTGCGGCGGAATCCTTCGGGCACCTGCGGCGCACCCATCGATGAGTGATCGACGAGGTGGAGATACGCCAACCCCATCTCCCCGAGTTCCTTCACCAGTGCGATGTACTGCGGCTCCAGCTCGGCGAAGGCCCCCGTCTGGTTGAACGCCCCGTACGGCGAGAGACGAATCCCGACGCGCTCCGCACCGATCGCCGCCACGGTCGCGCGCGCCACTTCCAGCGCGAACCGGTTGCGCGCCTCGGGCGACCCGCCGTAGCCATCGGTGCGACGGTTCACGTTGCCGTTGAGGAACTGTTCGATGAGGTACCCGTTGGCCCCGTGCAACTCGATGCCGTCGAAGCCGGCCTCGATCGCCAGCTTTGCCGCCTGCGCGTACTCACCCACGGTCTCGGAGATCTCGTCGACCGTGAGCGCCTGCGGTGTCGACGCCGGCTGCATCCCTGCACTGTCGGTGTAGATTCCCTCGCCGAGCGCACTCGCCATGGGGCCGAGCACGCGCGCTCCCGCCGGAAGGTTGTCGACGTGTCCCACGCGTCCCGTGTGCATCAGCTGCACGAAGATCTTCGCACCCTGCGCATGCACCGCATCGGTGACCTGGCGCCAGCCGGCGACCTGCGCCTCATTGAACAGCCCCGGGATGCGCGTGTAGCCGAGCCCATTGGGCGACGGCGACGTCCCCTCGGTGATGAGAAGACCGAGATCGGCGCGCTGCGCGTAATACTCGGCCATCAGCGGCGTGGGGATATTGTCGGCGCTGGCTCGGCTCCGTGTCATCGGTGCCATGACCATGCGATTCTTGAGTGTGAGGTGCTTGAGCTGGAACGGGTCGAACAGCACGGGGGACTCCATGGGCGGGGAAAGACCGATTACTATACTGACAGGTACATATATTACCGATCGGTACAGAAATGGCAACTGGGCGCGACGTAACAGCCGAACGACATCCACGGGGGCGCCCTCGCGAGTTTGCCCTGGCGGACGCGCTGGACCGTGCGCTTCCGATTTTCTGGCGTGATGGCTACGACGGCGCCTCGATCAGCGAACTCGCCGAGGCGATGGGGATCAGCAAGCCCTCGCTCTACGCGGCGTTCGGGGACAAGGAGGGGCTGTACCTGCGCGCGCTGGAGCGGTATGGCGAACAGCGGGAGGCACACCGTCGTCATGTGCTCGACGCCCAGCCCGACGCGCGGCTGGCGATCGAGTCGTTCCTGCTTTCCGTCGTTGCCGCGTATACCGATCCTGCGCTCCCGGGCGGGTGCATGGTGGTGAGCGGCACGAGCACCTGCGACGGGGCCGCGGTCCCCGAGTCGGTGAAGCAGGCGCTCTGCTCGGCGCTCCAGGTCGGAGCGTCGTCGATCGAGAGTCGCCTCCAGCGCGCGCGGCGCGAAGGGGCGCTCGCATCGACGGTCGATGTCGCGGCGCTGGCGACCTACTTCAACACGGTCATCGCCGGGCTCGGGGTGCAGGCCAAGGGGGGGGCCACGCGCGCGGCGTTAGGCGAGGTGGTGCGTGCCGCCATGCGCGCGTGGCCCGAGGCCACGCGCGCCGGCGACTCCCCTAGCGACGCGCAGCGAGCAAAGCGTTCGCGCGGGTCCTGACGGCGGTCCAGCGCGCCATCGCGGCGCGCCCCTGTGCGCGAGCGTTGGCGCAGGCCGCCACCTGAACCGCCGTCGGCGCGACGTCGGCGCCCTGCATCGCCATCGCTGCCGTTTGCATCGTGTTGCTCACCGCCTCGAGCGTCGGCGTCGCGGGCGCCGCTCCGCGCCGCCGGAAGCCGCCACGGATGTTCCGTTGCAGTCCCGACGGGGCGAGCGCTTCGAGCTCCTGTTTCACCGCGTCCGCCTCTGTTCCGCTCACCGATGCGAGCTGCTTCCCCAGTTCACGCGCCTCGTTGAATGCCCGGTGGGCCGCGACTGCTCCGTTGTACATCTCGGCGCTCAGGCCATCGAGCTGCGCGAGTGCCGTTGGCGTGATGCGCACACGCGGATCGAGCATCAGCTCGAGCGGCTGCGTCGTCGACGCGCCGTCGACGGTGAGCCGCACGGTGTAACGCCCCGGCGGCGCCCAAGGCACGTTGTAGTTGGGGTAGGTGTGCCCGGGCACGGCGCCGGTGGCCTCTTCGTCACCCGCAGGGATCAGGTCCTGTGGCGAGACGGGGTCGTAGCGCAGGTCCCAGGCGAAGCGATGCATTCCGGCGCTGGTGCGCACCGCGATCTGCGGCGCCGGCCAGTACAGCGGCAATCCGCAGTACGCCGCAGTCGGCGTCGCCTGGCACACCTTGTCGTACGCCGCCATGTCCTTCCCTGGATCGGGATCGAAGACCGGCTCGTTGCTCGAATACGTGCGAATCACCTTGCCGCGCGCGTCGAGGACCTCGAGCGTCACGACCCCAGCGGCATCCTTCGGCAGGTAGTAGTCGATGATGCCGCCCGGCATCGGATTGTCGCCCGACGGGACTTCGGGGGGCCAAGGCGTCGGCTCGTTGGTCCCGAAGCGCACGCGTACGGCCGGCGCGGGCTTGAAGAGGTAGGGCTTGTTGGCGCGGAGCGAGGCGCGCGCGGCGGCCGCTTGCCTGAACGGCGTGACGTCGTCAAGGATCCAGAAGCCGCGCCCGTGTGTTCCGGCGACGAGGTCGGCGCAGTGGCAGGTGGAGTCGTCCTTGATCTGGATATCGCGGACCGAGGTGGCCGGCATCCCGTTCTTGATCGACTGCCAGTGATCGCCGTCGTCGAAGGAAACCCAGACCTGCAGGTCGGTGGCGGCGTAGAGAAGCCCGGGTTGGCGGGGATCCTCGCGGATGGCGTTCGCGACAGCGCCGCCGGCAATCCCCGTGTTGATCTCCGTCCACGTCTTCCCGCCGTCGTGTGTACGCCAGAAGTGCGGGTTGATGTCGTCGATGCGGAGCGTGTTGGCGGCAGCGTACGCTGTCCCCGCGTCGAAGTGCCCCGCCTCGATGTTGAAGATGCGGGTCCACGGCTTGATGGCCGGCGGCGTCACGTTGCGCCAGTTGGCGCCACCGTCGGTCGTGACCTGGATCATTCCGTCATCGGCCCCCGTCCAGATGATCGAGAGACTCCGCGGCGATGGTGACAGCGCGGTGATGCTCCCCATCGGCCCGGGTGTCACCGTGCTGGCGTACTTCCCGGCGGTCGGCGGAACTTCCCACGTCTGCCGCGTGAGATCGGGAGAAATGCGCGTCCAGCTCTTGGCCTTGTCGACGCTCTTCCACACCACGTTCGACGCGTAGTACATCGTGCGCTGGTCGACCGGCGAGAAGTGCAGCGGCATGGTGCGGACGTTGCGGCTGACGGAGCCACCGCCGGGAAGCGTCGCCGAAGCATCGGGCCCTACCTGCGTCGTCTGTGCAGTGCGCCGATCATACCGCGACACCCCCGAACGCTGCGAGCCGAAGACGATGTCCGGGTCGTGCGGATCCGGCGCAGCCATCCCGTACTCCTGGATGTTGACCGGATGCCAGTCGTGGAAGGTGATGCGCCCGTCGTCCGACCGGCTGGCCACGCACGCCGACCCCGAATCCTGCTGTCCCGAACACACCCGATACGGGAAGGCGAAGTCGGTCGTGACGTGGTACATCGCTGCGGTGTTCTGGTTGTACCAGTTGCTCCAGGACTTCCCGCGGTTGGCCGAGACGACCGCTCCCTGGTCGGCCACGGCGATCAGGATCTTCGTATCGTTTGGGTTGATCCAGATGCGCTGGTAGTCGTCGCCTCCCGGTGCCCCGCGCACCGCGCTCCACGTCTCCCCGGCCGTCTCGGTTCGCCACATGACCGTGGAGGCCGAGTAGACCACGCTCGCATCCTTGGGGTCGACGGTGAGCGTCGGGAGGTCGCCGCCACCGATTCGCGCCAGCGGGCGCATGTCCTGCTTCGCATTCGGGCGCTCGTTGTTCGCGCCGTGCACCGGCTGGAACCAGTGCGCACCGCCATCTGTGGACTTGTAGAATCCGATCGGGCCGCTCGCCGGCGCCACCGCCGCATACAGCGTTCCCGGCGCGCTCGGCGCGACCGCCAGATTGGCCTGCAGGATCGACGGAAGCCCTTCGCTCAGCTGCGTCCACGTCGTTCCGCCATCGGTCGACTTGAAGATCCCCATCCCCGCGTTGCCGAACCCTTGCCCCTCGATGAAGCTCTGCTGCTGCTGCCACAGGGTGGCGTAGACCGTGTTCGGCTCCGAGGGATCGAGCAGCACCTCGTTGGCACTCGTGTACTCGTCCTTGTAGAGCACCTTCTCGAACGTCTCCCCGCCGTCGGTCGACCGGAAGACACCGCGCTCGGCGTTAGGCGCGTAGGGGTGTCCGAGCGCCGCCACGAAGAGGCGATTGGGGTTGCGCGGGTCGACGGCGATCGCCGCGATCATCTGCGTTTCGCGGAGGCCCAGGTGCTTCCACGTCCGCCCGCCGTCGGTCGACTTGTACATCCCGTCGCCGATGGAAAGGTCGGGGCGAATGATCCCGGCGCCGCTTCCTACATAGATGATGTCGGGATTCGAGGGAGCGACGCCGATCGCGCCGATCGAGGTGGTCGGCTGGTCGTCGAAGATCGGGACCCAATTGGCGCCATAGTCGGTCGAACGCCAGACGCCGCCGTTGTCGAAGCCGGCATAGGCGACGTTGGGCTGCGATGGGACGCCGGTGACCGCGCGCGCGCGACCGGCGCGCGTCGGACCGATCTGACGCCAGCGCATCGCGTCGAAGGAGAGTTCCTGCGCTGCGCCGCGTGTGGGGAGGGCAGCGGCCAGGAGCGGGAGCACCAGGAGCGTCGCGAACGTCGAGCGCGCGATGCGGGAGGATAGTGCGGGCACGGGAGTGTCGATGCGAGGCGTCACGAAGGCGCGCAACGCGCGCGCCGATGGTACGCCCAAGATGCCATCGCGCTCGCGAGGGTGACAGGACCGGCGCCTTAGCGCGGTCGGGAGACCGGGGAAAAGAAGATGCAAACGCGAGGCGGCCGCCCTCCACACGGGAGAGCGGCCGCCCCAGACCTAACGACGGCGGGCGCTCGTACGCCCGGCCGCCAGCTACTTGCGAGTGCGCAGGCGCCCTTCGGCGGTGCCGAGCGACCAGCGCCCCTCGGCCTCCTTCGGTGCGTTGCTCACCGCCTGCTGCCCAAGGACGACGGTCAGCGTGCCATCGCGCGTCTCGGCCTGCAGCACGAGGTCAGAATCGAGGACCGCGACCTGCATGGGAAGCGCCGCGTGCTGGCCGTTCATGCGTGCATTCGCCACGAGCGTCCCCGCCGAGTCGGCAACGACGATGGTGGCCGGGAAAGCGATGGCGCGGTTCGGCGTACCGAAGTGGTACGTGGCGATGACGCGCGGAGTTTCTTCGCGCGCGGTCTGCGCACTGGCATCGTTGCTGACTGTGGCGGTCAGGGCGACCGCAGCAGCGGCAGCCAGGGAGGTGCGATAGATGGTCGGTAACATGGGGCGGCTCCGTTGGATGTATGTAAACGACGAACGAACGTCGGGCGTACCGGATACTGCGGAAGAATCGAGCGAGCGCGGACACCTAGCGTTGTTCTGCCTCTATGCTGCCACCCGGAGGCGCACCGCACGGTTTGATGTGTCCGACGCGAAGGATGCTAGAAGTGCCCGATACGCGCGACAAGTTGTCATGACAGGTGGGGCCGCCCCGACGATCGAACCGGTCGTGGCGTCACGACGCGGCGTCCGTATCACCTTGGCTGTACGATCGCCCTCGCAAGGGAGATGCGCATGGGTCGGATGTACCAGACGCAGTGGAGTGCGGGCCACCTGTTGCGCGCACTACGTCGCTAGGGGTGCCCAAGTGTCAACGAATGACGAGCAGGAGTGCCGCGCGTGCAGCGGGAATGCCGCGCGCCACACTCGTCGGTGTCACGGGTCTCGTTCGCGAGTTGTTGCGAGGAATGACCCCATGACGATCTGTACCACATGCGTGCGTCCGTCATCGACGAGCGGAATTGCGAAGTCGGGCATGGTCGCGCCGTCCACGACGACCGACGCAACGCCGCACTCCACGCCGCCGGGGTTCGTCACCCGGACGACGTAGTGCGCGCTCCCGCGCCGGTAGCGGATCGTGAACGCCGGCCAGGTCGGCGGTATGCACGGGTCGAGCGTTAGGCGATCGCCGCGCAGCGTGAAGCCGAGGAGCGACTCCACCGCGACGCGGTACATCCAGCTCGCCGAGCCCGTATACCACGTCCAGCCGCCGCGACCGAGGTGTCCTTCGGCGGTATAGACGTCGGCTGCGACGACGTAGGGCTCGACCTTGTATCGCGCCACGTCGTCGGGTGTCGAGGCGTGGGTGAGCGGGTTGAGCATCTGATACAGCGCGAACGCACGCGCCCCGTCACCGCGCCGCGCGGTGGCGCGCACCGCCCAAAGCGCAGCGTGCGTGTACTGCGCACCGTTCTCGCGAACGCCCGGGAGGTATCCCTTGATGTAGCCGGGATCGTGCGGCGTCTTGTCGAATGCCGGCGTGAGCAGCATCAAGAGCCGCGCGTCGTTACGCACCAGGTGCTTCTCGAACGAGGCCATCGATTGCCCCTGACGATCCGGGGCGGCGGCGCCGGAGATGATCCCCCAGCTCTGCGCGATGGAATCGATCCGGCACTCGTCGCTCGTGGCCGAACCGAGCGGGGTGCCGTCGTCGAAGTAGGCGCGGCGGTACCAGGCACCATCCCACCCGTGCGTCTCCACCGCGACGGTGTAGGCATCGGCCCGCGCGCGAAAGTCGCGCACCACGTCGTGGTCGCCGCGCCCTTCTGCCCACTCGGCGAAGTCGCGCAACGTGCGGATGAGGAACCACGCGAGCCACACGCTCTCGCCACGCCCCTCGATCCCCACCCGATTCATCCCGTCGTTCCAATCGCCACTCCCGATCAAGGGGAGTCCATGCGCTCCTGTTGTGCACGCCTTGCGCAGCGCACGCAGGCAGTGCTCGTAGACGCTCGCGTGCTCGTCGGTGACCGTCGGAAGGTCGTACACCTCGTGCTCGTGCGGCTCGAGCGCGCGCATCGAAAGGAAGGGGACGTATTCGTCGAGCACGGAGTGGTCGCCGGTTGTGCGCAGGTAGTGATCGACGACGTACGGGAGCCAGGCCAGATCGTCGGAGAAGCGCGTGCGCACGCCACGCCCGCTCTGCGGATGCCACCAGTGCTGCACGTCGCCCTCGACGAACTGCCGCGCGCTCGCGCGGACGATGTGCTCGCGCGCGATGGCGGGTTCGGCGTAGACGAAGGCCATCACGTCTTGCAGCTGGTCGCGGAAGCCGTATGCACCGCTGCTCTGGTAGAGCGCGGATCGCGCCCACATGCGGCAGGCAAGGGCCTGGTAGAGCGTCCAACGATTCACCATCGCGTCGAACGTCGGCTCGGGCGTCTCGACGGCTATGGCGCTCAATCGCTGATCCCACGCGTCGGTGGTCGCGCGCAGCGCAGCGCTGGCGTCGTCCACCGACGCGTGCTGCGCCAGGAGTTCGCGGGCAGCATCCTCGGACGCGCCCGCGCCGAGCCGCACCACCAGCTCGCGCGTCTCACCAGGTGCCAGCTCGACAACGCACTGGAGCGCGCCGCAGGGATCGAGCCCCACACCGGTCGCCTTGCCAAGCGTTTCCGATGCGTCGCGCATCGCCGCCGGTGCGCGAAGCGTGCCGTTGCGCCCAATGAAGGCGCGTCGATCGCCGCTGTATCCCGTCACGCGTTCGCTGATCGAGAGAAACGCGACCCAGTCGGAGAATTGCTGGTCGTAGTAGTTGCGTGCGAGGATCGCCGAGTGATCGCGATCGAAGCGAGTGCGCACATGGTGCTGGCTCTGCGAGCGCTGCACGCCAAGCGTCCATTCGACAAACGCGGTCACCGAGATCCGCCGGGGCTGCGCACCACGATTCGTGAGCGAGAGGAGTGAGAGCCTGATCGGCGCATCGGCGGCGATGCCCACGGTGAGTTGCGAGGCGATGCCTGTGTGCTCGGTGACAAAGGAGGAAAAGCCTGCGCCGTGCGTGACCGTAAAGGCGTCGCCGTTGAACACCGGCGCCGGCGTGGCGCTCCAGAACTCGCGCGTCGCCTCGTCTCGCAGGTAGAGCACGTCGCTCGCCGGGTCCGATACCGGATCGTTGTGCCAAGGCGTCAGGCGATAGAAATAGGAGTTCTCCGCCCAGGTGCTCCCCGATCCGATCTCCGATACGATGCACCCTCCCTGCGCATTCGCGATGACGTTGACCCACGGGGCGGGGGGGAGCCGGTCGGCGACGATCGACATCTCGTAGTTCCCATCGGCGTTCATGCCGCCAATGCCGTTGTCGAATGCCCGGGTAGTGCCGGCGCCATTCGCTCCCGCGTGCGACATCCCGGTCGTACGTCCGTTCGCCGGCCCGCTTGCCGTGCCGTTCTCCCTCGACGTGCCACCGTCGGTCGACGCCGCTCGCACCGCTGTCCGCGCATCGGCGTCGTGCGATGCAGCCTCGTGCTCCGCACGCGCGTGCGCGTGCGCGTTCGCGTGCGCGTTCGCGTGCGCGCGCACGCGCTGGACCACCGACAGCGACGGAGGCGTGCTGCGCCCCGACGGGCGCAACGATGGCGCGTCTGACTCCTCGTCGTCGTTCCCGACAGCGTCACGATCGCGCTCGGCGGCGAGGATCGCGCTCAACGGGCGACCGTCGCAGCGAATCACCACCTGCGCCGTCGCGTCGAGCATCAGGAGGTCGGACGCCGACATGAGGTCACGTCGCCGGAGGAAGACACCGCCTGGGCGATCGATCACCGACGCGTCGCTCGCCGTGTACATCACCTCGGTGATGCGGTCGTTGAGTTCCTGCAGATACGTGTTGGGGTACGCATTCAGGATCACCAGGTCGACCTTGAGCCCGCGTCGGCGCAGGTAGCGATGCGCGCCGAACAGTTGGCGAAGCGTCGGCATTCCCTCGCTGGACTCGATGCGCGCGAGGAGAATCGGGAGATCGCCCGAGATCCCGTTTGCCCAGAGTCGTCCCTGCGATTCCCTGTTGGCCCGCTGCGCCTCGACGGCCCCGCGCATCTGCGGGTTGGCGTAGAGGAGATGGCCGGCGAGGTCTTGAAAGACCGCCGCCTCCGCGGGAGAGATGTCGAGCTCACGCAGTTCGATCTGCGTGGACGTCCAGGTGAGGTCGAGGGCGCGCTGCCCCGAGTGCGCATCGTGGTAGCGCCCCGCCAGCTCGAAGGCGCGCTCGCGCGTCGGCGCGACGAGCGTGGTGAAGGTCACCGGCACCGACTGCCCAGGGGCAAGACGCACGCGGATGCGCAACGCGAAGATCGGATCGAGCACCGCACCAGTCGCCCCGTCGAGCGCCCCGTCGATCGACAGCGCATGCGGATTGCGCGTCGTGCGACCGCGCCCCACGAATCGCGCACGGTCGGTCTCGTACGTCACGCGCCCCACCATTTCCTTCACGGCATCGACGACGTGCACGAGATAGACCGGCGACTCGTCTGCCGAGCGAGGGCGACGGCTCGCCGTGAGCGCGGTACACCACTCGTGCCACTCGGTCTCGACGAAGAGGTTGGCGAAGGCGGGGTGCGCGAGATCCGCGTCCGCCGGACCGAGGACGATCTCGCCGTAGCTCGTGAGCTCGACTTCGCGGGGCGCACTCCCGTTGTTGGTCAGCGTGACGCGACGGACTTCGGCGGCATCGGCGGCGACGACGGCAATCTCGGTGCGCGTCTCGATCGCACCATCGGCGCGATGGAACGTCACACGATCGCTGGCGAGCAGGACGCGGTACCAGTCGCCGTCCACACCGGTCGGCTGATGCGCGGCGGACCACTGCCGTCCGGTGGCGACATCGTGCACGTAGCAGAATTGCCCCGTGTCGTCGCGCGTGCCGTCGGAGCGCCACCGTGTGACCGCACGATCGTCGTAGCGACTGTACCCGCCGCCGCCTTGCGTCACCATCACGGCGTACGGCGTCGATCCGAGCAGCGCCACGTGCGGGTGCTCCGTGTGCGGCGTGTCGATCGCGCGCACCGCGGCGCGCTCCAGCTCGGGCTTGGGAAGCGCTTCCTCGGGGTCCACCACCTGCGCGTCCTGCAGTACCAGTCGGCGCGGGACACGCTCGTGCAGGAGGAGCTCGGCCGACTGCACGAGCGGATCGGCGTGAAAGCGGCGCTGCCAAACACGTGACAGCAGCACGTTGGTCAGCGCCACCATCGACATCCCGACGTGATGCGCCATGTAGTTCTGCACGATGGCGAAGCGACGCCCGGGGTCGGGGCGCGTGAAATCGAGCGCGTCACGGAAACCGTAGGGGCCCAGCGCACCGGCGCGCTCGAGGCGTGCGAGGTTCGGGAGGGCATCGCGGAGGTCGATCATCGCCGCCAGCACCGTCGCGTACGGCGCGATGACGAGGTCGCGCCCGAGCCCGCGCTTGAGCGCCAGGTCGGGGATGCCGAATGCACGGTACTGGTAGGTGAGGTGCCGGTCGCGCACGTTGTACGCGCTCTCGCTCACCCCCCAGGGCACGTCACGCTCCTCGGCGAACGAGATCTGGCGGCGCAGCGAAGTGCGATACGTCTGCGCGAGCAACGTCTGCGGGAGCGATCGCATAACGAGCGCCGGCATGAGATACTCGAACATGCTCCCGCTCCACGAGACGAGCGACGTCTCGCCGGCCGCGCGGGTGAGGGTTCGTCCGAGCCGGAACCAGTGGTCGAACTTCACGTCCCCCTTGGCGATCGCGACGAAGCTTGCCAGGCGCGCTTCGGACGCGAGAAGGTCATAGAACGACGGATCGCAGCAGTGTGTCGTCGTCTGGTAGCCGATGGAGAAGAGCTCGCGCGACTCGTCGAAGAGGAAGCGGAAGTCCATCTCCATGGCATAGTCGTACGCGCGCTCGGCGAGCGTCTCGAGTCGAACGAGCAGCTGGGCGGCTGCCGACGAGTCGACGGCGAGCTGGCGCAGCGAGACGAGAGCGAAGGGAGCGCGCGCACGGCTCGTGGCGACGTCGGGGCGGAGCCGTTCCACGAGGCGAGCATCGGCATCGAGCAGCGTCAGGCTGTAATCGATCCATTCCAGCGTTGGAGCGCGCCCCGCGGGCACCTCAGGGGGCTCGGCGATGATGGCGCGCGCGCGGCGCAGGTGGCGCCCGATCGCCTCGACCGTTGCGTCTTCGGGGCGCGCGTCTCGCGGGGAAGGGAGGGTTCCGACACGCGTCGACTCGCTGGCGAGCCTGGAGACGGCGGCTTGTGCCTGATGCAGCTCGGCGGCCGCACCGGCGCGGACCGACGGCGGAAGGACCGCCGGCAGCTGCAATCGCTCCTGCGCGAGGGCGAGCGACGAGGTGAGGGCGCGCCAGAGCCGCGCGTCGAGCACCGGTTCGTCGATGGCGCCCAGGCACGCCTGTCGGAGCGCCAGCAGGTGTCCCGCGAGATTCCCGCTGTCGACGGTGGAGATATACGGCGGCTCGAGGACGCGCAGGTCGTGGAGGTCGTACCAATTGAAGAAGTGCCCACGATGTCGCGCCATGCGTTCCATCGAGCGCATCGCCAGCTCGAGGCGTTCCGCCATCTCGTCGAGCGTGATCGCGCCGAGATCGCGCGCGCTCACGATCGACAGGAGTTGCAATCCGAGATTGGTCGGCGAGGTGCGCATCGCCACCTCGAGCGTCGGATTGTCCTGGATGTTGTCGGGGGCGAGCCAGTTGGTCGCCGGGCCGGTGAAGCGATCGAAGAAGCGCCAGTGCAACAGCGCGTAGCGCATGGCGGCATTGCGGTCGCCGGGGGCGAGGCGCCGTTCTTCGTAGCTCGCTGGCGCGCTCAGCGCGACGGCGAGCGCCGGCGACGCGAGCCAGAGGAAGGCGAGCGGGACGGCGGCGACCGCCAGGTGCCAGAGTCGTGTGCGCGCCGCCGGTGCCATGGTCGCCCACGATGCGCCGTCGAACAGGAGCCCGCCCTGCCACGCCCAGGCAAGTCCGGCTGCCGCCAGCATGACGAGCGGGAGCGCGACGGCGGGCCACATCGTCTTCCAGACGTCGCGCCCCGAACCGGCGACGACACGCTCCGTCTGCGACGCCGTCTGCCACTCGAGGAGGTTCCGGTGCGAGACAAACAGACGATAGAGTGTCCGCACGATGGCGTCGGCGGAGACCCACGCCTGGTGCGGAAGGAAGGCCACCGCCTGCGCCAGCTGCTGCGCGCTCGTCACTGCGTCCTGTCCGACGGCGGCGTAATAGGCACGCCAAGATTTGTCGAACGGGGGACGCACGAGGGCGAGGAGGAGCGAGAGGATCCACGGCGCGGCGATCCCGCCCAGTCCCAGCAGCGTCCAGCGCAGGGGCGAGCCGGGGAAGACCGTCCACGCCGCGAGAAGGAAGACGAGCTGCGCGATCTCCACGGTGCTGCGCCGCAGGTTGTCGAACAGCTTCCAGCGCGAGAGCGGCGATAGGCGATTCGGCTCGATCCCCTCCGGCCCGGGGACGTGCGACGTCAACCAGCGCAGGAGCTGCCAGTCGCCGCGAATCCAACGGTGCTTGCGCCGGGTGTAGCTCAGGTAGCGCGACGGATATTCATCGTAGACCGTGATATCGGTGGCGAGCCCGACGCGCGCGTAGTTCCCCTCGATCAGGTCATGCGAGAGGAGCGTGTTTTCGGGAAAGCGCCCGCGCGTCGCGCGCTCGAACGCATCGACGTCGTAGATTCCTTTCCCGGTGAAGCTCCCCTCGGCGTAGAGGTCCTGATAGACGTCGGATACTGCGGTCGTGTAGGGGTCGACGCCCGGGTGCCCGGAATGGATCGCCGCGAACATCGAGCGGAATGCGCTCCGGAGCGAGACGCCGACGCGCGGCTGGATGATGCCGTAGCCCGCCACGATGTCGCGTCCGTCGTCGTCGAAGACCGCCTGGTTCAGCGGGTGCGCGATCGTCCCGATCAGCGCGGTCGCAGCGTTCGGTGGGAGTGCGGTGTCCGCATCGAGGGTGATGACGTAACGCACCTGGCGTAGCACGTTCGTCTCGCCCACCACGGTGGAGAACGCCGACAGGTCGCCGCCCTGAATGAATCGATTGAGTTGCGCGAGCTTCCCACGCTTGCGCTCCCATCCCATCCAGGCCCCTTGCACCGGATTCCACTCGCGCGAGCGGTGGAAGAGAAAGAAGCTCTCCTCGTTGAGCGCTGCATACCGTCGGTTGAGCGCGCGCACACCGTCGGCTGCGGCCGCCACGATCTCGGCGTCCGCTGGTTCGTGCTCCTGTGCTGCATCCGTGAAGTCGCTCAACAGCGCGAAGTGCAAGCGTTCCCGCCGATTGGCGAGGTACTGGACCTCGAGGTGCTCGAGCGCCTCCTCGACCGCGGTGACCGATCCGAGGAGCGTGGGAACGACCACGACCGTACGAGCGTGCTCCGGAATTCCGCGATCTTGCAGATCGAGCTTAGGCAGGATCGACGGCGGGAGGAGCGCCGTGAGCGCGTCGTTGAGCGCATGGACGGCGAGGTCGTTGGCCGGAATCAGCGCGACCAGGAGGACGAGCGGGAGCGCGCCCCACGTGACGCCTCCGGCCAGCCAGAGTAGCGCACCGAGCGCAGCGGCAGTTCCGGCCAACACGCCGCCGAGGAACACGATGTTGGGATGCCGTCGCAGCGCTCGCAGGATGCGATCGCCGATTGGCGGGAGATAGTCGGTCGCCTCCTCCAGCTCGCTCAGTCCACGGTCCACGAGGTAGTAGCCGACGTGCGCCTCGCGCGCCCTCGAGCCGTGCAGCTTGCTCGCATCACGCGCCATGTCGAGCACCACGTTCGCGACGTCGGACTCGCTCAGGCTTCGCCGCTTGGCGATCGACTCGACGACGTGTCGATAGTGGTCGCGCGTGGCGAAGGTCTGCTCGGCGTAGCATCCGGCCGGGTCGGCACGTAGCACCCGCTCCATCACGCTCTGCCGCTCGACGAAGGTTCGCCAATCGCGCCGCGCGATCGCACGCAGACTCGTGATGCTGTTGGCCATCACGATCTGCGTCATCGCCGAGCGTTGCGTGGAGCGCGCCGATGCTTCCTCGGCGCTCAACCCCTCGTCGTCCATCCACGACTCGAGCCAGAGGAGCGGGGGGAACGAGCCGCGCGCGAGGCGAAGCCGCGTGAGGAATCGGGTGACGAACGTCGGGGTGAGCGCATGCGTCGTTCCGACGAACGACCGCAGCGTTTCACCGAGCGCGTCCTCCCCTGCTTCGTTTGCCGTCTGGATGCGATGCGCCCAGTCGTCGGCCTGCTCGACTTCGTCCACGCGCTGCATGGTGCGGAGCGTCATGCGGCGCACGCTCTCGAGGAGTCCGAGCCGGAACATGGCGGGGATCGCCCACAGCTCGCCGAGCGAGAGCGGCGAGATTTCCTGGAACGCGCTCACGAAGTGATCGACGTTCTCCAGGTCGATGCGCCCTTCACTGTGCGAGATGAGGCTGATCGCCAACTCGTACACGCGCGGATAGCCGGCCAGCGGGCCGCGCGAGAGTTCGGGGAGCTCGCGATAGTAGCCGCGCGGAAGGCTCTCGTTGACCTCGGCGATGTGCTCCTGCACGACGTGGAAATTGTCGAGGAGCCATTCACCGGCCGGACCGACATCGACCTCCTGTCCAAAGAGAGTGAGCAGGCGATCGTGGGCTGCCGTGAGGATGCGCTCGGTCCCTTGCAGCCGCGACAGGAGCCTGGCCGAGCGATGGATGCGGCGCACAACCGAGCGCTGGCTGCGAGCGAGCTGGCGCGCGCGATCGGCAAGCTGATCCGCGCCGAGGAGCGTACCGCGGATCGGTCCGGTCAGGAGGTCGTCGGGAATTTCACGACGGGCGATCCCTAACAGCCGGGAGAAGAATCGCTCGTGCGGTCGCGCGGCGCTGCGCGCGCGCTGCTTTCGGGAAGGTCGGGTCGCCACAGCGACAAGATACCCGAGGCACGCGTCGAGGCTTCACGCTCTCACTGGGGGGACGTGCGTGATCCCCGCGAGCCACCCGTGCATCACCCTAACGAGCGATGCGGGGATGTCGCATCGCCCGTTGGGGCCGCCAGAGCTGGTTGGTGGTCAGTCCTGCACCGCTCCTGCAGACGCCGCCAGCTCCGCGAGGTCGCGCTCGATGCGCGCCAGAAGCGCGCGCATGAGGGCGAACTGCTGGCGATGCGTTTGCGTCGGGGGGTAGAGGCTCCCTTGCTGCACTCCCTGCCCGTTGAACTCGCCAGCGAGTCCGTACACGCGCCCTTGCAGCCCAGCCTGCCCGCCCCGGATGCGGCGCTCGACGGCGGTGAGCCGGGCAAGGATGCTGTCGGCGTGTAGTCTGGCGGTACTGTCGCGCGCGGTACCTCGCTGCTCGGTGAGCTGTCGACGGAGCGCGGCCGCCCGGGTGCCGGCGGCGGTAACGCCATCCTGCACTTCGGCGACCTGGAGAAGGAAGCGCTCGCGCTCGCGTTGCTGAGCGACGGGGATCGGGAGGAGCGGATCTGGTTTGACCACGATGGTGCGTCGCGCGAGCGTGCCGTCGGCGTCGAGCGTGACCGTGTAGGTACCCGGCGCGACGAACGGGCCGCGATCACCGATCTCGTGCGTGGGGCGCGGAAGTGCGTCGGGCGCGCCGTCGTCCTCACCGCCGCGACCGCTCGGTGGGGGAGGGCGATGGCGCAAGTCCCAGTTCACGCGCTGGATCACGCCGGTTGCGTTCGGCGCCTCGAGCACGCGCACCACGCGTCCGTCAGCTGCAGTGATCGTCACCGTGACCTTCGTCGCGGGACGCCCGAGTGAAAAGGAGATGAGGGCGCCGTCGGGTGGGTTCTCGCCGGCGTACGCACCTTGCGCGCGATACGAGAAGTCGGCCCAGTACTGGAAAAGCGTCGCGTCTCGAATCGCGAAGAGATGCACTGGCTCGCGCGCGATCGACGGGGTCCACGCCGCCAGCGGCGCCGCGTCGTCGAGGATCCAGATCGAGCGCCCGTGGGTCCCGACCACGATGTCGTGCGTGCGCGGGTGGACGAGGAGATCGTCGTAGCGCGTGGTCGGGAGCGACGCGACGCGTGCCCACGTCCGCGCCGTGTCGACCGACATGTAGAGGGCGAACTCGAGCCCGGCGAAGACAACATGTGGATTGCTGGGATATTCGTATACGGTGCGGACGGGAATGTCGCCCGGGAGGTTTCCCGTGACGCGCGTCCAGTGCGCGCCGAAGTCCATGGTGCGGAAGAGGTACGACGCTTCGTCGCCGTTCCGGTGCCCGTCGAAGCTCGCGTACGCTGCGCCGCGGGCGAGCTCGGAGGCGTGGACGCGGCTCACGAACGTCCCGGTCGGGACGCCGGGGATGGCGGCGGTGACATCGGTCCACGACGCTCCGCCATCGCGCGACACCTGGACCAGGCCGTCGTCGCTCCCGACCCACAGCACCCTGGCGTCGAGCGGCGACTCCGAGATCGTGCTCAACTCGGAGAACGACGACTCGCCGTCGTAGCGCGACAGCTTGATGTCGCGTCCCAGCACTCCCATCACGGCGATCGTGTCGCGATTCACCTGTCGCGTGAGGTCGGCGGTGCGCGTCCAGGAGTTCCCGGCGTCGCGACTGATGAAGAGACGGTTGCCCCCTACATACAACGTGCCGGGTGTGTGCTGCGAGACGATGATCGGCGCTGTCCAGTCGAAGCGGTACGCCGAATCGTTCTCCGCGGGGGGAAACGGCTTGAGGCCGAGCCGGTCCCCCGTCTCGATGTCGAAGCGCTGCATCGCGAGGTTCTGGCTCGCCGTGTAGACGCGTCGCGAATTGAATGGATCGGGGCGCTGGTACATCCCGTCGCCAAAGCCGATCTGCCGCCAATCCTCATTCACGATGCCGAGCCAGTGACGTGTCGCGCTCGGCCCCATCCACGAGTGGTTGTCCTGCATCCCGCCGTAGATCCAGTAGGGATCGCGGTTGTCGACGGCGATCGAATAGAACTGCCCGATGGGAAGGTTGTTCATTCGCACCCAGGTCATTCCCAGGTCCCACGTTTCGTGCAACCCGCCGTCGCCACCAAGGTAGACGTGGCGCGAGTCGCGCGGGTCGACCCAGACGGCGTGATGATCCCCCTTGAGCCCGACGTCGTAAGTGGGACCGGTGGGGAGGGTGAGGAAGGTCTTCCCTCCGTCGTCGCTCCGGTACATGGTCGTCCCGGGCATCCAGATGCGATTGGCGTCGGTGGGGTCGATCACCGGCGACGAGTAGTACATCGGGCGCGGGTTGAGCGTGTTCACACGCGCCCAAGTCTCGCCGCCGTCTTCGGATCGGTAGGTCCCGCCCGCCGTTGCGTGCTCGATGGTTGCGATGACGATGCGCGGGTCGGACCGCGCGATCGCCAGCCCGATGCGTCCCTTGTCGCCAGCGGGAACGCCCGTGGTGACCGAGTGCCAGGTCACTCCGCCGTCGGAGGAGCGATAGATCCCGCTTCCCGGTCCGCCGCCGTTGAAGCCCGATGGCGTGCGCAGGCGCTGGTACATTGCGGCAACGACGAGGTTGGGGTCGCGTGGATTCACCACGACGTCGGTGGCGCCGGTGAGCGAATCGACGTAGAGCGTGCGAGTCCACGTCTTTCCGCCATCGGTGGTGCGGTAGATCCCGCGCTCGGTGCTCGCCGACCAGAGATTGCCGGCGGCGGCCACCCAGGCGATGTCGGAATTCTCAGGGTGAATGGCGATGCGCCCGATGTGTCGAGTGCCCGCGAGCCCCAGGTGTGTCCACGTCTTGCCGGCGTCAACGGACTTGTAGACTCCATTGCCCCACGACGTGCTCTGGCGGTTGTTCTGCTCCCCGGTTCCGACGTAGAGGATGTTCGGGTCCTTCTCGAAGATCGCCACATCGCCGAACGTCGCGACCGCCTGGTTCTCGAAGATCGACGACCACGTGGTTCCCTTGTTGGTCGTCTTCCAGAGCCCTCCGCTCGCAGTGGCGACGTAGACCGTGAGCGGGTCGCCCGGCACGCCCTCGACATCGTCGATGCGCCCGCCCATGGCGGCGGGACCGATCGAGCGGAAGCGTAGTGAGTCGAACGGCGTCTGTCCGCTGGCCTGCGCCGGAGCGACCAGCACGACGAACACGGGAGCGACGAACGCGAGGCGGTGCGTGCGAAAGAAGCGTAGCATCGGGGCACAAGGAGAGAGACGCCGCGAATCTAGGGGGCATCGCGCAAATAGTCGCCGGTCGCGCCCGCGTCCAGCGCCGACCGGAGGGAGTCGACTCTTCGTGCGATGACTGGTTCGTCGGGGGCGCAGCGGAGTGCACGAGCGGCCGGCGCGCGCGAACGTGACGAGAATCCCGCGCGTCGCTGGTATCGCATCGCGGTCGTCCGTGATATCGTCAGCGCGGTCGCCCGCGACGTCTTCCAGCCCACGCACCACCGGAGCCCTCCCGTGTTTCACACCCTCGACGAGTTTGCCGCTTCCTGGAAATTCGAGTCCGGCGCGATGCAGAAGGTGCTCGACCGGCTCACCGATGAGTCGTTAGGCCGTGAGGTGAATCACGAGGGGCGCACGATCGCTCGCCTCGCCTGGCACATCGCCACCACGATTCCGGAGATGATGGGGCGCACGGGATTGCAGGTGACGGGGGTCGACGAGCATGCCCCGCCCCCTGCCCACGCCGCCGCCATCGCCGAGGCATACAAGGGCGCCGCCGCCTCGCTCGTCGAGGCCATGCGTACCCAGTGGACCGATGCGTCGCTCTCCGAGACCGACGAGATGTACGGCGAGCGTTGGCCGCGTACGCAAACGCTCGACGCGCTCATCCTCCATCAGGCGCACCACCGCGGGCAGCTCACGGTGCTCATGCGGCAGGCTGGCCTGCGCGTCCCCGGGATCTATGGTCCCGCGCGCGAGGACTGGGCAAGCATGGGGATGGAACCGCCTGCGGTCTGAGCGCCGTTTTTCCGGTCGGGGGATGAGGGCGCGATTTGACACGTCGCGCCGCCCCGCGCCGTAGGTTTCCTGCACCATGCCCCCCTCTCCCGCGACTATCGACACCGAATTCCCCGGCCTCGCTTCGGCGCTGGCCGGGAGCTACCGCATCGAGCGCGAGCTCGGACGCGGTGGAATGGGCGTCGTCTTCCTGGCCCGTGACCATCGGCTCGACCGTCCGGTCGCGCTCAAGATCCTCCCGCCAGCGCTCGCCGCCGACCCTGTCGTTCGCGAGCGCTTCCTGCGTGAGGCGCGCACCGCCGCGCAGCTCTCGCATCCCAACATCGTTCCGGTCTATTCGGCGGACGAAGCGGGAGGGTGGGCGTACTTCGCGATGGCCTATGTCGACGGTGAATCGCTGGGTGAGCGCATTCGGTCGTTGGGCGCATTGCCGGCGACGGAGGTGGCTCGCCTCCTGCGCGACGCAGCGTGGGCGCTCGCCTACGCCCACGCGCGCGGCGTGGTACACCGCGACGTGAAGCCCGACAACCTCCTCATCGAGCGCGGGACCTCACGCCTCGTCGTCACCGACTTCGGGATCGCCTACGCACCCGATGCATCGCCGCTCACGCAAACCGGGTTGGTGATGGGATCCGTGCACTTCATGAGCCCGGAGCAGGGGGCGGGCGACGCGCTCGATGGGCGGAGCGATCTCTACTCGCTGGGGACCGTTGGCTTTCTCGCCCTCAGCGGTCGGCTCCCCTTCCAGCACGACCAGGCGTCGGCGATCCTAGTGCAGCGGGCGACCCGCGACGCCCCCTCGCTCCGCGCAGTCGCCTCCGACGTACCGCCCTCCATCGCCGAGATCATCGACCAGTGCCTCGCGCGCGATCCCGATGCGCGACCGGCGACGGGTGAGGCGCTGGCCGAGCGCCTGGATCGTGCGCGGGAGGACGTGGTGACGCAGGAGGCGGCGTCGCGTCCGCATCCGCCGCTCAGCGAAACCGACGCGAACCTGGTGTGGCGGCGCGCCGCGCAGCTGCAGGCCGAGGCGGCCGCTCGCCTCGAGGCACGCACGCGCGAGGTCAAGGCGTTGCAGAATCCCGCCAGCGCCACGACAAACGATGGAGAGCGAGCAAGCGAGGCGTCGGGCGCCTATCGAGTGGAGCAGGTGCAGTCGGCCGCCGAGGAAGCGGGGATCTCGCGGCAGTACGTCGCGCTCGCGCTCGCTGAGCTGAACGCGGGGCGCGGTGAAGGCAAGGGATTGGAGAAGCGCGCCGCCGAGGCGTCGCCCGCCGTGCGCGCCGTCCTCGGCAAGCATCCGCGCACGATCAGCGTGAGCCGCACTTTCGATCACGCGCCGCGCGAAGTACTCGCGGCGATGGGACACGCGCTGCAGCGCCCCCCCGCCGCGCTCAGGTTGCGCGAGACGCTGGGCGGGCACGCGCTCCACGGCGGCGTGCTCCTGTTCGATCTTCCAGTCGTGAGCACCGACGGCTCGGGGACGT
This sequence comes from Gemmatimonadaceae bacterium, assembly GCA_044225935.1. GTDB lineage: Bacteria > Gemmatimonadota > Gemmatimonadetes > Gemmatimonadales > Gemmatimonadaceae > SCN-70-22. The sequence continues at coordinate 119,040 of JBGAHX010000006.1, forward strand.
ACTCGGCCTACATGTGGACGTGGTCGCGCTACCAGTTGTGGGTGAAGACGCTCCGCGTGCAGCTGGCGGCGGAGCCGGGCAACTCGTCGCGCACGATCGTCACCATGAGCTTCGAGCTCCCCGAGGGCTACTATGCGTCGCTGTGGGAGTCGGCCGCGTTCGGGGCCGGCGGGACAGGGATCGGCGGCTTCATCTCACTGATTCTCGTGAAGAAGGCGCTCATCCTCACGATCATGGGATTTCCCGCGACGCTTCCGCTCCTCGCCGGAGGAGCGGCCGTGGGCGCGCTCGGGAACCGGCTGCTCTATCAGCACGCCGTTCGTAAGGCGAAGGACGAGCTGTCCTCGGCGCTGAACGAGATCGCGCTGGAGTTCATCCGCGATCACGTCTTCGGCGACCCGTTCGGCGATCCGTCCACGCCGCGGCGCATCTCGTCGCGCTGAAGGAGCATCGGGCGCGCGGCTGAACGACGAAGGAGCAGTCTCCGGCGGGTAGTTGCGGCGAGTCCCGCTGCGTAGGTTCTCCGCGCCCGACCGGACATCCGGTCCCCCGACTGCCCTCCGAGGTCCACACCATGCGCGCTTCCTTCACCGTCACCACCGCGTATCACGCGGTCCTCGCTGCGTTGCTGCTGACGACGTCGACCCGGCTCGCCGCGCAGGCGACTCCCCCAACCCCCGCGGCGGCGTGGGACGTCACCGTGCCACGCGGGACGACGCGCGACATCGAGTTCACCACCACCGAAGGGACGTGGATGTCGGTCGATCTCGCCCCCGATGGACAGTGGCTCGTCTTCGACCTTCTCGGGCACATCTATCGCCTCCCGATCGCTGGGGGCGAGGCGACGTCGCTCACGCAGTCCAGCGGGATCGCCGTCAATTCGCATCCGCGCATCTCGCCAGACGGCTCGCTGATCGCCTTCATCAGCGATCGCAAGGGGCAGAGCAACCTCTGGGTGATGAACGCCGACGGCTCGAACCCGCGCGCGATCTTCACCGACAACTACGTGCGCGCCGTGACACCGGCGTGGACCGCCGATGGACAATACATCGTGGTGCAGCGGAGCCAGCTGCCTAACGCCGGTCAGCCGGGCGGGGGCGGGATCTGGATGTATCACAAGGACGGCGGGAGCGGCATCGAAATTCTTCCCGGGCGCAAGCAGCCGGCGAGCTGGCCATCGCTCTCGCGCGACGGGCGGTACCTCTACTATCAGGTCACCAATCAGGGAGCCTCGCTCGCCGGCTATAGCGGGCGTGGTGACTTCCTCAACGGCGCGGTGCAGGTGCGGCGCATGGACATGCGCACGGGCGAGATCTCGAGCGTGTCGTACGGCGAACAGACGCAGCAGGTGCAGGCCTCGAGCGGCGGAATGGGAGCGCCGGAGGTATCGCCCGACGGCAAGTGGCTCGCCTTCGTGCGGCGCATTCCCGACGGGACGATCACCTGGAAGGGGCACGAGTTCGGCCCGCGCTCGGCGCTCTGGCTGCGCAACCTCGAGACGGGAGAGGAGCGACTCCTCGCCGATCCGGTGGAGCAGGACATTTTCGAGGGGATCAAGGTGCTGCGCCCCTTTCCCGGCTACGCGTGGAGTGCCGACGGCCGGACCATCGTCTACACACAGGGCGGGAAGCTGCGCCGCGTCGACGTGGCGAGTCGAGCGGTTTCGACGATCCCCTTCTCGGCACACGTCAAGCGCACCATCTCCGAATTGGCGAACACGCAGGCCAAGCCCGACGACTCGCCGTTCGCGGTGAAGTTCACGCGCTGGCAGAGCGCTTCGCCCGATGGACGTCGCGTCGCCTTCCAGGCCGTCGGGCGTATCTGGGTGATGGACCTGCCTAACGGGACGCCCCGCCGCCTGACCCCGCCCGATTTCGTTCCGTTCGAGTATGCCCCGGCCTGGTCGCCCGACGGGGCGTCGATCGCCTTCACCAGCTGGGAGGACTCGGTGAGCGGGCACCTGTGGAAGGTCTCGGCGCGCGGCGGCGTGCCAGAGCGCCTCACGCGCCAGGCTGGCGAGTACACGCAACCGTCGTGGAGTCCCGATGGGCGCGAACTCGTCGTGTCACGTGGCGCGGGCGAAACGCGGCACGGGCGCGGGCTCGTGTGGAACCAGTTCTGGGACCTCGTGCGCGTGAGCGCCACGGGCGGCGACGCGCAGTTTGTCGTACGCGTGACCAACAGCACCGATGGCAATGCCAACGGTGCGATCAACAGCATCCGCAATCAGATCGTGCGGGCGACGTATGGCCCGGACGGCCGCATCTTCTATCCGCAGCTCACCAACGGCTCGACCGGCACCGAAACGATCCTCCGCTCGGTACGTCCCGACGGGAGCGACTCGCGCGACCACCTCACCTTTCCGTTTGCCGATGAGGTCACCGTCTCACCCGACGGGAAGTGGGTCGCCTTTCAGGAGAGCGACAACGTCTGGCTGTCGCCGTTCCCGTACGTCGGGACGGGGGGCGACGCGGTGCGCCTCGATCACAATCGCCCGCGCCTCCCCGCGACGCGCCTGACGAGTACCGGCGGACTGTTCCCGACCTGGCGCAACGGCACAACGCTCGACTACGGAAGCGCCGACCGGTTCTACTCGTATTCCGTGGAGACGAAGAAGGCGGATACGGTCCGCCTCGCCCTCACCGTGCCGCGCGACATCCCCAACGGCACGGTCGCCTTCACCAACGCCCGCCTCGTGACCTTGCGCAATCGCGAGGTAGTCAACGGGACAATGCTCGTGAAGGGAAACCGCATCACGTGTGTGGGGCGCTGTGCCGTGCCGCCGGGCGCGCGGGTCTTCAACGCCTCGGGGAAGACGCTCATTCCCGGCTTCATCGACGTGCACTCGCACAACTATCGGGAGAATCGCGGGATCATACCGCAGCAGAACCAGGAAGGAGCGATCTTCCTCTCGTACGGGATTACGTCGACGATGGACCCGTCGATGTGGTCGCAGAACCTCTTTCCCACCGCCGAGATGGTGGAGGCGGGGGTGCTGGTAGGGGCGCGCGTCTTCAGCACCGGCGACCCGCTCTACGCGGGCGACGGTTCGCGGCAGGAGAACTTCACCTCGCCCGAGATCGCCGAGTCGGGGATCCTCAAGCTCAAGAGCTGGGGTGCGGTATCGCTCAAGCAGTACCAGCAACCGCGGCGCGATCAGCGCCAATGGGTGATGGAAGCGGCGCGCAAGCACGGACTGCAGGTCACCGCCGAGAACGGGGACCTGGAGTACACGTTAGGCATGATCATGGATGGGCATACCGGCTTCGAGCACCCGCTCTCGTACCTCCCGCTCTACTCCGACATGTCCACGTTCCTCGGCAAGGCGCACGCGACCTACTCGCCGACGTTCATGGTGGGCGGGGCCGGGCCATGGAATGAGGAGTTTTGGTACCAGGAGACCGAGGCGTGGAAGGACGCCAAGACGCGGCGCTTCATGCCGTGGGTGCAGTACCTCCCGCAGTCCCGGCGACGGATGCTGCGCCCTGCGACCGACTACTCGTATCCCTGGATCGCGCAGGGGCTCGCCGACGTGATTGCGGCTGGCGGCTACGGCGCGATCGGCGCGCATGGGCAGCACAACGGGCTCGGATCGCACTGGGAAGTCTGGATGGCGGCGTCGGCGGCCGGCCCGATGGGGGCGCTCGAGATCGCGTCGCTGCACGGCGCTCGCTTCATCGGACGCGAACGGGACCTGGGGTCGCTCGAGGTGGGGAAGCTTGCCGACTTCATGGTGCTCAATCGCAACCCGCTCGACAACATCCGCAACACCACCGACATCCAGTACGTGGTGAAGGGGGGCGTGGTGTACGACGACGACACGCTCGACGAGCTGTGGCCGCGGCAGCGCCGCTACGGAACGCCGCGCTGGATCGTCCCCGACGCGCTCAAGAGCGGGGCGGTGCCGATCGCCCGCCCCTAGTGCGCATGACTCCGCCCAGCCGCGCGCCTAACGCGGCGCGGGCGGCAGGAGGCGCGACGCGCTGGAGGTGTCGATGAAGAAGACGCCGTCGAACTCGAGCGGCATGACGGCCCGCAGGTCGAACGAGTAATCGAAGGCGGCGTAGCCGATGCTGCGAATGGGGCGCGGGCGCCAGAGGAGGCGCCCCATCGGGTCTCCCTGTGCGATGCGCAGGTCGGTGACGATGCCGAGACTCCCGGCGGGGCGCCGGACCTGCGCGAGGAGCGCCTCAACGCTTCCGGCAGGTGCAACGTCGGCCTCCATCGTTCCCATGGCGTAGTCGCTGAAGCTGCGCGTGGCGCTGTACGAGCCGGCTCGCGTGAGGAGGGAGAAGGCGCGGTAATCGTATGCGTAGTGGTGCGCGAGGACCGCGCCCATCTGCGCCCCCTGATTGAACGAGCGGGCGCTGTCGCCGCCATGGCTCACGTGCAGGTCATGCGCCCAGGCGATCGTGCGTGACGACGGATAGATCGTGCGCAGCGCCCAGTCGAGGTTGGCCGCCATGAGCGAATCGCGGTCGGGAGAGTTGAGCGTCTCGTTCAGGCGGGCGGCCTGTCGCAGGAGGTCGGTGTCGTGAACCGCCCATTCGGTGGCCACGCTATCCGCGCGCGAACGTGCGCTCGCCAGCCAGCGCTCGCGGCGCGCGGTGACCTCGCGCCAGAGCGAGTCGGCGCGCGCCCGCCACGTGGAGCGCTTCGCCTCCGGTACGTTAGGCGTCGCATACGATGACTGGCTGCGATACTCCTCGGTGAGGGCGCGGACCCTCGCCAGGTACGTCGGCTCGATGCGCCGCACGTACGCCTCGAGCGAATCGACCGGGCGTTGATGGTCCTGCATGTCGTAGCCGACGAAGTGGACCGGGCGAGCTGCTGTCGCATTATAGGTACGCATCCACTCCACAAGCGCCAGCATCCCTTCGGTGTTCCAGACGCGAAAGAGGACACGCATCGCTTCGCGGGCAGTTCCCTTCGCGCCGGTGACGTACGCGTTGAGCTGCTCGACCGCGAGCTGATTCGCCTCGATGGCGAAGAGGTCGAAGCCATCGTGCTGTACGAGATGCCGCACGAGACGGTCCTTGAGCACGAAAAACTCGCGGGTCCCGTGCGTCGATTCGCCGAGGGCGACGATGCGCGCGTTGCCCACGATGCGGGAGACCATCGCGAGATCGGGAGGGAGCGTCGTCGGTGCCGAAGGCTCCGGGGTGACGCGAAGGAGCGGGGCGCTGCGCGACGCGAGCCAGGCCAGCTCGCGCGGAGTCGGCGGCGCGCCGGAATCGGTCGGAATCGCGGACATGCGCGCGCCGTCCACCGTCAGCTGCAGATCGTCGAACCAGGCGCTCCCGCTCCCGGCGACAAGGACGGTGAGGGCAATCGAGTGTACCTCGTCGGTACTCGGCGTCCGGATGCGCAGCGTGAACCGCTGCCAGCCGTCTGGGCGCGGCGCGGTCGTCGCTCCGTCACCGCCAGTGGCGGCGGTGTCGCCGGTGGCGATCGCGCGGAACTTCCATGCTTCGAGGAGGACCGCAGCTCGCCCGTGCAGGTCGTGCACGCGCATCGCGCCGGTGAGCACCAGGGACTTCCCGCGCGCGAAGCCAGCCGGCAGCTGCAACACCATCGCACGCTCGGCGGGATCGGCGCCCGTGTCGCTCGCCACGATGCGTAACGAGCGTCGTCCCTGCACGCGCACGGTGGAGTCGAGCGTGAAGGTCGCTTTGGGGCCGCCGGCAAAGGCCGACCAGCCGAGTGACCACCCCCACGGACGATCGGTGTAGGCGACCGCGTGCCGCTCGAAGTCGAGGTTGAGCGGGCGCTGGGCGAGCGCGTCGGCGCTGGCGAGCAGCGGGGTGAGTGCGAGGAGCGTCGCGAGTCGGCGGCGTGGGCGGACATCCCGCACGCGCCAGCAGCGCGCATGGCCGCTCGGTTGCAGGGCAGCGACGTGCGTGACCGAACGAGGGAGGCGCATGAGGAGCGAGGAGGGGAAGCGAGCGAAGGCGATCGACGTCATGACGCCTTCGGTGGGACACCTCACGCGCCGACAACGTTTCGCGTCAGCCATCTGTCCCCCGGGATAGCGCGAAGCGCTGCGGGGTGCGACGTCACGGGCGCGTGACCATCACGACTCATCCCGCGCGGACGCGCGACTGGGCGCTCCGCAGTGCGAGCGCGGCGAAGGCGCGGCGAAGGCGCGGCGAAGGCGCGGCGAAGGCGCGGCGAAGGTGCGACGAACGCGCGGCGAAGGTGCGACGAACGCGCGGCGAAGGCGCGACGAAGGTGCGACGAACGCGCGCTACGAGTTACCTGAGTTCGCCAGCGTGCCGAGCGGAAAGGCGATGCGGAACGTCGTCCCTTCTTCGACCTTGCTCTGCACGGTCATCTCGAGCCCCAACAACGCGCAGACGGAGCGCGAAATCGCGAGGCCGAGCCCAGTGCCTCCGTACGTACGCGAGGTCGTGGTGTTCGCCTGCTCGAAGGCGCCAAAGACGGCCTCGAGGCGATCCGGCGGAATCCCGATCCCGGTGTCGGAGACGACGATTGCGCGAGGGCGGTGCTGCGCGTCGGTTTCGACGACCACTTCCACACTCCCGCGCCGTGTGAACTTGAGCGCATTCCCGACAAGGTTGACCATCACCTGTCGCAGCATGGACTCGTCGGTATCGACGAGGGAGAGTCGATCCGGAATCTTGGCGCAGAGCTCGACCATCGGCGCCCGCGTCTGTCCCTCGAACATCCCGATTGTCTCCGATACGAGGGCGCGCAGGTCGGTGGGCGCGATGACGACTTCCATGCGTCCCGCCTCGATCTTCGAGAGGTCGAGGATGTCGTTGATGAGCGAGAGGAGTTGCGTCCCGTTATGCAGGACGCGTTCGAGATACTGCCGGTCGCGCGCGTGCAGCGGGGCGTGGAGCTCCTTGAGCACCTGCCGGCTGAAGCCGATGATGCTGTTGAGCGGCGTGCGCAGTTCGTGCGACATACGCGCGAGGAACTCGCTCTTGGCGCGACTCGCCTCGTTCGCCGCGTCGCGCGCTTGCTCGAGCGATGACTGAACTGCCTTCAGTTCCGTGATGTCGGTAAAGAGCGACACGCTCCCGCCGTCTCGCGTCCTGGAGATCGAGACGCGCATGGTGCCGCGCTTGCTCGTCTCCTCGGCGACCCCGCCGCCTTCACGGTGTCGGCCGAGGACGCCGGCTTTCCATTGCGCCCCATCGCGCCCTGTTGCCGGGTGTTTGCCATCGATCAGCATCGACTCGAGGATCGTCTCGAGCGGCATGCCGACGTGAACGTCGGGCACGTGCTTGACCACGCCGTTTCGGAAGCGTCCGTTGAAGGCGACGAGGCGCTCCTTGGCGTCGAACATCGCGAAGCCGGCGTCGAGGGCACCGATCGCGTCGAGGAGGCGCTCGCGCTCGCGGCGGATCGCGTGTTCGGCGGCAGCGCGTTCGGTGAGGTCGTGCCAGGTGACGACGATTGCCGGTCCTTCCTCGAGCCGGATCGTGTTGAGATTGACTTCGACCGGGAACTCGGTGCCGTCCATTCGACGATGCATCCAGTCGAAGCGTGCGCGCCCTCCGCGGCGTGCCTGCGCACTCCACTTGCGCGCGAGGCTCGCCGACGAGCGACCGTTCGGCTGCCGGTCGGGGGAGAGCTTCACAGGAGTGAGTCCAAGCACGGATTGCTTGTCGGCCGCCCGCAGCATGCGCACCGCAGCCTCGTTGCAGTCGACGATCACACTCCCATCGAGGATGAGATGCGCCTCGGAAGCCTGCTCGAAGAGCACGCGAAATCGCTCGGCGGCGGCAATGCGATCGGAGACATCGCGAATCGTGCAGAGTGCGCCGGTGATCTCTCGGGTCGTGAGATCGCGAATCGGGGTGACAACCGTCTCGACTTGCAGCTCGCGATCGCTTCCCGGGAAGCGATAGCTGCGCGCCTGCGAGAATGAGCGCCCATCGATGAAGAGTTGCGCAAAGCGCCTGTGCCGGAACTCTGAGTCGGCGAGCGGGATGACCGCATCCATCGACTGGCCGATCACGTCGCTGCGCAGGAGCCCGGACCATTGCTCGAGCGTCGAGTTCCACTCGGTGACGTTGAAATCGAGATCAACCGCGAAAATCCCATCCGAGTTCGCGGAAATGAGCGAGGCCGCGAATGCGCGCTCGGCGCGCAGTTTGCGCTCCTCTTCGCGCGCCTCGGTCACGTCGCGCTCGATGGCGACGTAGCCAGTCACCACTCCTTGCGCGTCGAGGATGGGCGTCGCGCGTATGCTCATCCAGAACGGCGTGCCGTCGCGGTGCTGGTTGAGGATTTCCTCGTTGAACGCTTCGCCACGCATCACCGCGCGCGCGATGCGGTCACCGATGATCGGATCGGCGCTTCCTCCACGGAGGAGGTCGCCGGGAAAGCGTCCGACCACTTCGCCGACATTCCAACCAGTCAAGCTCTCCCACGCCGCGTTCGCCCAGACGATGCGACCGGACGCGTCGGTCATGAGCACCCCTTCGTTTGTCTGCTGGGCAACGGCCGAGAGACGCTCCAGGTGCAGTTGGTCGCGCATGTCGTCGGTGACGTCGCGGAGCATCCCTACGCCGCCAACCACGCGATGCTCAGCGTCGAGCAGCGGTGCGTACGTCGCATCGACCAGGGAGATGCGCCCCGTCTTGTGACCGACGATCGCGCGTCGCTTCACCTCGACCGTTTCGCCGCGGAGCGCGGCATCGTACACGTCGTCGAGCCCCCGCACCCGGAACTGCGCCGTCTTCTCCGCGAAGGTGTTGCCCAGCACTTCGCCAGCTTCGATTTCGTACAGCCGTTCCATCACCCCGTTCCAGAGGGTGAATCGCTTTTCGACATCAAATGCGACGATGCCGGAGTGCGCGCTTCGAACGATTGCCCGTGCGAGTTCCTGCGCGGCACGGAGCTGTTCGCCGGTGTCGCTGGAGCTCGCGGAAGTGGCGCCGTCGCCGCTGCCGCGGGCAATGGACGTATGGAGTGCGCGTGCCGCCATCGGGGTGATGCGGGCGGTGGGGCTGGGAATTCCCGGGGCGCCGAAGTGGGAGGAGGGCATCCGGGTCGGGCGTCGTAGAGTATCGGCAGCGGGCGCGCGCGACGTGACCGGGGCATTCCGCGACGCGTCACGCCCGCACAACCGTTCGACGTTGGTGAGAAGCTTCCAACGCAACGTGCCTGCAGTGCCCGGGGTGGCCTCCCCTCCCACACGTGCGAAGGTGCGCATCGAGGAACGATGCGCACCCGGGGACGATGGCGCGATGAGCGTACGGCGTCCCCACGCCTCCTAGCGACGACTGCTGACTCCAATCATGAGCCGCGTGTAATCGAACAGGTTAAGCCCTTGTAGTTCTACAAAGGTGTAGAGCGGCGACGTGCGCTGCGATCCGAGCGCGAACGACGCGCCGACGGCCGTGTTCACCGCGAGAACCGACGGCGAAAAGACCCCGCCGCCGAGCGTGACGTACGGCCGAATGGCGGCGTTCCCGCCGATCGAGCCGAACGGATACTGGACGTTCGCCAGGGCCAGCACCGATGTGGATCCGCCGCCGAAGCCGAGCGCGAGTTCCGGGGCAAACCGAAATCCACTCCCCGGCGACAGCGGGCCCAGATCGGCACGAAGCGAAAGCACGCCTTGGAGATCGTTGCCGCCGCCGAAACCGGCAAATGGACGGAGATCTCGGCTCGTCGCCTGGCCGAACCGCTGGAAGACCGGGACGCTGGCGATCCCGGCGTCGGCGATGCTGTCGGTCGTCGTGCGGCGCGCAGGCGCAGGGGCGGCGGTTGGTGGAGTGGTGGCGTTGCGTCGCTCGACCTCGAGTGGTTGCATCGCGTCGAGCCTTCGCTGGAGCTCGGCTTCCATCTCCTCGATGCGCGCGAGACGGGCCTGCTCGGCGCGCGACAACTGCGTGACGCCTAACGCAGTGCTGTCCATGGCTTGGCGCTCGACGCGGCCCCCTGTCGCTGCGCTCTGCGGCGAGACGGTCGACGAGTCGCGTTGAAGCTCCTCGCGGATGAGGCGGCGAAGCTCCTCGGTGGAGACACCGGGCATGGATGTGCTCATGTGCGTGGAGTCCGCCGGGGTCACGCCGTACCGAAGGATCACTTCGCCGACGACCGGGACCGGCACCGTCATCCAGCGCGTGTCGTCGGGCTGCCTGACGAGTGAGTCCGTCCGGACGGATTGCATTGCCGAGTCACCGGGGGCTCGCATTGTCCGTCGTCGCCCGTCGCGCATGCGTCGACCGCCACGCGGCCTGTCCTCGTCTCGAACTGCACGTCTCATTTGGTCATGGCGAGCGTGCGGCGAAAGCGAGTCTGTCATGAGGGAATCGCGGCGCGACGCGCGCGCCGTATCGCGCTCGCGCGCAGCCTCGCGCTCCCGCGCGGCGAGCTCACGCGACCGGCGATCGAGCGCCTCACGCTCCCGGCGCAGTTCCAACTCTCTCGACGAAGGGCCCGAGGATCCACCGATGCTGATCGTCAGTCCGGCGGAGAGCAGGGTGTTGTGCGTGAGGTCGTCGGTTGTGGAGACGTCGGTCAGCGTCGCCTCGGGCGTCATGATGTAGTCACGGACCGAGGCGTTGAGTCGCAGGCGATCGGTGAGGCGAACGCTTGCGCCACCACCGGCGATGAGCATGCCCTCGTCATCTCGAGGATTGCCCCCCGGATCACGAAAATCGTCGTGATAGTCGATGCGCCCCGCTCCCACAACGAGAAAGGGAGAAATGCCCGGCCCGCTGTTGAGGTTGAGTTGTACCTCGCCGCCGTAGCCGGCGACCGGATCGGTGCCATCGTGATCGTCGTTCACGCCGCGCCAGTAGAAGCCGCGGAGCCCAACCTGCGGCGAGAAGTCGATCCCCGCGCGCACCCCGGCAAGATCCTGGTCCTCCAGCCCCAGCTTCGACGCGTAGCGCAGCTGGCCGACGAACGGTTCGATCGGTGCCGTGGAGCCGTGCAATCCCTCCTCGTACTCGTCGCGCTCGCTCATGCTCGAGAGCGGGAGCGAGATCGCCGCGCCGTACACGATGTTGCGCTGAGTTGGGGCTACGCCCGTGCTCGTCGAGTCGACGCCGAACACGTTCTTCGGGTTGAGCCGCAGAGCCATCTGCTCGGCGTACAGCTCCGCCGTCGCGCCGCCGATCGCGAAGCGCACGCCACCGCCGGCGGTCACCGCGATGCGGTCGCGTCGCTCGCCGGAATCGGGACGCAGCTGCAAGATCCCGCCACCTCCCCGCAGGAAGGGGACGATGTCGCCGCGGCCGAGGTTGAGCTGCAGGTTGGCACCGTAATGCCGCAAGTCGATCGTGCGGCCGGCCGATGAGGCGCCGAAGACCCCTCCGGCGCGTGCGGCATCGATGGGGTAGTCGTTGGCAAAGAAATAGTACGGCTGCAGTTCCACCTGATGGCCGAAGAGGAGGCCGAGCCGTGCGCCGTACAGCCAGTCGTCTTCGAATGCGAGGTCATCGTCCCATTGCACGCGTTCGGCAGCGGGCGTGAGTTCGTAACCGAGCGACTGCGCGGCAAGCGGAGGGGCCGCGATGAGTAGCGCGAGCGCACTCGCCGCGAGCCACGCGCTGACCCGAGCAGCCAGCGGAGCGCCCGGTCGCCGGTCTTCTTCTCCTGCGAGTACTGCCACGACTGATCCTGCAATTCTTCCAACCGTTCGGGAGCCGCCTTGCGGCCACGTCCCGATCGTCCGACAATCCTGCACCATGCCATCCCTCCGCATAACGAGTACATCGATGGTGCATAGGCGGACGCAGTGAGTTGCATTGTCCAGAAGGGTGAACGTCAGCGTCGGTGTTGGCGGGAGTGCGGCGCAGCAATCGGTGCGCGCCCCGCGTGCAATGCGAACCGGCGCGTATCCAGCAGGAGGGAGAGGGCGAGGGGACTTGTGGGCTGGTGTGGAATCCCCGTCAGGGTGTACTCTCGAAGGGGCGGACTCAGCGTTCGCTCCGAGGATTCCCACGCCGCTGCGACACTTCACGGGTTTCTGTGACCGACCGCCCTCACCTGTTCGAACTGCGAATCGCCGTTCGCCCCGACGATATCGACGACATGCAGCACGTGAACAACGTGGTGTACCTGCGATGGGTACAGGATGTCGCGCTCGCGCACTGGCAAGCGAGCGCCACGGCAGAGATGCAGGCGACGCTGGCGTGGGTGGCCACGCGCCATGAGCTCGACTACCTGCGCGCAGCGCTCCCGGGCGATGTGGTGGTGGCGCGCACCTGGATCGGGGCGGTCGACTCGCGCCGATTCGAGCGATTCACCGAGATCGTGCGCGAGGGCGACGCGGCCGTGCTGTTGCGCGCCCGCACCCTCTGGCTGCTGGTCACGCGCGCGACGGGACGGGTGACGCGCATTTCGCCCGAACTGCGCGCCTGCTTTCCATCGGTGGAGTGATCGTGTCGACGGGCGACGCAGGCTCGCGTCGTGCGCTGCAGTGCCGTCAGAGGCTCGTTTCGACCGTGCGAGCTACGGTGCAGGGACGTCGCTGGATACGGTGGCGGTCCAGACGATGCGGAAGCCGCCGCGATCGAAGATGTCCTTCGGCGGGCGGTTGGCGCGATAGGCGGCGCGCAGCTTCGACGCCTCGGACTGGTGCGAGCCGCCGCGGATCACGCGCACGGTGCCACGCGGCGCGCCGGTCGGGTTCTCGACTGTTTCGGATGGGTAGGCCCCGTACCAGTCGCGACACCACTCCCAGGCGTTGCCGGCCATGTCCCAGATCCCGGTAGGCGTAGCGCCGGCGGGATGGGCGTTCACCGGGACGGTGCCCCCGCTGTGGCGACCGAAGTTCGCGCGCTCCTTCGAGGGTTCGGCGTCGCCCCACGGGAAACGCCGCCCCTCCTGGCCGCGCGCCGCGTACTCCCACTGCGCTTCGGTCGGGAGCTCAACGCGCCCGGCGATTTCCGTTTCCAGCCGCGACGTGAACCAGGAGCAGAACGCCGAGGCATCTTCCCATGTCACGTTGGTCACTGGATGATCGCGCATGCCACTCGGCATGCGTCCGCCGCGCCAGTGTTCGGGTGCGGGGAGCCCGGTATCCTTCAGGAAGCGCTCGTACTGGCGGTTGGTGATCGGGAAGCGCGAGATGCGGAACGTCGAGACGGCGACGACGTGCTCGGGCCTCTCGCGCTCCTCGCCGTCCGAGGCGCCCATGCGGAAGGTACCACCCGCCAGCTGCACCCACGCGGCGCCATTCCCATTGAACAGGTCGATCGCGTTGAGATCGAAGGAAGCGGTTGCGCCTGACGGCGCGTCGACGCTCGGCGATTGTCCCTGTTCGCTGCTGTCGGGCGAGTCCGCGCGCCCATCGGGATCTTCGGCGCTTGGCGCGCTGTCGGCCGGCGAATCGTCACTCGGAGCGCTGTTGGCCGCAAACTGTGATTCATCCAGCGCGACGTCGGGCGCTTGGTTCGCGGTCGTTGCAGCCGACGGATCGGTTCCGACAATCGCGGAGATCGCCGAGACCAGCGACGTGAATGCAGGAGACGACGTCGAACGATCCCACTTCGTGAGATCGAGCAGCGACAACTTCTCGAGTTCAACTGGGAGGCGCAGGTGCTCCTCGAGCAGGACCGGCAGGAGCATCTGCCGCTGCAATCCGCGTCTGGACTCGCGCAGTACCCAGTCGCTCGCGACCGACGCCTTCGTGAGGAGCATGACGATGCAGCGCGCGCGATCGAGCGCGGCGTCGATCGCCTCGCGCCATCGGTCGTTATCCTGCAATGACGCCTGGTCGACGAAGACGGTGAGTCCCGCGCCCTCGAGCAGCTCGCCGATGCGCGACGCCGTTTCTCGATCCGCCGCGGCGAAACTGAGGAAGACGTCGGCGCCGGCGGTCGCGACATCTTCGCCCTCGCGCGTCACACGCGTAACCGCGGCGCCCGGGGGACCGATGCGGAGCCGCTGTTCCAGCTCGTCCACGCGTGCTTGCGGACCCGAGGCTGTGACACGGATGCGCCCATCCGCGAGGTTCTGCACGCTCCCCTCGAGTTGCAGCTCCTGCGCTTGTCGTTGCGCCCACGCGCGGAAGCCGACGCCCGAAACGCGACCGTACACATAAAAGACCGCTTGCGTCGCCGAATCGACGTCGGGCGAGGGCCAGTCGGCGAGGAAGGCGCGAAGCCGCGACACCATGTCCGCGTCGCCGACATCGCTCGCCGTCTGCAGCGCCCGGCGTAGCTGCCGAATCCCGTCGTCCTCGCGCTTTAACCGCACGTTGATCTTTCCCATCGACTCCAACGATTGCGCTATCAGCTCCCCGCCGACCGGACGCTGAACGCCGATCTGCTCGGCGATGCCTAACGCTTGCTCCGCGTACTTCAGCGCATCGACGAGCCTGTCCTCCGAGACGAACGAGTCCGCGGACGCCAGAAGCCCACGCACCTCCCGAATGTCGTAGAACGGAGGATTGGCGAGGCGGAATGCGCTAAACGACAGCGGCGATGGGACACCATCTCGTCCGACAAACTGCTCGTGTATCTCCTCCGTCGTGATCCCCATCGCCACCAATTCCAGCAGCGAGAGGAGCACGGCCGGATTACCGCCGGAAAGGGAGGCAAAGAGATCTCCCGCCTCCAGTGCGTCTTGGCGAGCGCTCGATGCGAGCGACGGCGAGTCAGCGCTTCCAAACCGCGGATCGCGCACTGCACGCTGAATCAGCTCCTCGACTGCGTCGCGCGGCAAGGGCTCGAGGTACAACTCGCTCGTCGCGAGGTTGCTCTCCACGCGCTCGCGCGAGGCGAGTACGATCGAGGTGAGCGGTACACCGCCGGCAATCAGCGAGACATCATCCAGGAGTCGTCGCAGCTCGTCAGCCGCAAGCGAATCCAGGGCATCGAGGACCACGAGGTTCTGGCGCCGCTGGGCCAGCGCGCCGAGCAACGCGGCGCGCACTTCCGTCGCATCGGCGTCGCTCCCCATCGTGCTGCGCGACACGGCATCGGCCAGCGCGCGCAGGCACAGGTCCACGGAAGCGTCCTTCGCGAACGACCAGTAGAACGCCTCCTCCGGCGCGGAGTGCGTGCTCCACTCGGTCACCAGTGCCGCGAGCACGGCACTCTTCCCGATTCCCTCGGCCCCGGTGACCCACGCGATGCGTCGATGCGAACGCTCGCCACCGGTGGTCGTGGCCATGAGCCACTCGACCTCTCGCTCACGCCCCACCAGCCAAGGAGCCTTGGGAAGGTCACGCGCGCGACGAACGCGCATCGCGACGTCCGGGTCCGTGCTTGCACCTGACGGAGCGCCGTCGCGCGAGTCAGCGTTTCCAGACGTCGCTGGCGCCGCCGGGTCCTCCGCCGATACCTCTCCAGCGCCGTGGACCTCGAAGGCCGGTGCATTGGCCTCCATAGCATTCGGCACGGGAGCGTTTGCCTCGGCCTCGCGCGCCGGCCGAGCGGCGACCCGCTGTACCCCGCGCGCGTACGATCCCCCGAGTCGCCGCAGCACCGGCGCTGCCGCCCCGGCGAACTCCTCGCCGAGCTCCTCGAGCCCCGACTCGCGCAGCTCCGGCTCCGACAGCCACGCCGAGAAGGTCGCGCTCCCGCCCGACGCAGCGCTCCGGCTCGCATGTCGCAGCACGCGCAGGATATCGGGGACCGTGGCCGAGTCCTGAAGGAGTGCGCGTATCCCGTCGATGAATTCCAGCCGCAACGACGCTCCCGCGTCCCAGGAGGCATCTTCCTGGCGCACCCGCAGAATGCCCCCCAGCAGCACCTCCGCCTCGACAAACGGGCGGCTGCCGGGCAGGAGGTCGCGCCGCAGAAGACGCAGCATCCCCAGCGTCTGGACCGGCGAGGAAGCGAACGCCGAGGCGAGGCGCCGTGCGTCGTCGGTGGCGAGCGCGTGGAAGCGCGCGACGCGACGCTCGGCCGAGAGGTCGCCCGCACTCGCGACTTCCCCGCGCCACGAGAGGTCGAACAGTGCACCGCGCACCTCGCCGTTCCCCCCTCCGGCGAGGAGCCGTGCCACGCGCCCGATGTCGAGCGCAGTCATGGCTGCGAGCGGGATCGGGGCGAAGGGGCCGGCATCCCCCGGAAGGAGTCCGTCGAGCCCCATCGCCGTGCTGCTCCACGCGAGGCACGAATTGCGCGGCAGCTCCCCGGCGGCGTAGAGCGGTCCCTCGGCCGCATCGCCTAACGCGGTGCGCGGCCAGTACCAATCCGGCGTCACCTGCAGGAGCGAGACGGGGAGCGCGCTTCCCCACGCGGCGAGCAGCGCGGGAACCGAACCGTCGTGCCACCGCGGGCTCACGCAGTCGGAGACGACGAGGACGACGGTGCGCGACCGGGCGTTCGCCATGCTCGGCAGCTGCAACGCGTCGCGCACCGGTGCCCGGCCGGTCCTTGGAGTGAGCTTCGGCTCCTTGGTGTCGCTTTCGAGCCAGAGCGGGCGCACGCTGCGGAAGGCCCCCGACGAGCGCAGCACGCGCTCGAAGGCGTCGAGCGTCTCCTTCCACACGATCATCGACAAGCCATGATCGAGCACGAGGAGCACGTCGAGCCAGCGCTCCCGCCCGGGCATGAACGATGGGAGGAAGATGAACTCGTCGATCGCCCGTCGCACGGTGGCCTCGACGTCGAGCGTACCGCGCCCGGGGATCCGTACGCGCCGCCGGAGCGGGCGCAGCGCCCGTGCGAGGTCGCGCCCGATGGCGAGCGCCTCGGTGCGTTCGAGCGTGAGCCAGCGTCCCGCGACGGGGTCGAGCGAGTCGACTTCGTCATCCTGCAGGACAAACGGCTGTGTACCGCTTGGCCCTCGCGGGGAAGGAGGTGGAGCTGCCGCGGGAGGCGTGGCTGGGACGGAGGACGGCGCGGTCCCTCCTCCGACGTCGCCCACCAGCGAGACGCGATCGATCGTCGCGTTAGGCGAAGGGGCTGCCGGCATGCCCCCCCGCTCCTGCATCCGCAGCGCGAGCCACAGGCTGTCCATCGCTTGACCGGCATCGAGCGACACGCCGGCCCCCTGCAAGGCGCGGATGATCGCGCTCAGCGACTCGTTCATCGTGCCGGGCTCACCGCGCGATGCTCACGTCGCCGCACTCATCGCGGCCCCAGCTCCCGCAGCAGGATCGCCTCGACCGCGGCACGGTCGTCGGCCGTCATGGTGCGTCCACTCGACACGAGGAAGAAGGCGTTGAGAAGCTGGTCGGTCGCCATGATCCCCTTCGCGCGCTGCTTCTCGAACGTCGCGATCAGCGCGCCAAGCTCAGTGTCGTCGGCCTTGGGGAGATGCCCCTGCGCGATCGCCCGCAGCTCCTCAGCAGTCGGGGGCGGGAGCTCGATACGCAGGCAGCGCCGCAGGAACGCCGGCGGGAGGTCGCGTTCTCCGTTGCTGGTGATGACGACCACCGGGAACTCGGCGCACTGCACACGCCCATGCGTGATGGGCACGCGCGATCCGCGATCGGCGGTGTTGACGGTGATGGTCGCCTCGCGATCGGCGTGTCGCGCCAGTTCGTTGATCGTGAATTCCCCTTCCTCCAGGACGTGCAGCAAGTCGTTGGGGAGGTCGATGTCGCTCTTGTCGATCTCGTCGATGAGCACCACGCGCGGCTGGTCCTTCGGTGCGACGAATGCCGTCCCGATCGCCCCCAGCGTGATGTAGCGCCCGATGTCCTCGGATGTGCGCTCGTTAGGGTCCGGCTCCACGAGTTGCCCGGTCTGGCGCTGCAGCTCGGCGCCCAGCCGCTCGAGATTCGCCTCGCGCAACCGCGACAGCGCGTCGTACTCGTAGAGCCCGTCGAGACGCGTCGAGCGCGAGTTGACATACCACGGGAGAACGTCGCCCAGCCCCAATTCGCGGGCGATCGCGTAGGCCAACGACGACTTGCCGGTCCCCGGGTCGCCGGTGACGAGCACCGGGCGGCGCAGGTAGAGCGCGGCGTTCACCGCCTCGACGACGCCCTTGGGCGGACGGAACTTCTCGGCGCGATGGCTGGCGAAGCTCGAAAATTGCCGCCAGGGGGGTGCGTCGGGAAATGGCGGACGCTTGCCCGCGCTCTTGCCATCGCCACGATAGATGCGCCAATCGGCGTCGTCGGTCATGCAGCCCTCAGGTTGTCGTGAGGCCAGCCTTGGCGGCGACCTCGGTGTCGGGGGGGACGTAATCCGCGTCGTCCCAGAGGAACGCCAGGTGCCGCCCTATCGGAGACGCGCCAGCTGCAAGCGCCTTGGCGCGATGCTCGCGCATGCGGCGCGGAAGGTCGGCGACCGTTCCGTCCTCCACCATCGCGCGCACCGCTTGCTCCAACTCGTCGTAGGGAATCGTCGGGTCTCGCGGCCACAATACGACCGGAACGGTTGTCTGAAGTACGGCCTCCAGTGCGGCGAGATCTCCCGCCGTCGGCGCTTGCGAGAGGAGGACGCAGCGCACCGATCGTTCGGCAAGCTTGCTCGGCAGCTGCTCGTCGCGCGCGAACGCGGCGTCTACCCACTGTCCGCACACGACGCCCGGGGGCGGCTGATCCTCCTTCGACACGATGCGCAATTCGCTCGATGCTCGCTCGGCTAACTCCCTCCACGCGGTCTTGTAGCGTCGCAGTGCGATCCGATGGCGGCGGAGACGGTCGAGCGATCGCATCGAGACGAGGTGCGTGGCACCGAGCGGCGGATCGTTGGCGATCTCGCGCGGGAGCTGCCACTGATCCACTGGGGCGTTGGCAAGCGCGACGGGGACGAGGAACGAGAGTGATGTGACCGCAGGATCGAATTCGCGCCCCTCCATCTCGTCCACGAGGCGGGCAACGAGCTCCCCTTCGCCATCGGGCGCCATTGTCACGCCCTCGGCGCCGAGCAGCGACACGGGATCATTCCCGGTGTAGGCCCACGCGTGCACCCGCCACCCCGATTCGGGCGTCGCGGTGGGTGCGATGCGCACGAGGACGTGCGCAGGAGTTTCTGCGGCAGTGGAACGCGCGCGTTTCAGACTCTGCCAGACGAGTGCAGCCTCGTCGGTACTCACGGCGATCGTCTCGATCGCGGTCTCCATCCACGCGTTCACGCGACTGAGCGCGGGTTCGACCAGTTCGTCTTTCAGCCTGTCGACGAAGGAGAGTAGCGGATGGACCCCCTGCGCGGGGCCGGTGGATGGAATCGGCGCGGTCGCCAGCTCGACGATCGATGACGAGAGTTGCGTGAGCGAATCGTTCGTCGGCAAGAGTGCAGGCCAGAATGGTGGGCGCGCCAAGTTGTAGAGACGCGTGACATCGAGCGACGGAAGTGCGATGCCGGTGCAGGCGTCCTCGAGCGACTGCACCAACTCCGCCATGTGGGCGGTGAGGCCTGGCCCCGACAGCCGCAACTCGCCCGGCCACGCCGCGGCCTTCATCCCCTGCACGACCTCGAGCAGCGGCGCGCCGAAGTTGGCGAATTCGATCACCTGCACGCCGTAGTTGTCACGCAGCTCGGCGACCTTCGCGGCATCGGCCTCACCTTGCCGGAGCAGGAGGTACTTCACCGGGACCGCCTGCCCCGTCACCGCGCGCACCTGCTGCAGTCGCTCGCGCAGGAGCGGTTCGTCGAGGCTGTAGCCGATGAAGAGGAAGGCGTGGGTCTTGAGAATGTCCTCGAAGCGGCGCGCTGCGTTCTCGTAGGCCAGGCGCGCACTGCTCGCCTTGTCGGGGTAGAGCGACGTGTACTGATCGGCGGTGAGGATGATCGTGTCGATGCGATCGATCGTCCCGTGCAGGTGCCAGACCCGCCGACGATTGGAGGGGAGCGTGAGTTCGTTGACGTACGACGGATCGTCGTTGCCGATCGATCGTACCTCTCCCGCGTTGAAGGGCCACTCGAGTACGCGATCGTAGTTCGTCGTCACGACGAACGGTGGGCGGAGTTGCCAGATCGCAGAGACGAGCGACAGGTCGGCACCGCGCGGGCAGAGGCGGTCGAAGAGCGACTCCATTACCTCCTGAAACGGCTTGCGCCCCAGGAACTGCATCGCCTGCGCGGCGGCGGCCATCGCATCGTTCGCGAGTGTTGCGCGAACCGTGGCTGCGTTATCTGCCATTCCCTCCGCCACAAGCCGGTCGGCGAGTGCCTCGATCAACCCCTTCCAGTCGGGGAACCGGTACTGAGGAGGAAGCTGTCGCACAGCGCCCACGCTCACCCCCGCACCCACGAAGGGAATGAGCGTACCAGCGCGAAGCGCATCGACCAGGCTCTGCGGAAGGTCGGCCATGGCGTTCATCATACCGCGCGTGCGCAGCGGCGCAATTCGCGGGTGGGGGGCGGTAGGCGAGGGCCGACGCCCCCGCACGCCCTCCCTCAACCTTCAAAGTGCGCGCCACCTCCACGCGGCCGGCCGTCGGCCTGTCCCGCAGAGCTCGCCTCTACGCTCTACGCGTGCCAGCGCGGCGGTGGTAGCGGCTCGACGCGACGCGGGGACTGTTCGAGCGCTCGCCTGCCTAACACCCCCCCACGCCCGGATTGCGGTCGCGCGGATCGCGCGGCGGAAGTGAGGCGTCGAGCCGCAACTCGTAAGCCTCTTGCACCCGGTTTCCATCGTAGCGGATCGACTGCCGTATCGTGGCCGGATGTGTCGTCGCGCCGGAGAGCGCATACCAATCGTTGGTCGACTCCGTATAGATCGGGCCGCAGCGCACCTTCTTCACCTGGATTCCCTTGGCGTAGACGATGCCGAGGACGTGCTCGCCCTTGGGGTGCAGTCCTTGCTCGTCGAGGTGGATCGTCTTGACCTGCGTGGCAGTGCCGCTGGCGAGAAGGGAGAAGGTGCGCCCACCCCACGACACTGTCCCGTTGAGGCTCATGGGATTCGGGTCGCCCAGGCTCGTGAGATCCACCAGCTTGGGGGCATCGCCCTGCCAGGTGAAGCCGAGCGGGAGCGCCTTGAGCGTGCTCCAATCGTACAGTGCCGGTCCCGAAGAGGGGGCAAGCGATCCGACGATCGCCTCGGCCAGCGATTCGACCGGCTGCCGCGCGGCGACGCCCTTTCGTTCGGCTCCGGCGCCACACTGGTCGCTGTACATCGCCAGCTGCGCCGGCGGCAGCGTCGGGAGCTGTTCGCCGCGAATGAGCGTGAGCCCCTCGTTAGGTCTCCCCGCCGAGGCGGGCTGGATGGCGACGAATCCGGGGGTGAGGTCGGTCCCCGACACGCGATACCAGGTCGTGGCGGCACTCGCCGGATTCACGGGGCAGCGCGCGACGGCGGTCGTGACTCCGGACGCGGTAAGCGATGCGAGGATCGCGGGAGCGCCCATCGGCGCCCCCTGGCTCCGGAGGAGAAGCGTCCCGACGATCGTGCGCGCACCGGTCGCGAGGACTTGCAGCTGGCGGCCGCCGATCACCGCAGCGCCCTGTCGCGCGAAGCAGTCACCGTTGGCGAGACAGTTCGTGAGCGAGGTTGGCGGAAGCGGTGCCCAGCGAAAGCCGGGGAGCGCATCGAGCCCGTCCCAGTCGGTCGAGGTGGCGGACGCGAAGAACACCTTCGCCACCGCGCCGACGTCGGCCGGGCGCTGCGCGGCGCTCGGGAGCGCGGTGACCGAAGCGGCGAGCACCATCGCGGTGACAGCAATCGACGGTTTGTTCATGATGACCGTGCGGTGGCGAGGGGACGAAGCAGGGCGCGGGGCAATGGCGGGTGGAGCACCCACCCCGGTGATTCTGGAGCCGGAAGGGCGAGCGCGCCGCCGCGTCGCATTGCGCAGAATTCGGCGAGCCGCCGTCATCGATCGCGAAGATTTTGCACGCCGATCACGCCGGCTGCGCCGCTCCCCGCCGGAGTCAGCTCGCGAACCCACGTTCCCGCAGTGCCTTGGCGACATCGGGACGCGCCATCGATTCCGGGGCCTCCCCCCACTGGTTGTACGACTCGGCGCGCGAGGCGCCGGCATCGAGGAGTGCGTGGACGATGGCGACGTGGTCGGCATCGGGGCGCGCGGGGCTGAAGCGCGAGCCGTGCGCGGCCCAGGCAATGGGAGCCGACCCGTAGGTGCTGTCCCGCACGTTCACCGGTGCCCCGGAGGCGATCAGCAGCTTGGCGATCTGCGCGCGCCCGTTCCACGCGGCCCAGTGGAGCGGAGTGCCGCCCCACTCGCTCTCCGTGTCGAGGGGCCAACCGAGCGAGAGCATGAGCGCGACCACGTCCTCCCGTCCGTCGCCCACCGCCGCGACGAGTGGGGCGCGCTCTTCGGGAGTGAGCGAAGCGATGAGTGAGGGATGTGCCGCGACGATCGCCCGTGCCAGCTCTCCATCATTGGTCAGGCAGGCGCCGAGGAGTTCGTCGACAGGCTGGAGGCGCGTCGTGTCGGCGCCGGCGCGCGCGAGGTACGCGGCGCCGCCGGTGTTGCCGGCGCGCACGGCGAGGGCGTACGCGGTACGACCGTCGGCGCGTTGCGCGTCGATCGTGGCGCCGTGCGCGACCAGCAGCTGCAACGCATCGGCGTCCCATCCCGACGCCGCGGCGCGCTGCAGCGGTGTCTCGCCGTCCGACGGGACCGGCTTCCCGCTCGGCGCGCGCGAACTGGTGACGTTCGGATCGGCGCCATGCTCGAGGAGCCACGCCATTCCCGCCACGCACTTCGGCGTGATCGGGTTTGACGCCGTGTGCGTGGCGAGGAAATACAGGGCGGTGTTGCCGTAGTCGCCGTGTCGCCCGCTCAGGTCTGCGCCGTTTGCTGCGAGGAGCTCGAGCATCTCGCGGTGATTGTGTTGCGCCGCGTGATAGAGGCTCTCGCCGTCGGTCGGGTTGGCGCCGTGCGCGAGGACCGCGCGCGCCACCGGGAGATTGTTGGCGACGGCGGGAAGGTAGAGCGCCGGGATGCGTCCGTGGCCGCCGGGGAGGGGGACCGAGGTGTTGGGATCGGCGCCGGCCGCCAGGAGCAATTCGACGAGCGCCGCCTGCTTTTCTTCACTTACGTCGAGCAGGCGTTTGAGTTCGCCGTTGGCGGCGTAGATGATCGGCGCCGTGTCGTCCGGCGATGTTGGGCGCGTCGCCGCTGTCGCATCCGCGGCGATCCATGCCGTGACGCCGTCGAGGTCTCCGACGGCAGCCGCGGTGTGGATGCTGTAGCGAGCGAGATCTGGCGTCGCGTCGAGCAGTTCACGGGCGCGCTGCACCTGGTCGTTGCGGAACGCCTCGAGGAATTGTGCGGCGCGTGCGTGGATCGGGGCGCGCGCGTCGAGGTGTGCCTTGAGCGCTCCCCAACTCTCGAAAGCGAGCGTGCGGGCGACGGCGTGCTGCACGTCGGCCAGCTTGACCGTCTCGCGCACGTGCGCGTCGTCGAGCGCAGCGAGTCGGGGGAGGGCACTGCGCAGGCGGGCGATGATGACGGTGTCGCCCTGGCGCGCGAGCTTGAGGAGGCGCTTGGCCTCGTCGCGCAGATGCTCCAGCGTGTGGCGGAGCTCGGGGCGCGCTGCTTCGCGCTCTCCCGTGTGGGGAGCGCCTTCGGTCTCGGACATGCTACGACCTCCGTGAGGCCCGGGTCCGCACCGCAGGGCTGGGAGTTCGTAGTCGGACGACGAGCGAGGTACGACTCAGGCGGGGAATCCCCTTTCCGCGGACCGGGTGCGCCCTGTGCGCGGGGGAAGTATTGGTGTCGGGAGGGCGGGGGAGCAAGAGTGCCGACGAACACTTACAGCGACAACACTTTCACCGCGGAGACCGCGGAGTCCGCGGAGCAGTGACGACGATGGGTCTAGAGTCGATTGACGAAGCGCCTAATGCCGTTGCGCAGTTCCTTGCAGTGAAAGTTGATCAGCAGTCCGATGCGGAAGTCATTCAACCTCAAATACGAGAGTATCTGCGCCTCGTGCACGGGATGGATCTTGTCCACGGCCTTTATCTCGACGACTACGATGTCCTCGACCAGGAGATCAATCCGATACCCCACGTCCAGCAATGCGTCTCGGTACCGGACCGGCAAAGGCACTTCGCTGACGAATCGCACCCCCCGATGTCGGAGCTCATGTGCGAGACAAGCGAGGTACGCGCTCTCGAGGAGTCCAGGGCCAAGTGCCGAGTGGACGCAAATCGCCGAATCGACTATTTCGCCCGTTACCGCACGCCACCGCACGTCCAACGCCATCATCCCTCCGCGATCTCCGCGGACTCCGCGGTAAATGGTTGTTCCTGTCGCTGTGCACGAGCGTACGCCTCGCCCGTCACCTCCCCGTCACCCAGCCCGCCCAGCCCTCACCGATCCCCGCGCGGATCGATAGAATGACGAACGCACCGCGCTACCGCCGTGCCAACCACTCGCGCTTCCATGCGAGGGCCTACGCCCCCGCCGACCAACCGCTTCACCCGCCATGACCGACCACGCTTCGACCATCATCTGGACCCAGATCGACGAGGCTCCCGCCCTCGCCACGCTCTCCCTCCTCCCGATCGTCCAGGCCTTCTGCTCCGCCGCGGGCGTCACCGTCGAGACGCGCGACATTTCGCTCGCGGGGCGCATCATCGCGAACTTCCCCGAGCACCTCACGCCCGAGCAGCGCATCCCCGATCACCTCACGCAGCTCGGCGCGCTCGCGCAGACGCCCGACGCGAACATCATCAAGCTCCCGAACATCTCGGCGTCGATCCCGCAGCTCAAGGAAGCGATCGCCGAGTTGCAGGCGGCTGGTTACGCGATCCCGGACTATCCCGAGGCGCCGGCGACCGACGACGAGAAGGCGTTGCAGCTGCGATTCGCCAAGGTGCTCGGGAGCGCGGTGAATCCGGTGCTCCGCGAGGGGAACTCCGATCGGCGCGCCCCGCTCTCGGTGAAGGAGTTCTCCAAGAAGCACCCGCACAAGCTCGGTGCCTGGTCGAGCGACTCGAAGTCGCACGTCGCCCACATGTTCGCCGGCGACTTCTACGGGAGCGAGAATTCGCTCACCATCGCGGCGCCCACGACGGCGCGCATCGAGTTCGTCGGCGTCGACGGAACGACGACGGTCCTCAAGAAGGGATTGCAGCTGACCGAAGGGGAGATCGTCGACACGGCGGTGATGCACGTCGGCGCGCTGCGCGCCTTCTTCGCCGAGCAGATCGAGGATGCCAAGCGGCAGGGGGTGCTCCTGTCGCTGCACCTCAAGGCGACGATGATGAAGGTCTCCGACCCGATCATGTTCGGGCACGCCGTCACGGTCTACTTCGAGGACGTCTTCGAGAAGCACGCCGAGACCTTCAAGGCGTTAGGCGTGAACCCGCGCAACGGGCTGGGCGACGTCTACGCGAAGATCCAGTCGCTCCCGGAGGCGCAGCGCGCCGAGATCGAGGCCGACATCAGGAAGCAATACGAGTCGCGTCCGGCGCTGGCGATGGTCGATTCGGACCGCGGTATCACCAACCTGCACGTGCCGAACGACGTGATCGTCGATGCCTCGATGCCGGTGGTCGTGCGCGACTCCGGGAAGATGTGGGGCCCCGACGGGAAGCTGCACGACACCAAGGCGATGATCCCCGACCGGAGCTACGCCGGCATCTACGCCACGATCTTCGAGGACTGCCGCACCAAGGGGGCGCTCGATCCGGCGACGATGGGCGACGTGCCTAACGTTGGCCTGATGGCGCAGAAGGCCGAGGAGTACGGTTCGCACGACAAGACCTTCACGGCGCCGGCCGACGGGACGATTCGTCTCGTCGACGAAGGGAGCGGGGCGACGCTCCTCGAGCAGCGCGTCGATGCGGGCGACATCTTCCGCTCCTGCCAGACCAAGGACATCGCGATCCGCGACTGGGTGAAGCTCGCGGTGCGCCGGTCCCGACTGAGCGACACGCCGGCGATCTTCTGGCTCGACCGCGACCGCGCGCACGACGCGCAGGTGATCGCCAAGGTCAATCGCTACCTCGAGGAGCACGACCTCACGGGGCTCGACATCGGGATCATGTCCCCGGTCGATGCGATGCAGCATTCGCTCGACCGCATCCGGCGCGGGGAGAACACCATCTCGGTCACGGGGAACGTGCTCCGCGACTATCTCACCGATCTCTTCCCGATCCTCGAGATCGGGACGTCGGCCAAGATGCTCTCGGTCGTCCCGCTCCTTGCTGGCGGGGGGCTCTTCGAGACCGGCGCCGGCGGCTCGGCCCCCAAGCACGTGCAGCAGTTCCAGAAGGAGGGGTACCTGCGCTGGGATTCGCTCGGCGAGTTCTCCGCGTTAGGCGCCTCGCTCGAACACATCGGCGCCAGCGCCGGGAACGCGAAGGCGACGGTGCTGGCCGACGCGCTCGACCAGGCGATCGGACGCTTCCTCGACAACAACAAGTCCCCGGCGCGCAAGGTCGGCGAGATCGACAACCGCGGGAGCCACTTCTATCTCGCGCTCTATTGGGCAGAGGCGCTGGCGGCGCAGACGAAGGACGCTGGTCTCAAGGCGCAATTCGCGCCGATCGCGGAAGCGCTCGCGAGCAACGAGGAGCGCATCGCTGGAGAACTGATTGGTGCGCAGGGAAGTCCGGTCGACATGGGAGGCTACTACAAACCCGATGTCGCCAAGACTACCGCGGCGATGCGCGCGAGCGCGACGTTGAACGGGATTATCGACGGGGTGAAATAGGATCGTCTCCCCCCTCCGTCTCCTCCATGACCTCTGTGGTTCAAAAGCCTTTTACCACAGAGGACACAGAGGTCACGGAGAACTGAGAGAACATAGAGCACGCACAGAATGCGGAGGTTCGAGACGTTGAACTCGAGAATCAACCGACGCCCCACCCGGGAACCGGTTCTCCTCCGCGATCTCCGCGGACTCCGCGGTTCAAAAAGCAGTTAACCGCGGAGTCCGCGGAGCTCGCGGAGATCGTGCAGTCTTCGACCGAACGCCCACCTCCTGATCGGCCACAAGAGCTCGGAATAACTCAGCAGCAAGACATGATCATCATCGGACTCACCGGACGAAACGCCGGCGGCAAGACGACGGCCGCCGAACTGCTCGGCAAGAAGGGCTTCTCCTACGTCTCGCTCTCCGACGTCATTCGCGAAGAGGCGAAGCAGCGCGGGCTCTCGACCGAGCGCGAGAACCTCATCGCCCTCGGCAACGAGCTGCGCGAGCGGCACGGCCCGGCGGCGCTCGCGACGCTCACCGTCGAGCGCATGCAATCCGACCGCAACTACGCAGTCGACAGCATCCGGCACCCGGCCGAGGTGATGGCGCTCAAGAATGCTGGCGCGTTTTCGCTCTTTCATATCTTTGCGCCGCTGGAAGCGCGTTTCGAACGCTCGCTCGCCCGCGCTCGCGCTGGCGACGCGCTCACGCTGCAGGACTTCATTCGGATGGAGGAGCGCGAATTCGCCAGCAGCAACGCCGCCGCGCAGCAGCTCCTCGAAACCGAGCGACTGGCCAATCGCACCATCGAGAACAGCGGGACACTCGAGGAGTTCGGGGAGAAGCTCGCCACGGCGCTCAAGGAGCTCGAAGTCTCCTTTGCGCGACCGTCGTGGGATCAGTATTTCATGGACATCGCCATCAAGGTCGCCGCGCGCTCCAACTGCATGAAGCGCCAGGTCGCCGCGGTGGTCGTCAGCGACC
Organism: Gemmatimonadaceae bacterium; assembly: GCA_044225935.1. GTDB lineage: Bacteria > Gemmatimonadota > Gemmatimonadetes > Gemmatimonadales > Gemmatimonadaceae > SCN-70-22. The sequence continues at coordinate 146,489 of JBGAHX010000006.1, forward strand.
GGCGCATCATCAGCACCGGCTACAACGGGACGCCGCGCGGGGTGAAGAACTGCAACGAAGGCGGATGCCCGCGCTGCAACGGCTTCAGCGAGAGCGGGCGAAACCTCGAGGAGTGCCTCTGCTCGCACGGCGAGGAGAACGCCATCGTGCAGGCGTCGTATCACGGCATCGCCATCAAGGACGCCACGCTCTACACCACGTATTCGCCGTGCCTGATGTGCAGCAAGATGATCATCAACGCTGGCATCCGGCGTGTAGTCTACAACGAAGCGTATCCGCTCAACGACACGGCGACCGCGATGCTGCACGAGGCGGGGGTCGAACTGGTTCGGCTCAAGCTTTAGCGCGCCGTCCGGGTGCGTGCACGGTCTCGGAAACAACTAAGGTCGTCACCGCAGAGTACGCGGAGGACGCAGAGGGCGCGGAGGAGAGTCGGCGGCCGGTCGGGAGCCGCGGCGCGCTGCTCGACTCCGCGTTCTCCGCGGACTCCGCGGTTCCATGCTCTTGCGACTGCGGGGATCCGAGAAGGTCTGGCCGTGCTACCGTGATGACCCCGCGCACTGTCAGTCCCCGCGCGTAGCTTCTCTGCATGCCGCTCCTTCTCCGCACCTCCCCCCACCTCACGCCGCTCCTGGACGCGCTCGCCAGCGAGTTGCGACAGGCGCCGCTTCCGCCGCGCGAGATGGAGACGATCGTGGTGCAGTCGCAGGGGATGCGGCGCTGGCTCACGTTGCAGCTCGCGGATGCCTTCGGCTGCGCGGGCTCCCTCTCGCTCCCGTTTCCGGCCTCCTTCGTCCGCGAGCTCGGCGCCCGCATCACGGGCGATCGGCTCGGGCGCGACGAGCGTGACCCGTTCTCCCGCGAATCGCTCGTGTGGCGCATCGACGCCCTCCTGCGCGCCCTCCCCCCTGGTGACGCAGTCTTTCAGCCGCTCACGCGCTACCTGCGCGACGGCGACGAGCGGCGCCGCTTCGGGCTCGCCACGCAGGTGGCCGCGCGCTTCGACGATTACCAGATGTATCGCGCCGACGTGCTCGACGCCTGGGAGCGCGGCGACGATACGCCAGCGAGTCGACACACGGCCTGGCAGGGCGCACTCTGGCGGCAACTCGTCGCTGGAGCAACGGTGGATGGAGTCCCCGCGCCGCACCTCGCCACCCGCCTGCGTCGCACGATCGCCGCCCTGCACGACGCCCCGCCGAGCGGGCTCCCCGAGCGCGTCTCGGTCTTCGGCGTGAGCGCGCTCCCGCCGCTCTTCATCGATCTTCTCGTCGCAGTCGCTCGCCACGTCCCGGTCACTGTCTACAGCGCGTCGCTCCACCCCTCGTCGTCCCACCCACTCGCCGGGTCGTTAGGCGCGCAGTCGCGCGAATTTGCCGCGCAGCTCGTGCGGCTCGGCGCGGCACACGAGGAGCTCCCCTCCACGCGCTCGCCGCGCGCGTCGTTATTGCGCACACTGCAACGCGAAATGGAGTCGGGGAGTGGCGCTGCAGCACCGATCGTGGTCGCAGCAAGCGATGCGTCGCTGCGCATCATCGATGCGCACGGCGCACAACGACAGCTCGAGGTCGTGCGCGACGAGCTTCTCGCGGCGCTCGGCGACGACCCAACCCTTCGCCCGCACGATCTTCTCCTGCTCGTCCCGGATGCCGCCGAGTGGGCGCCGGTCGTCGATGCCGTCTTCGGGACGACTGCCGACGACGTGCCGCGCATACCGTACCGAATCGCCGACCGGCCGCTGCGTCGCACGCAGCCTGCCGCGGAGGCAATGGCGCGTTTGCTGGCGCTCGAAGGAGGGCGACTGGAGCGGAGCGAGGTCCTCGGATTCCTCTCGCATCCGCTCGTCAGGCAGGGGGCACGGCTCTCCGACGGCGAGGTCGAACTCGTCGAAGCGCTGTTGCAGCGCGCCAACGTGCGGTGGGGATACGACGCGCAGGCGCGCGCGACGCTCGGTCTCCCGGCGTACGAGGACGCGACCTGGCGCGCCGGGCTCGATCGCCTGTTCCTCGGAGTGGCGGTGGGGCGTCGTGACGACGTCGTCCTCGAACTCCTTCCCGAAGCGGGCGACACCGCAGGCGATCCTGATGTCGTGGCGGCATTCGCCGATTGGATCGACGATCTCGCTGCGACGCTTGATGGGTGGCGCACGCCGCGCACGCTCGGCGCGTGGAGTGAAGCGCTCACCGCGGCCGTCGAGCGCTTTCTTGTAGCTGACGGAGGAGACGAGCAGCAGCAGGTGTACGCGCTCCTGGCGACGGTCCGCCGTCTCGACGTCGCCTCCAGCGTGACGGGCTATTCGGAGCAGGTCCCCTTTGGCGTCGTGCGCGACTGGCTCGAGCGGCAACTCGACGACGACGGCTTCGGCGGCGGTTTCCTCGTGGGAGGGATGACGGTCGCCGCGCTCAAGCCGATGCGCTCACTCCCATTCCGCGTGATTGCAGTCGTCGGACTCGACGACGGCGTCTTTCCGCGGCGCGAACGGCGTGCCGCCTTCGACCTGCTGGAGCAGGAGCGTCGGGTGGGTGATCGCGACCTGCGCTCCGACGATCGCCAGCTCTTCCTCGACGTGTTGCTGGCGGCAGGGGACCGACTGATCCTCTCCTACAGCGGACGCGCCGTCAGCGACAACTCGCCGCGCGCACCGTCGGTCGTGCTCGAGGAGCTGCTCGACCATCTCGTGGGCCGCACTGGGGCGCCGACGCGCGCGACGTTCGTGGTGGCGCATCCGCTGCAGCCCTTTTCCGATGGATACTTCACCCCCGACCGCGATCCGCGCCTCTTCACCTTTTCGCGCGCGCAGGCGATGGCGGCACGGGCGGCGGCAACACGGGGAGGCGGTGTCGACACGCCATTCATTGCACCTGGCGGAGCCGTCGCCGCGACGGACTTGCAAGGGCGGTTCGATCTGTCGCTGCGCGATCTCACCGACTGCTGGACGAACCCGAGCCAGTATTTCTGCCGTCGCACGCTGCGACTCTCGCTCGGCGGCGACGACGGAGTCCTTTCCGACGACGACATCTTCGCTCCAAACCACATGGAGCAGGGCGGGATCCGCGCTCGCATGCTGGGGACAGCGTTGTCGGGAGAGCGCGACGTGGAGCGCGAGCAGCGGCGCCTCCTCGCCGACGGAGCGCTCCCGCCGCACGAGCTCGGCGCGATTTGGCACGAGAAGCTGTCGGCCGATGTGTCGCTCATCCTCGATCAGGTTCCCGGTGCGATCGGCGCGCACGCAGTGCCGGTTGTCATCGACGGCGATGGGTGGCGTCTCACTGGTCGACTCACCGGCGTGACCGGCGATACTCGTTATGCAGTGCGCGCCGGAAACATCCGCCCCGAGCATTGGATTCGAGCGTGGGTGGAGCACGTGGCGATGTGCGCGGCGCGCGAGAGCGGAGTCGTGGAGCTTCCCACGAGCACCGTGCTCGCGTGGCGGGCAGGAAAGACCGTGAAGCAGGAGACGATCCCGCGCGTCGACGATGCGATCGGCGTGCTCGATGGACTGGTCCGGGAGGCGCGCGCCGGACTGGAGGCACCGCTCCCGTTCTTCGCTGCCGCAGGGTGGGCATGGCTCAACGTGATGCGCCCGAAGCCGAAGAAGCGGGGGAAGTCGAAGAAGGGAGGTGGAGAGGCGCCGCCGGCGCTCGAGGCGGGCGACCCCGATGACGCGCGATACCGGGCGGCGGTCGCATATGCGGAAGAGCCGTCGTTCGGATCGCGCGGGGGCGACTGCCAAGACCCCTACGTGGCGCTCTGCTTTCGCGGTGTAGATCCGATGGAGGCGCGAGGCTCCGACTTCGTGCGGTTGGCGGCGACGTTGTTCTCCGGGTGGCACTGGACCGGGGGAGGGGAGTGATGGGCGGGGCCAAGCAACCGGACCTCTTCGGCGGCGTTCAGCGATTCGACGCGCGGACGGTCCCGCTCGGCCCTGGCGTGACGCTCGTGGAGGCGAGCGCCGGGACCGGGAAGACGTTCGCCATCACGCGACTTGTCCTCCGTCTCCTCCTCGAGCGCCGCGTCGAGAGCCTGTCGCGCATCCTCGTGGTCACCTTCACCGAGAAGGCGACGCAGGAACTCGTGACCCGCATCCGCGCCACGTTGCGGCTGGCGGAGCAGGTCTGGAGTGACACGCCGCCCGCTCGCAAGGCATCGAACGAGGACCTCTTCGCGCTGCGCGGGACACACGGCGATGCCGGGCGGGAGATCATCACGCAGGCGCTCGCCGCGCTCGACGATCTCGCCGTCTCCACGATTCATGGATTCTGCCAGCGCATCCTCTCGGAGAGTGCGCTGGAGAGCAACATCCCGTTCCGCACCACCTTCATCGAGGACGAGACGGAGCCGTTCACGCGCGCCGCGCGCGACTGGGCACGCCGGCGCGCGATGCTCCAGCGCGACGCGGCGCAACTCCTCGTCGACGATGGGGGAAGGCTGGAGGACTGGGTGAAGCAGGTGGTCGCGCCATTCCGTCGGCATCCGCTCACGCGAACGGACTTCGATCCCACCGATCCGAAGCAGGTCCTGCTCGACGACTTCGTGACGAGCGTCGACCGCGCCTTCGATCAGGAGAAGGCGCGCCGACACCTCCTCGGCTTCGACGACCTGCTGCAGAAGTTGTCGGACGTACTGGTCGCCGAGGGGAGCGATGGCCCGCTGGCGCAGCGTATCCGTAGTCGATTCGGCGCGGCACTGATCGACGAATTCCAGGATACCGACCGCACGCAGTTCCCGATCTTCTCGCACGCCTTTGCCGGGCTCCCGCTGTTCCTGATTGGCGATCCCAAGCAGTCGATCTATCGCTTCCGCGGCGCCGACATCCACGCCTACCTCGAGGCATCGGCGGCCGCCGAACGGAAGTACACGCTCCTGCAGAACTTCCGCAGCGCCGATTCCTGCGTGCGGGCGGTCGGCGCGCTCTTCACGCGTGCTCCGGATCCGTTCTTCGTGAGCGAGCGCGACATCCCGTTCCCCCCGGTGGTAGCGGCAACGGCGCCACCTCCGCCGGGGTCGATCGCCACCGACGGACGAGGGGCGATGGAGTGGTGGTGGGTCGACGGTTCGCTCGGAAAGCAGGGGTATGCCTCCAAGGAGGATGCCGTGCGACTCCTCGTGCGCGACGTGACAAACGAGATTGTGCGATTGCGCGAAGGAGGCGTGGAGTACCGGTCGATCGCCGTCCTCATGCCCACGAACGCGTACGCGCGCCTCGCGAAAGCATCGCTCGATCGTGCGGGGATCCCCGCCGTGATCGGCGGCGATGAGGACGTATTGGGATCGGAAGATGCCGACGAACTTGCGCGTCTCGCCGCCGCGATCGCGTCGCCGCACGATGGCGGCGCCGTGCGATCGGCGATGGCCACGCGCCTCTGGGGGAGCGACGCGGCGGAGATCGCGGCGAGCCTGAGCGGCGATGCCGCGCGCGAGCAGGAGTGGGAGGGAATCACCGCACGATTCGCTGCGGCGCGTGACACCTGGCGCACGCGCGGGATATCCGCGGCGTTAGGCGAGTTGCTCGCGCCGCGCGCCACGGCGGCGCGACTCCTGGCGCTCCCCGATGGCGATCGGCGCCTGACCAACGTCAGGCATGTCACGGAGCTTTTTCACGAAGGGTGGGCCACGGAGGGAATCGCCCCCGAAGGGTTCGCCGAGTGGATCGCACGCGAGCGTACCGTCGTCAACACGCCGGGGCGGCGCGAGCTGCGACTGGAGACGGACAGCGCCGCGGTGCAGGTGCTGACGATCCACAAGGCGAAGGGGCTGGAGTTCGACATCGTCTTCTGCCCGGTGCTTTGGAACTCTCGCGATACGCCGGACGGGCCGATGGGACTCGAGGTGGCGCTTGCGGCTGACGGCTCCACGACCGTGCTCGACCTCGGGAGCCCGCGCATCGGCGAGCGGCGCGCGCTGGAGGGGATCGAGGCGTCGGCGGAGCAGCTGCGCCTTGCCTACGTCGCCCTCACACGCGCGGTACACCGCTGCTACGTCGGGTGGGGACAGATCGGCAAGTCGTCCGCCGAGAAGTCCGCGCTCGGCTACCTGCTGCGCACCCCCGAGGGGACGATCGATCGCGAGACGGTCGCCGCGCTGGTGGCCTCGTCGGGAGGGACCATGACGCTGCGCGACGTGGTCGAGGACGCCGCGCGCGCCGTAGCGACGCCCGAGCGGAAGACACTGCGGAACGCGGAACCGCGCGCGTTGCAGCTGGCGAGCGGACAGCTCGAGAGCTGGCGCATCACCTCCTTCACGGGCCTCACTGCCGATGCGCACAGCGAAGAGGGACGCGACGTCGCCGACCCCCGCATGCTCCCCACCCTCGGAGAGGAGCCGCTCCCGGCGAGCGGGTTCCGCGCCTTTCCGGCTGGCCGGCAGGCCGGCATCGCGCTCCACGACATCTTCGAATGGCTCGACTTCCGGCGCCCCGACGACGCACGCGCAGCGCTGGCGGTGCGCGAGACGTTAGGCAGGTACGGGCTCCTCGACGATCCGCTCGGAGGTGACGCGCGGATCGCCGACGTGATGTCGATGCTTCGCACGGTCTGCACCGCACCGATTCCCACCGCCGGCTTCGCACTCGCCGACGTGCCGGGACGCGCGACGCTGCGCGAATGGCGATTCGACCTCTCGGTGGGATCGCCGTCGGCGCGACGGATCGCCGACGCGCTCGCGGCGCACGGATCGGAGCATGCCCAACGCTACGTACCGTCGCTGCGCACGTTGCGTGAGACGGGCCTGCGCGGATACCTCAACGGCGTCATCGACCTTGCTTTCGAGCAGGATGGGCGCTGGTGGGTCGTGGACTGGAAGTCGAACCAGCTCGGAGCAGGCGACGACGATTACTCGCCTGCGGCGCTCGACGTGGCGATGCACGAAGCGCACTATACGCTGCAGTACCACCTGTACCTCGTCGCGCTGCACCGGCACCTGCGCGCGCGCCAGCCGGGGTACGATCCGGCGAAGCACTGGGGAGGAGTGGCGTACGTCTTTCTGCGAGGAGTGGCTGGCGTGGGTGAGAATGGATGGTTTCGCGACACGCCGACGCCCGCGCTGCTCGACGCGCTGGACCAGGCACTGGGGCGGCGGACATGAGCGCGCGTGACGCCGAGATCGTGACGGACGCGGGAAGCGAAGGAGCCCCTCCCGCCGCGCCGACGGTCGAAACGCTGCGCGACCTCCTGCACGCGATGCACCGGGCGCGACTGCTCGAGCCGGTGGACGTGCAGCTGGCGGAAATGCTCGTCCGTCGCGGGCACGAGGAAGGTGAACGCGGACTCGTGCTGGCCCTCGCGACCGCGTGCGCCAGTCGAGCGCGCCGCGAGGGGCACAGCGCGGTCACCATCGAGCAGGTGGTCGCTTTCGTGCGACAGGTCGACGCGCAGCGCTCGTCGTTAGGTGCTCCGGCGGCGGTGCTCGGTCGTCGCTCGATTGACGACGCGCGCTGGTGGCGCGAACAGCTGCGTGCCTCACCGCACGTCGGCGATGGCACGACCAACGCGCCCCTCGTGCTGCAGGGCGAGCTGCTCCAGTTCAAGCGTTATCACGAGGCGGAACAGCGCATCGCGACCTTCGTGCAGCGCCGCGTCGCCGAGCCGCACGAGGGGAGCGTGAAGCCCTTCTCGATCGTGACCGGTGGGCCCGGAACGGGGAAGACGACGCACGTGGCGCACACGCTCGTCGACGTGGCGCAACGCGCACCTGGCGCGCGCATCGCGCTCGCCGCGCCGACCGGAAAGGCGGCGGCGCGTCTCACCGAATCGATCCGCCAGCGGATGGACGAAGTGGCGCGCGAGTCCGGCGTGCGCGGTGAGATGCCAGCGGAGGCGCGCACGCTGCATCGCCTCCTGGGATACAGTCCGCAGACCGACACCTTCCGCAGCAATGCCAGCGATCCGCTCGACGACGACCTCGTGATCGTGGACGAGGCGAGCATGATGGACGTCCTGATGCTCGACGCGCTCCTCCGCGCGCTCAAGCCAGGCGCACGCCTAATGCTGGTCGGCGACCACAACCAGCTCGCCAGCGTCGACGCGGGCGACGTGCTCGGTGCACTCTGCCGCTCCGCACAGCGCGAACACGCCGGCACGCCATTGTTTGACAGCGTGAAGTGGCTGGAGACGAGCTGGCGATTCCGCGAACACCCGGCGATCGGGGAGTTGGCGCAGGCCATCCTCACCGGCGACAGCGACGCCGTCTTTGCCGTGTGCGAGAATCCGGCGCTTCCGGAAGTGGGGATGCGCCCGATCGCCCCCACTACCGAGGCGCTGCTCGAACCACTCGTTCCGGCGCTCGAGCGATGCCTCGCCGCCGACTCCCCACACGCCCTGCTCGGCGCGCTCGATGCGCTACGCATCCTCGCCCCCGAGCGCGAGGGGCGCATGGGAGTCTACAGCATCAATGCGGCGGTGGAGCGGTGGCTGGCGCGACGCGGGCACGCGGTGCAGGAGCAGTGGTATCATCGGCGCCCGGTGCTGGTGACCGCGAACGACTACGCTACGGGGGTCTACAACGGGGATGTCGGCGTCGTCTGGCGCGACGGCGCGAGCGGGCGGGTGGCCGTCTACTTCCGCACGAACGAGGGGACGGTGCGCGCGATCGCCCCTTCGCGCCTTCCGCTGGTCGAGACGGCGTGGGCGATGACGGTGCACAAGTCGCAGGGATCCGAATTCGATCACGTGCTGGTCGTCGTGCCTGAGGGGGAGAGCCGCGTCATGAGCCGCGAACTCCTCTACACCGCCGTCACGCGCGCGCGACGCGGCGTCACGATCATGGCGTCCACCGCGGCGGTTCGTCAGGCGATCGCTCGACGCTCCGCGCGCACCAGCGGGCTCGAGGCGCGCCTCCACGAAGCGCGAATATCCGGCGTCAGCGCAGCGGTAAACGATAAGATCGCGTCGCCGGAGGGGAGCGCATGACCGACGCGCCCAACGACCCCTTGCCGGACGACGGCGACGATCTCGACGCGCTCGCCGTGGCGGCCCCTCCCAATCCCAAGCTGCAACGCTGGATCGACCTCGTCGTCGCGCTCCTCGCGCGCCAGTCGCCGATCACCTTCGAGGAGCTGGTGCCGAGCGTCTCCGAGTATGCCGTGCAGTGGGGGGAGGCGCAGCGCGAGGAGGACGAGAAGCGACGCCGTACGAAGCTCGAGTCGCTCAAGCGCGCCTTCGAGCGCGACAAGGACGAACTCCGCTCCTTCGGCGTCCCAATAGAGTCGCTCGAAGATGAGGACGACAATGCCGGCGGCGCATATCGTCTGCGACGCGCCGATTTCTATCTCCCGTATCTCTCGCTCGCGGTTCCCGAGCGCGAGCCTGCGCGCCCGCACGGGGATCGCTTCGGTTATCGCATGCTGGCGCGCCTCACCTTCGAGGCCGATGAGCTGCAGGCGATCGTTGATGCGGCGGCAGGGGTGCGCGCCCTCGGCGACCCGGTGTTGGTCAACGACGTCGACAACGCGCTGCGCAAGCTCGCGGTGGATCTTCCGGTCGACGCCACGCTCCCCTCGGCAGACGAGCCCCGCGTGGTGCTTGCACGCTCCCGTCCCGACGCCGCGACCTTCGACGCGCTTGGCGATGCACTGCGCCGACGCAAGGTCGTCACCTTCTCGTACCACGCGATGAGCAGCGATCGCACCGAGGAACGGGAGGTGGAGCCGTACGGGTTGTTCTTCGTGAGTGCGCACTGGTATCTGGCTGGTCGCGACCGAGCGCGCGGCGAACTGCGCAACTTCCGCCTCAACCGCATGCGCGGCGTGAAGGTGAACAGCGCGAGGGCGCAGAGTCCGGACTACGAAGTCCCGCAGGATTTCTCCCTGCGTGAGCACGCGCGTTCGCGCCAGTCGTGGGAACTCGGAGATGGTGAGCCGCTGGTCGCCGAGATCGCGTTCGAGGGAACGTCGGGGGCGACGATGGCCGCGAGCCGGCTTGGACGCGAGGTTGCGGCCGATGCGCGTCGTCGGACATTCGAGGTACGGCGCCTCGATGCATTCGTACGCTGGCTCCTCTCGTTCGCCGGCGAAGTCCGTCCCGTTGCCCCCGCCGAGCTGGTCGCTGCGTTCGAGGACATGCGCTCCGCGACGCTCAAGATCTACACGCACGCTGCAACGCCTGCGGTCGTCGCGCGCGAGGACCGGACGCTGGCACCTGCGCCCCGGGATGAGGAACGTCCAGCGCGTCGCCGGCGAGCGGCTGCGCCGTCAGCCGCAACGCCCGATGCCGCCGGTGCGCAACGCTGGCAGCCACGCGGGGCAGCGGCGCAGCTGCGGCGCATTCTCCAGGTCGTCCCGCAGATCGCCGACGGCGAAGAGCACAGCCTCGAGACGATCGCCGAGCGCGTGGGAACGACGGTCGACGTCCTTCAGCGCGACCTCTTCTCGCTGGTGGCCCGCTACGACGCGCCCGGCGGGTTCGTCGAGGGGGTGCAGCTCTTTGTCGGGACCGATCGCGTTTCGGCAGTCTCCAATCACCTGCTGCGCCCCATGCGCCTGACGGTGAGCGAACTGTGCGCACTCGAGTTGGGACTCGCCGTGTTGCGTTCCACGCGCCCACCCGACGAGCACGCGGTCCTCGAGCGCGCGCGCGAACGTCTGCGGCGCGTGATCGCGCGCCTCCCCCGCGATCCCGTACCGAGCGTCGAGCACGGCGTTGCGCTCGGCGCCGAGGGAAACACCGGGCACCTCGCGGAGGTGCGCTCGGCGCTTCGCGCGGGGCACAAGTTGCAGCTGACGTACCGGAAGTCAGGAGCGACGACCGCAGGCGATCGGACGGTCTGTCCCTACGGTCTTCTCGTCGCCAACGGGATGCTCTACGTCGTGGCGCATTGCGAACGCGAGACAGGAGTCCGCCTCTTTCGCATGGATCGCATCGAGGGAGCGCAGGCGACCGGCGAACCGTTCGAGCGACCGGCGGGCTTCTCCGTCGAAGACATCGTCGAGGATGGGCGCGTCTTTCAGCATGATGCTCCCGAGTTTCTGCGGGTGCGGTATTCGCCGCGAGTGGCGCGCTGGATCGCCGAGCGTGAGGATCGAACGACGGCCAGCGACGGATCGCTCACGATCGACCATCCGCTCGCCGACGCCGAGTGGGGGCTCAGGCATGTGCTGCAGTACGGCCCGGACGCGGAAGTGATCGCGCCTGACGGGATGCGGGCCCTGCTGCGTGAGCGACTGGCCGGGATGGGAAGCGACCGCTCGACGGAGTCTCTGTCACGCCCGCGCTGACGAGCGAACCTCGCACCAGCCCAGCGATTTGCAGGTCCAATTCGCAAGGCGGGCGGATCGTGTCCGACCCGCCCGCCGCGTACAACGCACTCGGACGCGCTAGTACTTCCACACCGCCCCCAGCGTGAAGACCGTCTGCCGCATCGTCGTGCGGCTCGCCTGATACTCCGCGCCTAACAAGTGTCCGGCACTCACGCCGCGCTGCGTCGCGGTCAACGCGTGCACGAGCGACGTCTCGAACGGCACGCCGAGCAGGCGGAAGCCCGCGCCAGCGGTGATCGCCTGCGAACTGATTGCCGGGAAGGCGATGAACACCGTGCTGCGGGGGACCGGGTTGCTCCCCTGCAGGTAGCCAACGCGCAGCGTCGTGGCATCGCTGGCCTTGAAGGCAACACCGCCCTTGCCGGTCCAGCTGTCACGCCAGTGGAGCGGGAAGGGATAAGTGAAGCTCCCGTTGGCCGGATTCCCGTTCACCAGGATGTTCACGTTAGGGTTGCTCCCGTCGGTGAGGATGAAGGGCATGACCGACTCGGCCGACGACCAGTCCATCCAAACGCCCTCGACGGCCACGTTCCAACGACGGCCGAGATCGAAGGCAAGTCCTGCACCCGCAGTTTGGGGGTCCGACAGCTCCGTCGCCGCCTTGTACGTCGCGCTGGCGCCGAGCGAGAGGTTCATCCCCGCCTGGCCGAGCAGCTGCGCCACCGAGGCCTGCGCGTCGCCATTCCCCATGCCGTGCATCTGTATGCGCTCCTGCACCATCGCGCCATACATCACTTCGAACTGCCGGTTCATGTCGATCGTCGCCGATGCACCGTCGAGGCGGATCTTGGTGCGCGGGCTCCAGGACGCGCTCGCCTGCACGCGATCGTTGATCTTCCACGCAGCTCCCACACTCCCACCCCATCCCCAGCCCGCGAAGTCGTACGAATCGCCGTAGGCGGTGAGCTCCGTGATGCCGGAGAACATCGCGGGATAGTGCGGGTCCATCTGCATGAGCGCGCCCATCCCAGCCGCAGCCTGCGGCGGCATGGTGAACGGCATGCGGAAGTCGCGGATCTGCGCGTACGTCGCGTAGCCGCTCACGCCGACGCTCACTCCGGACGCCAGCTGCAACGCCATCGCCGGCCCGATCTTCATGGCGGCAAAGAAGCTCTCGTAGTTCTGGCTGGTACCGAGCAAGGCATGGCTCAGGGAGAAATCCGATCCGAAACCACCGATCGGCTCCATCCCCACCGCCCATGAGAGGCGCGGTGTCAGCCGCGGGCGCACGTAGGCGATCGAGCCGAGCGGATATGCGTGCCGTGCACCATCGGCGGTTCCAGCATTCGCGCTGTTGCGAAAGGTCAGCGTCGGCAGCATGGCGCCGAGGTTGGCCTCGAGGGTCGGGCGCTGGTACCAGGCGAGTGCCGCCGGATCGCGAAAGAGATCGGTCGGTACGTCGTCGCGCGCCCGCGTCACGCACCCCTGGCCGGCCGCGCGGGCCGACAGGCAGTGCATGACGAATCCGTTGGTCTGCGCGCTGGCGCCGGCGGGAACGAGCATCCCGCCGATCGCCAGGGCCGCAGACACGATGCGCAGCATTCTCATGATTGCGTCACCAGTTCAGATGAAGATCACCTGCGCGCCGGCCGACTTCTCGAAGAAGTCCATCGCGGTGATCACGTCTTGCACCTGCGGAAGCAGTTCCTCGCGCTTGATGTCCATCATCTCCATCGCCATCTGGCAGGCGTAGATCTCGGCGCCCGAATCGCTCAGCGTCTCGATCAGCTCGCGCACGGTGGGGACGTCGATCTCCTCGATCTTCTTCTTCATCATGCGCGTGGCCAACCCTTCCATGCCGGGAAGTCCGGCGATCATGGCCGGCATGTGCGTCCCCGGATTGCCGACGACGCCGGCGTGGAGCTTGTCGACCGTCGCTTCACGGATGATGTCCATCCCCCAAAATGTGAAGAACAGCACCGCGTCGATCCCCATCATGCGGGCAGCGTTGGCGAGGATCAGACCGGGGTAGGCCATGTCCAAGCTCCCCTTGGAGCAGATGATCGCGACCTTGCGCGCCGTCTCCTGAGGGGCGCCCATCGCGACGCCGTTGGCCGCAGCGGGGATCGTGCTATCGATCATGGTTTGCATGTGAGTCTCCAGTGTGAGTTCGGCAGCGGGGTCGGTGCGTCAGACGCAACTCTTGGGCTTCGGCCAGCCGGAGATCTTCGCGGCGAGGATGCCGGGCCCTTTGGGAAAGAGCTGGTAGAGCTCCTTCGTCGGAACGCCCGTCTCGGCGGTGATCCGGCGCAACCCGGGCGCCGTTCCCTTCTCTGCGGCGTCACGGCGCACGAACTCGATGACGGTCCAGTGACGGTCGGTCAGCGCGATCCCGGCGCGCTGGGCCATCTCCTCGGCGATTTCCGGCGTCCACTGCTGCGGGTCGGTCATGAAGCCGTCGTCGTTCAGCGTGATCTCGTGTCCTGCGAGCATCGCGGTGGTCATCGTATCCTCCTCGGCACGGCGTGCCGTCTGTGAGTCGTTAGGGAAGATCAGCGTCGATCGTGGAGCGCGCCGTTCACGGCGCCGGTGACCCGGCGGCACGCCCGGCGACGCCGAGCGCGGCGAAGGTGAGCGCGAGCGCCCTGCGTACGTCCGGATCGCAGAGCCGACGCGCGAGGGCGAAGAGCCCTGGGGGTGGCTCGTGGCGGAACCGGTCCATCTCCCTCCGAACTGCGCCCAAGCGCGCGCGCGACTCGGGAGCGGTCAGGAGATCGAGGCGGCGCGTTGCCATCAGCATTGCCGCATTGGCGACCGGCATCATGTCATCGATCAGTTCGTCGAGCTGTTCGCGCCGTGCGTCGAGCAGGGCGAGCATCCGATGCTGCTCCTCGAGCGTGGCCTGCTGCGCGGCGAGGGTGGCGCGGAGTTCTGCCAGCGTTTCCTCGACCACGGGTTGCAGCTGCACGTCGGCCGGATGTTCAATCGTGGCGGTCATGATACGCTCCTTGTCAGCTCCTCTTGCCCGCCATGCTCATGCGCGGGCCGATGGCGTTCAGGTCGGCTCCCTTGAGGAGCACGTTCCAGTAGATCCACTTGAAGGCGAGCTTCCCCCAGTGATTGGCCTCGGTCTCCTCGAGCAACGAGAAGGGGCCGACACCGGGGATCGGGAACTTTCCGGGGAGCGGATCGGTGTCGTAGTTGAAGTCGATCAACGTCGCCTTGCCGTAGCCGGTCTCGATGAAGCAGTTGGCGTGACCGTCGAACCCCGGCTCCAGCGCCCGCCCGCCGATCGCACGGCGGATGTTCTCCACCAGCACCTCGGCCTGGAAATGCGCGACGGAGCCAGCCTTGGATGACGGGAGATCGGTCGCATCGCCCAGCACGAAGACGTTAGGCCACTGCTTCGCCTGCAGCGTGTTACGGTCGGTCTCCACGAAATCGAGTTCGTTTCCCATCCCCGAGCGGGCGATCGAGGCGCTGCCGCGATGCGTGGGGATCGTGACGAGGAGGTCGTACGGGATCTCGCGCCCGTCCCAGCTCTTGAGCACGCGATTGGCACCATCGACCTCGCCCGCGTTGAAGAGCGGCTCGACCTTGATGTTGCGCTGCGCGAGCAGGGCGCCTAACACCTCCGACGTGCGCTTCTTGGTGAAGGCCCCGTCGAGCGGCGTGGCGTAGACGAGTTCGGCCTTGTCGCGCATTCCCTGGCTGGTGAGCCACGAGTCTGCAAGGAAGAGGAATTCGAGCGGAGCGACGGGGCATTTGATCGGGTTCTCGACCACGTTCAGTACCAGGCGCCCCCCGTTCCATCCGCGCAGCTTCTCGGCGAGGGCGAGCGAGCCCTCCGGGGTGTAGAAGTCGAAGATCGACTCGCGCCACCCTTCGCCGACCAGTCCCTCGGTGTCGCTCGGGCTGATACGGCTCCCGGTGGCGACGATCAGGAAGTCGTATTTCAGCGACTCCCCCGAGGTGAGCGTCACCCGGTTCTCGTCAGGCGCAATGCGGTCGATCTCGCCCAACACGAGGTGTGCCGCGGGGGGGAGGACGCGCGAGCGCGGCTTGAAGAGGTCGCGTGCGGTGTACATGCCGAACGGGACGAAGAGCAGGCCGGGCTGGTAGACGTGGCGGTCATCCTGGTCGACGACCGTGATGTCCCAGTCATCCATGGGGAGCGTGCGGACCAGCTTGGCCGCCATCATGGTGCCGGCCGTTCCGCCGCCGAGAATCAGGATTCGTCTCATCGTGGGCCTTCCATTCATGGGAGTCGGACAGTTCCGTCTCACCAGAAAGGCACGACGCGCGCCACCCGCGCACGCGCGGCGAAAGCGTTGCAGTGCAACTTGTTAGGCGATTCACGCCCCGCGCATCGCCGGCGCCGGTGAAACGACACGTTGCAACGTGCGAAACGCCGTGAAACGCAGGGTTCCACGGCGTCAGCAGTACCGGCAGGTGGCCGTTAGAGCTGGTATTGTTTCATCTTGCGCCACAGGGTCGTGCGGCTCATCCCCAGTGCATCGGCGGCCTCGTCTCGGCGATAGCGCGTGCGCTCGAGCACCTCGCGCAGCCGCTCACGCTCTTCCTGCTCGTCGCGCGAGAGCGTCAGCGCGGGAGCCATCCGCTCCGCCGTACCGCCCTTCTCCCTCGGGACGTCGAGTGCCAGCGCCCCCAGGTCGGGAGGAAGGTGCTCGGGATGAATCGTCTGGCCGCCGCACAGCGCCGTCGCGTACTCGAGCGCATTCTCCAGCTCCCGGATGTTCCCGGGCCAAGGCGCCGAGACCAGCGCTTGCAGCGCCGCCGGCGACAGCTGCAACGCGCGCCCACGCCGAGCACCTATGCGCTGCAGCAGGTGCGGAATGAGGAACGTGAGGTCGTCGCGACGCTCGCGCAGCGCCGGAACGTGGATAGGGACGACGCGCAGTCGATAGAAGAGATCCTCGCGAAAGCGATGCTCGGCGACAGCGCGCGCCAGGTCAATGTGCGTCGCGGCGATGACCCGCACGTCGACGTGACGGGTGACCGATTCGCCGACGCGCTCGAACGCGTGGTCCTGCAGCACCCGCAGGAGCTTGGCCTGAAGCGCCGCTGGCATGTCGCCGATCTCGTCGAGGAAGATCGTCCCCCCTTCGGCGACTTCGAAGCGCCCGGGGCGATCGCGCACCGCGCCAGTGAAGGCGCCGCGCACATGCCCGAACAACTCGCTCTCCAGCAACTCGCCCGGAAGCGCGGCGCAGTTCACGGCGACGAACGGCCCATGCCGCCCCGAGCGCGCGTGAAGCGCGCGCGCGACCATCTCCTTGCCCGTTCCACTCTCCCCCGTCACCAGCACGGTCGCGTCGTTGTCGTGCAGCAGCTCGATCAATCGAAAGATCCGCTGCATCGCGGGCGAGCGCCCCACGATTCCTTCGAACGATGCAGCGTCGCTCTCGTGCGCCCCCTCGTCGGACTCGCGAATCATGATCGCCACGCGCGCACCGGCGATCCCGCAATGCGTCCCTTCGTCGATCGGTCCGACCGAAACGGAGACCGGGAGTCGGCGCCCGTCCACCGGATGCAACTCGGCGCGCAGCCCCTCGCGCCGGTCGCGCGATGTGATCGCCTCGCGCAGCGCCCCGCCGTCCCCTAGCGCCGACTCCCCGAAGATGCGAGTCAGTGGGAGCCCGGTCAGTGAGGCGCGGTCGATGCCGAGCGTGACCGCGAGCTCGGTCGACGCCGAAATGGTGCGCAGCTCCCCGTCGGCGATGACGAAGTTGCGGCCGAGGGAGCCGAGGAGAGTCTCGATCTGCTCCGACGGTCCCGACGACGGGCGGTCGGCCAGTCGCACGGTCTCGATCGCCCCGGTGATGCGCCCGTCGCCGTCGTACATCGCCTGCCCAGACCGAACGACATCGATCTCATGTCCGTTCTTGTGGAAGAGCCGGAGCGGCGTGTCCTGAATGTGCCCGTGCCGGAAGACGCCGCACCCCTTCAGGCACTGTGGGCAACGAATCAGGGAGATGCACGGCTTGCCGATCACTTCGCGGGCGCTGAAGCCAGTGATGCGCTCGAGCTCAGGGCTCACCGCCGTCAGCTGGCGGTCGTCGTCGACTTCGAACCATCCCACTCCCGCCAGGGTGGCGATGATGTCGCTACGCGTTGACTGTGGTGTCGGCCTGTCCGGCGCTTCGATTTCGCGGCCGTCGGCGGAATGCGCGCTGTATTCCAGAGAGGTGGTCATGGTGAAACGATGTTGCACCATGGTGCTTCAACGTGTCCGGCAGGACGGTAGCCGCTGTACGGGATTCACCGAATCTTCTCGGCCGGCGCTGCTCGCGTCGGCGAAATCCCGCTCTGCTAGGCAGCCGAAAGAGCGTCGAGCACCCCCACGCCGGCGTGTTCTCGCCCCGCACACCCCCGACACCTTCATCGCCGGTACTGGCGCCCCGCCAAAGCGGGCGCGAGCTTGGTCGAGCAGCTGGTCCCGGCGCGATCACCTCCTCCCCACCCCTCGCGCCGAGCGCTGTCCCCGCATGGTCGCTCTGCCTCACGCCTCACCGCGCCGGCCGCCGCCGTCATGAGCGAATCCGCGATCGACCCCGAACACTCTCCCGCAACTCCCCCGGGCGATCCGTCCGATTGGTCGGCAGATCGCCGCGCACTCGACGCGCTGTTCAGCGACGCGTACGAGGAGCTTCGACGCCTGGCCGCGACCGTCCGAAAGGGGGATCCGAGCGCCACGCTCTCGCCGACCGCCTTGGTCAACGAGGCGTGGATCAAGCTGAGCGACTCGCCGCACGTCGCGCAGACGTCCCGTCTCCACTTCAAGCGGATCGCCGCGCGCGCGATGCGCCAAGTACTCATCGAGGCGGCTCGGCGCCGTCAGGCCGACAAGCGCGGCGGCGGCACGCCGTTCGTCACCTTCGACGATTCGATGGCCGAGACGGGGACTGCGGCAGATGAACTGCTCGCCCTCGACGAAGCGCTCAAGGAACTCGCGCGCCTGAGTCCGCGCCAGGCGATGATGGTCGAGGCGCGCTTCTTCGGTGGACTCGACCTGCAGGAAACGGCCGAACTCCTCGGCGTCTCCGAGGCGACGATCGTGCGTGACTGGCGGCTCGCGCGCGCCTGGCTGGCGTCGGAGCTGCGTACCCCCCGTTAGGCACGCCGCCTCATGAGCGATCGCGAAGCGCGCTGGGCGCGCGTGCAGGACCTCTTCCATCGGGCGGCTGATCTCGCCCCCGATGCGCAGCGCGCGTTCCTCCATGCCGAGTGCAGAGACGATGCCGAACTGCGCGCCGATGTCGAGTCGCTGCTCGCTGGCGACGCGGCAGGAACCCCACTCCTCGACGGGAGCATGGCGCGCGTTGCACAGGCACTCCTCCCGGATGCGCGCACGATTCCCATTCCCGAGGGGACTTTCGGGCCGTACCGCCTGACGAGAGTCATCGGCGAAGGGGGAATGGGCGTCGTCTACCTCGCCGAGCGAGACGACCTCGCGAGTGTCGCCGCGATCAAGATCCTGCGCGACGCCTGGCTCTCGCCCGCGCGCCGCGAGCGCTTCCTCTTCGAGCAGCGCACCCTGGCGCAGCTCAATCATCCGTCGATCGCGCGGCTCTACGACGCCGGAACGTTGGAGGATGGGACGCCGTGGATCGCGATGGAGTACGTCGAGGGAGCAACGCTCGGCGACTACTGCCGCCGCAAGGCGCTCACCGTTCGGCAGCGATTGCAGCTGATGCGCGCGGTGTGCGAGGCGGTGCTGCACGCGCACCAGCACCTCGTCGTGCATCGCGACCTCAAGCCGTCGAACGTCCTCGTGCGGGACGACGGGAGCGTCAAGCTCCTCGACTTCGGCATCGCCAAGCAGCTCGATCGTCTCGATGGGCCAGCCGACGCCACGCGCACCGGCTTGCGCCTCATGACGCCGGCCTACGCCGCCCCCGAACAGGTGCGCGGCACTCCCGTCGGGATCCAGACCGACGTCTACTCGCTCGGCGTGATGCTCTACGAGTTGGTAGCCGGCGTGCTTCCGTTCGAACTTGCCGACCGCACGCCGGGCGAAGCCGAGGCCATGATCGTCGCCGGCGATGCGCCGCGTCCGTCGACGCGCGCGGGACGCGCCTACGCGTCGCTCTCGCGCGCCGAGTGGGACGACCTCGACGTGTTGTGCCTGACGGCGATGCACGCCGACGTCGCGCGCCGCTATCGCTCGGTCGATGCGCTCATGCGAGACCTCGACCACTTCCTCGCCCGCGAGCCGCTCGACGCCCGCCCCGACAGGCTTGCCTATCGCGCCGCCACCTTCGTCAGGCGCAACGCGCGCGCGGTCACGGCGGGGAGTGCGGTGCTGGTCGCTGCACTCCTCCTGGTCACGTTCTACACGGTGCGACTCGCGCAGGCCCGCGACCGCGCGCTGCGCGAGACGGTGCGCGCCCAGCGGATCCAGCGCTTCACCACGCGACTGTTCGAGGGCGGAGAGGAGGGAGCCGGGCCGGCCGAGTCGCTTCGCGTGGTGTCGCTTCTCGCCGCCGGCGCCGCCGAGGCGCGCACCCTCGACCTCGAGCCCGCGGTGCAGGCCGATCTCTACGGCACGCTTGGTGGGATCTATCGGCAGTTAGGGGACTTCGCCCGCGCCGATTCGCTCCTTGGAATGGGACTCGCCCAGTGGACGCGCATCGCCGGACCGGGGAGCGTCGAGGAAGGGCGCGCCTCCGTGGCACTCGGCGACCTGCGCACCGACCAGGCGCGTTACGACGACGCCGAGACGCTCCTGCGCGCCGGCATTTCCGCATTGAGTCGTTCGCGCGACCAGGCGCTGGCGCTCGCCGACGCACGCGTCGCGCTCGGGCGCTCGCTGACCGAACGTGGCGAGCACGCCCGCGCCATCGCCGAACTCGATACGGTCGTGGGCACGCTGCGCGCACGCCCCGACGAGACGACCGAACTGCTCGACGCGATGGGGGAACTGGCAAGCGCGCACTTCTACGCCGGCAACTACGACACCGCCGACTCGCTCAATCGCCAGGTGCTGGCCATGACGCGCCGCCTCTTCGGCGAGAAGCATCCGCGCGTCGCCGAGGATCTCATGAACCTCGGTGCGACGGAGCAGGAGCGCGGCAACTACAAGGAGGCCGAAGGCTACTTTCGCGATGCGCTCGCCCGCACGGTCACCTTCTACGGCGAGAATCACTATCGCACCGCCGGAAACCTGGTCTACCTCGGACGCGCGTTACTCCTGCAGAATCGCTATCCCGAGGCGAAGGAAGCGTTCGAGCGTTCGCTCGCGATTCGCGAGCGCGTCTTCGGGCCGAATCACCCAAACGTCGCGAACACGCTCAACGAGCTGGGAAGCCTCGCGCTTCGCGAGAATCGCTACGAAGACGCCGAGGTGGCCTTCCACCGCGTGCTCGACATCTACACGAAGGCGTATCCGGGGCGGAACTACCGAACCGGCGTGGCGAGCGGCAACCTCGCCGACACGTATCTCTATCGGAAAGACTACAGGCGCGCGGAGCCGCTCTATCGCGATGCGCTGGCGACCTACATCGCCACGCAAGGACCCGAGCACCTGAATACGGGGATCGGCTACATCAAGCTAGGGCGATGTCTCTTGCGCAGCGGGCGCTTTCGGGAGGCGGTGCCGGAGACCGAGCGCGGGTACGCGATCGTGGCGAAGGTCGCCGAACCGAATGTCAGCTTCCTGCAGGCGGCGCGGCTCGACCTGTCGATCGCCTTCGACTCGTTAGGTGATCCGGCCAAGGCGCAGCGCTATCGGGAAGAGCGCGAGCGCTTCTTGCCCAAGCCTGCGCCGTGAATCCTGTCGCGCCGGGCCACCAGTGAGGTGGCCCGGCCATGTGCGGCTCGCCGATTTCCGGCTCGGCGATGTGGCCCGGCGCCTTGGGCGCCGGGCCCGTACGTCGCGCTACTTTCCGATTCCGAACGTGACGCCCACGTTGAGCGTCGAAGCGCCGGCCCCTGCGTCGGCGTAGAGCGCCAGGCGCGGATTCATGAAATAGCGGATGCCGGCGCGCCCGATGAAGTAGATCCCGCTGGAGTACCCGCCGGTGAAGTCCGTGCTCACACTGCTGTTCCCCAGCCCGAGCCCGAGAAAGGGATCGACCTTGGGATTGCTCTTGACCTGGAAGTGGTAGTTCGCCGTCACGCCGATGTTGGTGTAGCGCCAGTCGTACTGCCCTCCGGTGTACGGAACGTCGTAGCGCCAGATGTCCACGCTCGCTTCGATGCCGAGGACGCCGTTGCCGAGATCGGGGAGCGCCTTGATCCCGCGCTCGAAGCGTCCGCCGAACGCAATTCCGGCGTCGCCGATCCCTCCGAGCCCGATCGTCGGGCCGATGTCCATATAGCCCTGCTTGAAGATTGACGTCGTGGCTCCCCCCTGTGCCTGAGCGGCAAGAGCGGGGACGAACGCGGCGATGGCGACGACAAGCGTCGCGCGACGGACGAGGCGGTTCATGACAGCTCCAGATTGAGGTACAGTGTGTGTGACGATGCGTGCACTTCCCATTGCGCAAAGCGGCCGCGAGGGCAATCACCGAGACGCCAATCGTGGCGAACTCGTCGCCGGACGCG
This sequence comes from Gemmatimonadaceae bacterium, assembly GCA_044225935.1. Taxonomy (GTDB): domain Bacteria; phylum Gemmatimonadota; class Gemmatimonadetes; order Gemmatimonadales; family Gemmatimonadaceae; genus SCN-70-22. The sequence goes on from JBGAHX010000006.1 coordinate 168,249, forward strand.
ATGCGCTCGAAGGCAACACTCGTGCCCGGACACTGCGTTTATCAGATAGCCCCCTCGCCCCTTCCCACTGACCCAAGGATCCGATGAAAAGGTCTGTTCTCACGACACTCCCGTTACCTCGCTACGCACGGAGCATCGCGGCGGCGGCGCTACTCCTGTCGCTCTTCCCGCTCGGTGCGTCGCGCGCGCAAACGACGCGGCCAGCCGGCGTTCGCGCGACCGCTCCGCAGCCCGCGCCGATGGCGCCGATGGTCGTGGACTCCTCGCTGTTCGGTGCGCTCAAGTGGCGTGAGATCGGCCCGGCGCGCGGCGGTCGCTCGGTGGCAGTTGCCGGCTCGGCGCAGCGCCCGCTCGAATACTGGATGGGGACTACGGGGGGTGGCGTCTTCAAGACCACCGACGGCGGCATGAGCTGGCAGCCGATGACCGATCGCTTCTTCGGCGGTACGGTCGGCGCGATCGCCGTCGACCCGCTCAACCCGGACGTCGTGTGGGTCGGCGGTGGCGAGACCGACATTCGCGGCAACGTCTCGAGCGGCGATGGACTCTGGAAGACGACCGATGGCGGCAAGACGTGGAAGCTCCTCGGCTTCAAGGACGAGTACTTCTCGACGATCCGCATTCACCCGACCAATCCCGACGTCGCGTACTTCGGGATCATGGGCGACGTGTTCAAGCCGACGGAGGCGCGCGGCGTCTACAAGACCACCGACGGCGGGAAGACGTTCTCCAAGGTTCTCTACGTGAACGATTCGACCGGCGTGGTCGACATCGCGATGGATGTGACAAACCCGGAGGTGCTGTACGCGGCGGCGTGGCAGGCGTGGCGCTCGCCCTGGGGGATGTCGTCCGGCGGCGTCAACTCCGGCATCTACAAGACGACCGACGGCGGAAAGACGTGGGCCAACCTGCACAAGACGGCGAAGGGGCTACCGCAGGGCTACATCGGGAAGATCGGTCTCACCGTGTCGCCGGTGAAGCCGTCGCTCGTGTGGGCGCTGATCGAGCACGATTCGGGCGGGGTCTACAAGTCGAATGACGCCGGCGCCACGTGGACGCTCATCAACAAGGAGCGCAAGCTGCGGCAGCGCGCCTGGTACTACTCGCAGATCTACGCCGACCCGGCCGACACGAACATCGTCTACGGACTCAACGTCGGCTTCTTCCGCTCCAACGATGGGGGGAAGACGTTCCCCGCGTCGATCAACCCGCCGCACGGCGACAACCACGACCTCTGGATCGCGCCGAACGACAACCAGCGCATGATCGAAGGGAACGACGGCGGGGCGAACGTGAGCTTCACGGCGGGGCGCGCCTGGACGGCGCAGGAGTTCCCCACGGCGCAGTTCTACCACGTGACCACGACCGCCGAGTGGCCGTATCGCATCTGCGGGGCGCAGCAGGACAACAGCACGCTCTGCGGCCCGTCGCGCGCCCCTGGGTCGATCGACATCTCCGACTGGTACCAGGCCGGCGGCTGCGAATCGGGGTACATCGCCGCGCACCCGCTCAAGCCTAACGTGACCTTCGCCGGTTGCTACGGCGGAAACCTCGACCGGCGCGACCGCGAGACCGGCTTCACGCGTGACGTGACGGTGTACCCGCGCAATCCCATGGGACACTCGTCGGAAGACATCAAGGTCCGCTTCAACTGGACCTTCCCGATCGTCTTCTCGCGCCACAACCCCAACGTGCTCTACGTCGGCGGCTCGCAGCTCTTCCGCTCGACTAACGAAGGAGAGAGTTGGACGGCGGTCTCGCCGGAACTGGCGCGACGCGACCCCAAGACGATGGGGCCCTCGGGCGGGCCGATCACGAAAGACCAGACCGGCGTCGAGACCTACGGCGTCGTCTTCGCCTTCGACGAGTCGCCGGTGACGCCTGGGCTCCTCTGGGCGGGGACGGACGACGGCTTGATCTGGATCTCGCGCAACAACGCGGCCACCTGGCAGAACGTGACGCCCCCCGACATCGGCGATTTCACGCGCATCTCGATCATCGAGCCGTCGCGCTACGCCGCCGGGACTGCGTACGTCGCGGCCAATCGGTATGCGTTAGGCGACTATCAGCCGCTGTTCTACAAGACGACCGACTACGGCAAGACCTGGACGAAGATCATCAAGGGGATTGCCCCCGAGCACTTCGCCCGCACGATCCGCGAGGACCCGGTGCGCCGCGGCCTCCTCTTCGCCGGCACCGAGCGTGGCGTCTACGTCTCGTTCGATGACGGGCAGGACTGGCAGTGGCTGCAGAAAAACCTCCCGCGCGTCCCTGTGCACGACATCACGATCCGCGACAACGACGTGATCCTCGCCACGCACGGGCGCTCGTTCTGGGTGATGGACGACATCTCGGCGCTCCGGCAGTACACGCCGGCGATCGCCGAGAAGCCCGCGCACCTCTTCAAGCCGGTCGACGCCTATCGTACGCAGTGGGGGGGCGGATTCGGTGGTGGTGGCCGCGGTGGCTCGCAGGTCGGCGCCAACCCGGCGTCGGGCGCGGTGGTCTACTACAACCTCAAGACGCCCAACCAGAAGGTCACGCTAGACTTCATGGACGCCAAGGGAACGGTGATCCAGTCGTTCACCAGCGAGATGGATCCCGAGGCCGCGGCCGATTCGGTCCGTCAGGAGCAAGAGCGTGCGGCGCGCATCGACTCGCTCGTGAACAAGGGGATCGCCCGCGACAGCGCCACGCGCCTCGCGCGCGCCGAAGGAGCGCGTGGCGGCGGTGGTGGCTTTGGCGGCGGCGCCCGCCGTCCGCGCGTGCCTAACAAGGCAGGGCTCAACACCTTCGCCTGGAACCTGCGCTATCCCGACGCGGTCTCCTTCGACAACCTGATCATGTGGGCGGGGAGCACCACCGGCCCCGTCGCCCCTCCCGGAACGTATGCGGTGAAGATGACCGCTGGCGGCGACAGCCAGACGCAGCGCTTCCTCGTCAAGAAGGATCCGCGCGGGACGGCAACCGACGCCGACCTCCTCGCCCAGTTCAACCTCCTCATCGCCATCCGCGACAAGACGACGGAGGCCAACAACGCCGTGCGCATGGTGCGCAACATGCGCTGGAACGTCGACGACCGCGAAGGCAAGCTCACCGGCCAGCCGGCGAATGAGTTCAAGTCGATCGCCAACGGAATGATGTCCGAGCTGACGAGCGCCGAGCAGGAGGTGTATCAGACGAAGAACGAGAGCAACCAGGACCCGCTCAACTTCCCCATCAAGCTCAACAACGAGATTGCCGGCGTGGCGAGCTTCGTGGGGCAGGGGGAGTACCGCCCGACCAAGCAGGCGTACGAGGTGTTCGAGGAGCTCAAGGTCGAACTCGCGAAGCAGCTCGACGCGATCAAGGCCTCGATGGACGAGAACCTTCCGAAGCTCAACGCGATCCTGAAGGCGGCTGGGCTACAGGAGCTCAAGCCGTCGACGGAGGAGATCAAGAAGGATAAGCCTCGGATAGTTTCCTGAAGACGAGAAGACGAGAAGACGAGAGGGGCCCGGCGTGGTTGCCGGGCCCCTTCCGCTTCCGCGGTTGTAGGTACCTCGTCTTCTCGTCTTCTGAAAACTCGTCTTCTCAATGTCGCAGATAGTCGATCGCGGCATTGGAGAGTGCTCGCACGCCGGTTGGGAGCGCGCCTTCATCGGCGTAAAAGAGCGGCGAATGATTCGCGGGCTGCGTCTTCGGGTCCGAACCCCTCGGCGACACGCCGAGCATGAAGAAGACGCCGGGGATGTCGCGGGTGAACTCGGGGAAGTCTTCGGAGCCGGTGATCGGGTTCACGATGCGGAAGCCCCCTTCTCCAGCGGTGCGCTGCAGCGTGGGCGTCATCTGCTCGAGGAGCGCGGCGTTGTTCTGGGTGATCAACCCGCCGGTGGAGATGCTGACCTGTGCAGTCGCGCCGGCGGAGTGGGCGATGTCTTCGGCGGTGCGCTTGATGCGCTCGTGAATCTCGGTGCGCATCGCTGGGTCGAAGGTACGAATCGTCCCGACCATCACCACGCTGTCGGGGATGATGTTGCCGCGGTTCCCGCCCTGGATCATCCCGACGGTGATCACGCCGGGTGCTGTCGTCACGTCGATCTGCCGACTGGCGATGGTCTGGAGCCCGAGGACGATCTGTGCCGAGACGACGATCGGGTCGACGCCCGACCATGGGGCGGAGCCGTGGGTCTGGCGCCCCTTCACGATGATCGACAAACCGTCGGCAGCGGCGAGGAGCCCGCCCGGGCGCGTGCTGATCGAGCCGAGCGGGCCGGGAAAGACGTGCAGGCCGAAGATCGCCGACGGACGCGGATTCTCCAGCGCGCCATCGCTCACCATCGCCTTGGCACCACCCAAACCTTCCTCTGCCGGCTGGAAGATGAACTTCACCGTTCCCGGGATCCGCGCCTTCATCCCGCTCAGCACCTCGGCCACCCCCATCAGGATCGCCACGTGGTTGTCGTGCCCGCACGCGTGCATCACCCCCACCTCGGCGCCGTTGTACATCGCCCGCACCGTGCTCTTGAACGGGAGGTCGACCTGTTCGGTGACCGGGAGCGCGTCCATGTCGGCGCGCAGCGCGACGACCGGCCCCGGCTTCCCGCCGCGCAGGATCCCTACGACCCCCGTGCGTCCAACGGGAGCTTGCACCTCGAGCCCGAGTGAGCGCAGGTGCTTCTCCACGAGGGACGACGTCCTCTTCTCCTCGAAGGAGAGCTCGGGATGCTGATGGATGTCGCGCCGCCAGGCGATGACCTTGGGCATGACCTCGACCATGCGCGTCTCGATCTCGCGCGCGAGCGGGTCGGTGGGTGGTTTGGCTTGCGCCCGAAGAGGCGTCGAGAGCGGGAGACCGAGGGCGAGCAGGGCCGCGGCGGCCGCGGACCCAGGCGAAAGTCGACGATTCACGAGTGCTCCGCGGAAATAAGGGACGAGAAGGTTCGTAACGTGTGACGCAATCCGGCGGAGCGGAAGCGCGCCCCTCGCCTTCTCGTCTATTGAGTTCTGAGCTTTGATCCTCGACGCGGCGTCGCTGCGCGTGCTCAGCAGAGGCCCTCGCACTGACGACCGATATGCCGACTGCTGCCACCGCTGCTTCGCCGCTCGCCGAGTACACGCCATCCGAGGTCGTGCTCCTCTTTCCGGACGCCATCTCGCTCTCGTTCCCGGACGCCTTCGTCGGCTCATGCTCGGCGCCTGTCTCGGGGCGCCACGTGGACGCGGTGAACCTTACTCCGCGACTGGTGCACTACGCGCTGGCTGCGCTGGTGTCGCGCGGCGACCTGACGCGCTCAGTCCACGAGACAACCTCACGCGTGCTGGGGATTCGCGAGACATCGGTGCGCCTTCACGCGTCGTCCGCGACCTCGGAATGGCCGGCCGGATCGCTCGAGGCGCAACTGCTCTTGGCGGCGACGCAAGCTGGTGACGACGGCGCCGATCTCGCGTCGACCATCGAGTCGTGCATCGCCTGCGTGAGCGGCACGCCGCACTTGGTCTTGTACAATTCGCTCATGAGGGGACTCCACGCGCGCGGCGTCGTCGAGGAGTGGACCCAGCGCCGACTCCTGATCTTTTCGGTGCGTCGCTGGAGAGTGACCGAAGTGGCACCAGCCGCGCTCGCCGACATGTCGCCCTCGGAGGTCAAGCAGCGTCTCGCCCCGCTCGATCGCGTCAACGAGTCGCTCGCCGCCGAGATCGTGAGTGCCCACAACATCGCGATGATCCGCTGCACCGACAACGGCACGTGAACGCGGCGCCGGCGCCCCTCGTCTTCTCGTCTTCTCGTCTTCTCGTCTTCTGAAAACTATGCCGCGCTCGCGCTGCGTCGTCCGTAGCGCTGCGTCAGATACCCCACGATCAACCCGACCAGCGATCCGGGGATCAGGATCTCCCAGAAGTATTGCTTCCCGGTATTAGGGTCCACGGCGAGCGCGAAGGGGAGGGCAAAGAGCGCGCCGATCGCCAAACCGAAGACGATGCCGAGCTTCAAGTTGTTGAACTTGCGCGAGAACCAGCCGATCAGCACACCGGCGACGAGCCCCTTGCCCATCGAGCCGATGACGATCCCGGCGATCTGCGGGGCGGTCTCGGGGGCGGAGAGGAGGGCGGTGAGTCCATCGAGGACGCCGAGCGCGCCGCCGGCGACGAGTCCGAGAAGGGGTTTGTTCATGGTCTTGAGAAGACGAGAAGACGAGAAGGCGAGAAGACGAGGGCTGCTTGGGGGGAGTTAGGTGAGCGATGGCGAGTCCATTATCTCATCTCACCAATCTCTTCGATCTCTACAACTGCTAAACGCCGCGCCAGAAGAAGATCACCAGGCGGACTATGGCGTAGCCGACCAGCAGGAGAATCAGGGGGCGGTTGCGGGAGAAAAAGCGGGCGAAGCGTTCGAGGGCATTCTCACGATACGCTTCGACGGGCTCGTCGTCCAACCAGCGGCGAACATCGGCGGCCAGGGCGAGCGCAGAGGAATAGCGATCGGCGGGGGAGGGGGCGGTCGCGCGCGTGACGATGGCGGCGAGGGGAGCGGGAACCGGTGTGTCCCCTTCGCGAAGGAGTTCGCGGAGAATAGCGCCCAGCCCGTACACGTCGGCGCGCTGGTCTGCATCGCGCGCCGCACCGCGCGCCTGCTCGGGCGACATGAACCCCGGCGTGCCGACCACCATCCCCTCGGTGGTGAGCGGATGGGAATGCAACCCTGAGCGTGCAGCTGGTGGTGCACGACGGGCTCCATGAACCGCCTCGTCATCCTCATCCTCCACATCCGCCATTCCGCCCGTAACTCGCTCCGCGATAGGTCTCGCCGCCCCACCCCGTTTCGCACCCTCCACGTTCTCCGCGTTCTCCGCGTTCTCCGCGTTCTCCGCGTTCTCCGCGTTCTCCGCGGTAAAAGGCTCGTCCTCCCTTCGCGCCACCGAGAGCCCCGCCTCGCGCCGCACCTCTGTGCCCTCCGTGTCCCCTGCGGCGAAAGCGCTTCCCGGGTCAGACGCCCCAACCCCGCCAGCTGCAAGTACACGCGCCACTCCCCAATCCACCAGCAGCACCTCGCCGAACTCCCCGATCATCACGTTCCCTGGCGTCAGGTCGCGATGGATCACCCCGCGCGCATGCGCGAACGCAACGGCATCGCAGATCTGCAGGAAGAGCCGTAACAATTCCCCGCGCCCTCGCCCACCGATGTGCTGCGCCAACGTCGCCCCGCGCACCAGGCGCATCACGTAGTACGGGCGTCCGTCGGCCAGCACCCCCACGTCGTGGATCGGGACGATCCCGGGGTGTTCGAGTCGTGCGAGCACCCGCGCCTCTCGCGTGAGGCGCTCGGCCACGCCAGAGCCATCTCCCTCGAACGCCAGCGCCTTGAGCGCCACCTCGCGCCCCAGCGACTCGTCCATCGCCCGATACACGGTCCCCATCCCACCGCGCCCGATCTCGCCGAGCACCGTGTACCGCGCCCCGGCATCGGGGACGTCGAGCGCGCGTTGCAGCTGCCGGATTGCCGCGTCGCTCAGCCGGCTCTCGCTCACGCGACCTCGAAGCCGAGGAGGGCGCGCGCTTCGTCGCGAAACTCGGCGTCGTCCGTAGTGAGCGCGCGGAGCGTGTCGAGCACGTGCCCGCGGAGTCGCCGCCGCGCCCAGTTGAGGTAGTTCGTCACTTGTGTCGCGGGGATCCCGAATCGCTCGGCGATCGAACCGTAGCTCGGACGCTCGATCGATTCCGCCCCCTCGATGTCGTACGCGACGAAGACGTCGTACGTCACCTGGCGCTTCGACTCCTCGCACTCACGTCGCAACGCACCGAGCGACTGCTCGAAGACACTGCGCACCCACTCCCGCTCGAACAGCGCGTCGACCGCCTCATCGCTGGCAACGCCGTGCGCCGTCGCGTCGAGCGACACGTGCACCGCCCCGCCGCCGCGCTTGAGCCGGTTCGCCCCCTCGTGCGCTGTGCTTGCGTAGGCCATGAGGCAGCTCCTCAGGAAGGTGCGAAAGCGCCCCTTCGACGGCTCGTAGCGCTGCAGCCAGTCGCGCGCAAAGGCGTGGGCGAGGAAATCGTGCGCCAGATCCTCGGCGTCCGCGGGTTCGAGCTGCCAGCGATGCCGCAACACTGCGATGATCGGCGCGCGGTACACGCGTACGAGCGCGTCGGCCGCGCGCGACCGAACCGACTCGTCGTCGGAGCTGAGCGCCTGTACGACGGAGAGGCGAGTCTCGGGGAAGAGCGGGGGCATGGGGGGAAACTGCAGACGGGGGACGGGGGACGGGAGACGGGCGCACACGGCGCCACGGGCGCCGCAGTGAGGCGCGCACCACGACGATGGGCCACTGCACATCGCCCACTGGAGTGCCTGGCTTCTGGCCGGCGCTCGCGCGCGCTCCGTCCCCCGTCCCCCGTCTCCCGTCCCGAAGTCCTACCCCGCCCCCTCGTACGCTTCCCTTAGCCACCCCACCACTTCGGCATCCACATCGGAAGCCTTCTCCAGTCTCACCCGATGACTCACCATCGCGTTCCAACTCCCCGCAGCCTCCAATCGCCCGTTCGCCGGAACGCCCTTGAGCTTGAGCCCGAGGTCGAAACGCGTCTTGGTCGAAGGATGCAGCGTGGCAAACTGCGTCTTGCGGCGCAACGAGAGGTATCCCTTCTTCGGCGACTGCTCGATGTCCTTGCCGCAGGCGAGTGCGGCAGCGAGCAGCTTGTCGAAGATCGGGCGCAGTCCTTCCTTCCCGCCGCCGAACATCTCGGCGACCAGGTCATCTCCTGCCGCGACACGCGAGCCGGCGTCGGACTTGAGCGTCATGTGCGCGACGAGGTTGGCGTAGCCGTGCATCATCCCGTGCTCTCCCTTGAGCCAGGCGACGAGTTCTCCGTGCTTCGCCTTGCCGCTCTTGGCGGCGAGCTTCGTCCACTGGTCGAGCGACTTGCCGGTCTTCTCCGCGAGCGATGCGGCCATCGTCGCGATCTGTTCCTCGGGCGAGGACGCCATGGGATTGCCTCCGGGTGAAGGGGAGGGCATCGCACCAACGCGGGACCGTGCGGTCGTCGCATCGCGCGCGTGCCCTCGTCGTCGGTGGAGCTCCTGTACTCCGGTCACGCATTAGGTGACCGGCGTCCGCGCAATTACGCCCGCGGTGACGGACGACGCGAGCCCGGGGAGCCGGCCAACTGCACCGACGTGACTCGCGCGCCCGCCAACCCCAGCGCGCTCTCGACGCGCTACTTGAGTTCCAGCCCGCCCAGCGGACGAAGTCCCACCACCCGCCAGCTCCCGCCGCTCCGCTGCAGCTCCGCCGCGAAGCGCGCACTCTGCCGCTTGTTCGCCCCGAACGGTGATCGGACGTTGACCGACGCCTCGAACTCGGCTGTCGCGCGCGAGCCGTGCAGCTGCACGCTCGGCGATCCGTTCGGGCTCATCGAGATCCGTCCTTCCTTCATGAGTGACGCCCACTTGTCCTGCAGCGCGCCGCCCAGGATGGATGTTGCGCCGCTGTTGCTCCCGCTGAGCGAGGCGGCGGCGCCGGCGATCGCGTCGCGGATGGCGGCAATCGCCACCGATTCCTTCTCCGCTTCGTTCACCGTTTCGGCCGGCGGCGCCGGTGGCGGCGGAGCGGGCTCGCTGCGCTCGTTTCCACCACTGACTGGCTCCTTGCTCGTGCGCTCGGATGGCGGTGGCACGCGCTCGCGCTGCACCGGCGCCTTCTCCTCGACCGGAGTCTTCTCGTTCCCTCCGACCGGCGCAACCGTGCGTCCCTTCGAGCCCCCATCGCCACCCCCTACCGGTGCTGTGCCGCCGCGGCTCGACGGCGCGTTGATGAGGAGCGAACTCGACGTCTCACGCTCCCTCGCGGGAAGGCTGTCGGTTGACGCGCTCGCCACGGCGCGGGCCGTGTCCGGGGCGACGACGACCGAGTCAGCGCGCTCCGCCACCTCCGGTCCCTTCGGCACGTCGGGGCGCATCGCACGCACCGCCAGGCCAACCGTGACGAAGAGCGCGCCGGCGATGGCGAAGGTGCGCCAGTCGCGCAGCCAGCTCGCCCCCGAAGCGCCGCCGCGATCGTGCGACGCACTGTCGGCAACGCGCGTTGCGTAGGCCTCGCCGGCAAGCCGCGTCGCCGGCGTGGCGGCGCCGTGTGCCGGATCCGCATAACGAGTCTCGGCGACGCCGGCGTCGGCTGGCGCGCTCGAAGATCCTGACGATCCTGACGGCGTGTCCGACGGCGGTGCGAGCCGAGTCTCGGCGGGGGCCGCCTTGAGCGCATGCTCGGTGGTCGGGCGCACGTCGTCGCCCGTTGCGCCTGACGGCGTCGGCGGCAATGACGGCGTCGACGGCGCCGGCGTCGCGGACGGCGCAGCGAGGCGCGTCTCCGCGGGAACGGGCGTCCTCCGCGCGGGGGCGACGCGCGCACCCATGGCGTCCTCGAGCGCTTCTCGGAAGGCGTTCGCATCCACGAAGCGATCGTCGCGATGCTTGGCCATCGCCCGGAAGATGATGTCGTCGATCACCGTCGGGACGTCACGCACGAAAGAGCTCGCGGCCGGTGGTGGCTCGTTGAGCTGCTTCATCATCAGCGCGTAGTCCGAATCGGCCTCGAACGCCATGCGCCCGGTGACGAGTTCGAACAGCACGGCCCCCGCCGCGTATAGATCGGTGCGCCCGTCGACTTCCTCGCCACGCAGCTGCTCGGGGGCCATGTACATCGGCGTCCCCACTGCGTGCCCGACTTGCGTCTGGCGATTCTTTCCGACTAACCGCGCGATGCCGAAGTCCATCACTTTCACCGCGCCGCTCGACGACAGCATGATGTTCGCCGGCTTGATGTCGCGGTGCACGACGCCCTTGTCGTGCGCGTGATCGAGCGCGTCGAGCGTGGCCGCGACCAGCTCGGCGGCGCGCCCCCAGGCGATCCGCCCGCTCCGTTGCACGATCGCCTCGAGCGTGTCGCCGCGCACGTACTCCATGATCATCAGGAGCGAGTCGCTGTGTCGCTCGAGCCCGTGCAGCGTGGCGATGCGCGGGTGGTTGAGCCGCGCGAGCGCGATCGCCTCCTGCCGAAAGCGCTCGATGAGCGCGGCGTTGCGCGCGAGTTCGGGACGCAGGACCTTGATCGCGACTTCGCGATCGAGCATTTCGTCGACCGCGCGGTACACGGCTCCCATCCCGCCGTCGCCCAGCTTCTCGACGATGCGATAGTTGCCGACCGTCGTGCCGATCATTGCGGGATCTCCACCGCGCGCGTCTCGCGCGCCCCAGCTGCTGCAGGTTGGTTGGCAGCGGCCATCGAGAGGATGGCGACGGAGATGTTGTCGTGTCCACCCGCGTTGCGTGCGAGCGTCACCAGGCGATCGCACCCCACCTGCGGGTGCACGTCGCGCGCCGTCGCGAGGATCGTCGCCTCGTCGAGCAGGTCGTACAGTCCGTCCGTACACAGGAGGAAGCGATCCTCGGGGCGGAGCGCGAATGGCTGCGGCCACCCGGTCGCATCGACGTCGCGATGACTCCCCAACGCGCGGGAGATGACGTTCTTGTCGGGATGATGCCGCGCTTCCTCGCGCGAGAGCACTCCGCGCCGCACCATCTCCATCACCGCCGAGTGATCCTCGGTCATGAGGAAGATGTCGCCGTCGCGGATGAGGTAGATGCGCGAGTCGCCGACGTGCGCCCCGTACGCCATCCCGCCGCGCACCAGGAGTGCGGTGCAGGTGGTCCCCATCCCCTTGAGCTTGGCGTTCTTCTCGGCGACATCGAAGATCGCGCGATTCGCCGCCTGAACGGCGCGCGGGAGCTGTACCACCGGATCGCCGTCCAGCTCTCCCCCTTCGAAGCGGCGCACGATGGTCTCGACGGCGAGGCGCGAGGCGATCTCACCGGCCTCGTGTCCCCCCATCCCGTCGCAGACCACTGCGAGCAAACCGCGCTTTTGCAACTCCTCGTTTGTCGTCGGGCGGATGATGCGGGCGAAATCCTCGTTGATCTCGCGCACGCATCCCGGATCGGTGGAGAGCCCGGCCTCGATACGAAGCTCTGTCCCCTGTCCGCCAGGTCCCCCCGCTCGCGACAGCTCGACGGTGGGGCGCGCCGAGGAAGCCGGCGGTGCCGCGTTGCGCGAGAAGAACTTGCCCAGAAAAGACATCACGCCCTCGTGGAATTGCTTTGGGAAGTGCTCGTGAACGTGCTCGTGAACGTGCTCGTGAACGTGCTCGTGAACGTGCTCGTGATACTTCGGTCAGCGAGAGCGGCAGTTCCGCAGGCTCTCGAACGTTTCGCCCATCCCCTCCTCGAGGCGCAGGGTGCGGCGCAGGTCGTCGCACCCGGGGCGCTTGAGGAGGAGTTGCATCTCCGTGCGCAACGGCGCTTCGAGGGTGTAGGGGGTGGTGCCGACCCGCACGTTGTCGATGTAGACATCGGCGGGCCCCTCTACCACGCGGATGATCAGCGTCCCGAGGCTCACGGGGCGCCCGTCCTTTTTCCCGCCCCCAGCGGCGACGGTGCGTGAGCTGCTCGTGGTCGCCGGGATGAGGGGCTCTGGCGTCGGCTGCACTGGCGTCACCGGTGGCGTCACGACCTCGGGTCGCTCACCCGGGCCGAGCCGGCTCCCGCTCCCTTGGGCGACCGGGGGGCGCGGCGTGACCGGGATGATCTCCTGGGCCGGCGGCTTCGGTGACGGCGAACTCACCGCCCAGAAGAGGAAAACCGCTGCGGCCGTCGCCAGCGCACCGGAGAGCGCCACGCGCCACTCCCGGGCGATGGTGCGGGCAAACTCTCCGCTCCCGTGCAGGATCTCGGCGCCGGAGATCGGTGTCACGCGACGCTCCCCGGACGAGAGCGCGCGCAGGTCGGTGAGGAGCGCCTCCGCCGTTGCATAACGATCCTCGGGACGCACGCGAAGGCAGCGCGAGAGGATGCGATCGATTTCCCGCGGGAGATCGGGGCGGAGGGTGGAGGCCGGCGTGTACGCCCCCTTCATGATCTTCTCCCCGACGTATCCCGGCGCTCCACCATCGAACGGCGCGCGCCCGGTAAGCAGTTCGTAGAAGAGCACACCTAACGCCCAGATGTCGGAGCGCGGCTCGGCGTGCCCGGTGCGCAACTGCTCGGGAGCGAGCGACATCAGCGTCCCGACCACGTTCCCGGTACTCGTCAGGCGCGGCGCCCCTTCGGCGGTGGCGATCCCGAAGTCGAGGAGCTTTACCGCGCCGCGCGAGTCGATCTTGACATTGTTGGTCTTGAGGTCGCGGTGGATCACGCCGCGCTGGTGGATGTAGCCCACCGCGTCGGCGAGCGAGGCGAGGATCCGGACCGCATCGGCCACCGGAAAGGGGCCGTGGATTCGCAGAAGCTGCTCGACCGTCTCGCCATCCACGTACTCCATCACCAGGCAGGGGGCGCCGTCGACTTGCAGCAGCTCGTACATCTCGGAGATCGACGGATGGCTCAGCGCCTGGAGGATGCGGGCCTCGTTATGAAAGCGCTCGAGGGCCCTCGGTGCGACGGCGCCGCCGCTCATGACCTTGGCGGCGGCGACGCGTCCCGTTGCGCGGTGGCTCACCCGGTACACCGTGCCCATGCCGCCGGCTCCCACATAGTCGATCACCCGGTAGGGGCCGATCGAGGCGTTCATGGGGAGTCCGGCGGACATGGCAGTGACCTGGTGAGCGGTTGCAGCTGTCGGTGTTACTTGGCGGCCGTCGGGTCGCCGATCCGGAGGAGTTCCATCCCGTAGCGGATCGGGATCGAGAAGGAGATCTGCGCATCGGTGCGCTTGCCGGCGAAGTAGATGCCGATCACGTTGCCGAAGGCGTCGAACATCGGGCCACCGCTGTTGCCACCACCCGTCGAGTTGACCGTGAGCTGGTAGGTGTCACCGCTCGGGGCGAAGGTGAAGAAGCCGTCGCGCACTTCGGCGTCCGCCGCCCGCAGGATCTTCCCGATGTTGCCGGTCGACAGGGTCGGCATCGGCAGGACACGCTGCTGCGCTTCGCGGTTGAACATGTCGCGGGACTTGATGACCGTGATCACTTCGTCCGAGACGCCAGGGTACCCCATCACCGTGATCGCGTCGCCCTGCTGCGTCTTGTCGTACGTGTCGACCATGTTCACGTACTCGAGCGTCGGCGGTGCATCGACCTTGATCAGGGCCACGTCGTGGCGCTGTGACGGACGGACGTTGCTCGCTTCGAACGGCGTGGGATCCTTCGGGAAGCGGACCATCAGGTACTCGACGCGGGCCTGGAAGTCACCGATCTCGCCCTTGGGGCCGGCCTGCTTGGTCTCCGACGGAATCCACTGCGTCGGCGGACGGGTGAGGACGGGCTGCTTGTTCTCGTCGAGGAAGATCCCGCCGGTGCGCATGTCGAGGATCGGGCCGACGTCGCTCTCGCCATCGAAGCGGTACCAGGTCTGCCAGTTGTAGGCGACGTGGCGGTTCGTGAGGATGAAGCCGTTCGAGGTCACCACGAAGCCTGAGCCGCGGGCGCTGACGCCGATCGGACGTCCGGCATTGGCATCGAGCGTGAGCGCCGGCTCGATCTCCTGCCCAACCTCGTAGTACGCCGGCACCATCTCGCGCCCGTTGTCGATGATCGGGTGCGTGCGCCCGTCTTTCCCCTTGTAGCGGTTGAGGATCAGCTTGTGGTAGACCTGACCGCCGGTCCCGCGATACGTGAGCTTCCAGCTGAAGTCCACCTGCACGACGGCGGCGCCGTACTTGGCCGCGATCTCCGACGGCTGCATCTGCTTGGAGAGTTCGCCGGCGCGGTTGAGCGCGTTGCTCAGCGAGTCCATCTCTCCCTTGGCCGCGGCCTGCGAGGCCGCCGTCGCCTTGGCGAGGCTGTCCTTCACGAAGGCGATGTGCTCCTCGCTCTTCCGCGACGACTCGTCGTTGTTCTTCTTCGCCCACGCCGCGGCGGCAACCACCAGGAGGAGGGCGGCGGCGCCGACCAGCATGTTGTTGCGGTTCGACTTGGTCTTGGTCTCGCCGATCATCCGCTCGACCGTCGCCTTGCCGATCGCGTTAGGCGCCGGCTGCGGCACGCTCCCGCTCTTGCTGCTGCTCCCGCCCGCCGAGGAGGCGCTTCCCATCGTCGCGCCAACCCGCGTCTCGGCCGCACCCTGGACCGTCGCGCCGACCGGGCCGGCCACGCCGAGGCGCGTCGCCTTCACGTAGATCGCCGGGAGCGGATCAAGGTCGAACTGGAGCTCCGGGCCGCCGGCGCCGAGCTGGATCACGTCGCCGGGCTGGAGCGGCGTCTCGCCAACGACGCGCAGCTTGTTGAGGAACGTGCCGTTGCGGGAGTTCAGGTCCTGCAGCTTGAAGCGATGACCGTCCGCCGGGTCCTTGCTGATGCGCGCATGCTGGCGCCCCACGAGATCGTCCTTCTCGGGGTCGAAGCGGATGGTCGAGTTGGGGTCGCGGCCGATGGTGAGTTCGGCGAACTGCTGGAGGGGGAACTCCTCGAGCTGGGAGGCCTTGGAGCCCTTGAGATGGCGAAGGATGACGCGTTCCATGGTAGTGTCTCCGAGAGGTCGACTGGGGGTCGGGAAGTGCTGCTCATCCAGACACGCGCAGCGTCGCCTCGAAGCGGCTCATGGACCGCTCACGCCATCGTTTATTTCCCGCTCGACTCCACCTCGGCGATCCGTTTCGCCGTGGTTTGCGTAACCTCGGCGTCGGCCCCGCGCGTCTCGACCAGCCGGGCATACGCGCGCCGCAGCATCGGCTCCCCTTCCGTCCGGTGCCCCGTCATCGCCAGGTGATGCCCCAGCACCGCCTCCGACGACGCGATCGCCCAGTGCTCGGCGGGGAGGTACTTCTGCCGCAGTGCCAGCGAGCGTCGGAACGCCTGCTCGGCCTCGGCGTTGGCACCGCGCGCGGCCAGGGCGAAGCCGAGCTGCTGCAGCGCGACCGCCGCCGACTGGTCGCTCTCGTGAAGCGGGCCGCCGATAGCGTCGACCACCACTCGCGCCGCCTTCTCGGTGGTCGCCCAGTCCTTCACGCTCGCCCGCAGCGCCGCCCAGATGCTGTGCGCCGCAATGAAGTCCGGATGCTGCGGCCCGAGCGTCTCGCGCAGGACGTCGATCGCCTCGCGAATCGCCGAGTCGGCCGCCTCGTGCTCCCCGAGGCTGCTCTTCACGTTGGCGAGGTTGATCAGCAGGTTGCCGTAGTTCCGCGAGCGCTTGCCATGCACCCGCTCCTCGGCTGCGAGCGATTCACGCGCCAGCGAGTCACCCTTCGCGTAGTCGCCGCTGTACGTGTACGACACCGACAACCCCTGCAATGTGTAGGGGAGGGCAGCGAGCGACACCGAGTCGTCGCTCGATCGATGGACGTCGGCAGCCTGCAGCTTGTACTTCATCGCCTCGTCGAGCTTACCCTGCTGCTCGAGGTAACGCGCAACATTGTTGTAGGCCGTACCCAGCTCCCCTGGCTGTCGCGGCTTCAGATGCTGCTGGATGTCGAGCACCTGGTAGCCGAGCGACTCCGCTTCGGCGAACGCACCACGCGCCTCGGCGACCGCGGCGAGATAGGAAATCGACATCGAAGTGCGACTGTCGTACTTCCCGTAGACCTGCGTGCGTAGTTCGACCGCGCGCTTGATGTGCGTTTCCGCTGAGTCGGTGAGCCCGAGCTCTACGTAGGTCTGGCCGAGCGTGTGACGCACCTGCGCTTCGATCTCCGGATCGAGCTTTTCCTTGTCGATGTCCTGGGCCGCTTGCGAGAGGACCTGGGCGACGGTGACGTCCTTGCCGCTGTTCCCCGGGTCGACGGCGGCGAGCATGGTGGAGAGGAACTGGTTGACCTGTTCGGTCTTGGCGCGCTCGGTCTCGGCGCGGCGGGCCTGGCGGGCGGTGGCGACGATGCCGCCGACGAGCGAGGCGGCGACGAGCGTCCCGGCGGCGACCTCGATGCGGCGGCGGCGGAGGAACTTGGCGGCGCGATAGCCGAAGGTGTCGCGCTGGGCGGTGACCGGGTGCCCCTCGAGGTGGCGCTGCAGGTCGGCGGCGAACTGCTCGGCCGAGCCGTAGCGCCGCTCGGGCTCCTTGCGGAGTGCCTGGAGCACGATCGCATCGAGGTCGCCGCGGAGCTGGCGCTGGAGCCGGGAGAGGGACGATTCCCCAAACGCGGGAAGGTCGGCGGCGGTGACGAGCGTCGACGGCGGCGGGGGCGGGGCGAGGGCGATGCGGCTCTGGAGCTCGGCGAAGAGCTGCCCCTCGAAAGTGAACGGGCGGTGCCCCGACAACAGCTCGCAGGCGATCACGCCTAACGAATAGAGGTCGCTCGACGGCGCCACCGGGAGCCCGCGCACCTGCTCGGGGCTGGCGTAGTCGGGGGTGAAGGCGTGCGCCCCGCCCTGGGTCGCCGGGAGCTGGGCGGCCCCTTCGCCTTCGCGCAGCAGGCGCGCGATGCCGAAGTCGAGGAGTTTGACCGTTCCGTCGTCGGCGACGAGGATGTTGCCGGGCTTGAGGTCGCGGTGGACGACGAGGTGCTGGTGGGCGTGCTGGACGGCGGCGGCGACCTGGCGGAGGAGCTGGACACGGGCGCGGAGCCCGAGGCGGTGGTGCGCCGCGTAGGTGGTGATCGGGCGCCCGTCGACGTACTCCATGACGATGTAGGGCTGCCCGTCGGGCGTGACGCCCCCGTCGAGGAGGGCCGCGATGTTCTTGTGATTGAGGTGGGCGAGGATCTGGCGCTCGTACCGGAAGCGGCGGATGGCCAGGTCGCCTTCGTGGCCGCGGCGGAGGAACTTGAGGGCGACGCGCTTCTGGAACTGGTCGTCGTCGCGGACCCCCTCGTAGACGGCGCCCATGCCGCCGACCCCGATGACGCGCGTCAGCCGATACGGGCCGATGCGGGTCCCGACGCCCGCGCTCTCGTCGCCCGTGGCGAGGGCATCGGCCAGCACCTCACCCAGCGGGCGGTCCCACGTGTCTGTCCCCCGGGCCAGCGCCGAGAGGAGGCTCTCGACCTCGGCCCTGAGTGCCGTATCCGCGCCGCATGCACGCTGCAGGTAGTCGGTGCGATCCTGCTCCGTCATCTCGAGCGCGGCGTCGAACAACTCGCGCACGCGGACGAGACGAGTCGGGGTCATCGGATCGGGTACGGTCATCTCATCCTCGGGTCATCCTCGTGCGCGCCAGCGGGCCGCGTCGTCCTTGCGCCCCATCCGCGCGTACAACTCGGCGAGGCGCACCGCGACGCGCTTGGTCACCGCGGCATCGGCGCCTCGCGTTGCCACCAGTTTGTCATAGGCCTTGGAGAGCATGCGTGCCCCTTCGGTCTCCCGTCCCACCTTTCCCAGATGATAACCGTATGTCGCCTCCGACGAGGCGATCGCCCAGTGACCCGGCGGATAGTACTTGCGCCGGATCTCCAGCGAGCGGAGGAGGGCGCTGTCGCCAGCTGCAAACTGGTGCAGCGAGTCGAGCGCGAGTCCAAGCGCCTGCAGCGTCGACGCGGCGGCCGGCTCTCCCTCGTGCAGTCCCTTCCCGATCTCGGCGACCACTTCGCGCGCCGCCTTCACTGCCGCCGGCATGTCGTTCGCCTCGTACCGGAGCTGCGCCAGCATGCTCACCGAACGCAGGTATTCGGCGTGATGCGGACCGGCGGTCGCCAGCAACAGGCGGATCGATTCGCGGATGAGCGAGTCGGCCTGCGCCGGATCGCCGCGATCGGTGCGGATCGACGCGAGGTTGCGGAGGAGGTTTCCGTAGTTTGCCGACTGCGCGTTATGCACCTTCGCCTCGACCTGCAGCGCCTCCACGGCGAGCGATTCGGCCTTGGCGTAGTCTCCCTGGTACTCGTAGGAGACGGAAAGATTGTTGAGCGTGTAGGGAAGGGAGGCGAGCGTGGTGGAGTCGGTCGCCTGACGCCGGATGGCGAGCGACTCCATCTTGATCTTCATCGCCTCCTCGAGCCGCCCCTGGTGCTCGATCATGCGCGCCAGGTTGTCGAGCGCGGTCGCCAGCTCCGTTCCTTTGTACTGCCCGCGCGGCATGCGTCGCTGCGCGTCGACGTCGATGCGCGCCAGCGACTCGGCCTCGGCATACGAGGCGCGCGCCTCGGCGAGCGCCACCAGGTAGCTGAAGGTCTGCGCGGTCCGCTGATCGAGATCGCCGTAGAGCGCGCGCCGCAGCGCGTACGCGCGATCGATGTGCTTCGTCGCCGAGTCGTAGAGCGATAGCCCGTAGTACGTCTGGCCTAACGTGTGCCGAATCTCCGCCTCGATCTCGGGCGCGAGCTTCTCCTTGTCGATGTCCTGTGCCGCCTGCGAGAGGACCTGAGCGACGGTGACGTCCTTGCCGCTGTTCCCCGGGTCGACGGCGGCGAGCATGGTGGAGAGGAACTGGTTGACCTGCTCGGTCTTGGCGCGCTCGGTCTCGGCGCGGCGGGCCTGGCGGGCGGTGGCGACGATGCCGCCGACGAGCGAGGCGGCGACGAGCGTCCCGGCGGCGACCTCGATGCGGCGGCGGCGGAGGAACTTGGCGGCGCGATAGCCGAAGGTGTCGCGCTGGGCGGTGACCGGGTGCCCCTCGAGGTGGCGCTGCAGGTCGGCGGCGAACTGCTCGGCCGAGCCGTAGCGGCGCTCGGGCTCCTTGCGCAGCGCCTGCAGCACGATCGCATCGAGGTCGCCGCGGAGCTGGCGCTGGAGCCGGGAGAGGGACGATTCCCCAAACGCGGGAAGGTCGGCGGCGGTGACGAGCGTCGACGGCGGCGGGGGCGGGGCGAGGGCGATGCGGCTCTGGAGCTCGGCGAAGAGCTGCCCCTCGAAAGTGAAGGGGCGGTGCCCGGACAGGAGCTCGCAGGCGATCACGCCTAACGAATAGAGGTCGCTCGACGGCGCCACCGGGAGCCCGCGCACCTGCTCGGGGCTGGCGTAGTCGGGGGTGAAGGCGTGCGCCCCGCCCTGGGTCGCCGGGAGCTGGGCGGCCCCTTCGCCTTCGCGCAGCAGGCGCGCGATGCCGAAGTCGAGGAGTTTGACCGTTCCGTCGTCGGCGACGAGGATGTTGCCGGGCTTGAGGTCGCGGTGGACGACGAGGTGCTGGTGGGCGTGCTGGACGGCGGCGGCGACCTGGCGGAGGAGCTGGACACGGGCGCGGAGCCCGAGGCGGTGGTGCGCCGCGTAGGTGGTGATCGGGCGCCCGTCGACGTACTCCATGACGATGTAGGGCTGCCCGTCGGGCGTGACGCCTCCGTCGAGGAGGGCCGCGATGTTCTTGTGATTGAGGTGGGCGAGGATCTGGCGCTCGTACCGGAAGCGGCGGATGGCCAGGTCGCCTTCGTGGCCGCGGCGGAGGAACTTGAGGGCGACGCGCTTCTGGAACTGGTCGTCGTCGCGGACCCCCTCGTAGACGGCGCCCATGCCGCCGACCCCGATGACGCGAGTCAGCCGATACGGGCCGATGCGGGTCCCGACGCCCGCGCTCTCGTCGCCCGTGGCGAGGGCATCGGCCAGCACCTCGCCCAGCGGGCGGTCCCACGTGTCGCTCCCCCGCGCCAGCGCCGAGAGGAGGCTCTCGACTTCGTGGCGCAGCGTGGGATCGGATTCGCAGCTGCGATCGAGGTAGGCGTCGCGATCGGCGCCGGTGAGTTCGAGTGCGGCGTCGAAGAGGGCGCGGATGCGTTCGAGTCGCGCCGGCGTGAGGGCGGGATCCCCTTCCGGGGAGTCGCCTCCGCTCCTCACATGCCGTCCATCTCGCGCTGCAGGAAGGCGCGCGCAAAGGTCCAGTCGCGCTTGACGGTCGCCGGGGAGATGCCTAACGACTCGGCGGTCTGTTCGATGTCGAGCCCCCCGAAGAACCGCAGTTCCACCACGCGCGCCTGGCGCGGGTCGAGCGATGCGAGCTTGTTGAGCGCATCGTCGAGCGCGATGAGGTCCACCGACCGTTGCGGCGCTTCGGCGACCGACTCGTCGAGCGTCACGCGGTCCCCTCCTTCGCGCTTCCCCGCGCGCTTGCGCCGCGCGTGATCCACGAGGATGCGGCGCATCGCCTGCGCCGCGATCCCGAAGAAGTGCGAACGGTTCTGCCACGACGCGTTGCGCTGGTCGACGAGCCGGATGTACGCCTCGTGCACGAGCGCGGTGGGCTGCAGCGTGTGATCACCGCGCTCCGCGCGCATGTAGTGCACCGCGAGTTTGTGCAGCTCGTCGTATACGAGCGGAACGAGCTGGTCGGCCGCACCATCGGCTCCTCGTTGCAGATCCACGAGGAGGCGCGTGACGTCGTGCGTCGTCTCGGACGGCGGCGCCGGCGGGGGGGCCGTGGTCGAATTGTCGGGGAGGTGGCTCACGGCGCAGAGGGAGAAGGGATCACCGTGCGTACTGGCAGGAATCAGGCCAGCTCAGGCGTATCCTCGCCCCCGTGAGCCGAAAGGGCAAGTCACACGACGGTCTCGCGCGAACGTGAGCCGAATTGCTGCGCGCGTGCGCGTGGTGGTGTGAAGGGGCGATCCCAGCTGTCATCGCCCTCCCACTCCTCGAAAGCCGACGCCCTCTCCAATTCAGCCGTGAGATCACCAATGGCCCCCGTCCGCACCCTCCGCCTCGCCGCCGCCGCGCTCGTCGTCCTTGCCGCACCTGCCGTGGTGCAGGGGCAGTCGGCGCAGCGCTACTCCGTTCAGGCTTCGGGCCTCTTCGTCGGAACGTTCGGCGAGGCGTACGACGGCCTCAAGGCCGGCCCCGGCTTCGAGGCGCAGTTTCGCATCACGCCGAGCGCGTGGTCGTACGGCTTCGGCATCCAGGGCTCGACCCACTCGTTCGATGACACCTCGCTCGGCGACGAGAGCGTCACGCTCGCCGGCGTCTTCTTCGAGCCGCGCCGAGTGATCGATGTCGGCAGCTCGCAGTTTGCCCCATACGTCTCGGCG